>CAUUJG010000024.1:0-7459 GCA_963545485.1 uncultured Clostridia bacterium | reverse complement strand
TATTTTGCTTTTTCTAAGGTTTTTATTTTGCTTTTTCTAAGGTTTTTATTCTGCTTTTTCTAAGGAAATAAACGACAAGATTGTCTAAAATTTTTAGCTAAACCTCTTTTTATTTTCACCGCTTAAAATTGAAACTATTTGAGTATTATTCATAGGTAGACTATGTTGGATAAAATTTCTTCAAACCTTACTATATCCATTTCATCGTACTTTTGAAGAATGTGCATGGTGTGTAGTGATTTGATCATGTAAATAATCTTGTCTAAATACTATTTATTAGAATTTTTCATATCTAATAAATATTTTTTACACAACAAGTCTTAGATTTCCTTTAGAAATATGTGCTATTTTATTTTCTACGAGTCTTTTAGTAATTTAAACGATTGTTTTATGTGTTTTTCACAACCTAAAACTTACTAAAATATTGACAAAATAAAATAGGGGTAAGATATTGTAAATGATAGGAGATGTGTTATGAAAAAAAGTATTAAATTATGTCTATTGTTGATATTAGTTTTGACCATGGCTGTTTCATTATTTGGGTGTGGAGATTCAGCGACACGTAGTTCAACAACTCATAAAAGGACGAGCGATTCTGATGTAGAGAAAAATTTCAAGATGAAAAGAATAGAAGGTGGATATAGCATTGAAGAATATATTGGGGCATCAGAAAACGTCCACATCCCAAGCGAATACAAAGGGTATAAAATTAAAAAAATCGAGGAACATAGTTTCCAGCACAACAAATTTGTTGAAAAAATAACAGTGCCAAGTTCAATTGAAACAATTGGCGACTATGCTTTTGCATGCAAGAATTTAAAAAGTGTTGAATTGAATGAAGGTTTGAAAAAAATAGGGGACTATGCTTTTAGTGATGCAAAAATTAATTCAATTACTATTCCAAAAAGCACAGAACAAATCGGAGCATATGCCTTTTCAGGATGCGAAAGATTACAGACTGTTGCTCTAAATGAGGGCTTAAAATCTATAGGTGAGATGGCTTTCTATCAGACCGATATTAGAGGAATAACAATTCCCAAAAGTGTTGAAAAAATGGGGTCTAGTGTTTTTCTTTCTTCTGGACTAAAGGAAGCTAATTGTAAAGTAGGTGATAAACCTGATGGATGGCATGAAGATTGGGATGTAGTAAATATTAAGAAGATTGGGACTGTTATTGGAGGCTATAAATTAGAAAAATCTAGATGTAGGGTTAATTGGGGGTCGTAATTTTTAATCGAAAAAACAAACAGCAAGTCTGGAATTTAGCGATATGGCTTTCTTAATACGAATCCATATTTATTTATGTAATCATTTTCCCCAATTCTAGGGTTTATCCATGCACCGTTGATATTCCATCGAAAGAATTCAGATCGTTAAAACTAGGACACTTAGGGGCAATATTTGGGGTAAATTCAATATGATTAGGTAGTATAACATGTCATTGTGGGTTTGTAGAGCATGCTCAATAATACTTATGGGCGGGGGTGTTAATTTAGGGTGTTTGAGTGGGTTAGATGTGCGGATATTTATGACTTGAGTCTCACAGAGATATTGTAAAGTCTCTCAAACTATGATATTAGAAACAGGCTTTTTTGTTTTCAAATTCGATAGTTTTGATACCGTTATTTCATTACTTAAGACTCGTTAATTATTGAGAAAATAGAATTATTGGTGGTAAAATGCTATAGGTAATTTACTTTAGAGGTGGTTATATGAAAAAGACTTTTAAGTTGAGCATAATCTTAATTTTAATTCTTACAATGGCAATAGCAGTTTTTGGATGCACGAGGAAGACGCCAGACAAACCAACAACACCAGAGAAACAAACGGAACAAAAGAAACCAGACGAACAAAAGAAGCCAGATGAGGAAGGAAAGAAACCAAACGAAGAAGGCAATAAGCCAAGTGAGGAAAAAGAGAAACCAAGCGAAGAAGAAAATAAGCCTAACATAAAAAAGAAAGTAAAAATTAAGTTCACAATCAAAGGGCAAAAAACATTTGGAGATGAATACGAGCAGGCAGAAGGAACAGAAAGTGAATATGTCTCAAGCATTGAAAAGGAAGAAGAGGATACAATCAAAGCAACTGAGCTACTAGATTCCGTTAAAGAAAAGATAAATGGAACAATTTACAACAAAGACGAAATGCTCTATAAACATGATGGCGAAGCGATAAGCGAAATACAGCCAATTCAGGTAAAGGCACCAAATACAGTTATTGAATTCTACATCAATAGACAAATCAGAACAATTACCTTAGATACTACACATACTGTTAATACATCCAATCTAAAGGGTGCAGTAGAAATTGCAAATGAGAACAAAATCCTTAAGTTTAGACATGGATATAATTTTGTAGGAGATGAAACGCCAACGATTGCAGAAACGGAAAATGAGGAATTTAATTGTTGGTTAAAAGATTCAAATACATATAGGTTTGACAATACAAACTCTGTAACATCGAATATAACATTAAGACCCAACATGAAGAATAAGATAGAGATTAAATTTGTAATCAAGGGTCAAAAGACATTTGGGGATGGATACGAGCAGGCGGAAGACACAGATGCTGAATATGCTTCAAATATCAAAAAGAAAGAGGGACAAACGGTTAAGGCATCTGAATTGCTAAATATTGTTAAAGCAAAAATCAATGAAACAATTTATAAGAAAGATGAAATGTCCTACAAACACGATGGCGAAGCAGTAGGCGAAGAGCAACCAATTCAGGTAAAGGCACCAAATACAGTTATTGAATTCTACGTAAAGAGACAAATAAGAACAATCACCTTAGATACTACAGATACTGTTAATATATCCAATGTAAAGGGTGCAGTGGAAATTGCGAATGATAACAAAATCCTTAAGTTTAGACATGGATATAGTTTTGAAGGAGATGAAACACCAATAATTGCGGGAACGGAAGAAGATGAATTTAATGGTTGGTTAAATGGTGGAAATATATATAGGTTTGGCAATCCAAATTCTGTAACAGCAGACGCAACGTTAATCCCTAACATGAGGAAGAGAGATGCAATAGTAAATATCAATCTAAATGGATTAAGTGGAACCGATTTAAGATATGAAGCAGATGGAATAACAGCGAGACCAGATGAAAGTAATACAAATATAACGTTTAATGTACCATATAGTAAGATGCCATATACACTAAAGCATTTAAGAACAGACAGTGTATTTACAGTTGGTGGTAGCAAAGTTGAACAGACAGGATACAGCGGTGAAGTAAATATTAACAAGGCTGGTAATACATACAATCTAACAGTCACATATAGAGAGTTAGGAGCTACAGTAAATATTGGAGGTTTGGAAGGAAACGGCTGGTATTATAGCGATGCTGGAATAGATGCAGTACAGTCGGAGAATAAAATAACACTTAATGTGCCAAGTGAAAGATTACCATATACGCTAAAGCCACTGCAGAATACAGGCTTGCCATTTAGTAGTCTAACGCAAAAGGCAGTAAAATATGTTGGATATCAAGACAACGACCCAATTACCACAGGGGGTAACACTTACGAAATAACAGCTCAGTTTAGTGAGGATGTAGAAAAGTATAAAGGACTATATCCACAAACGAAAGCTACATCAAGCGAGATAGAGGGAACAACCATAACAGAAGAAGTAGCTAATAATGAGCCAAAGACAGGATATGGAAAGTTTAGTTATACTTTGGCATATAATAAAGGCAACAAGTTTGAAGTAATCAACGGAGAATACTACAAATTTGAGCCAGTAGAATGGGAAGAATTTCCACTAGAAACTAATAAGCAGTGGACAAAGAACACACTCGATGTCTCTATCTTTGATAATGGACAGCCTAACAGCAATATATATAGTGGATCATATATAGAGGGATATCTAAGAATAATGGCACAGAAGATGCAAATTGACTATACACTTTCATTACCAAAGTTAGGAGGCAACGACGCACTCCCATGGAATACAGCCCTCACATACTGTAACCAAAACACAGCTGCCGAAATCAAAGAGAAGCTAAAGTATAAAAAAGTAACAGACTACGCAACGGCAGTTTCAGGTAGTTACAAAGCACTTAGAAAGATAACAACTCGGGTCTACGGAATTAGTATTCAAGAAACATGGTTAGGTACGCGTAACCAGGGTTCCAATACACATAGTTATAATATCGACTATTACGGCACGCTCGCTAGTGAATACACTTATTCTCTTCTTGGGTTGCGTGTGGCTAAGTAGGTTCATATTTTCAAAAACTGAATACGACAAATAGGTTGAAAAATTCAGCTTTACAAAAGTAATAAATATAAGCATTTCACGAATATGGATGTCCCAACACGATGTCCATATTTTATTTATAATCATTTTCCGCCATTCTAAGGTCTTTGTGCTCACCGTTGATAATGCCATCAAAAGAATCCTAATCGTCAAAACAAGGGGCATATTTGGGCTAATTTCGATATGATTAGGTAGCAATTTCTTTGTTGTGGTACCGCCAAAGGGAATCGAACCCTTGATTCCGCCGTGAGAGGGCGACGTCTTGACCTCTTGACCATGGCGGCAAAGACTTATATTTTATAGCACATATTAATGATCATATCAATTAAAATCAAAAGTTCACGATATTGATTTTTATTAGTGTTGTTCCTTGTACAAATCATAAAATTTTATTCAAAAACTAAACCATACTATGGATTTGAATAAAAAAAGTGTTAAATATTTGTTTTTTTCATGCTAATATATAAGTGGAGTGTGGATTTGAATAAAAAATATGGAATATGTTAAACGAACATTAGAAGAAAAGTTTTTGGGAATAAACAGCTATTCAAAAGCGATACTGCTAACTGGAGCTAGACAAGTTGGCAAGACAACTATGTTGAAGCATTTAGCAGATGGAACCAATAGGCGGTATGTAAATTTGGATGATGTAGATACTTTTTATTTTGCAAAAAATGACCCGAAGAGATTTTTAGAAATTTATAAGCCACCAATATTGATAGATGAAATACAGCGAGTGCCGGAATTGTTTAAGCCTATTAAAATCATGTGTGATGAAAGTGAGAGTAATGGTTTATTTTGGCTTACGGGATCTAAAAAATTTTCAATGATGAAATTGGCGGGAGAAAGTCTAGCTGGAAGAATAATGTTGTGTGAGCTATATTCTTTGTCGCAAAAGGAAAAAATGATGATAGATACCGAAGAATTCAAAGATTTTTCTTTCTTAGAATTAGCGAAGAGAAAAGTAAAATTTCCGAATAACAAAATAGAAAGTGTATATAGAAATATATGGGAAGGTGGGATTCCAAAAGTTCAGGGGGCAGAAGAATGGCAAATAGATGAGTATTTTAATTTGCTTTTCAAAACCAATTTATATCAAGATGCCGTAGAAAGCGGTGGAGTTTCTGAGATAATGAAGTTCAAGAAATTTATACAATTGTGTGCATTATATACTGCTCAGCAAATTAATTATTCGAGATTGGCACAGATGACAGAAATATCTGAAGTAACAGCAAAAAAGTGGATAAATTTATTAGAGGGATTAGGAATTATATATTTATTACAACCATATGAAAACAATCAAATTAAAAGATTAACTAGGACGCCTAAGTTATATTTTTGTGATACGGGGTTTGCAACACATTTAAGCTCATTTGATTCTTTTGACACATTAATGCATAGACAATCGAGCGGTTATTTTTTTGAGAATTATGTAGTGATGGAATTTGTGCGGAATATGTCATATGCAAAGTCTAAAGGGTCATTATTTTATTATAGAGACTTGAACGGAAACGAAATTGATCTGTTGTTGTTTAAAGAAGGTGTAGTTCATCCTTTTGAAATAAAATTGTCTCAAAATCCTAGAGATAAAGAAGTTAAAAAATTTGAAATATTGGATAGATTGCAATTGGATCGTGGCAATGGAGGCATAATATGCATGTGTAATGATTTAGAGAAAATTGATGAAAAAAACACACTTATACCATGCAATATAATTTAATTTATGGAATGTTTTGATAAAGGGGTATAATCTCATGAAATATATTAAAAGGCAGCTTGAAAAAATCATCTTAGATTATACAGAAAAATATAATGTTGTTTTCATTGCTGGAGGAATAGGGATAGGGAAAACAACAATGTTAAGACATCTTGCGGATGAAACTCAAAGGAGTTACATAGATCTCGGAGATGTTGAAATTGCAACAAGATTAAAAGAATGCCGTAGTAAATTTTTTACCGATAGTAATAGTAAATCGTTTATTATTGACAATGTAGAAGTAATGCCAGAACTAGCTGAAATTATACGAGAAACGCTTGATACATCAGATAAAAGATTTTGGATTGCAGGGATTCCAATTAAAAGTGTTATTGATAAATTTAAAGTGTGTCTTCAGAATGAAGTTATTTTTTTGAAATTACATCAATCATCGCAAAGAGAATGTGAAAATATATGTTTGAATAAAGACATTGTATTTGAATTTGATGATCTTGTTGAAAGGGAGAAAATGTTTCAGAAAAGAAGTATTGAAGATTTATATTTAAGCATTTGGCAAGGCAGTTCATTTGAATTAAGAGAATCAAAAGACATACGAAACACTAAATATTATGAAGATTATATAAATAAGGTAATTTTTAAAAATATAAATAGAATTGGGTCAGAGAATATAGATAAATTTAGAGAATTCATACATGTATGTGTATCTAGTTTTACTAGAGTACTTAACTATGAAATGTTAACCGACAGGGTTGGTATAAAAAAAATTACGGTATCTAAATGGCTCGCTATTTTACAAGAGATGGGGGTTATACATTTATTGCATGCATATAATAAAAAAAGATCAAGTAGCTTTATCAAGGTATATGTGTGTGATAGTGGACTTGTGGCATATAGTATGAATTACAACAACATTGAAAATATGATTGTGGGAACAATGTCTAGAGAGCTATTTGAGAATTATGTAATTATGGAGTTTATTAAAAATTATTCATATTTATATGATGATGAAAATATTTTTTACTATCATATTTCAAAGAACACATATGTACCAATTGTTTATATTGCAGAAAATAAAATGCATCCTATAGAAGTTAACAATGGAATCGCTATACCTAAAAAATTAATTGAGAACCTTTCAAAGGTAGATGATATTAATACAAAGCGGGCAAATGGATTAATTGTATCATTGGCTAAAGAAGTATATCCGATACCTTGTATTAACGATATACGGATACCGTGGTATATGGTATAGGGCAATAAGTGGAATTAGACTTTAAATCTTATGTAATAAAAACTTTCTGCATTAGAAATTGTACGGAAAGCAATTTCACAAAAGTTTGGATATTTTACAAAACAAGATATCAGAGAACTTTGTCCGTCGTTAAGTGTAAGCTCAATTGAAGGCTCATTAAGAAAATTAGTAGCTGAAGGTGAAATTAAAAGAGAAGGTGTGGGAAGGGCTATAAAATAT
>CAUUJG010000023.1:0-9637 GCA_963545485.1 uncultured Clostridia bacterium | reverse complement strand
ACGCAATTAGGTGGAATCAAGCCGATGAGTATGATGTAAACAATGTATATGCAATCAGACCCGTAATTGAGCTTGAGAGTTAAGATATAGTTTTGTGAATTAATATCCCCGCTAAAATGAGCGGGGATATTAAAATATTAGAAATACTTTTTTGGTTTCAGTAAAACCAATAGCTGTGTTAAAATTCATGTATGCAGATTTTCGGAGACTATCATTCACATACAAAATATTCAGATGGACATAATGAAGTTATTGATTCAGTAAGAGTAGCTGAAGAAGAGGGACTTAAAGAGTTAGGAATAACAGATCACAGTTTCACAACAATGTTTTTTGGATTGAATGATAAAAAGTTACAAAAGCAGCACAGGGATATACATCATATTAAGAGTGATTTGAAAATTCTTAAGGGTATTGAAGCGAATGTACTGGTTACAGGCAATATAGATGTTCCTAAAAAGTGGATTCCTAAATTCGACTATATTAATTTTGGATTCCACAGATTTGTTCATAATAAGGAAAGTGGTCGTTTTCTTTTTTCAAATGGTTTTTATAGTATTGATGCAAGAAAAAAACTAATTGAAAGTAATACTGCAATTTATATAAAGATTATACAAAGTGGTGCTGTAGATGTTCTAGTACATCTGAATCATAGGTGTATGGTAGATGTGCCAGCAGTATTTAATGCTGCGAAAGAAAATGATGTTTATATAGAATTTAATGAAAAGCACATCGAAACTCTCGATGAGGTAATTGAAGAAGGTAAGAAAATAGATGTTAAATATATAATAGGTTCTGATGCACATTATGCAGATAAAATAGGAAAATTTGATAAAGTTTTGGACTTTATAAAGCGTCATGATATTGACCAAGAAAGAATATATGGGTTGAATGGAAAGAGCCCTATATTTAAGAAGAGAGTATGAAATTTACAGAAAAACTTGTTAATGAAATAATTGAATATGAATATGATGAAGATGCAATTGATGCATTTCTTGCTGCATATTTAAAAGTAAATGGTACCGTCGTAAAAGATAATCGTAGATTAAAGTTACAAGTCAAATGTAGAGAATATGATTATTCATTTATATATAGTCTTATTAACAATTCATACAATGTAGATTTAAATTTATATACTAGAGAAAAGGAAAATGGACTTGTATATGAAATCGAAATCAGTGGGTTTGGGGTAACATCCATTGTAGATGACCTTATATACTCAAACAGACAAAAATATTATGATGAAAATAGACTATTCATTGCATATATTAGAGGTATGATACTTGCAAATTTTAATTTAGTCATAGAAGATAATGAGGAAGAAAAAAGCGTAGGATATCATTTAGGATTAATTGTGCCGGATATTGATTATGCTGAAGAAGTTAGAGATGTACTAGAATATAGAGGAATAAAAGCAAAAATATCTGATTGGGCTGGAGAATATCAGATATATTTAAAACAAAGTGAACAGATACTTAAGTTGCTTAATTTGCTGAAATTAACAGAATGCGGTATTTATTTGAGTAAGATACTAGAAGAGAGAGAAGTCGCAAATATAATAAATAGACAATCCATATGTGAAGCAGCTAATCTTGATAAAACATATAATGCATCAGCCAAACAGGTTATTGCAATTAATAAGTTGTTATCAAAGTATAGACTGGAAAAACTTGAAGAAGGTATTCGGGAAGTAGCTGAAGCCAGACTTGCTTGGCAAAATAAAAGCATGAGTGAGTTGGCAGAACAGTTGTTTATAACAAAGAGCTGTTTAAATCATAGGATGAGAAGAATTATTAAAATGGCGGAGGAAATTGATGACTGATTTTGTTCACCTTCATCTACACACTGACTATAGTCTTCTTGATGGACAAGTTCGCTTGTCTAGAAAAGTATGCAAGCGAATTAAAGATGAGGAAGGGAATGAAAAATTTAAAGCTGTTGATACATATCCATTAGCTGAGGCACTAAAGGCTCATGGAATGAATGCTGTTGCCATAACTGATCATGGTAACATGTACGCTGCATATAATGCAGTTAGTATTCTTAGAAAAGAAGGCATAAAGCCAATTATTGGAGAAGAGTTTTATGTTGCAGATGATATGTATGATAAGAAATCGACAAAGAGATATCATTTAATCTTACTCGCCAAAAATATGGCAGGATATAGAAATTTAATGTATCTTTCAAGTCATGCCTTTGATGAAGGTTTTTATTACAAACCTCGTATAGATTTTAATATACTTAAAGATCATACGGATGGTGTCATATGCTTAAGTGCATGTCTCGCAGGGGAAGTACCTCAAAACCTTTTATATGCTTCATATAGTCGAGCAAAAGCAGTTGCTGAAAAATATAGAGATATTTTTGCACCAGGCGACTATTATATAGAAATACAAGATCATAATTTAGAAGATGAACGCAAGATTATGAAAGACCTTGTGAAGATTGCAAAAGAGATTGGAGTAAAGGTTGTTGCTACAAATGATGTTCATTATATAAACAAGGAAGATGCGAATGTTCAAGACACTTTAATGTGTATAAATATGAAAGCAAAAAAAGATGATCCCGCAAGTGAAAATAGCCCAAGATTTAGAACAAGAGAATTTTATTTAAAGTCTGGAGAGCAGATGAGTGAGCTTTTTTCATGGTGTCCTGAAGCGATAGCAAGTACTAGAGAAATTGCAGACAAAGTTGATGGTGAATATTTTGAGCTTCAAGCAAAAGAAGTATACATTCCAGATTTTACGGCACCAGACATGAATGGAAGAAGTGCAAAACAATATTTACATGATCTTGCATATGAGAATTTAAAAAAGAAATATAAAAATGTAACGGATGAAATAATTAATAGACTTGATTATGAGCTTAAAGTCATTGATGATTGTGGATTCAATGATTATTTTTTAATAGTTTTAGACTATATACGTTTTGCGAAGAATAACGGAATACCGGTAGGACCTGGAAGAGGAAGTGGAGTTGGAAGTATAGTCGCATATCTTGTTGGAATAACGAATGTTGAACCACTGAGGTATCATCTTTTGTTTGAGAGATTTCTATCTAAAGAGAGAGTTACATATCCGGATTTTGATGTTGATTTTTGTGTTGATCAGAGAGAAAAAGTAATTGACTACATACGTAGAAAATATGGTCATGAAAATGTTGCACAGATTATTGCTTATTCAACTATAAGTGCTAAAGCCGGCATTAAGGATGTGGCTCGGGTATACAATATTGATTTCAAAACTTCAAATGATCTTGTAAAAGTTATTGAAAATCCAAAAACCCCGTTGGAGCAACTTGTAAATCCAGATCCACTTAACGAGGAATTTTGTAAAGATTTATATGATAGATATCTCAACGATCCTGAGATTTCAAGAGTTATAGATGAGGCTAAATTACTTGATGGAAGTATAAGGCAGGCTTCAATGCATGCAGCTGGTATAGTTATATGCAAGGATGAGATATTAAAGCATGTGGCACTGTCCAGAAACAAGGATGCATTGTGTACTCAATTTGACAAAACGCACCTTGAAGATATTGGATTAATTAAGATGGATATTCTTGGATTGATGACATTAACTGATATAAATTTAGCATGTAAATATATTGAAGAAGATACCGGAAGAAAGATAAATTTTGATGAAATGGAATATAATGATCCGAAAGTTTTTAGGCAAATATCATCTGGTGATTGTGTAGGAATATTCCAGCTTGAAGGACAAGGGATGACATCATTTATGAAAGAACTTGAACCGGCAAGTTTGGAGGATGTAGTTGCAGGAATAGCATTATATAGACCAGGTCCTATGAGCTTTATACCACAATTTATTGAAGGAAAGAAAAATCCTGCTGGAATAAAATATGTTGATGAAAAATTAAGAAGTATTTTAGAGACTACATATGGATGTATAGTATATCAAGAACAGGTTATGCAAATAGCTCAGAAAGTTGCAGGATATACATATGGCATTGCAGACATCATGAGAAGAGCAATTTCAAAGAAAGATGAAAAAAAATTCCAACAACATAAAAAAATCTTTATAGATGGCGGAATACTTCCTGGAGATGCAACAAATACCGAAATAGCAGGTGCTGTCAAACTTGGAATGAATAGGAAAGTAGCGGAGAATCTTTTTGAAAGTATTCGTGACTTTGCAAAATATGCTTTCAATAAGTCGCACGCCGTTGCTTATGCATATATTTCATATCAAACTGCGTATTTGAAAACTTATTATAATACATATTTGATAACAGCAATGCTGAATAACCGTATTAATCGTAGAGATGAAGTTGATAGTTATATTAATTATCTTAAAAAGCTTGGAGTTGAAATTCTTCCACCATGCGTACAGAATTCAAAGCGTGAATTTTCTGTAGAGAATGGTAAAGTTAGGTATGGACTTGCAGGTATAGTGGGAGTAGGTGAAAGATTTGCAGACAATATTATTGCTAATCGAAATAATGGGAAATATGCAAGCTATGTTGACTTTGTTGAAAAAAATATTGATGAATTAAAAATAAATTCAAATTATGCATTATCTTATTCCGGAGCTTTTGATTGTTTTGGAGAAACAAGAGCAACATACAATGCAGCATATTCAGCAGTAACGGATGGAATTAAATCTGCGAATAAACACAAGTCATCTGGTCAGATGTCTTTGTTTGATGATAACAGTGAATATAATCCAAATACAATCAGCTATCAACATGTAGCTGAATTTGATAAAGCTATTATTCTTGCAAATGAAAAAAATTATTTAGGCATGTATTTTTCAGGACATCCGGTAAGTAGAGAACAGGCAAATGATGTTAGAGTAACTTTTAGATCTAATCAGTTGTATGTTGAAAAAGATAGTTTTGTTGAGCTTGACTCAGTAGATGAACAAGTTGAAGAGACTAGTGAAGATATGGAGAAAAAATCTAATTTGATTGTAAATCCAGAATTTGTGAATAAAACAGTTACAGTTGCTGCGGTTATTTCTTCAATGGATATTAAGTCTACAAAGAGAGGTGAAAAATTTGCACTGGGAGTTTTAGAAGATTTGTATGGAACAATACCATTTGTCATTTTCGGAAGAGAGTATGATAAGCATTCATTAAAACTTACAAAAGCTACTCCACTATTAATTACTGGTAAGCTCACGGAAAGAAAAGACAGTGATGAGGTTAGGTTTTTAATCTCAGATGTTGAAAGATTTCCAGAAGAGGTAGCAAATAGGAATACTTTAGATAACCATGTATTAAAAATAAAAGTTCATACAGCGTTGATAATGAAAGATTTGCAATATAAATTTGCTCACATTGAAAGAGGAAGTACAGCTGTAATGATAAAGGTAATGGAAGAAAATCAAGTATATAAAGTTACGCACGGCATCAAGTATAGTCAAGAAATAGAAGAGTATTTGGATAAAGTCGTGGGTCATGAAAACTATCAGTATGTTATTAATTAATATAAGTATATTAATAACAGTAATTTCATTGAATTAATATATATAAATTTGTTAAACTTTTAATATCAAGTTTTCTTAGGGGGAAAACAATGAGTAATTCTGAAGGTACAAAAAAAACCCGGATTCCTTTTGGTCATAAAATTTTTGGCACAAAACCTAACGATGGGGATGTACAACCAAGACATGGTTGGTCTTATGCTATTGCTGGATTTGGACAAAATTTAGTTTGTTCAGTTATAGGTTCTTATTTACCAATTTTCATGACTGACGGAGTAGGCTTCGCAGCATTATCGGTTGCTTTATTAATGCTATTTACAAGATTCTATGATGCATTTAATGATCCAATTATGGGATCTATAGTTGATAGAACGAAAACTAAATGGGGGAAATGTAGACCATATTTATTTTGGACACCTATACCTATTGCAGTTGCAACAATATTGTGTTTTTTACCAATTTTCAAAAATAATGCTGGTTCATTTGCGGCGGCGACTGTTCTTTATTTAGCATGGACAATGCTTTATACAGCCATTGATGTTCCATACTGGGGATTGTCTACAACAATGACAAATAATACATATAAGCGTAGTAATTTGCTTACAGTAGCAAGATTGATATCTACCCTTGGAGCAGGTGTGGTTACAGTAATAGTTCCGTTAATCACAGATAATTTAACGAGGGACATCTCATATAAATATGATATGGCAAGTAAGGCAGCACATGAGGCGGTAGGTAGAGATGCTCAAATAGCTTTACAAAAAATTGCAGATGGTTTTGCAGCAGCAAAAGGAGCACAACTGCAAAAAATATATTTTGTTATTGCTATAGTGCTTGCAGTTGTATCTGTTCCATTACTAATGATAGGTTTCTGGGGTACAAAAGAGATTCAAACAAAATGCGAAAAAACAACATCATTAAAAGAAAACTTAAAATTATTGTTTAGTAATAAACCTTTATTGCTTATAGTTCTTTCTGGAGTATTAGGTTCAGCAAGAATGGTGTTTGCATTTGCTGGTGGAATATATTTTGCAAAATATGTATGGAGTAATGTTGAATTTCTTCATATAGGTGGTGTGCCACTCTTTAAAGGAGAAAGCTTATTTACATTGATAACTATTGCGGTTGTACCAGGAGGACTTATCGCATCAGTTTTGATTCCGCTGTTAACTAGAAAAATGGGTAAGAAACAGCCATATATTTGGAGTCATATAATTGTTGGAATTATTATGCTCATTGTTTTCTTTGTCGGACTTGCAACAGATAAAGGTAACTATGCAAAAACATCAACTGTAGTACTAGTATTTATAGCAATATTTCTTTCTGGTATACCAGCGGGAATTTCAAATATTGCATCGTATGCGATGATTGGAGATACGGTTGATTATTTAGAGTTGCATAAAGGAAAACGAGCGGAAGGTATATGTTTTGCTATGCAAACATTTATAAATAAAAGCGGTCTCGCAGTTGGAGCATTTATAGGTATTCTTGCATATAATACTGCAGGGATTAAACCAAATGCCCCTGGCAGTCTTGATGGAGCTGGTAAAGATAAGTTTTGGGCGATGTTAATGTTATTTGCGGCATTAAGTACGATAGCCACAGCTATACCTATGTTTTTCTATAAATTTGGGGAGAAGGAACAGCGTGAAGCAAGAGAAATTATTGATAAGAGAAACAAGGAAGCTGAAGAAAAAGGGATGCTCGATGAATGTGGTGAAATAATTGATATAGCTGATATAAATGAACAAGCTACAGTGGGAGATGTTGCAGATTCAAACATAAATGTAAGTAGTGTAGATAATGTATCAAACGATACAACTAATGACAGTGAGAAGAAATAAAAATATCCATTGATGTTGAAATATGGAAAGTGATCGCTTTTTAAGATTAAAAGAGCTAATTGGAGAAGATGGTTATAATAAGCTTAAATCTGCAAAAGTGCTGTTGTTTGGTCTTGGTGGAGTTGGTGGAGTAGTAGTCGAATGTCTGTCTAGGACTGGAATTGGAAAAATTGGACTGGTGGATGGAGATAAAGTTGAAGAGAGTAATTTTAACCGCCAGTTGATTGCTGTAGATGGAAGTTGTGAAAGATTTAAAACTGATTTATGGAGTGCGAGAATAACAAGCATTAATAATAATGTTACAGTTATTAAGTATAGTTTTTTTTATAAACCAGATACATATGAACAAATAAATTTTGAAGAGTATGATTATATTATAGATGCAATTGATGATGTAGAATCAAAAGCTGAAATAATAGAACGAGCTAAAAAGTGCAATAAAAAGGTTATATCTTGCATGGGTACAGCAAAGCTTATTAATGCTGAAATTATATTATGTGATATAAGTAAAACATATGATTGTCCATTAGCAAAAGCTGTACGTCTAAATTTGAGAAAGCGTGGAATAGAAAATGGTGTAACAACAGTAATGGCAATAGGAAACGAAAGGACAAAAGGCAAAGCATTAGGCAGTTTGATTTTTGTTCCTATGCTTGCAGGCAATAAAGTTGCCGCACAAGTTGTAGAGTGGATTTTGAATGAGTAATAAAAGAAATAGTTTTATAAATAGAGTTGCCATTGCATTAATATGCATAATAATAATTGTTACATTAACGATATCACTTTTGTTTAGTTATGGACTGTTAGGGATAAAACATAAAATGCAAATAGAGAGAGAAGGTCAAATAAAAGTTGCTTGTGTTGGGGACAGCTTAACATATGGGAGTAATCTTGACGGGTGGTATAAAAATAATTATCCAGTAAAGTTACAAAATATTCTAGGAGATAAATATTGTGTTAATAACTATGGACACCCAGGTTCCACCGTGACGCTATCAAGAGATATGTATTCAAAGTTATCAGAATATAAACAGAGCTTGCAGTTTAAAGCTGACATTGTTGTGATGATGTTAGGGACGAATGATACATGGGCAAAAAGTTGGAAGAATGCTGAAGATATTGAGGATTTTAAAAGAGAATATATAAATTTAATAAATTCATATAAACTAGCAAATCCCTCAGTTAGAATTATAGCGATGATTCCACCTAAGGCACATAAATATTTGAAGGAGATATTGTTTGATATTCGTGATGACATTATGATTAATCATATTAACCCTGAAATAAAAAAGATTGTTGATGAAATGCATATAGAACAATTAAATGCTAGATTAATAATTGACAATATTAAACTATACAGTTCAGACAAAGTTCATTTAAATTCAAAGGGGACTGAACAAATAGCGAAAGCGGTAGCAAAAAAGATATTGCACAACTAAAACAATGGATTAGATATACTGTTTTATAATTATTGATAATTTTTGATAGATTAGTTCCAGCAGTCGTTTTTTTCTTTAAAATCAACGGAATTAAAGATTGTTTCATATAATTTTTCAACAGTAATCAATTCCTCATATTCTTCAAAAGTCATGTCATAGTCCGGGGATGCTACAACAATGTCAAATGAGGGAAAACCTTCATCGGTGATTTTTGTAGCTATTATTGGTTTTTCTTCTGCAAAGAAAAAGGCAAGTTCAAACATATCTGATGTATCAAATTTTAAGAGTGCTTTTTTTGTTTTAAATTTGCTATATCTATATTTATTTTCTTTATACATATAATGTCCAAATATACTATGCACCGGCTCCGACATTTATTACCGAAGTGTTAATATAACAGGTAACTCCAATAAAGATATTCTATGGCACACATTAACAGCTGCTTAGTGCTGCTACGGTCAAGTCCTGACACGGTTCACAGAGTAACATTGCATAGGGCCTTATTATCAACATCCCTTATTATACGCAACCAACCATAACAAAAACCTCGACCGGCGTTCGATGCTATTAAAGTAGATTATAGCTTACAGGGCACTACTAGCTCCCCATCTAGCATAGCAACAAGAGTATAACAATTTTGCTACTAATAGGCAATAACTAATAATTCCGAACTACGGAATTGAATTTTTCCTATTCCATATAAATAATTCGCTTAGAAAATGCCACATCATGCCATAATAGCCAAATAAATTGATAAAGTTAGCGGGGCGTGGGATAATATTATTTGGATTTTAATTTCAGGAGCACATATATGAAAAAGAAAGAAAATTACAAATTAGAATATGTGATGCTTTTGATTTTAATAATTTTACTTTTCATAATTATAATACCTGTATCTGTACATGTAGCT
>CAUUJG010000022.1:0-9722 GCA_963545485.1 uncultured Clostridia bacterium | reverse complement strand
AAGCACCAAAGCACCAAAGCACCAAAGCACCAAAGCACCAAAGCACCAAAGCACCGACTCAAAACAATATTATTATATGAATGCCGCAGATATAGACGATGAACAATTAATATCAAAGATTAAAGAGATTATAAAAATAGAACCACACATTTCACAAGATGCTATCGGCTTAAAGCTTAGTATTAGTCGTAGGATTGTACAAAAATATATTAATATTCTTAAAAACACTAATAAAATTGTTCGTATGGGAAGTAAACGAAACGGATATTGGAAAATTATTGATTAGTTTTATATTTAAATTATTTACTAGAACTTTATAAGAAAAATAAAACGGACTGTGGTTTGAGCAGTCCGTTTATTCTATTGGTGGGAAGAGATGGATTCGAACCATCGAAGTCTCAGACAACAGATTTACAGTCTGCTCCCTTTGGCCACTCGGGAACCTTCCCAACTGGAGCTGGTGATCGGAATCGAACCAACAACCTGCTGATTACAAATCAGCTGCTCTGCCAATTGAGCTACACCAGCATACATATTTATATGGTGCCTCGAGACGGACTCGAACCATCGACACAAGGATTTTCAGTCCTATGCTCTACCAACTGAGCTACCGAGGCAAGCATTGGCGACTCTGAGGGGGCTCGAACCCCTGACCTCCAGCGTGACAGGCTGGCGTACTAACCAACTGTACTACAGAGCCAAAAATTTCATGGTGGGCCTTCACGGACTCGAACCGCGGACCAATCGGTTATGAGCCGACCGCTCTAACCAACTGAGCTAAAGGCCCTGAAATTTTGGTCGGGGTGAAGAGACTTGAACTCCCAACCCTCTGGTCCCAAACCAGATGCGCTACCAAATTGCGCTACGCCCCGACATTAAACTATATTCCTCTTCTCGAAGACTAATAAAGTATATAATTGACATCTATAAGTGTCAAGCTTTAATATCCACTAATTTAAACTTTTTTGCAATCTTTAAATTAGTTTCTCTACTTCTTTATCTATCTTTTCTGGTGTAGTTGCAGGTCCGAATCTTTTTACTATTTTTCCATCTCTAGCTACTAGAAATTTTGTAAAGTTCCATTTAATTTTGCTGCCACCAAAACCTTTCTGCTCTTTCTTTAAATAGGTATACAAAGACTCTTCATTTTTGCCATTTACTTCAATTTTTGCAAATTGCTTAAAAGATATATTGTATTTAGATGTGCAGAATGTATGAATTTCCTCAGCTGTACCTGGAGCCTGTCCTAAAAATTGATTACAAGGAAAATCCAATACTTCAAATCCTTTATCTTTATACTTTTTATACATTGCTTCCAATCCAGCATACTGTGGTGTAAATCCACAGCCAGTTGCAGTATTAACAATTAACAGCACTTTGTCCTTATAGTCCGAAAGAGAAATTTCATTATTATTCATATCTTTTACTTTATAATCATATATATTCATTTCCCACCTCTATTATTCATTATTTTATTTTCTTTTAAGTGTTATTGTCAAATTTGCTCTATTGATAACTAATGACCTTAGCTTTAATTTACATTATTACTTAATTAAATTAAAATTAGTTGTATATTTCTTTTGGAGCTTGGATGAATCTACTTTCAAAGTTTTTAAACAAAACTGAGTTTGAAAATTATGATGATTTTAAAAAATTATCATTATCTTTTAATGACGATTTTAATTTTGCATATGATGTCACTGATAAATATGCAAGAATAAGCCCAGATAAAATGGCACTCGTTTGGTGCAATTCTGATGGAGAGGAAAAATTTTTCACCTTTAAAGAAATATCTGAACAATCAAATAAACTTGCAAATGCATTATATGAAATGGGTTTACGGTCAGGAGATAGCATTATCACAATGCTAAACAGACGCTGGGAATATTGGATTGTATTAAATGCATGCTGTAAAGTTGGGGTAACATTAATTCCAGCAACACATCTTCTTACTCCAAAAGACATTGCTTATAGATGCAATAGTTCCGGTGCCAAATACTTATTTGCTACGAGTGAACCTGATCTCATTGAACACATAAATTACGCTTTAAATAAATGCTCGACAATTAAAGAATGCTTTTATACCAAAAAAGTTAAAACTTTCAGAACTATTGAAGATCTTATAAAAAAACAAAACAAAGAATTAAATCCTAAAATCAAAAGACCGGATTCTCACACTAATATGCTCTGCTACTTTACATCCGGCACAACTGGAATGCCTAAAATGGTACAACACAATTACTATTACCCACTTGGACATATTATAACTGCAAAATATTGGCAAAAAGTACTGGATGATGGTCTTCATTTTACTATGGCTGAAACTGGATGGGCAAAATGTAGCTGGGGTAAAATTTTTGGACAGTGGATTGCCGGAAGTGCCGTATTTGCATATGATTACAACGGCAGATTTACTCCAACAGATATTTTACCATTACTAAAAAAATATAATATAACTACATTTTGTGCACCACCAACTATTTACAGATTTTTAATCAAAGAAGATTTATCACAATATGATTTTTCAACTTTAAAACATTCCTCTACTGCCGGTGAGGCTCTTAATCCCGAAGTATTTAAACAATACTATAAATTAACTGGACAAAAGATATGTGAAGGATTTGGACAAACTGAAACAACTGTTATTCTTGGTAATTTCCCATATTCAAAAATGAAACTTGGATCTTTAGGACTGCCAAGTCCTATTTATGATGTTGAGTTACTTGATGATGAAGGAAATGTTGTTACAAATGGAACTGTTGGTGAAATATCAATACGAATTAAAAATAATCAAGTTGGACTTGTCGCAAACTATAAAGATGATCCTGAATTAACTAACAAAGCTTTAGGCGGTGAATTCTATAGAACAGGAGATCTCGCATCTACAGATTCCGACGGCTACTTTTGGTTCGAAGGTAGAAAAGATGACATCATCAAGTCTAGTGGATACCGTATAGGACCATATGAAGTTGAATCAGCACTCATGGAACATGCTTCTGTTTTAGAATGTGCAATAACTGGTGTTCCAGATCCAGTACGAGGACAAATTGTCAAAGCAACAATTGTTCTTCACAAGAAATTTCAACCAAGTGAAGAACTTAAAAAAGAATTGCAAAATTATGTTAAATCTGTAACAGCACCCTATAAGTATCCAAGAATTATTGAATTCGTTGAAGAACTTCCTAAAACCACATCAGGTAAAATAAGACATGTAGAAATAAGGAATAGAGATAAATAATACCTCTACTCCAAATTACACTAACTATCTAAAATGTATACTTTTAATTGCTATTTCTTCCTAGATATTGCCTTTTCTGCCTTTACAACTATATCATCTACTGTTAAATTAAACACTTGAGATAAATATGCTTGTTTACCAACTTCACCGAATTTATCAATAACTCCAATGCGTTCAATAGGTACTGGATACTGCTCTGCACACACTTCTGATACTGCACTATTTAATCCGCCGAATACACTATGATTCTCACATGTTACAAGTGCACCAGTTTTCTTTGCTAAAGCAACAATAGCCTTATCATCTATTGGTTTCCATGTATGTACATTAAGCACCTCAGCTTTAATACCTTTACTCTTTAGTATTTCTGCAGCTTCTAAAGCTCTTAAAACCATAATTCCTGAAGCTATAATGCCAACATCGTTTCCTTTTACTAAAGTACAAGCTTTTCCGAGTTTAAAATCAAGAGTATCATCGTAAATCTGGTCAGCTTTCTTTCGAAACATTCTAATATAAACTGGTCCATCATAGTTTATGATTTCCGGCAGGGCTTTTTTGAGCATAGTCGCATCTGTAGGTTCAAAAACTACCATTTTAGGTATTGCTCTCATTAATGTCATATCTTCAAAAGGCATATGGGTTCCGCCATTAGCTTCAGCCATAATACCCGGATCACTTCCCACAATTTTGACCGGTTGCTTTGCATATGCTACTGAAATAAATATCTGGTCATAGCATCTTCTTGTTGCAAAAGGTGCAAAACTATATATGAACGGTATTTTCCCCATCGCAGCCATACCAGCTGCAACACCGACCATATTAGCTTCCGCAATACCTACATTTATAAATCTATCAGGAAATTCTTGCTTAAAGCATTTTGTTGCATGACAACTCATTAAATCTGCATCCAATACAACTATTCTATTGTCATCCTTTGCATATTTAACAAGCTCTTCAGCCATTGTTTGTCTTACTTCTTTTTCGTCTAACATTATTTCATCCTCCCTGTTTCCTTTCTCCACAATCCTTCTGGAATTGGCATACTATGGCAGTTTGCAACACCTTCTGTAAATGAAGCACCTTTACCCTTAATTGTTCTTAAAATAATCATTGTTGGCTTATTTTTTTCCTTATTAGCTTTATCAAGTGCATCAGATATCTCATTCATATTGTGCCCATCAATATCTATTACATTAAAATTAAATGCTTTCCACTTATCTGCAATCGGTTCAAGACCATTAACCTCTTCAACAGGACCGTCTAATTGCATTTTATTACTGTCAAGGAGAACTATAAGATTGTTAAGTTTCTTACTTCCCGCAAGCATGGCAGCTTCCCAAATTTGTCCTTCCTGACTTTCACCGTCACCGATAAAACAATATATTTTAGATGGTAACTTATCCAACTTTGCAGCAATAGCCATTCCTACTGCAGCCGATAACCCTTGTCCCAATGAACCTGCTGTCATATCAATCCCAGGTGTCTTATTCATGTCACAATGAGATGGTAAATTGGTTCCATTTTGATTTAATGTTGTCATCCATTCTTTAGGGAAAAATCCTAAATCGCATAATACAGCATACATTGCTGGACCAGCATGTCCTTTTGACATAATCACTCTATCTCTATCCATTTTTTTTGGATCTGCTGGATTTATATTTGCTTTGTCATAATAAATGCATGTCAAAGCATCCATAACAGACATTGATCCACCTATGTGACCTACACCAAAATGACCTATTATTTCAATACAGTCGTGACGCAACTTTAATGCTTTTTCTTCAAGAAACTTCAATTTTTGCTTATTCATATTTCCTCCCCAAAACATAATAATTATACCGCACTGAAATGCCCCTTTCAATGGCATTTTAAATAAAAAAGACAGCCTTACGACTGTCTTTTCCTTTCAGAAATAACACTTTTATAATCAATTTTCCCACTCTGGGTATAGTTCATAGTTTTCTCCATTATAGTAATAATAATCCCAAACCTCTTCATAAACACTTGGATCATCTGGATCAGTATAACCTGTCGTGTTACCGAAATAAAAAGTATATTTGTAAATTACATTATTGTTATCTGTTTTTTTATAATACCATCCCTTAAATTTTTTACCGTTTTTGGGCTCTAAAATTGGTTCATCATCTTTACGTAAATAATCCCCTATTTTATATTCAAGCACAGCCGGATTACTTCCTTCAATCCTGTGCCTTGTTTTTGGAATTATTCCAGAATAACCACTTCCACTCATATTAAGTGTCAATCTACCTCTCTTTCGTTTATGATAAGTTACTTTCAATTTATTCCCAAATGGATGCATCTGAATTGAATCATTTTTACCCACACTCTGACCTCTATATTCATAATCCACTCCTGCTGTCTCATCAAATATATTCCCACCAACAGCATAAAGACCATTATAATCACGACCATGCAAATTTAAACTATGATGTTCTAAATAGTGCTTATAATCAAATTCACTAGTTAATTTAGCAAAATTAGTATAGGCACCCTCGTCACCTCTAGTATCAACCGTTATTGAAGTAAGGCGGTTAATTGTAGAATTTATAATGTCTTCAGCATATATATCAATATTTTTTTTTAAATATCTCAACCGTCCGTATGTCGTATATAAATTTACTAAAGAATTAAATGTATTTTCTTCAAAAGCATAATTAAAAAGTTCTGGATCAATAATTTGATTTGAATCAAATTTCGCACTCGTGTCTGTTCTACGATAATGTAATGGATAATCATCATTTATTTCTTTAGAATCCAAAGTCCAATACGCAAATTCAGCATAATTGCTATAATCATTTAAAGAACAATAATCTGGTGCAATTGGCATATAATCCGGTATTTGTCCATATTTATATTTAACAGAATCAGTTACTGGATCACCATGCCCATTATCATCATCCGCATAATTAAATTTAAATTTAACAATCTTCCGATAAATATTGTATTTGAATAATAAATTGGTTTCTGAAAAATATACTTCACTCAAGTTATTTGTAAGCTTTGTCTGTTCTTTTCTGAATGGTGCTTTTTCTCGAACCAAGTCAAATGTTGAATCCATTAGTTTGTTTTTGTCAATTGCCATAGCATCTTGACCATCAAATTGCAACTTAGCAACATCAATAACATATTTGTTTGACACGCTAACATATCCTTCTGTAATACCATCCGTAAATTTTGCAGGATCTATATCAGGTTTTCCCTCAGTTGTTTCAAACTGTACCTCGGCATATACATCAGCCTCTATTGCATGCCATCTTGAGTATAATTTTAAACTTTCCTCAAAATATGTTTCTTTATTCACTCTAAAGTCAGATAAATCAAGTGTATTATTATCATTTGCCTTCAAACTCCATCCTCTAAATTTTGATTGAAAATTTGCATTAGTTACTGGATGTTTACTATTATGAACGAAAGTCGAAGCCTTTAAATTACTATCTAACTTTTGACCAAAAACACTTTCAAATGAAGCCGGCAAATTTGTCGTGCCTTCTGCTGATTTTGCATTTATCGGTGTAACTGTTCCTCTCAATCTCATAAAATAGAACTTCAAGTTCTTTGCAATTTTACCTTTTACTCTATAAGTAAACTCACCACTTTCTTCTTTTATTTCACTATCTTTTAATGTCTCAACTTTGTTAAATTTAAAGCCCGTAAATTCAACTCCTGTTACAGGATTGCCCGCTTTTTTAGTATATGCAGTAAGATCAATAACTGCTCCTGCTTTAAATTTACCATCGACTGTTCCTAATAAAGTTTTTTCACTTTTTTCTGAATATCCATTAGGACTAGTTTCATCAGAATTTAAATCTTCCGTATATATCTGAGCATTTACTTCAATAAGTCTCTTACTGAAATATATATTAACTTCCTTTGAACTCTTATTCTCCACTTTAAATATATACTTGTTGTCTGCATTCTTTATAACACCAACTTTTGTTGTCTCTTCAGAATTGAATTCATATTCTTCATCATCAATTCCTGTTATTATATTACCAGTTGTCTTTGTATATTCAGTTACATCGATTTCTTCTCCAGCTTTATATTCCTTATCCAACTCTTTAGAACCAGCTTTTTCAAAGTTGCCATTATTTTCTTTCAATATATTAACTGTAACTTTTGTCTTTTGTCTCTTGAAATATACTTTCGCAGTTCCTGTCTTTTCAGTTACTTTATAATTATATTTTCCACTTTCTTCTGTAATATTTGTATCCTCAAGAGTTTTTTCTCTGTTAAAATCAAACTTCTCAAAATCTGCTGTAAATGGATTGCCTACAGTTTTAACATATTCGCTTATATCTGCTTTATCATCCAGCTTCCATTTTTCTCCAGTTGGATTTTCAAGTTTTGCTGTGTGAACCTCTTCATATTCACCATCAAGTTTTTCAAATAGCAATTTAATATTTACATCAATATTTGTTGTTCCTTCTCCAACAACAGCTTTAAGAACGATTGTTTCACTATCAAGATATTTTTCATTTAATATAAATTCACCTGCTTCAACTTTTGTACCTTTAAATTTGCCTTCCTGAATTTCCCAGTACAAGAAATCCTTCCCGCTTGTTGTTTTATCTAATGCAGGCATATCAATCTTGGCACCAAATTTATATGTTTTATTCAAACCAAGCCTTGTATAATCTGAACTTTCAAGATCAACTCCATTTTCATTTTGAAGTTTCAGTGTCTTTTCTTTTCGTATGTATTTGAATGTAAGTCTATATTCTTTTGTTTTAGTTATCTCCAACTCATTGTCCACAATTGGATCCATGCCAATAAAGGCACCTTCAAGTTCATAACCTACATTTATTTCATCTTTAGTCTTATTTGGTATAAATTTATCTTCATTAAAATGTTTATTAAGCAACTCATACTGACTGATATCTATTTTACTATTTTTAGATACAAATCTAGTTTCATCTCTTCTAGCTAATTTAAGGAAATCTTCATTATATTTGTTTGTGTCATATTCAAATTCATATTTAAGAATAAATCTTGCCTTTACCTTTCCTTCTCCAACAAGATATAAATATACAGACCCTTGAATATCTTCTATTTCATTTTTCTTATAAATATCTTCTGGTTTATACTCCTGTTGTGTTGAATTAGTGTCATATTTATATATTTCCATATATTTATCTTGCAATCCAGAAACATCATATATACCACCTTTATTAACAACATCTAATCCTTTTAAAATTCTCTTATTGTCATCAATTTCATATTGTCGAATTTGATATACCTTATTGGATGGATTGTCATTTTTCATATATAAACGCAATCCTGTGGAATTATTAAGTTTGGTTTTTAACTTATTGGACTGATTTCCCTTGTATTCCATGATTTCATCCTTATCAAGGAACAATGGGTCATTTAATGTGTTAGTTACAAGATCATACTTTTCAAGATCAAATTTGTCCTTTAAAACACTGTTTCTACTGTTTATAGCTTTTTTTATAGTACTGTATTTAGGATTTTCACTTATGGTAGATTTTTTAATAGAAAATATTTCTTTATCATTTTCATCAGTTCCAAACAGTATGTTTTTCCAATTCACTTTAAATTTTATTTTCTTGTTCTTCTTATGAAGTGTTTCTCTGTACTTATATTCAAGTTCAATTTCTTTAGTTTCAGAACTGAGAACAAAGTCGCCATCAAGTTTAAATTTCTTCATGGTTCTATTGCTATCTTTAAACAATTCTTTATAACTGATTGCAACCTTTCCATTCTTGTCCTTTTTTGTTGCTAATTCAGCTGCTAAATTGTTATCAATATCTGGAGTAAATGTCCTATTCTTAAAATCAAGTTTCCCGTATTTTTGCTGTATTACATTAATTCCGGATTCACTTCCAAGTGTTCCGGCTACTGTTGCCAAAATTAATGCCATAAGTCCTAATAATATTAATGTTATGAGAACTCCTACTTTAAATTTCTTTTTAGGTTTTATTGTCATTTTGTTCCTCCTATATTGCTGCAAGCAGAATTAAAAAGAATGCTACTCCTACTCCAAGCATGAGTAGTACATACAACACTACCAGTAATACTGAATATCCAGTTGCACTTGCCATCAATCTTAATTTTTCCAAAAGATCCATTTTGTGTGCTTCTTCATCTACTAATGCCAATTCCTTATTCTGCTCACTAAATGCATCATCCTGCACTATTATCTCTCTAGATTCACTATCTTCATTTACTTCGTTCATATCAGTAAATACTGTTTCAGGCACAATATCATTAAATTCACCTGATGCATTATTTTCAGTATATGAGTAATTATTTGTTATGTAGTTATTTATTGTTTTTTGATCAAAACCTTCATACGAACTTCTATCATCAAATTTGTTATACAATTTGTTTTCAAGTTCATCTCCAGTTCGTACTTCAAGAACAGAGAATCTTTTAGTTATGTCTTCCAATTGTGCTTTAGTTTCTTCAAGTTCTTTTTCTTTTTCCTTAAGCTTTGATTCGG
>CAUUJG010000021.1:0-10545 GCA_963545485.1 uncultured Clostridia bacterium | reverse complement strand
ATTCATTCATCAGATTAATTTAGTTTTAGGATTTGTATAATTCTATGTTAAGTAAATAGATGATATTTGATTATGTACAGTATCGTAGATATACTTTAGATTATGAAAATAGTAAAAAAGTCTGAATATTCACTTCTTAATATTCCGATTTTGATTATGCTTCTAGGATTGGTTGTATTGTCGGCAATTTTTGATTTTGCCTATTACAAAAAAACACCAGGGTTGATATTGTCACATAGTGGATTATTATACAATGTTGCTTTGGCAATAATTCCTTCGTTGTTTCTTTATAAATATAAGAATTTTAAATCAAAAACTTTTAATAGGATGATATCGCCCAATGTACTTATGCTAATTCTTGGATTTATATTTATGCCAAATTCTTTCTATATCATAACAGATATAATACATGTTGCTGTTACAAGATTTTATTCGATAGGGTATAAAGGACATAAGCAGTTCTTTTTGATTCCAGGGCATTATCTTAATTTATTTAATATTTTTCTGGCTGCAGTAATAGGACTTATTCTTGGATTGAAACAAGTTAGAAGAATAAATGAAATTATATATAGAACAAATAACATGTTGATTATAAGTGCAGTAACAGCATGTGAAAGCATTTTAATAGGATATGCAATTTATATAGGAAGGTTTATAAGGTTGAATTCATGGGACATATTATCAGTTCCTAAAATATTGCTTACTCACAATATATCAACAGATGGAATTATATTTGTCATATTATGTTCATTACTTATATGGATATTTAATCTTGCATATACTTTCTTTATGGCATCTTATACAGAACGCAAAAGCAATATTTAGTCATCAAAAACAAGTTCTGGAAGAAATTTGAACTCAAAGTAATAACTTTTTATGGAATGAGAAATAGAAATATCGGTTATACCATATAGATATGTTTTTGTAATAGGTTCTTGTATATTTTTCTACACAAATGCAGTGTAATTTTTTAAGTGATAAAAGGTATTATGAGAAATATCGATGAAGGTTTTGCAAGGATATATAAAACATATTTATTAACATATCAGTATATCTAATCCAATAAATATATTCATATAGATATATATAAAATATGTAAAATGTTAAATAGTATTGATTTTTCTTGCAATGAAATTTGAAATTTGTATAATACTGTACATTAATTGTTTGGAAATTAAGAAAGGAGCACATATGTTAAAGAAAGTTAGATTTTTGTTAATTTCAGTATTAGCGTTTTTCGCTGTCGGGATGTTTGCCGGATGTACAAAGACTGTTAACTGTAAAGTAAAGGCAGTATCGACCACAAGTATACTTGCAGATCTTGTTAAACAAATTGGTGGAGATAAAGTTGAAGTTACGGGCTTAATGGGACCAAATGTTGATGCACATGATTTTGAGTTAACATCAAAACACCAAAAAGCTGTTAAAAAGGCAAATGTAGTCTTTTCATCAGGGATGCAACTTGAAGGTAAGGCAATTGATGTATTAAAAAACATGACTATTAAGAATAAAGGAAAATTTTATGCAGTCGGTGATGAATTGAAAAAGACACTTGGAGTATCAGAAAAAGGATTTATTAAATCCGAAGAAGGTCATGAACATCATCATGAGCACGAACATGAACACGAGGAGCACAACGAACATCACCATGGAGATATTGATCCACATTTTTGGCATGATATCAATTTATGGAAAGAAGCTGCAAAATTTGTTGCATCTAAATTAAGTGAAATAAATCCTAAAAATGCGAAAGTATATGAACATAATAGAGACATATATATTGAGAAACTTAATAATCTTGAAAAAGAATTAAAAGAAAAGGTTGCAAAAGTATCAGAAGAAGAAAGAGTTGCGATAACACAACATGATGCATTTGCATACTTAAGTAGAGCATTTAAAATAAATATGATACATATTCAAGGCATATCAACATTGGCTGAAGTTACAGATAAGCATGTACAAGAAGTTGCAAAACTTGCTAAAGAAAGAAAGGCAAAAGCGATATTTGCAGAGGCATCAACAAACAATAAAGGAATTGATTCAGTGATAGCAGCGGCAAAAGCAATAGGACATGAGTTAAAGAAAGGCGGGAATTTATTTGCGGATTCATTAGGAACAGTAGAAGAAGGTGCGGGTACATATATTGATATGATGAGAAAGAATGTAAATACAATTATGGAAGCAATTAAATAATGAGTAATGCTATATGTATAGAAGAATTAAGCGTTGCATATGATTTAAAACCGGTTTTGTGGGATATTCATCTTGATGTACCAGAAGGTGCTTTTATGGCAATTGTAGGGCCGAATGGTGCAGGAAAGACGACATTGCTTAAGTCAATAGTTGGGATACTTAGACCGGTATCTGGTCGCATACTTGTCAATGGAGAAAGTAACAAGAAGAATAAAAACAAATGTGCATATGTGCCGCAGAAGGGAGAAGTTGACTGGAATTTTCCCGCCACAGTTTTTGATACTGTTTTGATGGGTACATATGGTGAGTTAGGACTTATACGAAGACCGGGAAAAATTCAGAAAGAGAAAACAATAAAGGCACTTGAGAAAGTAGGAATGCTGGAATATAAGGACAGACAGATATCTCAACTTTCGGGAGGACAACAACAGAGAGTCTTTATAGCGAGAGCTTTAGTTATGAATGCTGATGTGTATCTTTTAGATGAACCATTTCAAGGGATAGATAAAAAGACAGAAGAAGCCATGGCGGAGCTGTTAAGAGGGTTGTGTCTAGAAGGAAAAACCGTATTGGCAGTACATCATGATTTGGCAACAGTGGAAAAGTATTTTTCACATGTAACATTATTAAATTTAAAAGTTATAGCAAGTGGAGAAGTGGACAAGGTATATACCGAAAAAAACATAGAGAAAACATATGCATAGTTTAATTTTTGTGGCAGCAGTTAGGAATAATACATGGATAGCTCATAACTATGTTTTTGTACTTGTTATGATAGGAGCGGCACTTTTAGGGCTATTGAGCGGTTCATTTGGAGTTATAGCGGTTTTAAGAAAAGAATCACTTATGAGTGAAGGTATTGCACATGCGACATTGCCAGGTGTTTTAATTGCTTTTATGATTTTTAAAAAGAAAATATTAATTTTGTTATTGCTTGGGGCAGTTATGTCAGGGGCAATAATGATTCTTGTATTTAGATTAATAAAGAAATATACAAAGCTCAAAAAGACAACAATATTAGCAGCATTACTTGCTGGATTTTTCGGATTTGGGCAGGTATTGGTAAGTATCATAAATGACAAAGGCATGGGTGCCAGATCTGGTCTTGAAGAATATATATTTGGACAGCTGGCATATATATCAAAGGCGGATATTTATACAATTCTTGCGGTAGGTTTTGTCGTATTTTCTTTGCTTGTATTATTCAAAAAAGAGATAGTTTTACAAACTTTTGATCCGGTGTTTTTTTCATCGCTTGGATATAAAAATATCGGAATAGATATACTGATATCGCTAATTTTAATAGTATGTACAGTGTTTGGGATACAGGCAGTTGGAATTATTACGGTTTGTGCATTATTAGTTATTCCGGCATTTGTATCAAGACAATGGAGTAGTCGATTTACAGTTAATTTTATAAGTGCAGGCATTATTGGAATGGTGTCAGGAATTATTGGAAGTGTTATTTCACATTATGTATTGCATTTTCCGCCAGGACCAGCAATTGTGATATTTCTTGCTGGACTCGGAATTATATCAATGCTTTTTTCTCCAAAACAAGGGATAGTGATACGAGGAATACTTAATGCAGTAAATAAGAAATTTATAAAGAAATATCATTATTTAATACATGTTTATTCTACAAGTGAAATATATGATATTGATTCAGATACAAAAATGCTTTTGCTGAAGAAAAAATATATAAACGAAGATGGTTCATTAACAGATTTAGGTATGAAAAAAGCAGATAAAGTATTTCAGGGCGGAGTAAGGTAAATGGATATAGCATCAATATCATTGTTCTTAATAACGGCTGTATCTTGTGCACTTATAGGATTGTTTGTAGTATCTTCTAATTTATCTATGCTTGTTGAAGTTATTTCGCATAGTGTTTTGCTTGGAATTGTTCTTGTATATTTAACATTAAAAAAAATAAATCCATTTTACATAATGTTGGGAGCAGTATTTTCAGCAGTTATAGTTTCGATATTTGTACATGAAATTTCAAAAATTAAATTTGTGTCTAAAGATTTGGCGATGGGTATTGTTCTTCCATTACTTTTTAGCATAGCTATAGTAATAATATCGGGACCGCTTAAAAATACAAGAATATCAAAACAGATGGTATTATCGGGAAATCTTGCAGTTGCAGTATATACACATTTAATTAATGGAGTATTCCCGGCAGCAATATTAATAAATGGAGGAGTATTGCTGGTTAACATAATATTCATTGGCTTATTTTATAAAGAACTAAAGTTAATATCATTTGATAGAAATTTTGCAAAAACGATTAAAATGCATCCAAATATTTTATTTTATTTATTGATAATTAATGTATCTCTGACAGTAGTAACTTCATTTGAATCTGTTGGATCAATATTAGTTACAGCTTTAATGGTTATTCCAGCAGCGATAGCATTGCAATATACCAACAATTTTAAGAAGTTGATATTTATGACTGTGGGAGTTGCAGTTGTGTTTGGAATTGTTGGATATGTAATAGCAGACTTCGGCAATTTGAGTTACTCAGGTACAATATCAACAATACTTCTTCTTGGGCTAGTAGGAACAACAGTATTTCATCCAAAAAATGGTGTGATATTTAAGGCTTTAAAAAGGAGAGGAATACATAAGGAATACAAATGTGTAGTTTTATTAATATGCATATCCCACGATATGAGTAAGGGGATTTCAGATATAGCATTATCATTGAATTGGAATGAAGGATATACTCTAAAACAATGTAATTATACGGTTAATAAAAAATACTTGGCAAGGGATAGTTTAGATGTGCATGATAGTGAGGGGTACGGTAAGGGGTATCTAATTACAGATGAGGGGTATGCTTTCATCAAAACATTTTTCTCAAAGTGAAATATAATGGGGTAGGCATGTGTGCTGTTTTCGGCGCACACTAGTTTGATTATAAAGAGCGTCAGACTGTAGATAATTGTTAAAATAGCTAAAAAGCCTCGGGATAACCCCTTGAAAAGGACTCAAAATTTATATGAATTACTCAAAAAAAATAGAAAATAGACTATCATGAAAATAACTACTTGTCGTCTAAATTGCGACAAGTCTGTCTATTTTAAGGAGAGCTTATGGGTAAAGCACTAACAACAGGCGAATTTTTAGAAAAGATGCTGGTTGTCGAACCAGCTACTATTGCAAATTTCTTTCAGACGGAAAATTTAACATTCCCAAAAAAAATCAAGATGGACATAATGAAAAACGCACTGAGAGCTTATGTTGTTAAAACGAGGAAGGAGTGCCTTACTCTTGATAGCAGAAAGAACTATAGACTTTTATGGTTTAACACTTTTACAGAATTTCAACTTGAAATGTTATTAGATGAAGTCGTATCAAATGATGAAATACAGATGGACTTCATTAAGAAACTATACTTGAAAATATTAATTCAATTAAAAATTGACTCAATGCCTTTATTAAAAAAATTCGTTGAGTACCTTGATAGTCAAGATACAATTATTGAAGGTACAGTGGTTGTTGCGAATGATGTAAATACAGCATTTAGAGGAATTTTTGTTGAGGCTGAAAATGAATTCGAGGGAGTTCCATTAGAGAATTTCAGAGCAATTATTCATAACAGTGCAACACAAGAAGATATGAACTATTTAGGAAATAAATATGGAATAGTAATTCCTAAGAAGTTTAGTGGAGATTATGTAAAAGACTATGTAATGCATAAGCTTAAAAATAAAGGACTTCTTACAGATGAATTGAAAGAGAGACTTGAGAATGCGAAATCAACTGAAGCGAGAAAAATAGCAGTTGAGAATGGAATTAAGAATGTAATTACATTAAATAAGAAAGAAACTATTGAATATATTTTAGAAAGAGTATTGTCAAATTATAAAGAACCAGAAAATGATTCAGTATATGAGATGACGATACCAATAAATCCAGATGAAGAAAAATATTCCACTTTGTTACTTCAATATGAGCAGATGGGTGGAGATATAAAAGTTTTAAGAGAGGCATTAAACGATTTGAGTGGAAATGATAAGTCAGATGCTGAAGAAAAACTAAGACAGAAAGAAGCCGAGCTTGAGGAAACGAGAGCACAGCTTGATGATATAATGAAAAAGTTTTCAGTTTTAGAATTAAGAAGTGGTACAGAACTTGATAACAAGATATATGGAGACTTTAACCAGGCAGCAGCAAATGGAGGATACAGTGAAAGTGATTTAAATTCACAATCGTCTGTTCCAAATGCAAATATGGCACCACAGAACAACCAAAATGCATTGGTATTAAAGGATGACAATTTTGAAGACTTTATGAATGATAGTAATCTACCAGCATTTTTTAATAATGATGCAGATGATGAAGCGGGATTTCTTGATAAGATCAAATCAATGGCATCGTTTTCAGGTTATTCAATTTTAATTATATTAATTCACATTTTAATTATGTTAGGAATCGGAGTAGGAGTATTTTTAATTCTCTACGCCACAATTTGATATGGGAAAAAAATAACAAGGAAGTATACAAGGAGTATTTATGAAAATAGTACCAAGGAAAACTTATAAAAGAATTATGTCAATAGTTTTGGCATGTATTGTTGCTGTCGCTATCGGATTAGGAATAGGGACTGCAGTTGTTGGTTTAAAACCAAGTCTTAATCTTGTCAAGACAGAGTTTGGGACATTAAATATGAAAGATATGACCTTTACGCCAAATTTTGATGATTTTGATATGAAAGATGTAGGCGTTGAAGGAAGATCCAAGTATGGTCTGTATTATAAAGAGCTTTTTAGGAATGCAGACAGATCACTTAGACGGTATATTTTGGAAGCAGGTTCTCAAAAAGATGCCTTAAAGAAAGGAGAGGACTTTTTTGAATTATCTTCAAAGACAAAAACTATAAAGTTACATGTCAAACAGAAGAAAACATTTAAATCAAAATATAAGACAGTTGAATTCACCGTAAAGTGGGACAATATTGCATTTGGAAGAAATGAAAAGGGTGAAGAAATACAGGCAATTAAAAAAGATAGATTCAAAGAGCCTGAGTATAGAAAATTTAGCAAACTTGAAGAAGCATTAAAGATTAGACATGAAAAAGGACATCTTAAACATGTTACTTTAAATGATCATGATTTGGCTGTTTCTGGTGATGTTCCATTTATTGCCAAAGCAGGCAAAATTGAAATGGATGATGAAAAGAAAGATAAGGAATATCACGAACTAATTGATGGTTTGAAAGAATATACTTTATATCCAAAAGAAGTAAAAGAAGCAATAAAGGATCAATATCCAGTACGTGTATATACTGATGATGGAAACAACAAAACATTAAGACGTTTTAAAATGGTACGTAAAAACAGTGAATATCAGATTCCAAAAGAGCTATTTGATGTATGTGAAACATGGTATTCAAAGAGTAACTCAAGTCCTGTTGATTATGACAATGCAAAAAAATTACAGGGCGAAAATAAAGGAAAGGTCAAGATTGATTCAGTTTTATATATATACGGTATTGAGCACGATTTGTTTGATACTACATTTAATATTAGATATGAGTTTGAAACACAGGATGGCGAATATGCAACACAGACATTTGCACAATTAAAGAAATCAAGTTTCAAAAAGTATATTAAAAAGAATGCACAGACAAGTGTTCGTGGATACGATATCATGAGCGATGAAGAGCTAGATCAGTTGATTGAACCAGTTAATGAGAAGTATAAAAATAAGAAAATAGGCTATACATTAACTGAAATTGTTATTAAAGACGAAAACGGTCAGAATATTGAAAGAGAAAAAACTACAGATGCAGAATTTATACATAATGAAGCAAAAGAATATAATGTTACATTTAGATATAAGAGGAATATAATTTCAGTAGATTTCAGAGACTATAATGGTGATGCAATTGATGATTCAATGTTAGCAAGTCTTGGAATTCGTGATCAGAAGACAAATCCATATAAGTTTGGTGATAAGCTTATGATAAAACCACTTGATATCAGTGGCAAAGTATTTGATTATTGGGAATTAAAGAGTGGAGATCAGATAAAGAAAGTTGAGAATGGTTGGGTAACACTTGATGAAAATGTTCTGCAGGAAAAATCAGCAACATTTAAAGCAATTGAAAGTGAATCTGGTAAGAAACCTATATTGATGGTAGATTACAAAACTCAAGATGTTGACGGAACATATATAGATGCTGAGGATAATGGATATCAAAGAACAATAACAAAGTTACCATCAAGTGAACCAATTTCACCAGCTGATTCGAATTACATTAAGAAAGATGCTCCAAATAAAGCTTACAGAGGCTATGACATCTATGATGTGAAGACAGGGAATAAGATAACTGGAGAAATTCCTGTTGATAAGAATAGTTATACACATATAGAAGTACGTTTTAAAAGAAAGAGTACAACAGTACAGTTCAAGAAAAATGAACCAGACAGTGTTGTGGATGATAGCAAATTTAATGAAAAATTCATGGCAACTGAATTTAAGATGTACTATGGAGCAAAATTTAGTGAGGAAATATTATCTAAAAATGTTCCAGAAGGACAGAGAATAGAACAGGGCGGCGTTGACTATAAACTTATTAAGTGGCAGATAAAGGATTCAAATGGTGATTATATAGATTTTGATCTTAAGAGTTATAAGAATGAACCATCTGCTGGAAAGGAATTGATAGCATCTTTGGATATATATGCAGTTTGGGAGACTATAGCAAATGTTAATCTTAAGATTAAATTGGCAGATACTAAAGGAACAACATATGCAACAGATAGCACAAACCCTGCGGTTAAAGAAAAACTTAGATTCGAAGGAATGAAAGTTGGAGACAGATTAGTTATTGGTAGCAAAGTATTTAAAGATAAGGTAAGAGATAAGATTAGTCAGATACTCCATGGTAGAAGTATTGATGTTCCAGTTGATGAGATATTTGATTTAGAAAAACTTAACACTACTGGTTCTGAATCTGGAGGAACTGCCTTATATACATTAAAGAAAACTGATAATACCTTTGACATTGAAGTAGATAGAAAATATTGTGTTGCTACAGTTCGCTACAACTTTGATTATCAAGGTGATAGCGAAGCACAGAACGAACGTCTACATGACAATTTAAGCATCTTAAATGGAGATACTACAGTATCTGGGAAAGAAAGAGAAGGATTGGGATTATTGCAATATAAATTGCCACAGATTGATTCTAAAATCGTAAAAGTATATAGAAATGATGCAGGTAAATATAACTTTGACCTTACAGATGCTACATATGCAAAAAAAGATTTTATTGGGTTAAAGGTAGCATATCAAGCAGCAAGTGAAAGTTATGCATCAGCACACTATGTTTTGAATAAGGTTTTAATTGCAAATAAGGAAGTAGAATATGGTAAGAATGCTAATATACCAACAACTGCTGAGACAATAAATATTGAATATACATATAAACCAAATACATTTACATTAAATATTAAGAAAGGAACAGATGGTGATCCAGATATTACTAATGTAACTTTAAATAATCCAGCATCAGCATCATATATGCATATGGATACAGTTACACTTAATGAGCCTGAAAATAAAACTGTAGGCAAACAGAAATTTAAAAAATGGGTATATGATGATGGAAGTGAGATTTCAACAAAATTAATGACACCTGTACAAAATTCAAATAAGTTTAACTACATAATGCCAGGTAGAAGTATGACAATTAGACCTGAATGGTCAAATGAAGGTTTGGCTGATGTATATGTTAATCTTATCTTTGAAAAAATAGATGGAAGCTATGAAACAAAAGCTAGATATAGAAAACAAATTTTAGGATCACAGCCAGATGGACAATGGTTGAAGGACGATTCTGTTGATATTACAGATTATACAAAGAAATCAGGTAACTTAGCGACAACTGACGCACTTACAGGATTTGAATTTAATAAAGAGAAAACTCTTGAGGCTGGAAATAATGTTGCTGAGAGTTCAAGTGATCACTATACATATACTGTATATAATGCAGGACAGAGCAACGTAAATGTATATTTCAAGAGAATGATTACAAAAGTAACATATGTAAATGGATATGAGTCAATCGGAACAGCTACATTACCAGATCCTGAAACAAATGTTAAATTTGGTGGAAAAGTACGTGATAAGAATGCGGTAGCAGGTAACTTTACTCGTACATCTGACGGAGCTGTTGCTAGATTCAGAGGATGGAGTTTAACAGATGATAAGAATGCACCATTAGTTGATTTAAATAACTTTATAATTGATAAAGAATCAATGGTACCAGAAGTAAAACTCTATGCACGTTGGCATAAATTAGAAGGTATCTCATTGAAAGCTAAAGTTGAA
>CAUUJG010000020.1:0-11421 GCA_963545485.1 uncultured Clostridia bacterium | reverse complement strand
ATTTTTGAAACAACACCTGAACCAACAGTTCTACCACCTTCACGGATAGCAAAACGAAGCCCTTCTTCTATAGCGATAGGTGTGATCAATTTGATTTCCATATCAATATGGTCACCTGGCATAACCATTTCCTTATCTTTTGGAAGTGTGATTGTTCCTGTAACATCAGTTGTTCTAAAGTAGAACTGTGGACGGTAACCATTTAAGAATGGAGTATGTCTTCCACCTTCTTCCTTTGTCAATACATAAACCTGACTTGTAAATGTTGTGTGTGGTTGAATTGTACCTGGTTTTGCAAGAACTTGTCCTCTCTGTATGTCTTCTCTCTGAATACCACGTAACAATGCTCCAATATTGTCTCCACCCTCTGCAAAGTCCAACATCTTTCTAAACATTTCAATTCCTGTTACTGTTGTTTCTTTCTTTTCTGTTGAAAGTCCAACTAATTCAACCTTATCACCAACTTTTAATGTTCCTCTTTCAACTCTTCCTGTTGCAACTGTTCCACGACCCGTGATTGTAAATACATCTTCTACAGGCATAAGGAATGGCTTATCAGTATCTCTCTTTGGATTTGGAATATAACTGTCAACAGCACTTAATAGCTCTTCGATTGGCTTAAATGCTGCGTCATCCCACTTTCCTGCAAGACCTGCTTCCATCGCTTTTAACGCAGAACCCTTTATAATAGGTGTCTTATCACCAGGGAAATCATATTCTGTTAACAGATCACGAATTTCCATTTCAACAAGTTCTAACAATTCAGGATCATCAACCTGATCACATTTGTTCATGAAAACAATGATATATGGAACTCCAACCTGTCTTGCCAATAAGATATGCTCACGAGTCTGTGGCATTGGACCATCAGATGCAGCAACAACTAAGATTGCTCCGTCCATCTGTGCAGCACCAGTAATCATGTTTTTAACATAGTCAGCGTGTCCAGGACAGTCAACGTGTGCATAGTGACGATTTGGTGTCTCATATTCAACATGTGATGTGCTTATCGTGATTCCTCTTGCTTTTTCTTCAGGTGCCTTATCAATTTCATCATACTTCATGATCTGAGCACCACCCTTTGATGCACTGTACATTGTCAATGCTGCAGTAAGAGTTGTCTTACCATGATCAACGTGTCCAATTGTACCAATATTAATATGTGGTTTTGTTCTTTCAAATTTAGCTTTTGCCATTTTTAAATTTCCTCCAATTTATTTATATATTTTTAATCGTTTTTAGATTATATCATACAAGACAATATTGCAACAAATCTTTTACTTCTTTGCACCTGTCTGTATTATTTTTTCAGCTACATTCTTTGGCACTTCAGCATATCTGTCAAATATCATTGTAAACGATGCTCTTCCTTGCGTGACGCTTCTTAATGCTGTTGCATATCCGAACATTTCTGATAATGGAACATCACTTTCAACGACCTGTGATCCCCCAATTGCTTCAATCCCTTTTACTGAACCTCTCCTTCCTGTAATGCTCTTCATAACATCACCAAGATAATCGTCCGGAGTTTTCACTTCAACCTTCATGATTGGCTCTAAAAGAACAGGGTTCGCTTTTTCTGCTGCCGCTCTAAATGCCATAGAACCAGCAATCTTAAATGCCATTTCTGAGCTATCAACTTCGTGTGTACTTCCATCAATAACTTTAACTTTAAAATCAACAGTATCATATCCAGCTAAAACACCAGACTTACATGCATCTTTAATTCCTTCATTTATAGCATTTGCAAATTCTTTTGGTATTATTCCACCAACTGTTTCGTTAGCAAATTCATATCCTTTACCTTCATTTGGTTCAAGCACAATTACACAGTGACCATACTGACCATGTCCACCACTCTGTCTAATATATTTTCCTTCAGCCTGTGCGGATTTTCTAATTGTTTCTTTATAACTTACCTGTGGTTGTCCAACATTTGCCTCGACTTTAAACTCTCTGAACATTCTGTCAACAATAATGTCAAGATGTAATTCGCCCATTCCGGCAATAATTGTCTGTCCTGTTTCTTTATCGGTATATGCTCTAAATGTTGGATCTTCTTCCTGTAGCTTAACAATTGCATTTGCCATTTTTTCCTGACTTGCTTTCGTCTTTGGCTCAATTGCAACCTTGATAACTGGATCTGGGAATACCATACTTTCCAACGCAACTGGTTTTGCCTTATCACATAGTGTTTCTCCTGTTGTACTAATCTTTAAACCAACTATTGCAACTATATCTCCAGCATACGCTTCTTCTATATCAGTTCTATTATCGGCATGTATTCTTACGATTCTTCCGATTCTTTCCATCTGAGCTTTCTTTGAATTATATACACTTGATCCGACAGCTAATGTGCCTGAATAAACTCTGATAAATGATAACTTCCCTACATATGGATCGGTTACAATCTTAAATACTAAAGCTGAGAATGAATCCTTATCATCCGGTCTTCTTACTTCTTCTCCTTCTGTTTTTGGATTTGTTCCTTTGATCTCTCCAACATCAAGTGGACTTGGTAAATATTTAACAACTCCATCTAACATTAGCTGTACACCTTTGTTCTTATATGATGAACCACAAAAAACAGGTGTTATCTGCATGTCGATTGTGCCTTTCCTTAATGCTTTTTCAACTTCATCGTTTGTTATAGATTCGTAATCTTCCATTACTACTTTTTCAAATAGAGCTTCATCAAAATCTGCAGCTGCTTCAATTAATGCTTTTCTTGCCTCTTCAGCTTTTGTTTTATATGCTGCTGGAATTTCTTTTTCTTCAATTGTTACACCCTTATCTGCTTCGCTAAAATAGAGTGCTTTCATTTTCATTATGTCTATAACGGCCTCAAAATCACTTTCTTGTCCTATAGGTAATGCACAGACAACTGTTCTTGCACCAAGCCTTTCCTTCATTGCCTTAAGAACATTATCGAAATTTGCACCGTTCATGTCCATTTTGTTTACAAATGCAATTCTTGGAACTTTATATGTATTCGCTTGCCTCCACACATTCTCACTCTGAGCTTCAACTCCACCCTTCGCACAAAATACTGCAACAGCGCCATCCAAGACTCTTAAGCTTCTTTCAACTTCAACCGTGAAGTCAACGTGTCCAGGTGTATCAATAATATTGATCTGATGCCCTTTCCATGTCGCTGTTGTCGCAGCAGAAGCAATTGTTATACCTCTTTCTCTTTCTTGTTCCATGAAGTCCATTGTTGCAGAACCATCATGTGTTTCACCTAATTTTCTATTGACACCTGTATAAAAAAGAATACGTTCTGTTGTTGTTGTCTTTCCGGCATCAATATGTGCCATAATTCCAATATTTCTTACATGATCTAGTGAGTATTCTCTCATGATTACCACCTGAAATGTGCAAATGCCTTATTGGCTTCTGCCATACGATGCATTTCTTCTTTCTTTTTAACTGATCCGCCTGTTTCGTTGTATGCATCTATCAATTCCCCAGAAAGTCTCTCTATCATTGTTCTTTCACTTCTCTTTCTTGCAAAATCAACAATCCAACGAATTGCAAGTGTCTGTCTTCTATCTTCTTTTATTTCCATCGGAACCTGATATGTAGACCCCCCAACTCTTCTTGCTTTTACTTCAAGTACCGGTCTTACATTGTCCAATGCTTTTTCAAATATATCTATTGCTTTTACAGATAATTTTTTCTCTGCTGTTTCGAATGCTTCATATACTATTTTTTGAGCAATTCCCTTCTTACCATCCAACATTACTTGGTTAACCAGCTTTGTTACTATTTTGCTGTTAAATATTGGATCTGGCAATACGTCTCTTTTTGGAACGCCACTTCTTCTTGGCATATTTATTTCCTCCTATCTTATTTCGTTAATTTTATTATTTAGGGCGTTTTGCACCATATTTGCTTCTTGCCTGGTTTCTTTTTGCTACGCCTGCTGCATCGAGTGCTCCACGGATTATATGATATCTAACACCCGGAAGGTCTTTAATTCTTCCACCCCTTATAAGAACAACACTGTGCTCTTGCAAATTGTGTCCAATACCAGGAATATATACTGTACCTTCCATACCGTTTACCAGTCTTACTCTTGCTATTTTTCTCATAGCGGAGTTTGGTTTTTTTGGCGATGTTGTTGTAACACTTAAACAAATACCTCTCTTCTGTGGGCATTGCTGTAATATAGGTGTCTGGCACTTTGCTTCCTGTTTCTTACGACCCTTTTTAATCAGCTGATTAATTGTTGGCATCTTCTTTCCTCCTAATTTATTCCGAATGTATCCTCAACCACTGGATGCAATCATTAATACTTACTGAAATCCACACCATTTGATTTTTTGTAAATATCTTCACATACTAAAAAAACTTTGTAAGTTTTTACAAGCTAGGTAATGCTATCAATATTTAATTTTGATGTCAACAAAATTTGCCAACACGATTTACATGTAAACCTATCACAAAAATTGAATCTTTTTAACTATGATTCTCTTGTTGGACGACATATAAAAATTCCCCATGGATGTAAAAAACTGGAGATAGGTGACAATCTTTCCTCCTCCATATCACTTATCTTCAACTAGAAATTTTGGAGGTTATATGTCAAAATTGTTAATTGATAAAGCCCCCGTTTATTTTGCGAGCTGTGTGATAGCGAAATTCTTATTAAAAAACAGCTAAAAAGAGAACAAGTGAATCGGACCATTTTTTACACTATCAATTATGAAAAATTAAACGAAATTTATAAAAAATTGAAGCTGAAGCAAATGAATCACGATTATACAAAATTTGCAGTATCAATACTGCAAAATCTGCACTATCGAATGTGCAAGATTTGCACGATTATAAGAAAGAGAACAAATTTAGAAGAGAATAAATATATATAATGTTCATATGATATGACTCTGTATGTATTTCTTTTTTTCTATTGTTTCTTATGAAACACTGCTTTCTTCTTGTCAATTTACTTTTTTTATTTCTATCCATTATACCTGGCTATTTCTAAACTTCAGTCTTTTTTATTTTTTAACTGTTTTTCAAATTATCACACCGCTTAAATAGCAATTTAGCAATTTAAATAAACTATTCTCATCATTTTGTCGGTTTTTACTATTGAAATGAATGTTTGCAATGCTTTAAAATTGTTTATAGAGTTTTTACTCATCTTAGGGGAAGGAGGGGCAAAATTATGCCAAATAATTTATCAGTACAAGAATTAAAAGATAAGGCTAAAGAGTTACGTATAAACATAATCGAAACAACTTTTAATGCCGGATCAGGTCATGTAGGCGGTTCGCTTTCTGTCGCAGATATGTTGACTGCTCTATATTTTAAATATCTCAATATTGATCCTAAAAAACCAGATATGAAAGAAAGAGATAGATTCATTTTATCAAAGGGTCACTGTGCTTTGGGATATGTTCCTACACTTGCAATGCGTGGTTTCGTACCTATGGAATCACTTAAGACATTTAACAAATATGAGTCAGCATACGGTATGCATCCAGATTCAAAGAAAATCACTGGTTGCGATGCATCTACTGGATCTTTGGGTCACGGTATGCCAATGGCTGTCGGCATGGCTCTCGGATTAAGATATCAAAAAATTAATGCAAAGGTTGTATGTATAACCGGCGATGGTGAACTTGGTGAAGGGTCAAACTGGGAAGCTTTCATGGCTGGTGCCCACTATAAATTGGAAAATCTTATTTGTATTATAGATAGAAACAAAATGATGATCGACGGTCCTACCGAAGAAGTTATGGCATTAAATCCACTTGATGCAAAATTAAAAGCATTTAATTGGCATGTAATTGTATGTAACGGAAATGATATGGAACAAGTTGATAAAGCTTTGGCTGAAGCTTGGGCTCATAAAGGCTCGCCAACATGTATTATTTCAGAAACCGAAAAAGGCTTTGGTGTAAAACAATTCCAAGGTAAAGTTCAGTGGCATTACGGTGCTATTAACTCAGATCTGAAAAAAGAAGCAATTAACGATATTAAATCGATGAATTAAGGGAATAGGAGGAAATTATGGCAGAAGGAACTTCATGGTCAGTTTATGATGCGAATAAAATGGCATCAAGAGAAATTTATGGACGTGTTCTTGCAGAATTAAACGAGAAAGATCCACGTATTGTTGGCGTTACTGCTGACTTAGCAAAATCAACTAATATAGCGTTTTTGGGAGATAAATTCCCTGACAGATTGTTTAATGTAGGTATCGCTGAACAAAACTTGTTTGGTGTTGCTGCAGGTTTGGCAAAAACCGGTTTAATTCCATTTGCATCAACATTCGCAATTTTTGCTTGCTTAAGAGGTGGTGAACAGATAAGAACAGACTGTGCTTATCAGAAATTGCCTGTAAAGGTTATTGCAACCCATGGTGGATTATCTTTTGGAACAGCTGGAACAACACACCACTGTATTGAAGATATCGCGGTTATGCGTGCTATCCCTAACATGACTGTTGTTATACCAGCAGATGGTTTTGAAACAGCAAAAGCAGTTCGTGCTTGTGTTGATATTCCTGGACCTTTCTATATGAGAGTCGGTCGTGGTTTTGAGCCACCTATGCACGATAATGAAAATTTCGATTTCCAAATTGGAAAAGCAATGCAGTTGCATGAAGGTTCTGATTTAACAATTATTGTTTGCGGAACTCCTACTTTGCAAGCTTTAGAAGCTGCAAAAGAATTAAAACGTGATGGTATTACTGTCCGTGTTCTTAACATGCACACAATTAAACCTATAGATAAAGAAGCTATAATGAAAGCAGTTCTTGATACAAGAAGAATCTTAACTATTGAAGAACATAATATCATGGGTGGATTAGGTGATGCAGTTGCTTCAGTTATTGCCGAATCCGGTAAGGGTTGTGCCTTTACAAAACTTGGTATTCCAGATGAATTCAGTGTTATTGGCTACCCTGAAGATTTGTATGCAAGATACAAACTTGACTCTTCAGGTATTGTAGAGACAGTTAAAGAATTATTAGGAAAAGAAATTGAAGCTGATGAAGATTGGTCTGATGAAGATTAGTCTTGTTTTGTGGGGTTAAGTTATGAAAGCTAATGAAACAGATGTTTTGACTGCAAAGTTATTCTTCCGTGCGGCATTTCCCGCAATGAAAGTCCCTTTAACTGAATCAGCAAAACATATTAAGAAATTTAAGAATATAAATGCTATTGTTTCGTTCAGAGCTGATGATGATGCAAATCCTGTATCATGCTACATCGTGTTCCTAGACGAGCAGGTTGCTGAAAAATCCGCATTTAAAAAACGTTTTAAAGTAGTTCAAGGAGATTATCCTGGATATATTGAAATGGAAGATGGTTCCAAACTTGAAAGTTTGGAAGTAATTGATATGCATTTTAAAAGTATAAAAACATTACTTGGGGTTTTTAAAGGAGCTAAAGCGTCTGATGCAATGGGTATTTTACCTTGCATATTTAAAAACATGTCTAAAAAAGCGTTCTTCCCATTCTTAGGTCTGATGATGGAACTTACTAAAACTGGTCCTAAGTTTAATCCAACAGCAAAAGATCCTCTTAACCAGTATTTAAAAGTTAAAATGTCACTGTACTTGATCACAACTGCTCTATCCAGTGCAAACAAGCTGGCATGGGCTCCTATGGTTGATTGGGCAAAAAATCAATCTGATAGAATATATCAATTCCAGGTTGGTGCAACTTTAGACAAAAACGGGAAAGAAATATATCCTCCAATTGGAGCATATTTAAGAGTAAAGGCAGGTAATACAAAAGCTGGTCGTGGAATTTATGAAAGAAAACGTCCATTTGTTTTATTTGATTTTGTAAACCCAGATGGCTGTTTGGCATTGTTAACTGGCAAATATGAATTTGTTGAATGTGTTGCTAGACATTATGTTGCAATTATTGGTTCTGGAGACAGCTACGCACCTAAGTTCAATGAAATTATGGCATCTTGCCAATCCTTGCTTGTACCACCACCAAAGAAATAATAGAAATTAAAAAGGGAAGGTCTTCTTCCCTTTTAAAATTTTTTGATTATTAATTAGTACCCTCTTTAGTTAATAATCTATTTAATCTTTATTTTTAAAATTTTCTGTCATTTCCACTAAAGAGCACATTTCAAAACTACAATATTCATATGTATTTCTAAACACAAAAGTTTCTATATATTCCAAATAAAAAACAGTGCTTGTGGCTAAAAAAGAACTAGATGCACTAAAATAGCACATCTAATCCGTTATTTTGTTTTTTGATTTTTTATTGCTTTGATTTAGACTTTTTAAAGCACAAGAACCAATCCTGGCATGATGTAAATCCATCTTGATTAGCTAAACGCTTACGTGCTTCGCTTACAGATGTAGCTGGTGGAACAATAACATCCTCGCCTGGCTTCCAATCTGCAGGTGTTGCACATTGCTCCTTATCAGAAGTTTGTAATGCAATAAGTATTCTTATTATCTCATCAAAATTTCTTCCAGTTGATGCAGGATAATACAATATAGTTCTAATAATTCCATTTGGGTCAATGATAAATACCGCTCTTATGGCATTTGTTGTTGAAATGTTAGGATGTACCATATTGTATAATTTCGCTACATCCTGCTTAATATCTGGAATTACAGGGAACATTATCTCCTGATCCTTAATATCCTTGTATTGATATTTCTTAATACTATTAATCCATGCAATATGTGAAAATATTGAATCAATTGATAATCCAAGCAACTCAGTATTTAATTTTTTAAATTCTGCATATCTACTCTGGAATGTCATAAATTCTGTTGTACATACTGGTGTAAAATCTGCTGGATGCGAGAAAAAAACAACCCATTTACCCGCATAATCATTAGGGAAGCACAAATTACCATTTGTTGTAATGGTTTCAAAATAAGGTGCTTTTTCACCTAACATTGGTAACCTTTGTTCTTCAGTTTCTATAGCTATTTCTTTTACTTCTTCAATTATTTCTTTTTTCATTTTATTCCTCCTATCAATTAAAGAATAACTTCATTTTATATTAATCATACTGCTTGTTGCAAACAAATTTATAAAAGTTAATATTCTTAAACTCCATGATTATAATAAAGTGCCACAACTAAGTTGGCAGTCTATGATACCTTTTTATTTTAAACTAATTTATATAATTTGCCTCTGGATGCTTTGCTCTAACTACTTTATACGCCTCATCAGCAACTTCCCAAGTATACTGGAAGTCAGCATCTGTAAGTGCAGCATTGATAAAGTGATTGTGATGTGATGTAAAAAATACTCCTCTTTTTACACATTCAGCTACCCATTCTTGATGCAACAATGTCGATGGCAAATCATTGCCGAGTCTCATATAGAACATTGCTGGTTCACCCGTAACTCTCAAATCAAATCCATTATCTCGAGCAACTTCTTTAAGACCTTCTGTTAATTTGATTCCTTTCTTTCTATTTCCTTCAACTGCATCAATCTCTTTTGCTTTTTTCAATGTTGCAATTCCGGCAGCAAATGGTACTGCTGATAACCAGTATGAACCAGTATAAGCAATATCTGAAGCCGCATTTTTTAACTTCTCTTGTCCTGTAATACAAGAAACATTATATCCATTCGCTATCGCTTTACAGAAACATGATAAATCGGATTTAATTCCATAATGATAATCGCTTCCCTTCATATCTATTCTGAATCCTGCTCTAACATCATCTATAATCAAAACAATTCCATTTTTATCGCATATTTCTCTTATACGTGGCCAGTACCCTTCTGGTGGCAATATATTGTCCCCAAATGTAGGATGAAAATAAGGTGTAGCTATCAATCCTGCAATCTGATTTGGATACTTTTTACATAATGCTTCCAACTGTTCTGGAGCATTAAAGTCAATATATAAGTTGTTTGATAAATCTTCTTCTACAACACCAGCGTATCCAAGTTTCTGCATCCATGGAGCAACACCATGATAAAATCCTCTAACTAGAACCATCTTCTTTCTATTCGTATATGCTCTTGCAATCATTGCTGAAAATGCCGTTACATCTCCGCCGTTTTTAGCAAAAAATGCCCAATCAGCCATATTGATTGTCTCAACCATCTTTTCAGCAAATTCAACAGTAATATCGCTTACCAATGTTGTGCAGTTTCCTTTTTTTAGCTGTTCCATAGCTGCCGCATCTACATCCGGATCATTATATCCTAAAAAGTTTGGACCATATGCACACATATAGTCTATGATTTTATTGCCATCTAAATCCCAAATATACGCACCTTGAACTTTTGACATATATAAAGGATAATTTTCGATAGGAATCATACATCCTTCTGCAGGACCTAAATGTCCATATATTCCAGCAGGAATTACATTTAATGCTCTTTTGAACATCTCCTGACTTTTTGCAACTTTAATAATTTTTTTTGGTTGATATTTTAACTCCATGTTTTCCTCCCTAACCTAGATATATTCCTACTTGATTCAATAGCTTAGCCATTTGTTCAAGTATTTCAACTGCACCTCTTACTTTAAACTTACCGGTGCCCATACCTGTGAAGCTTGATGTCTTTCCATTCAACAAATTATGTGCAAATTCTAAATCTGCAAAAATCATTTCGGCATTCCATTCATCCGTTCCACCCTTAGTTACTGTCATTTCATGTTGCTTTACTGCAACTGTCATTTTAAATCCATCTTCAACACCGCATTGCAACTTACAATCTGGCATTCTTCTTGCAATTGCTCTTCCAACAAAATCACTATTCGCAATTTCTGCCATTGCAAAAAAAGCTGTATATGCAGTCAGTGTTGTATTTATTTTAAAGTATGTTTCATCCTTCAATAATTCTTCTTTTTCTTCTGGCTTAGGCTGCAAAAAATGTGTCAATCGATTAGTGAGCTGAGTAAACTGCTTTAATAAAAATCCTACAGCAAATATGTTATAGAAAATAGGTGCCGTCTTCTCCCCATCAATCAACTTGTTGAAGTGCTCTGGCGATGTAAAAAACAATTGCAATCCCGCTCTTGCCCCATGTTTTTTCCCATCAACTACTCTTGTAAATTTGCATTTGCCATGCCTAAATTCTATGATTCCTCTTCCTACTTCAGGAACATGAAATTCAATCCCAATATTTGAATCTTTTATGATTTTTTGTGATTCAATATCAAGTTCGCACAAATCTTCTAAATTTCTTAGCACTGCAAATAAATTAATTCTAGCCTTTGTTATGCTATCCATTTGTTTCCCCCTATTTATTTAGATATATATAATTTTAAAGAATATATAGAACCAAAGTCAATAACGGTTTTTGTCAAAACTCCTTTTTGTATTATGTTTTGTATATTGCTTTTACCCCACATCCAAAGCAGATTTTTTTGTCTAAAACCCTTTATACCAATTTAACAATACCCATCTTTGACAGTTGTACAAAATGACATCAAGAACATTTAACCCAAAACACA
>CAUUJG010000019.1:0-13124 GCA_963545485.1 uncultured Clostridia bacterium | reverse complement strand
TGAAACCCTGATTATAAAAGGGTTTAGAGCCTTTTTGATTGTTGTAAGTGTCAAAAATAGGAATAAATATAGGGGGAGATTTATTTTTTTATACTTTTTCTTCTTAATGTATTCTCTATATACTCTGATAATAGACATTGTCTAAAAATTAATTCTTGTCCGAATTATGGCATTACTATATCCTGTTTCTATCAGGTTTTCACAGATGGTTAGCAGATTATAGCTACTCTACATATATTATTTTGAGGTTTAACTAATGATAAGTTACGAAAAATTTTGGCAAACATTAAAATACAAAAATATTTCTCAATACAAACTCTCCGTCTATTATGGCATCAGTAATTCCCAAATAAGCAGAGTTAAAAAGGGAGAACATATATCAACTTCAACTTTGGAGAAATTATGTAAAATTTTAGATTGCAGAGTTGAGGACATTATCACCTTTACCCCTGACAATGTTTCCACTAACCTCAAAATTCCTTTGAAGGTTGGTACCGAACAAGGAGTATTTGAAAGAACCTGATTATCCCTATACGGAACTCGATTTAATGCGTTTTTTATTTAAATTGGATGATAGTATTGAAGTTAATATACGACCTGTTATCCTGAATGATTAAGATCCCGAATATACTACCACAGGTATCTATTTTGGTAGTGAAGCCATTCTTAGAATTAGAGGCATGCTTGAAGAGTGGCAGGAAATGAAAGAGAAATATGAGAATAACGAAATTACAAAAGAAGTCTTACAGGATTGGAAGGCAAATTTTCCCGACAGTCTAAAAAAAGATTATGTTCCCTTTGAAGAAAGCAATGTGAAATTTTATAGAAAAGGCATAACCGCTAAGATTCCACCGGATATAAAATAAGCACATAGCTGAAAGATTTTTATGTCTTAAAGTTATGTGCTTTTTTATGCTGTTTGATGCTTTAGGCAAACTGGGATTTGATTATTTCTTTGGTTTTGGTGCAAGTAGTTCATCATACATGGTCTGCTATTTATTGACGATATGTTTGTATGGCAAAATAGGTTTGTCCAAGTGCTATAACTTCTTTTCTCAGGTCACCGTTTTGGACAATCAAATAGCAAGCATATTTCGTAAGTTCATAGTCTTTAATAGATTTGCTTGTAGCACCTGCTTCCACGATTTCATGTCCGCTATTCTCACAAGCAATCATCGCTCTATCGATGACCTTTTGAAAGTTTCGCCATTGAGAATAATCAAGTACAGCAGCAAGTTCTCTTGTACTCCAATACTCACTTCCGTCTTTCCGGACATATTTTATATCTTCAAATTTTTTATATTCTTTTGCTTTTAAATTTGGCATACTCTACCTCTCGTTATTTTCTATAATAGCTAACTTATATGTCAACTATTTTTCTTTATCTCTATATCTTTCAATAAGGTTCCCTTGTAAGTCTTTCCATTCTACCCATCCATTATTAGATTTACCAATAACTATCCAACCCGCACTTGATGGATTCATGCATACAATATCTTCTTGTAAGATATTATCTTTTATTTTTGCATTTCTTCTAATAGATGGTATATATCCTTTTCCGGTATTGCCACAAAAACTTCCTTTTAACACCTTGAATACTCCATCTTTAACTATGGCTTTCCCATTTACTTTCCCGAAACCTTTTATGTTACGATTTAATACATACTCTCCATCCGGAACAAATTCAACCTCAGTTTTAAGTTTTATTTCTTCTGTGGATTCTTTGAATACTTCTTTTTTACTTTTATCTTTAGGATAAATTTGTTTACCATCTAAAGAAGATAATAACGATTTTGCCACCTCTATATCTAACGCAAATAGTTCAGTGCCGACAATTCTACTTTTACTGAAGATGTCATGAATAAGTTTTTCTTTTTCATCATAACCATCTACTTCTATAGCAAACTCCCTTTTTAACCCTGTGATATTCGCATAGCCGTTGCTTTCTAAAAATCTCATTCTATTTTCAAATTGCTCATTTCCTGTCTTACCAATCTTGATAAGACCGGAAACAACTGTAGTCATTAAATATATTATACCTTTTGCCATAACTTATTCTCCCTCAACACACCAGTAAACTAATCAATTATATTCCCCTAAATCTTCTGCAACCAACGGCAGAGTTTTCTCGGCACTATTTATATACGAATAAACATTTCTATCTTCCTCAAAGTTATAATTATCAGTCCAAAGTTCGCACTGTGTCATAACAGTTTGAACTGCAGCATCCATTCCTTCAGGCGGATATTTATGTTTTTTCAAAAGTTTTTTGATCAGCATACGCATTTTAGCTCTCGCTGATTCACGCTTCTGCCAATCAATAGTCTTATTCTTACGTAGGGTATCTGCTAACTCTTTTGTTATTGCAATCAGCTCTTCGTTTTCATAAAAATCCTTGATTGCCTGTGGTTTTGTTAAGGCATCGTAAAAAGCGAGTTCATCAGCAGTCAATCCTAATTTATCTCCCTCTTGATGTGCTGCTGCAATCTGTTTTGCCAATTTTAACATTTCTTCTATGACTTCTTCATTGGTAAGCATACCGTTAAGATAAGCATTCAGAGAACGCTGCATAATCTCGCTGAACTTTTCAGATTTTACAATATTTGTTCTGCGATAAACAGAAACTTGCTCTGCAATCAATTTTTTCAAAAGCTCAACTGCAAGATTCTTTTCTTTCATATTTGCTACTTCTTCAAGGAATTTAGGGTCAAACAAGGAAAATTCTTCTTTGATGTCTGAGAATAAATTTATTACCCCATCACTTTTAATGCTCTGTTTCAAAAGTTCATTTATTCTTGCATTTATTTCCGGCAAGGAAATCTTTTTACCATCACCGTTATTAGCAAGTCTTAGAACAAGAACTCGAACAACCTCAAAGAATTCTGCTTCAAATCTGCTATCTTTATCAACTAACGATGAACAAAGGGACAGAGCCTGATGAAGCATAAGAGCTTCTTTTACGAATGAGTCTTTATCATTGACTTTTTCTCTATCCATAATAAAATTCACGGCACCACTGATAGTCTTCGCTCTTTCGAGATCTGTGCCATTCATAAACTTTGTATAATCATATCCATGGAACTTATCACGGCAAACTGATAATTTCTCCAAAAACTTCGGATATGCAACCTTTGCAACATCAGTATCACCATAGTTCTTCTTATCACGGGAAGTATAATCATTCATTGCCTGCTTTAAGGCGGTGGCAATACCTACATAGTCAACAACAAGTCCGCCTTCCTTATCTCTGAATACACGATTTACACGGGCTATTGCCTGCATAAGATTGTGTCCGGACATAGGCTTGTATACATACATCGTAGCAAGAGACGGCACATTAAATCCTGTCAACCACATATCAACAACAATCGCAATCTTCATAGGACTGTCGTTATCTTTGAATTTCTTTGCAAGCTCATTTTTATGGTGTTTATTACCAATAATCTGTCTCCATTCTTCCGGATCATTGTTGCCGGAAGTCATAACAACACCTACTTTCTCAGTCCAATCCGGACGAAGTTCTAATATTCGCTTGTAAATCTTCATGGCAATATGACGAGAATACGCAACAATCATAGCCTTACCCGTAAGCAGATTCTCTCTATTATTCTCATAGTGGTCAATAATGTCCCAAACAAGGGAATTTATAGTGTTATCATTACCAAGAACTGCTTCCATCTGACCAAGCTCTCTTTTGCTCTTTTCAATAACTTCCTCATCAGCATTAAGAGCCATTAAATCATACTCTGCATCAATTAATTTCAAGGTAGTTTCATCAAGATTGAGTTTAATGACACGGCTCTCATAATAAACCGGACGTGTTGCACCATCTTCAAGCGCTTGCGTCATATCATATATATCAATATAACCTCCAAACACCTCACGGGTACTGCGATCTTTTGATGAAATAGGTGTGCCGGTAAATCCGATATATGTTGCATTAGGAAGTGTATTACGAATAACTCTTGCCGTACCTATAACACATTTTGCCACTTCCTCACCATCTTCGTTCATTGTAATCTTTATCTTTTCGGCAAGTCCATATTGCCCTCTATGTGCTTCATCAGCCATAACTATAATATTATGACGCTCAGACAGAGGCTCGTGGGATTCCTCAAATTTCTGCATCGTGGTAAAGATAATACCATTTGCCTACCTGCCGGCAAGCAAAGTTTTTAGATTATCTCTACTTTCTGCTTGTAATGGTTCTTGCCTTAAAAAGTCCTTACACTTTGCAAACTGACCATAGAGTTGATCGTCAAGATCATTTCTGTCGGTAAGTACAACGATAGTAGGGCTATCTAATGCTTCCTGCAATAAATGAGCATAGAACACCATCGAAAGCGATTTACCGCTTCCCTGTGTATGCCAAAAAACACCACCTTTACCGTCTGTAACAGTAGCGTGCTTTGTAGATTCAATCGCTTTTCTTACCGCAAAATATTGGTGGTATCCGGCAAGAATTTTAAATGTGTTAATCCCCTCATTTGAAAAGCAAATAAAGTTCTTGATAATATCAAGTAGTCTTCCTTTTTGAAACATTCCCTCAAAGAAAGTATCAAACTGTGCATACTGCGTATTTTCGTAGTTACTGTCTTTTGTTTTCCACTCCATAAAACGGTCTTCACCGGAAGTGATAGTACCGGCTTTAGATGTCAATTGATCGCTCATAATACAAATAGCGTTGTAAATAAACATAGACGGAATTTCCTGCATATAATTACGAAGTTGCCTGTAAGCTTCTGATACATCTGTCTCTTCACGAGAAGGAGACTTTAGTTCTACTAATACAACCGGTAAACCATTTAAGAACAAAATTATATCAGGACGTTTATTGCTGTTCTCAATGAAAGTCCATTGATTAGCCACGATAAAGGAGTTGTTGTCGGGATTTTTATAGTCAACAAGGTAGACGATAGCGGAACGCTCTTCACCATCAATAAAATATCTGACAGGGATACCGTTTTGTAAATAGTCCATAAATATGGCGTTTTTCTGCACAAGCTCTCCATTTTCAAAGTTTTTGAGTTTGTATAGTGCTTCCTGAATAGCATCATTCGGTACTCCTCTATTCAAACGATATAGAGATTCAACCAGAACATCTTCATATAACGGGTTGCAAAAATCCCCTTCTATATCAGGACCATATACATGCTCGTATCCCAAATCATTTCTAAACAGCTCGATTACAGAATTTTCATAATCAGCTTCAGTATATACTCCCGACATAAATCCCCCTCCTATCTTATTCGTTTTCTCGTTCAAAATGAATTCTCCATAGTTTCTCAATATCACTATAATTAGCACTACTATCTTTAGGAGTATTTGTATCTCCCACACGAGTATATATTTGATAACTATTTATTCCTTTATATCTTTCTGTTAAAAAAAATGGTACAAATTTTGAACTTTTACAAATTATTATGCCAATATTAAAATGTAAGTAAAACAAATTTTTAACTTCAATATTAGGCATATGGTCACCTGCAAAATGTATAGTTTTGAGAAAATCTAAAATATCATTAGATTTCAATTTATCTTTTATACCCACAACTTCACAATCATCAGTAACTCCAAAAATTAAATAAGAATCACAATTATTCGTATTATTAGATAAACACAAAATATCATGTAATAAATCTCTAGTATTTTTATAGTATTCCATTTTATAATCATAAAAGTCTTTTTCATCCTTGTTATTAATTAAATCAACTATCACTTTGTTGATAGGGTCAATATCTAATTCTTTGCACTTCAACCCGTCAATTATTTTTTTAATTGTTCTTTTTCATTCTCGTCAGCCTTTCCATTAACCACAGAATTCTTCATTTCGTTTGTATCATAAATAGTAACAATTGCTCCACTATTAGAAAACTTAATTTGCCAATTTTTACCGTTATTCTCTCTTTCAATACAATCACTGATTTTATATCCAATATTAATTAAGCTTGTTTTTACATTGTCAATATCAATACTAATTTTTGACATTTTTATACTCCTCCTATTATGAACAATAAATTAACAAGTCGAAGACTTGCGATGCCTATTGGCAAAAGGGCAATAAAATTGAATGGTTATGGTTAGTGAGTAAAACTAAAATTTTCTTTGAAGATACTTTAGATGCATCTGTTGAGCCTTTAGCGAACTGAAGAAAATATAAAAACGATATAAAAGTTTCTTCACCTTCGCTTAGTGTATTTGTGGCAAGTGTTCCATCCAGTCTCTGTATTTGATAGGAATTTTCTTTTGCAGGAGATGGAACAATTTGAAAATTTGTAAAGCCATATGCTTTAAGAGATCGGTTAATCTCATCAACTGTTGGTTGTACACTCGTAATATTCTTTCCTGCTTCAAAAATTTTATTCTCTAGTTCATCTAATTGTTCTTTGCAAAAAATGATACTTTCTTCTATCCCTTTCTTTGCCTTTTCAAAAGAATTTAGCTCATTAAGATACCCACCTATTAATGCATCTTGCTCATACATCAAAAATTCCCAAACATCATCTGTTAATTTTTTCTTTTCATCATTGTAATTATCAACTATTTTATTGTGATTGATAATATTTGTATTAGCATCCGAAATCATATTCAATAACTCGTTTAGTTTTTCTTGACTATTCACTAATACTATTTTTTTACTTGCCTCTTTTTCTTTCAATGACATTTTTTCCAACACACTAATAAATAGAAGTTTTAACATTTCTAATAAAGTATTGTATTTAGAAATATCTAAATTCCCAATACTAACCATAAATTCATTATCAACAATACTACCCAAATTAGATATTAATATCTCTGATATATTCTGATATTTTTCAATCAAACTTTTAATATATTGTATATCCTTTTCATATTCACCGCTAAAGAAAGTATTTAATTGTTGTTCTAACTCTATTGTAATGGTCTTTTGTTGGCAAAAAGGACATACTCCATTCTCACCAATATATGAACGACCTTTATTAACCCAATCTGCATTGCCAAGATGTTTAATAAGTTTAGCAATAGGAACATCTTGATTCCCCACTACTATCTTTTCCCAGATTAAATCCTTTTCAATTTTCATAAGTTCAATAATCAATTCATCAACATCCATATCAATAAGGCTATACTTTTCAGGTTTTTTAAATAGCGTGTTTGAGAGCTTCGTTAATGCATCTCTTGTTTTACTTGAAGAATGCGATTTTTTATATCTAGTAATAACTTCATCTCTAAATTTTTCTTTATTACTCCTCAAACCGCTAAATACCTCTTGAAAATCAGTTTCATTTTGCTTAAGAATTGTATTCCACACAATATCTCTAAATTTTTCTTTAAATTGTTTTTCTTCTTCTTTTTTCTTGTTTAAACTGTTTTTTCTAGTTAAGTACTCCTCTTTTTTTCTCTCTCGCTCCTTTTTCATTTCATCAAGAGTTTTTATTTCTTCAATTGTTGCTTCGCCCAGTGTGAATATCCCATCTATATCTTCTTTGAAATGACGATTGCGAAAATCTCTATTATAAACAACAATATCCGTACAAGTATTATTTTCCCAATTAATATCACACATAGAATATTGAAGTTCTGTTTGATTATACAAAAAATTGCTTATTGTAGATTTACCACTCCCATTAGGAGCATAGAAAAAATTTATTTTTTTACAATTTTCAATAACACAACCTTCCATTGAATATGTAGCACAGTCTTTCATGCTGATTGATTTAATCATGTCTCTCCCTTTCTCTATTTTAGATACTTATTGTATGTAGACTTATAGTATTCGTTTTTATTATAATTCATAATGTGGAGGATTTCAACTATGGATATTGTACAAGTTTTTGGAACTAACCTGAAGAAATATCGCATCTCACTTGGATTATCTCAAGAAGCTTTTGCTGATAAATGCGGTATGCATCGTACCTATATTAGTGCCATTGAATGCTATCGCAGAAGTATTTCCTTAGAAAATATTCAACGAATAGCTGATGCACTTGAAATTGAAACATATAAATTATTCCTGGAGAAAAAAATCAAATGATTAACTATATTAAAAACATACAAGACAGCGGAATGTCTATTTACGATCCTATAACTCCAGAAAATAGAGATCTATTCATTCCCACACATCTGCTAGAGCGAATTTTATCAGATTCTCTAATAGGAATCTCTCTTGATGGATTACCTTTAAGGACACATTCAAAAGTCGTTAAATCTAAAATCTGCGAAGCACTAGGATATCCAACCCCTCGCTCTTTCATAAAAACTCAACCTAGATTTCCGGGACAAAATTTTGATGTCTACACTCAAAAAAGTATGAATGTGCAAATCTGGAATGAGGAAGTTGATGCAGCTAGAAGATATGTCTTCCTTAAAGTTGACGGAAATAATATCATTATATATGTAAAAGTGATTTCCGGAGAAACTCTTGCAGCATTTGATCGAACTGGGAAACTAACAACGAAATATCAGGCAACGATGAATTCTTTTGATAATAGCTACCTATTTTCGGGAGATACTGACAATGTCTCTAATTGCATAACATATCCGTATAACTCCTTACAAAATGTTAATCCTAATAATTATCCATCACCTAACCAGCTTTTACCTATTGCAGAAATATATAACAGATTGCTACCAATGGTTGGTCTCTGTATAGACTATCTAAATCCACTACAAGAAAGAAATAGAGGTGCAGAGCTCCACTCTTTAATTTGTCGGCATCTTGGTTATTCAATCTATAAAGATGATGGAACTTATCCAGACATAGCAAATCAATTACTGGAAGTCAAACTCCAAACATCACCTACAATTGACTTAGGATTACACTCTCCCGAAGACGGAGCACCTATCATAGCAACTAATGATACAATATTCTATAGTGATGATGTTCGCTATGTCATATTTGATGGTTTGCTAGAGAATAATTTTATTAGATTAAGCAAACTCTATGTTGTCGCCGGATATGAATTTGACAGATACTTCCCATTATTTAAAGGGCAAAATGCTAAAATTCAACTACCTTTACCTAGTAATTTTTTTGATTAGGTAAATATTTTATCGACAATACAATTCAATTTTTCTTTATAGCCGAGAATTACAGTCTCATTTTCCTCGGCTATAATTTGTTTTACAATCCAAATCGCTTCTTGAGCAAGTTTCGTAGTGTATAAAGGGATTGGAAACTGCTCAACATATTGTGACATAAATCTTCTTTTTCCCGAATAAAGTTTAGTATTAAACTTTACATCATAATATTTTTCAATAAAACGACTATTAGCTATTGCTAATGCTAAGTACACCACATCTTCAATTACATAGTCCTGTACCTCAATCCAATAGCAATCACCATTGACAATCGCACCAGAAGTATCTAACCAAAACTGTGGATGTTCAGATATATCCCTAAAAATAATCTTGCGATGTTTCCAAGATTCAGGATTTTGTGGTACCCATATTTCATACCAATTTCTTTTTGCTTGAATGACATATTTACGATTTGATAACTGAGTATAATGTTGCAAAAGATATTCTTTCGATTTAGGGTACTTATCAATATCGAAGGCTTTTTTTCTTCCATTCTCCGAAGTATGTGTATATAATACTTTCCATAAATCCGAATTATTGGGAAGTATTTGTCCTGCATTTCGATGTGTAATTAATGGACGTAAAAGTTCTATATCAGATTTTTCTCCATTCCAATCATCTCCAATAAAGACATTATCTGCCGTAGTTTTAATTCCCACACGAATTTTCCCAATATCAGAAAATCGTTGCCAAGTATTTTGTTCAACAGAAAAGAGCCAGTCTTGACTTTCAGTTGATTGAATATTCCATAGAGAGCCTTTTTCAACGCTCTGCATAACACCTTGGCGATAAATATATTTTCTGCCATCAGGGATCTGATAACATCCCGATTCATATATAGCATCAAAAACGTCTTGGATTCTTCCATCAACCTCATCGGTATCCGTTTGGTAAACTGATGTAAAAGACACTTTACTTTTATCTTGAGTTTTTCCTTTTGAAAACACCATGATACATGGTAAAACTGATGCAGAAAACAATTTAGTATCACCTAAATCTGTAATTCTATGAATTTTATAATTATCAATAATATAATCTCTTACAGAAAGCCCGGACTTAATAGTAAGAAACTTATTTGATGTAATATACCCTGCAACTCCATGCTCTTTCAAAACAGATTTTGTACATACAATAAATGCATAATAAATATCAACTCTTCCAGACAAACCAAGTTTTGAAGATATTTTTTGTGCTTTATCGCTACCCATAATTTGAGTTCTAATATAAGGCGGATTAGCTATAACATAATCAAACAACCCTGTAGTATGATTTTCTACAGCCGTTAGAAAATTTTCATTTTTTATCGAAAGCTTAATACCCGGAAATAGGTGTAACAATTCTGCTGATGTTTCTTCACAAATTCTTGCATCAGTTTCATATCCAACTACTTCAATTTTAGAATACGCTAAACCAATAGTTTCTACCAATGCAATGGTTAATTCACCTTTTCCAATAGCTGGATCTAGTATTTTAATTGTATTGCTATCCTTATCAGCTTTGTATTTAACCATTTCTTTTGCCAAATATTTTGCCATACTTTTCGGAGTATAGACTATACCATTTTCTTTTTCTTTACTTAGATTGGAATATCTCATTAGCCCTACCTCTCGATAAACTGCATGACATCTTCAATATTACAGCTTAATGCTACACATATTTTTTCTAATGATTCCATAGAAACTGGCTCGTCTTTTCCTAGTTTAGCTAACACATTACTGCTAATACCACAAAGGTCTATCAAGTCAGTACGTTTAAGTTTTTTATCAATAAGTATCTTCCATAATCCTCTTTTGTTCCCATGAAAGCTTGTCAAATTCTCTTTTCAGCTCATTCTTTTCAATTGATATTCTACTAATTCCTCTCTCTAATTCTTCCATCGAATTAAAGCCCTTATCTCTTATTTCAGTAAGTGTTGAAGCCGCCGTTTTAAGATTGTGTTTCGTTGCCCGGTGTTCATATCCTTTGCTTGACTTTGCTTTTTCGCTGTTCTTAATATCTATAATGTTACCAATCTCTTTGTCTTTATTTAGGATTCTATCTTTGATTTTTTCCTCAGTGTAATTAACTCCTATAATCTTTGCTATTGTAAATCTCTGCTGATTTTTACTTCTAAAAGCAATATGCTTGCCAATCTTAATTTCATAACCATACTTTTCCATTTTAGATAAAAAATCCTGCCAATTAATTGACTGTTTTATAAATCTATCAATATCAAACTGAAGTCTTGATTTATAGCTGCTCCCTTTTTTATCCTCATTCCAGTCGTACCAATTCACAAATTTTCTTCGCTTAATCTCGTTGATTTCCTTCTGTGTTTCTTGGTCAATTACTGACAAATTGTGTTCCTTGCAAAGTCTGTCACTTTGATTTCTTATCGCCATATATGAGCCATAATAGGAATGATATACTTTGCCTTCATCAATATCTATGGAATTAAAAATAATGTGATTGTGGATATGGTCTTTGTCAATATGAGTAGCTAATACATATTCATATTTATCCCCTAAAATTTTCTCACAAAGTTCAATTCCGATTTGATGGGCTTCCTCAAAACTAACTTCTTCCGGTACAAATGACTGAATTAAATGATGAGCTAAAGTTTTCGTTCTTGAGTTAAACTGTTTCTTTGTAAGTTCGAATTCTTTATGAGCATTTTCTCTGCTGCACAGGTGCGTTGTAACATAAATTTCATCATAGGTTTTATCTCCGTTACAGATATAATCTATTGCCTTTTTCAAAGTAGTTTTAATAGGATGTATCTTTGTAACAGCCATTATCTAATTACCTCATTGATAATATAGTCAGAAACTTTTTCTCTAAATTCTGATAGGAAAAGTAATTCACCCTGCAAAGCTTTCTTGATATTTTCAATATCATTTTTATAAATAACTCCTGTGCTGTTCACAGCCTTTGCAATCTGATTAAGGTTAGCTGAATTACGACTTGTAAGGGACAAAAGCTCTCGCAACTCTTTCCTAAATTCACCGGATATATCTATGCTGATGATTTTGTTCTTGAAAATGCTGTCTCTGTAAAACTCTCTTTTACTCTTGAAATTGGTCAACTCAAATCTTCGATTTAATTCTTTCATATCTTCTTCATTCACCATAAAGTGAACGGTACAATTATTTTTACGATTAGCGGTCTTTGACATTTTGTATCTCTCCTTTCTTCTTCGGGGTCTTAGGGTTCTCCCTAAACTCTTTAAGCTGAATTGCCAGCTTACAAGCCTACTTTTTTCGACTGTGGTCAAAAAGTATATGCTTGCTATCTCACTGAAAATAATACTTTTGCTAATAATCTCTTATAACTATCACAGAAAAATAGTGAACTATTGTCTCAAGTTATGCTTCTCAATATTTCCTCTGTTTTTTATAAAAGTTTGAGAGTTGTCGCTACCACTACCTCACTACCTTTCATATCAGGTAGCAAAGTAGCGGTAGCGGACTTTTTCAAAACTCTTAAAAAAGTATATCCATATTATCAACCTCAACAAAATCTGTATTTTCATTTTTCTTATAAAACTTTTTGCTGACTCTAACCACTCCGTCAATTCTAACTTTCTTACTTTTAACAGATGGCTCCAATGTCCACTCGCTCGCCATTTCATTTGCCATAAGTTCCGAAAATACTTTTTCATTGGTTTCAGGATATTTGCTTGTAAATTCGGCAGAACATAACAAATTCGGTGTATCAGGCTTTGTAGATTTCCATTCCATGAAGTCCAAGAAGTTTTGGATGTGTCTATTATCGCTCTTATGTGTTTGAATGACAAAATCCAAATTAGGTCGTAACTCTTTTGGTAAATAGAAATCGTGAAGTTTGTTTTCATAAAGGTATACTGCTTCTGCGATAGCTCCTTCAAAATCCTGTTTCATGATTTCCTCATGTTCTTTTCTTGTGATAGTTTCCAATATCGGATATTTTTCAGGATCATACATTAACGGGAGTTGTATGTTCTCAGCATTAACCTTTACAGGCAAATATCTTCTTTCTCTGGAGAAATCACTTAATCAGAACCACCAGCTTAGCTGGTGGTTTGCTCTGCGGCTATAAGCCGCTGT
>CAUUJG010000018.1:0-13487 GCA_963545485.1 uncultured Clostridia bacterium | reverse complement strand
TAGGGATATTAATTCCCCACTTTAATTTGCTGTCCCCAATAAATCACTATTTATAAAGTAAAAATTTTAACTTTTTTAAATTTTCAGATTAAAAAATACAAAAAGTTATCAATCATTGAGAAAATATACAAAAAATATGAGAGTGGTACCACTCTCGGTTAAATTTTGCAATTTTTGAGTATTTTTAGGTGCACAAATTTTAAAAAAAACGGTTAATTTAAATGTTTTTTGAAATGAAAAAAGGAGAGATTTTGATAAAAAAAGTATTTTTCAACAGTTTTTGTTAGGTTGAAAGGGATGAATTGAAGTATATTCAAGGTGTAAATTTAATATTTTGGAGGTAATAAATTGGATTTATTAACTACAGGTCAATTTTTAGAGAAGATGCTGAAGGTGTCGCCGGTTGAAATTGCAGACTTTTTCAAGCAAGAGAAGATGACATTCTTGAAGGATATAAAGATGAGCATAATGAGGAACGCATTGAGAGCATATGTAGTAAAGACGAGACAGGAGTGTTTGACGTTAGACAGCAGAAAGAACTATAGGCTGTTGTGGTTTAATGTGTTATCTGAATTTCAGCTTGAGCTTTTGTTGGATGAGGTTCAGGATAATGAGGCAATACAAACGGACTATATTAAGAAGTTGTATCTTAAAATATTAATCCAGTTAAAACTCACAACAATGGAGACATTGAAGAAGTTTGTTGAATACCTTGATACAAAAGAGCCTATGGCGGAGAACACAATCATAGTAGCAAGGGATGTAAACACAGCATTTAGAGAAGTCTTTATAGAAGGAGAAGGAGAGTTTGAAGGAATACCATTAGATAAATTCAGAGCGATTATCCATAACAGTGCAACCCAAGAGAACATTAATGCATTAGGAGAGAAATATGGGATTAAAGTACCAGAGAAGTTTAGTGGAGACCTTGTTAGGGATTATGTCATACAAAAGTTAAAGAACAGGAATCAATTAACTGATGAGTTAAAGGAAAAGATAGAGACAAGCAAAATAGCAGAAGTGAGACAAATTGCTGTTGAGAACGGAGTTAAGAATGTAATTTCTCTGAATAAGAAAGAGAGTATTGAATATGTATTAGAAAGAGTGCTGGAAAATTATGAAGAGCCAAAAAGTAATGCAGTATATGAAATGCCGATACCAATAAATCCAGATGAAGAGAAATATTCAACACTGTTGCTTCAATACGAGCAAGTAGGGGATGAAATCCAGGAGCTTCAAAATGCTATAACAGGCTTGAGTGGACTAGATAGAGAAGCGGCAGAGATTAAATTAAGAGAGAAGGAACTTGAGTTAGCAGAAACGAAGGAGAAATTGAACGAGATAACGGACAAGTTGTCGGTATTAGAATTAAGAAGTGGTGAAGAATTAAATAATGATATATATGGGCAGTTTGATAATCAAGCAGCAGTGAAAGGATATGGAGACTTACCGGAAGTAGTAGAGAAGGATGTGAGAGCGGTATACATAGTAGATAGTGAAGGGAACAGATTGCCGATCAGTACAGAAGGGTTACAGTTTTCATTAATGAATCAGTTTGGAGAGAGCAGCCAAACGCAGCAAGGGTATTCAGTATTTGTATTAGTACTATATCTGTTAGCGATAATGGGGATAGGAGTAGGGTTTTTCCTGATACTCTATGCAACGATATATTAAGAGTAAGGAGTAGAGATGACACTTATTTCACGCAATGCGTTAAAGAAATCAGTAACTGCGATATTTAGTATTTTAGTTATTTTGTCGATCATGTTGGCTATAGTTACATTAATAGCGGCAACGGGCAGGGATTTGCAGGTAAAGAAGACAGAATATGGTCTTTTAGATTTAAGGAACAAAGAATTCACGCCATACATAGATGACATAATGGCGAAAGAGATAATTGGACGAAGGAGTGGAGGAACAGACAAGCAAGATCCGAGAATACGATACAGTGAGATTTTAGAAAATGTAAACAAGTCATTGAGAAGGTATTCGCTAGAGACAATAGGAACAGCGAAACTAGACAATGATTTTTTCACATTAACGAAAGAGAATCAGTATATAGATTTAAATGTTAAATTAAAAAGGACATTATCAAAGAAGTATAGGAAAGTACGATTTAGAATTAATTGGAAGAACATTATTTTTGGTATAGCAGAAAAATATGGGGAAGAGAGAGAAGTTGTAGCAATAAATAGGGATAGGCTGAAAGAAGAAGCCCATTTTGATGTAATAGATAAGGCATATCAAGCGAGAAAGGAAATGAAGGCAACGACGGTTGATGATATCAGTGACTACGATATGGTAGTTCATGATAAGAATCCGTTGTTAGTAAGAAAAGGGAAAATCAAGACAGATAAAATAGATAAAGATAAGATTAAGAAATATATAGACTCAATGAATGGGTCTTTTAAGTTATATAGGAAGGACAGCAAGCCAGAAGACAAAGAAGTTACAGTAAGAGTATATGAACTAAATGATGAGGGATCATATTTAGTAGATTTAGAAATTGTAAAGAAAGGTGAATCATTTAAATTAAATGAAAAATATAAAGGAGACTGTGGGAATTGGTTTGCATATCCAGACAGCAGAACACCGACATTTGATGATGAGTATGAAATAGATCCGGATAAGAATATAACGGATATCATAAGTAATACATATGTATATGGAGTTATGAATGGATATGAACCAGTAAAACTGACAGTAAAGCATAACTTTGAGTTTGATACTAACAAGTATGATGACAAAGTAATAGAGTTAACGAGGAAGACAGAAGTATTTATAGTCAAGAAAGGAGAAGTACTGAATATTGAACAATATGATGTATTTAATAAGAACTTTAACGAAGACTATTTCAAACCAGTACAGAGTGGATATAAGAGAAAATCAATAGGATATAACCTTGTCAAGACGACAGTACGAGCCGGAGATGGAGTAGCAGAAGAGACGAATGAATTGCAGAAGAAGACGGGAATCAAGAACTATGAAGTTTCATTCTACTACAACAGAAAAGAGATAGAGATAGAAGCATACAATGATCAAGGTAATAGAATTGAAGATCTTGAAAAGCTTGGACTTAAAGGAAACAAATACAAGTTTGGCGATGAAATGTACATAAATGACAATACAGTTCCATATGGTACATTTAAGAGATGGAAGACAGAGTCAGGCAATGTAAAGAATGAGATTACGCAAGGAAGAGCAGTACTTGATGAGAACTTTATCGGCTCAAACAGACTGATATTGAGAGCAGAGGTAGTGAAAGAAGAGCCTCCAAAGGTATCAATAATCATTGATTATTATGTAGAAAAAGAGAAAGACGAATATGAAAGAGCGAAAGGAGACGATTATAAGAGGCAGATAATAAGGGAGTATGTAAAAGGGAGTCCGGTAAGTATACAGAGTCTAGTTAAGACGAAAACACCGCCGGATCTCACGACATACGAACAGTCGCCACAGTATTGGGACGCTATAAGTAACAGTGAATATACATCTAATGTTGTTGATAGAGAAGGAATGATGAATATTCATGTTAGATTTAAAAAGATAAAGACGAAATTGCATTTCAAGAAGAGTAAGCCAGATAATATAGATGACTGGATTGACGATGATAAATTCAATACCTTATTTGATACAGAAAGTGCTGTATTGTATGGAGCGAAGCCAGGAGCTGCATTAGTAGCTAAAAATGCACCTAACGGACAAGTAATAGAACATGCAGGAATGCGTGCGGTATTTAAGCGTTGGGTATATTTAAAGAATGGGAAATATGTAGAGTTTGATTTAAATACATATGAGAATAAAGATAAAGTTAAAGATCTTGATATATATGCTGAATGGGAGAATATTGCGAAATTTAAAACAACAGTAAGGTTGGCAGATCTTAATGGTGAAACATATGCAACAGACCCTGATAATCCTCAGTTTGATATTGAATATGAGATATCAGGTCTTACACCAGGAAACAAGTATCAAATTAGCAATAGTGAGCTTAAAGAGAAATTAAAAGCAGAAATCAATAAAGAATTGAATAGAAGAGGTTGGGCTGATTTTGATAGTGTATTTGATATAAGCGGACTTAATAAGACAGTTGGAGATGAAACAGAGGTAAATATAGCACATGACAGTTTGAATTTATTTACAGTAAAGATAGAGAGAATAGTAAGAGATTTAAATGTAGAGCATGATTTTTCAGTACAGCAATATTCAGATATAGCAGAGAATATTAAGAATTTAGCAGGAACAGATACAAGTGAATATACAGCAACGGAGTTAGCTGGAGCAGCAGCGTTAAGATACAACATAAAGGAAGTAATCAAATATAAAGCGACTTTACGCAAGGATAATGCGGGTAAATTTATATTCAAATTAAAGGATTTTATAAAAGACAAATATAAAGAACTTAAGATAGGTATTAACCCTAGTCATCCTCAATATAAAGCGAGTCATTTCTTGATTGATAAAGTTTCCATTCAAGGGAATGAATTTGAATATGATGAAACTAGTGGATTTGAAGTTGAAGAGAATGAATTGAACTTCACACTTCGGTATATATATAAACCAAATACATTCAAGTTAAAGATAGTAAAAGGAGGAAGTGATCCACATAACTATATTAATTTGAACAATGAAGAAGAAAGAGAAGTAATGCATCTTAGACAAGTATTGTTGAATAGACCTAATAATACAGAACAGATAGTATATGGCAAAACAAAGTGGATATTTAAGGGTTGGCAATATGAAGATGGAACACCGGTATCAGAAGGGTTATTATCAGACACCTCTGAGGGTTGGAATTACTTAATGCCAGGAACAAATGTAACCTTGAAGCCAGCATGGGAAGAAGATAAAAAGGCAATAGTAAGAGTTGGGCTTGAATTTGAAAAAGAAGATGGCAGTTATGAAGTTAAACATCTTTCTGGAATAATCCCAGGTACATATGATCAACAATGGAAACTTGGAGAACGAGTTGATGTAGATGCATATAGTAAAAAGGATGGAAATCCTATAGGTGGGGTAAACTTTGAAGGGTATGATTTTGATGAAGAAGGCACATTGAAACAAAATTCAATGATAATGAAAGATGGCAAGCTTTATTACACTGTTGATACTATTGGGGAATCTATAGCAAAGATTAAGTTTAGATTAAAGAGAGTGAATGCGAGATTTATAGCAACTCAAGAATATGATGAATGTGAATTGCCAGAAGATATAAACAATATTAAGTATGGGAGCAATGTAAACATTCCAGCAGCTAGCTATTTACGCACAGGTGCTGGAGGAGTCGCAGATTTCAGAGGATGGAGCCTTGAAGATAGGTCTGATGCAGACATTATTGCAGGTTCTTCAAACTTTAACTTTAATAAGGAAGAATATTTTAAGAACTCAACAATTACATTCTATGCAAGATGGAAGAAGCTTGAAATTGATTTGAAAGCCAATGTACAGTTTGAAAAATCAAATGGTGGAAAAGAATTTGGAGTACCACATTATATTGATGAATCAGAATTTGTTATCAAAAAAATATTTGCAACATATGATGGTCAAGAAGGAGAAAAAGCAAAACCTAATAACTACCGTGACATTGTATTTAATAGGATAAAAGACAAGAATCCGTTTGCAGACGCAGTTTACGATGAAGGAGATGGTTCACAAGAGCTTGATATTTCAGAGGATGACAATGTCTTCAATTATACAATTAGAAGAAAGCAGTGGACATTTAATTTCCGCTTACCAGCACAGTTGGGGAATAGTGTAACAACAGTAAAAGCATTATATGGAGCAAAAATTGGTTCCAGCAGTATTCCTAATCCAAGATTTAAAGATGTAGATTTATTAGGCATTAATGGATATGCGGAAGTTGATCATTGGACGAGAGAAGTACCGGGCAGTATTGATGCATTTATTCAAAGTGGTGCAAAATTTGATGTTGAGAATGTTAACTTTGATGATATCAATCTTTACAACAATACTAGCGGCACTATTGATTTATATCCTGTATGGGGAGCTATTAAAAAATTAGCAACTACATTACAACTTTTTGAAGAAAAGAGTGATTTTAGTTCTGAAAGTGATAGATGGGAATTAAAAGAGTTAAAGTCTTCAGTGTTGAAAACAGAAAACGATGAAGTTGATTTTGAAACATTTAAGGATGATGTTTTGACAGCAATTGATGAGAGATTTAATAGCGATTTTGATCAAATGCAGTTTAAGTTTGAAAATCAGGTAAAAGATAAGAACTTTAAGACTAATGTAAGAAGGAATCTTAAGTTACAGTATTATGTTGCAAGGAAAAAGGTTAGATTGACATTATCTACACAAGAAACACCTACAGAGATTCCTAATGTTACAGTTGCAGATTCGAATAATAAGATATTGGAATATAGATATGGACAGAAGCCAAATCATGCAGTTCCTTCAATTCCAGGAACAGCAACACATAACTTTATTAATATGTGGCTTGATGAAGATGGTTTTAAATTCAAATTTAATGGAGATCGTGAAGTTAACAAAAACATGACATTATCACCAGTTTATGAAGTGAAGTATGCCAAATTTACAATAGAAAAAGGCAATATGGAAGTAGATGAGATTTACTATGAAGATGAAGACGCTACTGCGGAAGTAGTGGGTAATAAAATAGAAGTCACATTGCCAATAACTAAATATCCATATACAATTAAAGGCCTTAAATCTGGGAATACTTATGGATTATCATTTGGTGGAACTGGAGTTCCATATGACAAGATAAGCCAAAGGCCTGTTCATAACTTCACATATACAAAAGAAATTGTTCAGCCAGGCGATACTTCAGTTATAAAATTTGAACAGTTTAATCAAAGATTTGTTAAGTATTATCCTCAAACAAAGACATTTGAACCTATAACAGATCCAGCAGCAAAAGAAGAACTTCAAACATATGATTTTGTTGCACAAGAAATAGGCAATATTCATATGGAGATAACGAATGTTTATTACAAAGGCGAAAAATATGAAAAAGTTAAAAAAGACGGTATATATCATTATTTTAAATATGAACAAGTTTTCTTTGCTCAATCTGAAATAAATACAAAACAAAAATGGGCAGAAACTAATATTGATGTAAGTTTCTTTACGAGAAAGCTTCAAACTGGGGATGGTAGATCATATGATTACGATAAATCATATTTAAAAGCATATGTCGAAAATGTAGTAAGAAAAAAAATGATGTGCGAAGATATAATAATGCCCACATTTGAAGATGATTATGACCTTAATTCGGATGAGGTAATTGATTTAAGAAACTACACAAAAAGATATGACAGTGAAAAAATAAAGATTAAAGGAATTACGGATTATATATCGTTTATATATGATTACCGAGGATTAAATAATCCATTAAATGGTACATTGTATAAAGAAGTGAGAGGTATGACTTCATATATTGTTGATAATTCAACTCTGTATGAGCTTTGGTTTACTTCTGGTTTGCTTAAAACTTTTACAATTAAAAGTAATGGTAAAAATAAAGTTATTACATTCCGTTATTGGCAGCGTAGATTTGTGTTTAATTACTTCGATCAAGTAATAGGTCTTAGAGTAGCGGTAGCGAATTAGCAGTAGTTAGAGCTGTATAAAGGAAATAACAGGAGAAAAATGGAAAATAGAGAAGGGAAGATGCAGATTTCGAAGCAGAGATTAATAAAAGGCATAATCAGTTTAATGCTATTTTTAGGGATATTTGCCTTTGTTTTAACTGTAGTAACAGCGATATATGCAAAGAGGTCAGGAATAGATGTTATAAAGACGCAGTATGGGACGGTTGATCTAAAAGAAAAGGTATTTACTCCAGAGATAGATGATAAAACGATGTATGACATTCTTACATCCAAAGGAGGGATAGATGTAAGGAATGCAAGAATAAAGTATTCGGATATATTTCAGAATACAGACAAATCATTAAAGCATTATACAGCAAAGACAATAGGGGACAGTTCAAAAGAGGAGTGTTGTTTTTATGTAAGTCGTAGTTTAAAGAAGATACGATTTACATTGAAGTTTAAAATGACATTTAGTAAGAAGAGCAAAGTATATGATTTGAATGTAGATTGGAGCAAAGTGATTTTTGGAGAAGATGAAAAAGGGAAGGAGATACTTGCAGTAAGTAAGAAGAGGTTAAAGCAAGAAGAACCTATAAAGATGTTTTCATTATTTGAAGAGTCATATGAATATAGGCAGAAGTTAAATTTGCCAAGGATGAAGAGTTTTGAAGGAATAGATTTAGCGATATATAAAGGGGAACCATTTATAGCAAAGAACGATATTATTACGAGGTTTGATGTAGATAAAGTTCTCATAGCTGAGTATATAGATAAGATAGTAAATGCTATTAATTTTGTACATAAAGTAAATCCAAAGAATGGGAAATACCCTATTAGGTTATATATTAATGAAGATTCGAAGACGAGATTGGCAGCGTTCAGTGAAGTAGAAGAAGGTGGCACATATGAGATACCAGATGAATACAGACAGGAGTGTGATGATTGGTATGCATATAATGATAATACTACACCAGTATTTGATGATAAATTTAAAGTAAAAGAAAATAAGATACTAGATGTCCAAAGTGCGAAATATGTATATGGAATTTCAAAGAAATCAAATCAGAAGAGAAAAATAACATTGGTACATAAATTTGAGAATGGTGAAGACAGTTATGATAGAGATTTGATTACATTGAAGTATAAAAACGATATTGTCTTTACAAGAGCAGAATCTACTATAGGAGTAGAGCAGTATGATTTATTCTCAGATAAATTTGATAAATATAAGTATCAACCAACAGTAGGATTTGAGAAGAAAAAGATTGGATATACATTAAGTAAAGTTACATTAAGAAGAACGGGAGAACCAACAGAGCAAGAAGTAGATAAGAGTGAGTTTACAGTAAATAAAGAAGATGATCATTTAGAGCTAACATTCTACTACAAGCGAGCAGATGTAAAAGTAGAAGTTCACGATGATAATGATAGAGTAATAGAGAATCCGGAGAAGTATGGAATAAACAAGAAGACATATAAATTTGGAGATGAAATATTTATTAGAGATTATCTAGCAGATGCGAAGCATATATTTAAGTATTGGAATACTGAATCAGGAGCGGTAAAGAATATAGTTGAGCAGGGAACAGTGACATTAGATGAGAAGGTATTTGGAGGACATAGAGTAATCTTTAGACCGCAGCTTGAGAAATTTGAGGGAAGTGAAAAGCCGGTATCATTAACAGTACAGTATATGTCACAGAATGAAAATGGAGATTATTTCCCAATAGGAGAATATAAATATAGAACAAAAATAATTAGGAATTACAAGAACACAGAAGTTGTGCCAAAAGAGAAGTATTATGAAGGCATACCTGAACCGGAAGATGCATTTGATGGGTATAGAATATTTGATATCACGAATCCAAGTGTACCAGAAGAGATACTAGATGAAAGTACAAATAATGGAATAAAGATTACTCGTACGGGATATATGGATATTGCGGTGCGGTATAACAGGAAGTATACGAATCTTAAATTTATGAAGAGCAAGCCAGATGGGGAGAATGATTACATAGATGATGAGAAGTTTAAAGGGTTATTTGAGGACACAGCGAAATGGTATTACAACACAGGATTGCCAACCAAGGTACGAGCGAGGAATGAATATACAGGGGTTGAAAAGGAGATAATACAGACAGGAGTCAAGAGTGTATTTAAGAGATGGGTTGTAAAGGATAGTTCTGGTAATTATGTAGAGTTTGATTTAAGCAGTATTAATAGAAAGCATTTGAGTGAACTTGAAGTATATGCAGAATGGACACAAAAGACAGTGATAGATGTGAATTTGAAGTTCATGAATGAAGATGGGAACACATATGGAAGTGAGATATCATTTAAATCATTTGTAACCGATGAATATAAAGTTAATGGTAAATTACCGGTAACAGATCAGGGGTTAAGATCATATATTAGAAGATACTGGAATGATGTGTATAGAAAGGCACATGAGGAGTTTGCAACATTTGATCAGATTTTTGATTTAGAAAAAGTAATAAAGGCAATCAACAATGAAAGCGAAATAACACTTGGAGCAAATCATAAGAACATAGTGGCACTTGAAATTCCAAGGAAAAAGGCAACGGTAGAAATAGAACAAGATTTCATGTCTGATATTGGGAATGTAAGTTCAAATATAGAGGCATTGAGGGAGCGTTTTGGCAAGCCAGACTTTAATCTTTCAGATGATGAAAAGAAAGGGATTGGATTGTTAGGATACAACTATCCTTCAGGCTTGACGCAAACAGTTGAAATATTCAGAAAGAATGATGGTAGATATGTATTCAATTATGGTAAGTATGCAAAGAACAAATATAATGACCTCACAATAGGTCTTGGAAATAACGATACCACAAGTCATTATGTGATTGATAAAATTATAATTAACGGTGAAATCAAGAGTTATACAAAAGATGCTGAATTTGTAGAGAACAGCGAAATAAATACAATTCGTATTACATACAAATATAAGCCGAACACATTTATACTTGAAGTTTCTAAAGGTATGTCAGATGGTAACGGAAAGATTAAATTAAATAACAATAATAAGAATCAAGTTACACATATGGATGAGATTATTTTGAATGATCCAGAACATACAGAAACTAATAATAATGGTGATGCAAAATATGAATTTGACACTTGGGTATATCAAAAAGATGGCAGTAAGATATCAGATGAACTTTTGAAGCGGATTCCGGGGCAAAAGACAAGAAGATTTATTATGCCAGCATCAAATGTAAAAATAAAAGCGAAGTGGAGAGAAGCAGTAACAGCGAGAGTCTCTGTTAATCTTGTCTTTGAAGATATTAATGGCAATTATGTAGCAAGCGAGCATTTTGCACAGGTAATTGGGTTACATAATGGAAACTGGGTAAGTGGTGAAAAGGTAGCATTAAAAGAGTATACAAATACAGACAATAACCCAGTAACTCATACGAAATTGAAAGGGTTTGACTTTGATTGGGAGAGAACTAAAAAAGATAGGAAGGTAAAGGAAGAAGGTTCTGAATATAACTACTATGTTGATGATATAGGAAATATAGACATTAAATTATATTTTAAACGAAAGGTGACAAGAGCAGAATATATCAATAATTATGCACATCTTGGATCGGTATCATCGGTACCAGCTTCGGAAGGAAATATTAAGTATGAAGCGGGATTGACAAATACAGATGTTACAATGTCAGATTTGAGACATAACGATGGTGGAGTATCTAAATTCAGAGGTTGGAGCCTTACACCAGCTGGTGAAATTGTAGATTTGAATGCATTTAGAGCTGACAAAGAAGAATATTTTGAGAGTGGAAATACAATTAAATTCTACGCACGTTGGCATGCAATAGAACTTCCTATTATCGCAGAAGTGAAGTTTGAAAATGACAAAGGGAAATTTGTAAATGGACAATCATTTATAGGAAGCAATCAATTAGAGCTTGGAAGAGTATATGTTGCATTTGATGGTCAGGAAGGAAGCAAAATAAAGCCTAACTCATTAAGAGGAGAAATATACAACAAGATAATTGATAAGACTCCATTTATTGAGGATAAAAATAAAATTACTTATGTTGGTGGCTATGGAGATGAAGGAGTAGAAGTAACACAAGACGCATCAACAAGAAAGTTTACATATCATGTATATAGAAAGAAAGGAAAACTTAAATTTGTAATGCCAAATGGTGCTGAACCAGCAGTGATTGCTGATATTGAAGTAAGGTATGGAGCAAAATTATTAAATGTTCCAGAGGCAGAAAGATATTCTAGAAGTGATTGGGGAACCGCATTTGCAAAATTCAAGTATTGGACGAATGAGAAACCTTTAAATAATAATGATTTTATACAGAATGCTACAGAATTTGTTTTAAAAGATCATGCACTTATAGAACCAGAATTATTTAATGGAGATAAAGCTATTACATTGTATCCAGTTTGGAAGAGTGTTGAGAATATTGAAACAAAAGTGAATGTTAATGTAGAAAAAGCAGAATATACAAGTCAGGCTGAAAGATGGGAACAGTTTGATGAATTTAAATCTTCACAGACACTATCAGAGAATGACAAAATAAACAAGCAGACATTCTTTAATGAAGTAAAGAGTAAATTAACAAACATATATGATAGTACAGTAAGTGCAGTTGAACTTATACATAACGGTGAAGTTATAAATGATGGAACTGATATTGATGTACAGTTCCCATCAATGGAAGTTGAATATAGAGTAAAGCGTAAAAAGTCGATTATAGAACTTGAGACAAGTAAGACCCCGACAAATATATCTAATGTAACAATACCAAATACAGGAAATAAGAAGTTACAGTATAGAATAGGGCAAAAGCCAAATCATGAAGTTCCTGTTATCGATGGCGATGAATCAAATGAGTTTGTTGGTTGGGAAACTGAAAGTGAAGTTGAATTTAAATTTGATGGAACAAAACCTTTAAATACAGAGATGCTGAAACTTAAACCTAAATTTAGGGTTACCAGAAAAACAGTAAATATTGATACATCAGAAATAGGTGCTGACAGTATTGATTATCCAGAAGAAGACGGAGTTAAAGTAGAAAAAGAAGGAAGTAATATTAAAGTACATATTGCTGTTAATAAGTTGCCGTATAGGCTAAAACCATTATCTGTTACAGGAATAGTGTATAACAAGACAACTCATGAGCCTGCGAAGATTAATGGTTATTCAGAAAGTGAAATAGTTGGACATGCGAATGTAACTGTAACTCATATACCAGATAGAGAGAAATATAGAGGATACTATCCACAGGGAAAAGTTAACAAGCCAGAACTAAATCAGGCAATTTTAACTACACATTCACAATCGCTTTCTTTAAATAACAATACACAGTGGGTAGTTGCATATTTATATGGAGTTAAGTATGAAAAAGTTAATGATCTATATTTTAAATATGAATTGGTGGAATTAGAAGAATCACCACTATATGATCGTAAGAAAGAAATGTGGAGCAAAAAGAAAATTGATATGTCAATTTATCATGAATTGGGTGATGCACATAATGTTTATGAAAAATCATATATCCGTGAATATATTGAGATAGTTATGCATAAGAAAATGGCACTGAGAAAAAATGATAAGGTCTATTTATCAAAAATAAAAGGATTCACATCTGGAACATTTGCTGATATTGCAGATAGCTTAACAACAGATGAGATAAATAAAACAATTAATGCAGAAAAAACAGATTACACTGAACAGGTTAAAAAACAATATTCACAAATGCGTGGGATACCAAAAACAAAATATTCAGAAATTGATGATAATGTATGGACAGCTACATATGCGTTACTAAGTAATTTTAGTGTCGAACCTGATAAGACTGTATACGCAATTAGGTGGAATCAAGCCGATGAGTATGATGTAAACAATGTATATGCAAT
>CAUUJG010000017.1:0-13604 GCA_963545485.1 uncultured Clostridia bacterium | reverse complement strand
ACTCCTTGAACTGTTGTCATTGATTGATATAGTGGATTAATTTGGGAATTCCTTATTAAATCATAAATAAACTTTTAAAATTCTATTAATCTATAAGTCTAAAATTTCAAATATTTTTAGACTTATAAATATTTTAGTTTGTTCCGTAAAAAATGCTCGTTCTTTATACGAGATTTCATGCATTAATCTATTTTCTTCAAGCAATCTCTTTTAAAAAAACAGTAATCTAATCCGATGGAATTATATTTAGTTTTACATTTCATATCTATTTGCAAATGAACGTGTTAATGTTCCTTGATCTGCATATTCAACTGAGGCTCCTTCTGGAAGCCCTCTTGCTATTCTTGTGACCTTAATACCATATGGTTTAATTAAACTATTTAAATATGATGCTGTTGCTTCTCCAGCTCTATCGGTATCGGTTGCAATTACAACTTCTTCAACATCACTAAGCCTCGCAACAAGCTCTTTAATTCTGATATCATTAGGTCCTATGTCAAGCATAGGGTTTAGAACTCCATTAAGCACATGATAAACACCTTTAAAATTTTTTAATTTTTCAATTGCTGTTATATCTTTAGGTTCAGTTACTACACAAATAACTTTATGTTCTCTTGTAGAACAGATTTCACAAACTTCATCTTCACAGTAATTTCCACAAACCTTACAAAACTTAACTTTTTCTCTAACATCTTTAATTGCATTAATTAAATCGTCTACATATTCAGGTTTTGCTTTAAGGATATAATATGCATAACGTAATGCTGTTTTTTCACCAACTGAGGGTAGCTTACTTAAATTAGCAGCTAATTTTGCAATTGAGTCTACATGTTCTGTCATTTAAAGCAAACCTTTTGCACCGCCAAGAGGTCCTAGTGTCCTTTGCGAGAGTTCCTCTGCTTTTGCTTGTGCATCATTTAATGCAGCTAAAATCATATCCTCTAACATCTCAACATCATCTTGATCTACTATTTCAGGCTTAATTTTTATTCCAACAATTGTTTTGTTACCTTTCATAGTTACTTCAACTAAACCACCAGATGCTGATCCTACGACTTCCTCTTCCGCTAATTTTTCTTGTGCTTCGGTAAAAAGTTTCTGCATTTGCTGTGCCTGTTTCATTAGATTAGCCATGTTTCCACTGCCACCAAATCCGTTAAATCCCATTTTATCCTCCTAGTATACTTTTAATGTATCTCCAAATAATTCTATAAACTTTCCTATGTTTTTATTTTCTATTGAAGTAACATGCTCCAATTCAACATTCAATTTGATTTTCTTTTCATTCAATATATTATTAATTATTTTTACTCCGCCATTACTTTTAAATAACTCTAAAAGATTAGCATCTTCACCTGATAAAATGATTTTATCATTTTCAACTCTCATTTCAAATTGAATAAAGATTCCAGCCAAAGCTTGACTCTTGTCCGACATCTTTCTATATATCAAACTATGATCAAGTTTTGTATTTGATTCCTCTATCTTTTTTTTTTGCACCAATGCTTCTAATTCGTGCAGTGGTGATGAACACAATATTATTTTACTTTCAAGTAGCATCTTCTGTTGCGTCGAATATCGCATTCGACCTTCAAGATCTACAAATTCTTCCATACATAATCTCAACTGATTCACTGGCACATCACGAGTGATATGTTTAACTTTTTCAACAATACTTTTCGGAAGATTCAAATAAATATTTGCATTATCCGATACCTTTAAGAATATTGCATTCCTTAGTACCGTAGATATTTCTCTTGAAATAATAGTAGGGTTTTTCCCGGAGACTAAAAGCTGATTACAATCACTTAATGCTTCACCCATATTACCCTTCAACATATTTTCAACTATATCAATTATTTCATTAGGATTTGATGCCCCAATACATTGTAGAACTCCATTATAAGTTAAATGATTATCTAAATAACTTAAACATGTATCTGTTACAGATAAGGCGTCTCTAACACTTCCTTGACCTATTTCCGCCAACACTTCAATGGCTTCTTTTTCGTATTTCACCTTTAAATCATCAAGTATATATTTAATTCTTCCAGCTATTATTTCTTTTGGAACTAAATTGAAATCTAGCCTCATACATCTTGATAAAATTGTAGCCGGTATTTGATGTATCTCAGTTGTTGCTAAAATGAAAATTGCGTGCTCTGGTGGTTCTTCCAAAGTTTTTAAAAACGCATTAAATGCACTCTTAGACAACATATGAACTTCATCAATTATATATACTCTATATTTACCTTTTGTAGGCATTAAATGAATGTTACCTATTATTTCTTTAATTTGTTCAACTGAATTATTCGATGCAGCATCAAATTCAACAACTGACATTGAATTCGTATCGCTACAACAATCACAACTATTGCATGGTGAATAATCTTTTGGACTAATACAATTAACAGCTTTCGCAAATATTTTTGCTACTGTTGTCTTTCCAGTCCCTCTTGTGCCTGTGAAAATATACGCATGACTCAGTTGGTTATTTTTCAACTGATTTTTTAAAATAGTCACTACCTGTTCTTGTCCTACAACATCATCAAATGTCTTAGGTCTATATTTTCTATAAATTGCGTTATATCCCACTTATTCCTCAGCTTGATATCTATATACATTTATTTTTGCTTCTTGCAAAAGTTCCTGTGCAAAAGTATCTGGATAATCGTATTTGTAAATTATATCACTTATTCCACTATTTATAATAATTTTTGTACAAATTGTACATGGCTGATGAGTGCAATACAGTGTGGCTCCTTTTAAAGAAACTCCCATTTTTGCTGCTTGTACAATCGCATTTTGTTCAGCATGTACAGCGTAACATTTTTCATGCTGTGTTCCAGAAGGAATTCCCAGTTTATCTCTCATACAGTAGCCCTTGTCCTTACATGAACGAATATTCTCAGGTGCTCCATTATATCCTGTTGTTAGAATTCTTTTGTCTCTAACAATTACTGCACCAACACTTCTTCCGCTACGGGCACAGCTCGACCATGTCGACACAAACTCTGCCATCTCCATAAATCTTTTATCCCACTTATCAAAAACTTTTCCCATATATGTTTTCTCTTTTTATATTATTATCCCAGGCTGAACAACCTGATTATTACTATCTTGTCCATTGATTAACTTTTTAAGCCTTACAATTCTATCAGCTGTATATGGATGTGTAGAAGTCATTCCATCAAATATGCTTGTTCTTCTATGAGATGATCCATCAATTTTTTGTAATGCATTAAGTAAATTGTTTCCCTCACCAATCTTAACAGCAAATTCATCAGCTTTATATTCTTGTCTTCTTGATGCAAACATTTCAAACATGAACCCAATTAGCATCCATAAATTTAAAAGACCCTTTACAATCCAAGATAAAATTACTCCAATAAACCATCTCATTACAAATCCTAATATTCTAGCTGCCGTGTTATCACTATCTTCTGTAACAAAACCTAACAATATTGCAAGTCGTAAGATTGTAACTATAAAACCGACAATTAACGATAGTAACGTATTTGCACTCAACTTAGTCATTGATAAAACAGTATCAGAATTTGAAATATGTCCAAATTCGTGAGCAAGCACGCCTTTAATTTCTGAATCATTAAGCTGAGCAATCAACCCTTCATTAACTACCATTGTATGCATTCCTACAACACATGCATTTGTGTCTGCACTTTGAGCTATAAAAAGTTTTATCCTCTTAGGTACTAGTTTTGATTTATTTCTTGCTTCTTCGTGTGCTTCCTGAAAAATTCTATAAAGTCTATCATATTCATCAGTATAAGGTTTTCCTGGTTTATATTTTATTAATCTACTTCTAAACAATAAGATTCTTGAAAAAAATTCTCCTATATCACTTAACATTAAAAATGAAAGTAACACATTGGCTGCGACAAAACATGTGCCAAGAAAAAGGTCAAACCGCAATTCTCCTACCGCCTTTATTCCATCTCCCGCCATTACCGTAGCCCCAATTAAAAAACCACAACCGAAGATTAAAGCATCAGAAAGAAGTGTGTATAAAAGTACCCCCCAGTTTCTAGGTTTTATTGCGGCAACAAAAGTTCTCCAAAAATACATTATTTTGCTCCTATTAATTTATAATAATAATCTCTCATTTCTTTGGCATCCTCAGCTTGTGTCCCAGCAGATTCAGACAAAATAAATGGAGTCAATTTATATTCAACAACAGCTTCGATAAAGTCTTCAAATTGGGGTCCATATTTATCATCTTTAAATGTTAAATGTCTGATTTCTCCTTTTGGACCATATTCAATTTTTGAAAAATGCACATGCATCTTCTGAACTTTCTCAAACCCAAGCTTATCTATCATTTTATCAAAAATATCAGTAAAATTAACCTTACTTTTTAATGTTCCACCAGTTACTGCATTTATGTGACCAAAATCACAACATGGATATAATATTTTATCTATTTTGCATATATTAATAATTTCATCAACTGATCCTATTTGTGCTGCCTTCCCCATGGTCTCAGGACAAATTATAAATTTATCCATTCCGTCACGATAGATTTTTTCTATAAGTTTATGCACCATATAATCTATATTTTTAACAGCAGTTTCTCTAGTTAGCTTTCCTTGTGATCCGGCATGAAAAACACACCTATGCCCGGCAAAGTATTCCAAAATACGCAATGAATTTGTAATATAGTCAATTGAATTATATGCTTTAACTTCATCATCAGATGCAAAATTAATAAAATACGGTGCATGGACACTAATTTCCACATCATACTTTTTTGATTCTTTAGCTATTTCAGATGCGGAATTTTGACTAATTCTTATCCCCCTGCCAAACGAATACTCAAAAGCATTCATGCCTTTTTCACTAACCCACTTTGGTGCATCAACTGTTGCATCATGACCATCAGCGAAAAATGATTCAGAATTGCCTGACGGACCGAATCTAATCATAACTAACTATTTTTCTCCTTTCTATTAACTTCTCTTAGAATATACAACTCTGCATCATCCAATTTGTTATTTGCAATTATTCCACCAAGTACACTTTTTTTGAACAAAACTTTGCTATCTTTTATTGTACATGGAAATTCAGAACTATGCTTATCATAACATTCTAATGCACATATATAATTACCATTTTTTAAATTTGTATCAATATCAGCCAGTATTTCTCCATTACTCCCTTCAATGCAGTTTCTTATACTAACACTGTAAGTAAATGTTAATTGCTCATTAACTTCTTTAATTTTTCCACTTTTAATAAGTTTCTTGATATCTGTTGTATTAATTATATTATCATGTTTATCTTTAAGCAGGCTCATAACTTCAACAACAAATCCCTCTTCTCTTAAAACATTAAAATCGGATTCTCTATTTTTACCAAATTTAAAATCCATTCCAACAACAATCTCTTTTATATTGTATTTTTCCTTTAATTTTGCTGAAAACTCAGAAGCTGACATACTTTTAAACGATTGATCCATCTTGGCTGTGATTAGAAGTTGTACACCTAATAGAGCAAAAAGTTTTTTTCTTTTTTCAAAATTATATATAGGTTCAGTTTTGTCAGTATATGATGAAATATCATTTGAAAATGTGAAAACTGCAAAAATTGCATTTAGTTTTTCTGCTTCTTTTTTTGCATATTCCAGCAATGATTTATGCCCTAAATGAAAAACATCAAAAAATCCTAATACCAACACAATTTGAGATTTATCGCTGTATAATTCATCAAAATCGATTATCTTCATAGCCGCACTTTAAATTTAAATCCTACACTTGTGTTACAACCATATCCAATAAATACGCCATCGAAATACAATGCAATATCTTCCCCATTTTCAATATGAATTTCCTGTCCATACATCAATCGTTTATATTCTGATTCGTTTATTATCTTAGTCTCCATATTTTCTATAAGAAAATCAGAAGGTAAAAGCAGTTTTTCTGGACTAGACTCTATTTCTTCAATTGTATGTGATTCATTAATCGTAAATTTACCTGACTTAATTCTAATAAGCGAAATCATTGTAGCCAAAGAATTTAGTTTTATCGCCATATCTCTACAAATTGATCTTATGTATGTTCCTGAGCTACATACAATTTTTAACTCAAGTCTATTGTTTGTATAAGCAAGAATTTTAATTTCCTGTATTTCTATTACAGCCGGCTTAAGCTCAACTTTAATCCCCTCTCTTGCGAGTTTATATGCTCGAACTCCATTAATTGATTTTGCTGAATACTCTGGAGGAATTTGTTTTTGTATACCCAGAAATGAAGGAATTATATTCTCAATTTGATTTAATGTTGGAATAGTTAAAGTTTTGTTTACTACAACACCATCTCTATCATATGTGTCTGTATCATATCCAAATTCAAAAATTGCATTATATGTTTTATTTTTATTTAGCGAATACTCAAAAAATCTTGTACAATTCCCCACTGCTATTGGCAAAACTCCAGTTGCCATCGGATCAAGTGTTCCAAGATGTCCGGCTTTTTTAATACCAAATTCCTTTTTTAATATATATGCGATCTTATTTACTATTTGTCTAGATGTGCATCCTTCTGGCTTATTGACATTATAGAAACCATTCACTTTATTTTATACAGCTCCTTGCAGCATCCAATAGCAATTGTTTAGCTTTTATAGGGCTTGCATCTATTCTGCATCCAGCTGCTCTTATATGTCCGCCACCATTAAATTTACTAGCTATATCTATGGCATTATATTCATCTTTAGTTCTAATACTTACTTTTGAAAATCCATTTTCACTTTCTGATATAGCAAAGGCAATTTTAACTGTTTGAATATCTAGCAACATATTAATTGTTCCTTCAGTGTCTGATGATACTGTGTCTGTTTCTCTAAAATCTTTAGTTGTAAATATTACAAATGCGATCTTATTATTATCAAACATTTCACATTTTGATAATCCTCTATTTCTTAATTTGAAAGCATTTACAGACACATCTCTATAAAGTTTCTGAATTATTTCAGCTGAATTAATTCCTTCGTCTAAGAGTATTCCCGCAACATCATGTGTATGTTTAGTTGTACTGTCAAAAGCAAAACATCCAGTATCAGTTACTATTCCAGCAAAAATATATGATGCAATAAGCTTATTTAAACCTCCCATTGATATAACGAGGTCAAATAAAATTTCCGTCGTTGAAGCAGCTTTATAATCAAGCCATAAAAGTTTAGCAAATTGAATATGACTTTTATGATGATCTATTGAAATTGTTTTTTTACTCAAAACAAATGAATCATACATTGCACCGAGTCTTTTACTGTCTCCCGTATCAAGAGATATAGATAGGTCATGTACTTTATAATCTTTCTCGTGTTTTATAAATTTTGAATTTGGAAAATACATGAACCTTGCAGGAATATCAGAATCAATATACATATCGACTTCCTTCCCTCTTTTTCTGCATAATTCATACATTATCAAAACAGAAGAAATTGCATCACAGTCAGGATTAATATGACCATAAAGTGAAATTGTCTTTGCACTGTCTATAGACTTGATTATTTCATCAATTATCTGTTTTTTCATCCTTTGATATCTCTTTTAAAATTTCATCAATTTTACTTCCATAAACTGCTGAATTATCTAGTTCAAATATTAAGTCCGGGATGTTTCTTATATTCATTAAATCTTTAAGTTGATTTCTAATAAAGGTTTTCGCTTCCTTTATCAACTTCAAACAAGTTTCTTTAACTTCACTATTATCATTAAGAATTGATAAATATACTTTTGCATATTTTAGATCTTTTGTGGCTTTTACTCCGGTACAGTTTATGAGCATTCCTGCCAATCTTGGATCTTTTAGGTTTGATATAACAGAAGTAACCTGTTTTTGAATTTCAGCATTAATTCTGTTTATCTTAATGTCAGCCATTATTTTCCTACTTCTTCAAGAGAATAACATTCAATGGTATCACCGACTTTTATATCCTGGAAATTTGACAGCTGAATACCACAATCAAAGTTAATATTCATTTCTTTAACATCATCTTTTTCATGTTTAAGAGATGCAACTAATCCATCGTATTCAACTTTACCATTTCTAATAATTCTTGCCTTGCATCCTTTTATAATCTTACCGTCAATTACATGCGATCCAGCGATAACTCCAACACCACTTATTTTGAAAATATTACGCACTTCAGCAATACCATTAAGTTTTTCAGTGTAGGTTGGTTTAAGCATTCCTTTAATTGCATTCTCAACATCTTCAATTGCATTGTATATTACATTATAATATTTAATTTCAATATGCTTTGCTTTAGCGAGTAAAGTCGCATTTGAATCAGATCTTACATTAAAGCCAATTATAATTGCATCCGCAGTATCGGCAAGGTTTATATCACTTTCATTAATAACACCAACTGCACTATGAATTACATTAATTTCAACTTCATCGTTAGTTAACTTTTCTAATGACTCTTTTAATGCCTCTGCTGAACCTTGAACATCAGCTTTTATTATAATTTTCAATGTCTTTAAGTCTTCTGACTTAATTTTATCAAATAAATCATTCAAGGAAACTTTTGATTCTTTATTTGTAAATGTTGCCTTTTTAATTTTTCTTTCATTTGCAAGCTGTTTCGCAAATTTTTCATCTTCAAGAACATAAAGCACATCGCCAGCTTGAGGTATCTCATCCCAACCAGATACAGATACAGGAATTGAAGGTCCCGCCGATTTAATATTTTTCCCTTTATCGGAAATCATTGTTTTAATCTTACCAGTTGCAGTTCCGGCAATAACAAAATCACCTACTTTTAATGTACCGTTCTGAACAAGTACATTGGCTATTTTACCTAATCCCTTATCCATCTTCGCTTCTACAATTGAGCCAACAGCTTTTCTATTTTTATTAGCCTTTAATTCTCTTGTTTCAGCAAGAATTAGAATACTTTCAAGCAAGTTTGGTATCCCTAATCCAGTTTTTGCAGATACTTTTGCAACTATTGTATCTCCACCCCACTCTTCTGGAATTATATTATGTTCTGATAACTGCTGTAAGATTCTATCAGGATTCGCCGAAGGTTTATCCATTTTATTTACAGCAACCAAAATTGGAACATTTGCCAACTTCGCATGATTAATTGCTTCAATTGTTTGTGGCATAACTCCATCATCGGCAGCTACAACAAGTACTGCAATATCAGTTACCATCGCACCTCTTGCTCTCATTGTGGTAAAAGCTTCATGCCCAGGAGTATCAAGGAACGTGATTGGTCTATCATCTAGCATTACCGTATATGCACCTATATGCTGTGTAATACCACCAGCTTCTCCACTTGTTACACTTGATTTTCTAATATAGTCCAGCAACGAGGTTTTACCATGGTCAACGTGTCCCATGATGGTTACTACAGGAGGTCTAACTTCAGCTTTTTCAATATCCTGAATATCTTGCTCTTCCAATATCTCCATCAATTTTTCTTCATTAGTCTGATCAGGTTTTAATTCCAATGTTATATTGAATTCGCCAGCTATCAATTCAGCGGTATCAAAATCAATATCTTCATTAATTGTTTTGTTTATTCCTAGCTGAAACAATGTTCTAATAATTTCAGCACCAGTCTTTCCAATCTTTTCACTTAATACTTTAATTGGAACAGGATTTTGAGTTATAACAGCATGTTCTATAACTATCTGACTTTGTTGCGATACTTGTTTTTTCCTTTTTACTTTTCCGTATAACCTTACTGAAAGTTCATCATCATCTTCAACTGCCTTAGATTCATCTATGATATATCCTCTTTTCATCAAATCTCGGATATTTGTTTTCTTTGTATCTTCAAATTTCTTTGTAGAATCATTTTTTGTTTTCTTTTGCTGAGACTTGGTTACTGTAGGTATTTCAGCCATATAAGATGAGTTCATGCTGCCCTGAGTAGGTCTAGTTTGTAAAGGTCTATTTATAAATGGTTTTTTCTCTCTGGTAACAGGTTTTTCTTCTATCTTATCTTTCTTCTTAAATACTGTTTTTCCATCACTGTATTTGATTATATAGCCAGTACTTCTATCTTGAACTTCAACAACTTTTACTTCGTTTGGCTCTTTTTCTTCTTTCTTTTCAAACTTTACAGATTTTACTACTTCCGGTTCTTTTTCTTTAACTTCGACTTTTTTTTCTACTTCAACAGGTATTTCTGTCTCTTCTACCCTGTTTTTAGCCAACAATTCTTCATCAGCCTTTTTAGCCGCAAGTTCTTCATTTTTCTTTTTTTCTATAAGATCATTTATCTTCTTTTCAGTTCTCTCATGCAGTTCACTATAATCACGCTTTAATTTTGATAAAATGTTCTGTATATCTTTTGTTTCCATTTTTAACCTTTTATATATTTTTTTAATTTTTCATATTCGCTTTCTGCAACATTTTTTCTTAAGATCTTATCTAAAACTCTTGTTCTGCATGCTTTATTTAAACAGCTTTCATTATTGTGTATATATATTCCCCGCCCGGCTATTTTTTTTTCATTATCGAGTATCAATTCACCACTAATGACTGCAAATCTTACTAATTCACTTTTGTCTGCATGTTCTCTACAGACCATACAGCGTCTTGTATTCTTTGCAAGATTACCCATTAATTTTTCAATAGCTCCTCTAAACCAGAACTTACTGATTCACTATCTTCAGATGACATGAAGTTTTCAATATCCTTCGGTAAATCTACGCTGCTCTCAATTTCTTTGCTATATGATGAATACTGTTTAACATCAATTCTCCATTCAGTAAGTTTTGCAGCAAGTCTAGCATTCTGACCGCTTTTACCAATTGCAAGACTCAACTGTTCATCTTCAACAATTACTTCAGCTTTCTTATTTTCTTCATCTAGCATAATCATAAGTATCTTAGCAGGACTCAATGCATGTGTTATATATTGCTGTATGTCATCTGTATATTGAATAACATCGATTTTTTCTCCGTTCAATTCTTGTACAACTGAATTAATTCTTAAACCTTTTTGACCTATACATGCACCTACCGGATCAATATTAATATCATCAGAATATACTGACATTTTTGTTCTAAAACCAGCTTCTCTTACAACATTTTTAATTTTAACTAATCCTGCTTTAATTTCAGGCACTTCATTTTCAAATAGTCTACGAACAAATCCCGGAGCACTTCTTGAAACTATAACTTGCAATGCTTTTCCATGCTCTTTTATATGTTTTACAAACACTTTAATACGATCGCCAACATTATATGTTTCCGTTCTAACTTGATCCTGTCTAGACATTACTCCTTCCATCTGAGTAGCAGTTATTTCAACATATACAAAACCACCATCAACTCTTCTTATTACGGCAGGAACAATTTCATTACAATATCCACTCATTTCTTTATTTATTCTTTCTTTCTTTTCATCATTAAGTCTCTGTAATACAACTTGTTTTGCAGCTTGTGAAGAGATTCTACCGAAAATTACAGCAGGATTTATATCAATGAGGATCATCTCTCCTAACTGTGCGTCGGCTTTTATTTTTTTTGCATCTTCTATCCAAATTTCAGTATCATCATCGATTACCTTATCAACAACCTTCATATAACCGTATACGCTAACTGATCTGCTCTCCTTATTCATAACTACTTTTATCGGGAACTGTTCACCAAATTCTTTTTTGTATGCAGATGCAATGCCATCCTGAATAGCATTAATGACTTTTTCTTCTTCAAATTTACCTTCTTTTACAAGCAAATCTAATGCATCAAAAAATTCCTCAATATCAATACCCGTAACTTTTTTCTTTCTTGCCATAATTCCTCCTAGAATTTAATGTATGGTCTAAATTTATATGTCTGTCTGTTATATTCTTTTTCCTTATTTCCTATTTTGATAACGACAGTTTTTTCATCATATTTAATCAAAATACCGTGTTTTTTTTCACCCTTAACTTCAATATCCACTCCAAGAGCTCTTCTAAAATCATCATCAGTAGTAATTTCTCTGTCTAAACCTTGTGATGAAACATTTAAACAATATGCTTCTCCAAACTCTTCTTCATACCCATCTAGTATTTCTGATACTTTATTATGGACTTTTTCACAGTCATCAAATGTAACTCCGTTTTTATGCCAAATATATACTGATATATTTAAGCTGTTATATAAATCACTAAATTCAATTTCAACAGGCTCATAACCCAAGTCAATAACTGCAACACCGATAACTTCAGTTATTTCATGAGCTTTTGCTTCATTAACCTTATATTTTTCTAATACTTTAGCGTTCATATCCCTATATAAAATTAAAAGTGAGCCGAGCTCACCTTCAAGTGAATTAATTTTAGCACGGAACTTGATGTCTGTGCAATCAAAATTAGATTGCTAACTCTCCGTTAGTTTTTTATAAGTAGTAAATAGTATTATAATCATAATAATGACGGAGGCAATTCGATGTCTGAAAATCAAAATATTGAATATAAAGAATCTTGGCATGATGAATACCTAAAATGGTTATGTGGATTTGCCAATGCTCAAGGTGGAATACTTTACATCGGAGTTGATGATAAAGGCAAAGCAGTAGGTGTTAAAAATATCCAAAAACTAATGGAAGATATTCCAAACAAAATACACTTACATCTAGGCATAATGGCGGATGTTAATAAATATTCAAAAGATGGAGTCGAATTTCTCTCAATTGAAGTTAAACCAAGTAGCTTCCCAATAAGTTATCATGGTGAATTTCATTATAGAAGTGGAAATACAAAACAAAAATTTACTGGTATTGCTCTGTCAGAATTTATTATGCGTAAGACAGGAGCTCACTGGGAAGATGTTACGGTGGATAACATTTCAGTTGAAGATCTAGATGATGAAAGCTTTAAAGTTTTCCGCAGAGAAGCCTTGAAAAAGAAAAGAATGACTGAATTTGAGTTAAATGTCTCTAACGAAGAACTACTTAGAAAACTTCACCTTATTTCAGATAACAAACTAAAACGCTCTGCAATATTGTTATTTTATAAAGATCCTAGTGTAATTCAGAATGGAAGCTTTATCAAAATTGGAAAATTTGATGAAAACGGTACTGTTATATATCATCACGATTTAGAAGAATCTTTATTAGTTAATGCTACAAAAGTTATTGATTTAATTTATCTCATGTACCTTAAAGCAAAAATTTCATATGAACATGACATACGTGTTGAAGAATATCCATATGCAAGAGAAGCAATTCGTGAAGCGGTGTATAATGCTATAATACATAACTGTTACATGTATGGTGTACCAATTCAAATACGTATAGAAAATGAATCTATTATTATAAGCAATTCATGTGTGTTTCCAGATGGATGGTCTGTTGATACATTAATGGAAGCTCACGACTCAATCCCGTATAATCCAGACTTAGCCACAGTGTTTTACAGAGCTGGCTTTATTGAAAACTGGGGGCAAGGAATACAAAAAATATGTAATGAATGTAGAGCTATAGGAGCTGAAATTCCACAATATGAACTAATTGGCAATACATTACGAATACACTTCAAAGCATTGAAAAGTGCTTTAATCAATGATTCCAAAGCACCAAAGCACCAAAGCACCAAAGCACCAAAGCACCAAAGCACCAAAGCACCAAAGC
>CAUUJG010000016.1:0-15672 GCA_963545485.1 uncultured Clostridia bacterium | reverse complement strand
GTTTTGCTATCCGTGAAGGTGGTAGAACTGTTGGTTCAGGTGTTGTTTCAAAAATTATTGAATAAGATTTGTAAGTAGTATTTTAAAACAGCGCAAATAAGACAAATGTAAAATTTTCACACAAGCATATTGTGTGAAAATTTGCACAAGTCAAGGGAGACAATCATGGCGGGAAAGGACGCAAGAATTAGAATAACACTTGCATGTACTGAGTGTAAGCAGAGAAATTATGAACAGAAGAAAAACAAACAAACTCATCCAGATAGGATGGAGATGAAGAAATATTGTAGATTCTGTAAAAAACACACTCTGCATAGAGAAACAAAGTAGTTTGGTAAGTAGATGTCTAAAAAAAATAAGCAACAAAAAAATGAAGCTGATGTTACAGTAGAAGAGATAACTGTTGAAGAAACAGTCGATCTTGATGTGGAAGAAAAACCAAAAAAACAGAAAGCAGCATTTCAAAGTGAAAATATTAAGGTAGAAGAGAAAAAACAAAAAGTTGTCGCTGATAAAAATTCTAGTAAGAAGAAGAAAGGCGAGAAAAAACCAAATATTTTTGTAAGAATGGGGAAAGGAGCCAAGAATACTTTTTCAGAATTGAAAAGGGTTACATGGCCTAAACCAAAGGAAGTATTTAAAAACAGTTTAGTTGTTTTGATAGTAGTTCTAATCTTTTTCTTGATTTTATTGCTTATTGACTTTGTTCTTGGTGGATTGTTAAGTTTATTGCTAACAGGAAACTGGACAAATTTTTAAATAGTATTGTAGGAGTAAAATGAGTCAGACAGTAACAGAAGAAAAACCACAATGGTATATTCTGCATGTTTATTCAGGATACGAGTCTATAGTTGAAAAAGACTTGAGGAATATGGTTGCAAACAATAATTTAAGTGACAAAATTGTTGATATTAAAGTTCCTGAAGTAAGAAGCATAGATGAATCATCCGGGAAGAAGAAACAAGTAACACAGAAAAAATTTCCTACATATGTATTTATCAAAATGATTTATTCAAGTCACATATGGTATTTGATTACTCAAACAAGAGGAGTAACAGGATTTGTAGGACCTAAAGGGAGACCATTACCATTACGTGATGAAGAAGTGAAAAGAATGGAACTGGAAGCCGTTGAAATTGAGAATATTGACATGAAAGTTGGTGATCTTGTAAGAGTAAACAGCGGTGTTTTAGCTGACAATATAGGATGTATTAAGAGTATTAATGAATCTAAGCAGACAGTTAAAATATCAATTGATTTCTTTGGAAAAGAAACAAATGTGGAATTAAGCTTTTCACAAATTGATGCAGTTCATGTATAATTGAAAAACGATATAAAGAAAGTTCGCAAGAATAGACTTTATTGGGAGTGGGAGAGTGTAAATCTATTAATGCACTCGTATAACCACATTAGTCGGAGGATTTATGGCTAAGAAGATCACAGCAGTTGTAAAGCTGCAGTTACCAGCCGGTAAAGCAACACCGGGACCACCAGTCGGTTCAACACTGGGGCCTTATGGAATCAATTTACCAGGATTAACAAAAGAGTTTAATGAAAAGACAGCAAAGCAAATAGGATTAATTATCCCAGTTGTTATTACGATTTATCAAGATCGTACTTTTTCACTAGTTTATAAGACACCACCAGCACCAGTATTAATCAAAAAAGCATGTGAAATAGAAAAAGCGTCTGCAGTTCCAAATAAGGACAAGGTTGCAAAGATTTCTATTGCAAAAGTAAAAGAAATTGCTGAAATGAAGATGGGTGACTTAAATGCAGCTTCAGTTGAAGCAGCGATGGAAATGATTAAAGGTACCGCAAGAAGTATGGGTATTGTTGTTGAGGGTTAGGAGGAAGTATGAAGAGAGGAAAAAATTACGTAGATTCTAAGAAACTGATTGACCCATCTAAGCTATACGAAGGGAAAGAGGCAATTGAATTACTTATACAAACAGCAAAATCGAAATTTGATGAAACAATGGAACTTCATGCAAAGCTTGGTGTAGATCCAAGACATGCTGATCAACAGGTAAGAGGAGTTGTTGTTCTTCCTAACGGAACAGGTAAAAAAGTTAGAGTACTTGCAATTGTTAAAGGAGAAAATATTGCAATAGCAAAAGAAGCCGGAGCAGATTTCGCAGGTGCAGAAGAAATGGTTGAAAAGATTCAAAAAGAAAATTGGTTTGATTATGATGTTATCGTAACAACGCCGGATATGATGGGGCTTATTGGTAGATTGGGTAAAGTATTAGGACCTAAAGGATTAATGCCAAATCCAAAATCAGGAACAGTTTCACCAGATATTAAAAAAGCCGTATCTGATATTAAAGCAGGTAAGGTTGAATATAGAGTTGATAAGCAGGCAATTATTCATGTACCATTTGGCAAAAAGTCATTTGGAGTAAATAAGTTGCTTGAAAACTATGAAACACTTATGGAAGCAATAGTAAAGGCAAAACCGGTTGCTTCAAAAGGAATATATTTGAGATCGTTGTATATAACATCAACAATGGGACCAAGTATAAGAACAACATTTAAAATATAGTAAAAATATAAGCAATAGTATTTGACAGGGGTCAAAGCTGTTTGATAGTATTGCTTTATTCCAAAGACAGCAAGTGGTGTAAACCGTAACTGTATACTTGCCGAGGATGAACTAAAGATTTGTTAATATTTAGCGTCATTCTCAAAAGGAATGACGTTATTAATTTATAAGGAGGCAAAAATGGCAGCGACAGCGATAATAGAAGAAAAAGCCAAGCAAGTTGAAGAAATTAAACAGAAGATTCAAGCAGCAAAATCAATTGTTCTTGTTGATTATGTAGGCTTAACAGTGGCTGAAGATACAGAGCTCAGAAAAGATATGAGAGCAAACAAGTGTGAATATGGTGTTTTAAAAAATAGACTGGTAAAAAAAGCATTTAATGATTTGGGGATGACACAGTTTGATGAAGCATTGAATGGACCTACAGCAGTTGCATTTTCTAATTATGATGAAGTAGCACCTGCAAAAACGATTGCAACAGCAATAAGTAAATTTAATAAAATCGTTATCAAGTGTGGAATGATTGAAGGTGAATTTATGGATGATCGCAAGATCAAACAGATATCTGAAATTCCATCAAAAGAAATATTGCTTGCTAAAATGCTTGGCAGCATGCAGGCACCAATATCAAAGCTTGCAATTTGCTTAAATAAAATTGCAGAACAAAAACAACAATAAAAAAAATAAAAGGAGAAATAAAAATGGCAGATTTAAATAAGTTAATGGAAGAAATTAAGAAGATGACAGTATTAGAACTCTCAGATTTTGTTAAACAGCTTGAAGAAGAGTTCGGTGTAAGTGCAGCAGCCCCAGTTGCAGCAGCAGGTGCAGCGGTAGCAAGTGGTCCAGCAGAAGAAGAGAAAACAGAGTTTGATGTTATTCTGAAAGAAGTTGGAGCAAACAAAGTTCAGGTTATCAAAGCAGTTAAGGATGCAACCGGACTTGGTCTTGTTGAAGCAAAAGGAATCGTTGATGGAGCACCTAAGGCAGTTAAAGAAGGCATTTCTAAAGAAGATGCAGAAGCTTTGGCCGCTAAACTTAAAGAAGCTGGTGCTGTAGCTGAAATAAAATAAGCCTTTCTAAAACAATACATTTAAATAAAAGAGCCACCAAGCGAGTGGCTTTTTTAAGTTTTACAAAAAAACAGATAGTTAAAGAAGAATACATAAGTTAAGCAAACGCTTGACACTCTTAACTTTTTGTGAGAAATTAATACATACAAAGATATTCGAACTAGTCTATGAGAATTCAAGACAGCAGGGTGGTTACTGCAATTCGAATAAAAAAACATTTATGAGGTGTAATATGAAAAAGTATATTTGTTCAGTATGTGGTTATGTTCATGAAGGAGACGAAGCTCCTGAAAAGTGTCCACAATGCAAAGCTCCAAAGTCTAAATTTAAAGAAGTAGAAGAAAATCAGAAATTGTGGGCAGCAGAGCATGTTATTGGAGTTGCGAAAGGAGTTCCAGCAGAAATTATGGACGGACTTAAAGCAAATTTTGAAGGTGAGTGTACAGAGGTTGGGATGTATCTTGCAATGGCAAGAGCTGCTCATAGAGAAGGGTATCCTGAAATAGGAATGTATTATGAGAAGGCTGCATTTGAAGAAGCCGATCATGCGTCTAGATTTTGCGAGATGATCGGAGATATGGTTTCTTCATCAACAAAGAAGAATCTTGAAGCAAGGGTAGCTGCAGAATATGGAGCGACACAAGGGAAATTTGATTTGGCGAAAAAAGCAAAAGAATTAAACCTAGATGCAATACATGACAGTGTACACGAAATGGCTAGAGATGAAGCCAGGCATGGTAAGGCATTTGAAGGTTTATTAAATAGATATTTCAAATAAGTCAGCAAAAAAAACAGCAATATAGAGATTAAAAATATGTCGGAGAATTAATCTGTTTAACGGATAAAACATAGCTCCGCCACTTTTTTTGTGTTGGAAAAATGGGGGCATAATGTTATACTTTTAATTGTTTTCAAAGGCATTATGAGGGGGAAATATGAAAGTAGGGTTCACCGAAACAGTATTGCGTGATGCGAATCAGTCATTGATCGCCACAAGAATGACATACGATCAGTTTAAAGATATTCTGCCGGCTATGGATAAAGCTGGATATTACTCGGTAGAGTGTTGGGGCGGAGCCGTATTTGATAGCTGTTTGCGTTTTTTAAACGAAGATCCATGGGAAAGATTAAGAAAATTGCGTTTAGGAATGCCAAAAACAAAGTTGCAGATGCTTTTAAGAGGTCAAAACTTATTGGGATATAAGCATTATCCGGATGAAGTGGTTCAGAAGTTTGTTGCAAAATCAGTTGAAAATGGAATTGATATAATTAGAATATTTGATGCACTTAATGATTTGCGTAATATAGAAGTTTCAACAAAGGAAGCAATTAAAAGAGGTGCAATCGTATCAGGAACAATTAGTTATACGCAGAGTCCAGTTCACACATTAGAAGCTTTTGCAAAATTGGCGAAAGATATGGAAAGTATGGGTGTTTCGACAATTTGTGTAAAAGATATGGCTGGTGTTATGACACCATTTGAAGCAAAAGAGCTTATTTCCGCAATTAAAAAAAGTGTAAAGATTCCGATTGTCCTACATACACATTGTACGACGGGAATGGCATACATGACATATTTACAAGCCGTAGAAGCTGGGGTCGATGTTATAGATACAGCAACATCATGTTTTTCTGGTGGCACTAGTCAGCCAGCAACAGAAACATTAAATTTTGCGTTGACACAGTTAGGATATAAAACGGGGCTTGATGAAAAGGCTTTAAAAGAAGTTAATGATTTCTTTAAGCCAATAAGAAATGAATATATCGCAAGTGGCAAGCTTGACCCAAAAATGATGGCAACAGATACGGATGCTTTAGTGTATAAAGTTCCTGGAGGTATGTTGTCAAATTTGGTTTCACAGCTTAAAGCTCAAAATGCTATGGATAAATTTGAAGAGGTTCTTATAGAAACCCCTAAAGTGCGAAAGGATTTAGGATATCCACCATTAGTAACACCAATGAGTCAGATGGTTGGAGTTCAGGCAACAGCCAATGTGTTGGCGGGAGAAAGATATAAAAACATATCAAAGGAAGTTAAAGCATATTGCCGTGGAGAGTATGGCACGCCACCAGCACCTATTGATAAAGCAGTTTTTAAAAAGGTTTTAGGTGATGAAGAACCAATAAAAGGAAGATATGCCGACACTTTGGAACCGGTGTTTGAAAAGACAAAAAAAGAACTTGGTAATTTAGCAAAAAGTGATGAGGATGTATTGTCTTACATAGTATTTCCACAGGTTGCAGAAAAATTTTTAAAAGCTAGAAAGGAAAAAGAAGAGAAAAAAGTAAAATACACAATAGAAAAGGTAGAGGGCTAAAGTATGCAAATAGCCAAATTAAAAGTGGATGGCAGACTAGTTGGAGAAACTGCGATATATGCAGTCATAGGAATTTTGTTGGTATTTGTTGTTTTACTCATTCTGATGGGATTTATTTATTTAATAGGGATTGCATCAAAAGGCGTAGATAAGCTTGAGAAAAACGAGAAATACCAAAAGTTTAAAGCCGCATTTAAAATAAAAAAGAAAGAAGAGAAACCAGAAGTTGCAAAGGGAACATGTGGAGAAATTATATTAGAAAAAACGAGTGAAAGAGAAGCGGCAATGATAATGGCAATAGTGGCAAATCAGCTGGAAGTTCCTTTAAACACATTAAAATTTAAAAGTATAAAACAGATTTCGGAGGGAGAAGATAAATGATATACAAAGTTACTTTAAATGGAAAAATATATGAGGTCGATGTTGAACAAGGTGAAGCAACATTGCTTTCAGAGTATGAAGCGTCTCTCCCAGAAATAGTGCCAGCAAAGCAGGAAGTGGCAACACCAGCTACACAAGAGCAAAAAGTAGTTTCAGTGGCAAGTAGTGGGGCATCTGATAAAGCGATGAAAGCACCATTACCAGGAGTAATTAATGCGGTAAAAGTTAGCGTAGGACAGACAGTAAAAAAAGGCGATGTGTTAATAATTCTTGAAGCGATGAAGATGGAAAATGAAATCACAGCTGAAACAAATGGTAAGGTATCTAAAATATTTGTTCAGAAGGGAGCAACAGTTGAAACCGGGGCACCATTGGTTGAGATTGTTTAGGAGCAGATATGGGGGATAAATTCAAATCAATTTTTGATACACTCTGGAAAAGCAGCGGGCTTGTAGGGTTTAAAGGTGCGAATGCCCTGATGATCGTTATGATCATATTAGCGTGTTTTTTCTTGTTTCTAGGAATAAAGAAAAAATTTGAGCCGTTGTTGCTTGTAGGTATAGCATTTGGGATGTTATTAACAAATTTACCACAATCAGAACTTTTTCATTCGGCATTATGGACAGGGAAGAATATAGATTACGGTAGAGTGCTTAGAGAAGGTGGACTGCTTGATTTCTTATATATCGGTGTTAAAACTGGAGTATATCCATGTTTGATATTTATGGGAGTAGGAGCAATGACGGACTTTAGTCCGATATTGGCAGACCCAAAATCACTTATATTAGGTGCAGCAGCACAGGGAGGAATATATCTGGTCCTCATATTGGCAATTGTTTTAGGATTCACAGGTAAGGAAGCGGCCTCAATAAGCATTATTGCTGGAGCAGATGGACCTACAGCAATATTTACGACGAAAACATTAGCACCTGATTTGCTTGCTCCGATTGCAGTTGCGGCATATTCATATATGGCATTAATACCACTGATACAACCTCCAATAATGAAGGCTTTAACAACAAAGAAAGAAAAAGTTGTTGTTATGACTTCTAAGAGAACAGTCACAAAAAGAGAGAGAATTATATTCCCAATATTTGTTACAATTCTTACAGTTCTCATATTACCTTCCGTTGCACCATTAATTGGATGTCTTATGTTTGGTAATTTATTAAAAGAATGTGGAGTTACCGAACGATTATCAGAAACAGTTCAAAACTCACTTATGAATACAGTTACATTGTTCCTTGGAATTTCTGTTGGAGCAACAGCAACAGCACAACAGTTCCTTACACTAAAAACATTGGAAATTGTAGCTCTTGGATTGTTTGGATTTATTCTTGCCACTGCATGTGGAGTGTTAATGGGTAAATTTTTATATCTTGTCACAAAAGGAAAAATCAATCCGTTCATTGGAGCAGCTGGCGTTTCGGCAGTTCCTATGGCAGCCAGAGTTGCTAATAATTTAGGGTTAAAATATAAAAAGGGAAATTATTTATTGATGTACGCAATGGGACCAAATGTCGCTGGAGTTATAGGTTCGGCAGTTGCTGCGGGATTCTTAATGGCAGTATTCAGATAATGAGAAAAGAAAAATTGATTATATTAAAAAAAGGCAGGGAGGTTCCCTGCTTTTTCTATAAATATAGTATTCTACAATCCACAAATGATTTTGCGAAAAAAATGATAAAGGATAAATTGCATTTTGCAATATTGACATATAGACAAACAAAGGGGCGTGGACGTTATGATAGACAGTTTGTTTCAAAAAGAAATAGAGGGGTGTATCTTACAATAGTCTTTGCGAGTGATGAAAATATTAAAAAAATATCGCAGTACAGTATATATGCTGCAGTTGCTACGAAACAAGTGTTGGATAAATGTTGCAGTGAGAAAATAGAGTTCAAATGGCCTAATGATTTACAGGTGAAAGGATTAAAGTGCTGTGGAATACTTTGTGAGAGTGTCATGAGAAACAATGTGCGATATGCGATAATAGGCATAGGGATTAATTTATTTTATAAACCACATGAATTTGGAAAACTGCAAGATAAAGCTACAAACGCAATTTTTATTGATGTTAAAAGGAAAAAAGAAAAAATAACAGAAATAGCGAAAGATATAACTGAGACATTTTTTCAACTGTTTGAAAAGCCATATAATTTTGTTTATGACGAATATAAATCAAATTGTAATGTGTTAGATAAATATGTTGAACATAAAAATAGAATAGGAAGAGTACTGGATATAAATGGAGATATGTCTATAAAAATAGATTTTGGTGATGAAATTGTAGACATAAATTATGGGGAAATTATTGTGCAGCATGAAAAAAATACAAATGTGACGAAAAAAGAGTCACAATAGAAATTGTTTAGATTGATTATAAAAGCTGTAAAATATATAATAAATGGGTATTTGGAGGCACCTTGGCGGCGTTTAATAAAAAAAGATCGGTTGTAACATTAACGATACTTTCAATCTTTATTGTCTTAATGATCATTTTTGGTGTTGTAAAGTTCCCGATGGGGAAAGTGGATTATAACGGATATGCAAGAACAATAAAGAAAGGTTTGGATCTATCTGGTGGTGTATCTGCGGTATACAAAGTAACAGATCCGGAGAATAACAAAGAAACATTTCAATCCAGACTTGAAGGCACAAAAAGCTCTTTGCTTTCATTATTAGTATCGAAAGGATATACAGAAGCTCAGGTTACAATAAGTACTCAGGGAGAGAATACATATTTAAGAGTGGAAGTTCCGGATGTTGATGATCCAGCAAAAGTATTGGATCTTATCGGAAGACCACAAACACTTGAGTTTAAGAAAGAGGATAAAGCAGATGCGGAAGCACAAATCAGAGGAAGAGAGCATCTTGAATCAGCATATGTAACTCAGGATAATGACGGCAGATACGCAGTTGGACTGCAGTTTAATGGAGAAGGGAAGAAAGCTTTTGCTAAATTAACAAAAGAAACAGTAAATAAGAATACATATATTTATATTAATAAAGAGAAATACACCACAGTAAAAGTAAATAGTGTAATTAATGATGGAAAGGCTATCATAACAAGCCAGAACGGATATACATATGAAGAGGCAAAAGAATTTGCTACGAAACTTCAAGCAGGAGCGTTGGGTGTAAATCTTCAGGTTACGGAAGTAAAGAATATTTCACCAACACTAGGTAACAAGGCAATAGAAAGAGCATTAATAGCAGGTGGAGTAGGAATATTGCTAGTGTTTATATTTATGGCAGCAATTTATAGAGGAATGGGTATTGCAGCAGATATCTCACTTCTTGTATATACATTATTGTTATTATGGCTTTTAGCAGTTCTACCATGGGTACAGTTAACATTACCAGGGATTGCAGGTGTTTTGTTATCTATAGGTATGGCAGTTGATGCTAATATTATTATATTTGAAAGAATTAAAGACGAATTTAGATTTTCAAAGAAACCAATTATGCCATGTATTGATGTTGGATTTAAGAGATCGCTGGGAGCTATTATTGATGGTAATATTACAACATTGATTGGTGCGATTGTTTTATGGATAATCGGATCAAGTGCAATCAAAGGATTTGCAATCACATTGTTCTTGGGAATTATTGTATCAATGTTTACAGCCCTTGTTGTTTCAAGAGCAGTTTTAAAATCATTAGTTGTGTTAAAACCAGCTTCAAACAAATTTTTTGCACTTAAAAGGTCAAAAGATCTTGAAGAGATAGAAGATAACGCAACAGAAGAACAGGAACTTAAAGAGGTGCCAAATGAAGGATAGTAAGGCACTGGAAAGACTGAAGAAATTTTCAGTAAACAAATTGGCACCATTTTGGAGTATAGCCCCTATTGTTATATTTTTAATCGCAGTATGTGTAATTATAGCATTCGGAGTAAAGACAAAGAGCATAGCTTCTGGTTTTGGAATCGGTATCGATTTTGAAGGGGGAACATTGCTTAATGTAAAACTTGGGAAATTAATAGCCGATGAAAAGGGCTATAAAGAACATGCCGATAAATTGAAAGCGATTGCTGAAAAAAATGGAGTTGTAGTTTCGTACATACAGAAAGAAAAAGCGGATAACATAGACGATAACTCAATTTCATTGAGATATAAAAATAATCCGGCAGATAAAAAAAGCGATGCAAAGATTGCAGAGAGAAATGAAAAAATACTTAAGGCGGTAGATGACGCATATCCTGATATAGTTCAAGCTCATACTAAGTTTATAGATTATCAGTCTATAGGAGCATCAGCAGCTAGTGACCTTTTGAGTAAAGCAGGAATATCAGTTCTTGTATCAACAATATTGATTTTAATATATATAATGATTCGTTTTACACCAGTGGCAGCTATAGCGGCAATTATAGCTTTGCTACATGATGTTGTGTTGATGTTTGCATTGACAACAATATTTAGAATACAGATAAATGCATCATTTGTAGCAGCAATTATTACTATAATTGCATATTCCATCAATGATACAATTGTTATATTTGACAGATGCAGAGAAGAAGTTAAGAAGAATAAGGGAATGAAAAAAATTGACTATTCAAAGATTGGAGACAAATCCGTATTGAATACAGCGACACGTTCCATTTACACAACAATAACGACAATGATAACAATTGTATTACTTGCAGCAATTGGAGGGAGTGCAATTAGAGAGTTTTCTATACCTATCATATTTGGTCTGTTGGTTGGACTATATTCTTCAATATTCTTGTCGGTACCAATGTGGACGGCATTTAGCAAATTAGATGAGTATGTTAAGAAACAGAGAGCTATAAGACATGCAAGTAATGAGAATATTGAAATAGTTCAATATGAAGAAAAAACAGAAGATGATGGAGAAGAAATAAAGAGTGTTAAAAAGGACAAAAAGAAAAAAGTAGCAAACACTAACATTATATATAAGTACAAAAAAAGAAAGACGAAATAGATAGCAATAATAAATAATTTTTAGAGGGGAGTAAATATGCCGGCTTAGCCGGCATATTTATTATATGGAAAGACAAATGACAATAGAAGAACGCAATCAAAAGATGTTGAGTGGAGTCATGTATAATGATTTAGCATCAGAGTTAGTTGAAAAAAGAGAAAAAGTGATATTTCTTACAAATAAGTATAATAAAAGCTTTGGGAAACCAATAAACAAAAGAGAAAAGATACTCAAAACATTACTTGGAAGTATTGGAAAAAATGTTCATTTTGAGCCGGGGTTTAGATGTGAATTTGGTTTTAACATTTCCATAGGGAATAATTTTTATGCGAACTATGACTGCATCATGCTCGATGGAAATAAAATAGAAATAGGGAATAATGTATTGTTCGGACCTAGAGCTGGTATATATACAAGTAATCATGCAATTGATTCTACAGAAAGACAGAATGGAGGCTGCTATTCGAAACCCGTTAAAATAGGAAACAATGTTTGGATGGGAGGAGATGTAAAAGTGTTACAGGGAGTTACTATAGGGGACAATACAGTAATCGGGGCAGGTAGCGTTGTAACTAGCGATATTCCCGCTAATGTTGTTGCTGTAGGGAATCCTTGTAAGGTTTTACGAAATATAACGGAATCTGATAAGACGGGATATATTCCGGATTAAATTTCATAAAAACAATATAGGAAGAATAAAGATGTCAGTAAGAACTGCATTAATGGTTCTATGAGTTTTACTAATGGAAAACATTTAAGTTATGTATAATTTATGCATAAAATTAAAATAAATGCATAAACATAGAAAAAAATACAAAAATATGCATAAATTAGTTGATTTAATGAATATAAACTGTTAGTATTTGATTATTAAATTTAAAAAGAGAGGTAACAAAATGAAAAAAATATCAAGTAAATTATTGGCAGTAATAAGTATTTTAGTTATTGCTTTTGCAGCTATTGCGTTTGCGGGTTGTACACCTAAAGGTTCGAAAACAAAAATTAAAATAGTAGAAGCAACATTAGCAGAAGATCCAATTGCATTTGGAATGGCAAAGACAGAAGCTGGTAAAAAGACTCAAGAAATCGTAAATGCGTGGATTGATAAAAACAAATCAACAATTAATGAATTATTTGAAGAATATGCAAAGATGACTGACGAGCAGGCAAATGCAAAAAATATTGAATATAAGACAGAAGCAGATCCTGCAAAGAAGGATACACAGTTTGTTGTGGCAACATCTGCAGATTATCCACCATACGAATATATTGCGAGTGGAACACAGAAAATACTTGGGGTAGATATAGAAATAGCTGCAAAAATAGCAAAGGAGCTTGGTAAAGAACTTGTTATTCAAAATATGAATTTTGATGCTATCATTCCAGCAACAGCAAAAAAAGATTCATTGATTGATATTGCAATGGCAGGACTTACTGAGAATGAAGAACGTAGGGAACATTTATATTTTACAAAAGTATATAAAGTAGATAAGCAAGTAATGATTGTGAATGCGAATAATAAAAGTTTTGATGGAATGACAACAGACGAAATAAATAAAAAAATTAAGAAACTTGCAGAAGAGAAAATAGGAAATTATAAACTTGTTATAGGAGCACAAGAGGGAACATCTTCATTTGGTATTGCACAAGATTATGCAAAAGATAATCAAAAGATAAAAGCAAGTTCATATCCAAATCCTTCACTAGCGGTGCAGGACATGAAAAATGGACGAATCGATTTTGTAATCGTTGATGCACTGGTTGCAAAAGTTTTGATGGCGAAGTTTAACAAATAATGCGTTTATCAGCACTGTTTACAAAAGCAAATACATTAGCAATATTGCGGGGGTTAGGAAACACCGCAATTATTGCTTTAAGCGGGTTTCTTATAGGCATTATTATCGGAGCTTTTATTGCAACAATAAAGGCGGCAAGTAAGGATAGCAAGACAGCAGTTGTATTTTCAAAAATAGCCGATATTTATCTTGCACTTTTTAGGGGAACACCAATAATTGTTCAATTGCTGATTTTCTATTATATATTATTTCCTTTGATGGGATTAACGAGGGTGGATAGGCTTGTTGTGGCAATAGTTGTTTTTGGATTAAATTCTGGAGCATATGTCGCAGAAATTATAAGAGCCGGAATATCAGCAATAGATATAGGACAATATGAAGCAGGAAGGTCATTAGGATTAAGTACAGGTACAACGCTCTTTAAAATTGTAATTCCACAAGCACTAAAAAATAGTATTCCCTCACTTGGGAACGAACTTATAACATTAGTTAAAGATACATCGGTGGCGGGATTTATTACCGTAGTAGACTTGACCGTGGTAATGCAACAGATAGCAAATAATGCATACGAGTATACAACTCCTTACTTGGTATTGGGAGCAATATATTTGGTTATAGTAGTTATAATTACAATGGTAATTAAAAAGGTGGAGAAAAAATTAAGTGTCAGTGATAGAAGTAAGTAAGTTAACCAAAAAATTTGGTGACTTGTTAGTATTGGATGATATAAACGAAAAAATAGAAGAAGGAGAAAAGGTTGTAATAATTGGACCGTCAGGTGGTGGGAAATCAACCTTTTTGAGATGTCTTAATGTTCTAGAAAATCCAACATATGGTCAGGTATTTTTTGAGGGAGTTGATCTTGCTGATTTTAAAGTTAATATCAACAACTATAGACAAAAAATGGGAATGGTTTTCCAACAATTCAACCTTTTCAATAATATGAATGTTGAGAAAAATATTATTTTTGCTCCAATTAAAATAGGCATCAATGCATATAGAAAGGCAAAAATTCAAAATATATTTTTACCTTTATATAACATGTATATGACTATATTTGGGAAGTTCATATTGGAACAACACAGGAAGAAAAGAGAGAAAATTAAAAACTATATTGAGCAAATAAAACAAGTTTTGAAACCATTGGAAGAAAAGTGGGAACATACAAAAGAAGTTAAAGAAATCAAAGAAAAAAAGTTTGTTACATATGATTCAAAATTAACAAAGCAAAAAGTTAGACTTGAAAAAAAACTGGAAAGTAAAGAAAGAGCATTAAGTCATATAATAGATTTGTTTCCACAAGAAAAAATATTAACAGAAAGTGAATACAAAAAATATAATGATAAGATAATTAGTATTGCAAATAGTGTGAATTTAGGGCTATCAGCAAGTAGTGAGAAAAATATTGCTGATTTAAAAGGCAAATTGAACAAGCTACAAGACGAAATTCAAATAAAAAAAGACATTTCAAGTGACATAAGAAAACAGATTGAAAAATTAAGAAAAGTTTTATATGTAGAAGTATATAAACAAAAAACGGAGATTGTATATAAGAACATACAAGAGATAAAACAGAATGCAAAGCAGACCGCCGAAAAGCTTCTTAAGAGAATCGGATTGTTTGAAAAAAAAGATGTATATCCATCAACACTATCAGGTGGACAAAAGCAGAGGATAGCAATTGCAAGAGCACTGGCAATGAATCCTAAAGTGATTTTGTTTGATGAACCGACAAGTGCACTTGACCCGGAGATGACAGGAGAGGTTCTGGATTTAATTAAAGAAGTTGCCGAAGAGGGGATGACTATGGTTATAGTAACTCATGAGATGGGATTTGCGGAACAAATAGGGACAAGAATCTTATTTATGTCTGAAGGTAAGATATTGGAATCAGGTACTCCAGAAGAAATATTTAAGCATCCTAAAACAAAAAGATTACAAGAATTTTTAGAAAAAGTTTTATAATACATGCTGGCGAGAAAACCCACAGTTTTAACTGTTAGGATGATAGCTTGCTCTTTCTTTGGTTAAGAAATATTGTAATAAATATTATAGTAGGTATTTAATTTGCAATAAAAATGCAAATGTAAATTGTTTTTTATTTTCAATGTTATAGTGTTAAAATAAGTTATGCAGATATAACTTGAGGTGAGGAAATGAAGATAAAGAACAAATTAAGTACCTGTCTTTTTATTGCAGTTGTGGCTATATATTTAATATGTATTGGCATTGTCGGTTCACAACAGGTATATGCAGATGAAGGGTTTGTAAAAACAGGTACAAGCGAATATTCTTATACAATATCTGGAGTTGGGAAAAAACAGAAAAAAATAATAGAAAAAGCCATAAAAAAAGTAATTGTTGAAAAGGTTGATGCCGATCATACATATCTTAAACTTGAGCGTATAGCAAATGATGGTCTAGGTGTTTTTAAAATATTTTCAAGGGATAAAGATAAGAAAAGTGGAAATATTACTAGAAGTGAAGAATTAAGGCAGGAAAATGATTATTACACACTTAATGAATCATGGCTCAAGAAAGATCTCACAATAGAAACAACGCTAAGAAAAAGAAAAAAAGAGAAGGAACTGATATTTAATTTAAAATTAAAT
>CAUUJG010000015.1:0-31926 GCA_963545485.1 uncultured Clostridia bacterium | reverse complement strand
TCCTTGAACTGCTGTCATTGATTGATATAGTGGATTAATTTGGGAATTCTTTATTTGAAAGAAAAGATATTTTGGTAAAAAACAATCGTCGGGGCTATATATAATAGTGTGGAATCTTTAAAAAACTATGGTGCACCCGATAGGAATTGAACCTGTATCTACAGCTCCGGAGGCTGTTGCTCTATCCGTTGAGCTACGGATGCATATCTATAGAACGCTTATAATAATATAACCATTGTTGCACAAAACCTGAATATTCTCCATATTTATTTTCAAGAGTTTGTGTAAGTTTAACTCCATCTGTTTCGTTAAAGATTTTAAGGATCCATGTATCTACTGGGAATACACTGTACCTGCCAAAGCCAAATAGTAGTATACAATTTGCGACCTTAGGACCTACCCCTTTAAGTGAAATTAGGAATTTGAATAGTTCATTTGTGCTGTATGTCGTAAGTTTTCCAAGGTCCACACTGAGTAGAGTGTTGGTTGTTTCCTTGATGTAGCTTTCTCTATATCCTAAACCAAAAGATGATAGGTCAGCAGTTGCTAGTGTTTCACATGTTGGGAAAGCATAATAATTTGTATTGGGAATTTTTGTTCCAAGTGCGGTACAGAGTTTTTCAATTGTTTTCTTTATTCTCGGAATATTGTTGTTTTGTGAAATTATAAACGAGATAATCATTTCAAAAGGGTCTTGTCTTAATATATGAATTCCTTTTGAGAATTCTAGAGCTTTTGCGAGGTAGAGATCTTTTTCAAAACGTTTTGCGAGAGTGGCATAGTCATAGTCAGTATGTAAAAAATTTTTAAAATAATTTGTGTCGTTGCAAGTAAAGAAATAATAGTTATCTTTTTCTTCTATTTCAGCGTAATTGTTTTTTGAAATTATTGTGTAGTTATTGTTATTTATTTTATAACGAAAAATCTGACCGCACATGAGAGTGTCGGTCAAATTAAAAAAGTCATTTTTTGCAACTGAAAAAGTCATATATAAAAGTCATTATGTGTGACTTTAAATTATTCAGCGTAAACTGATATTTGTCTTTTTGTCCTTGAAATGTGCTCGAATTTTACGATGCCGTCAATTACAGCAAATAAAGTATCATCCTTTCCTCTCGCAACATTGTTTCCAGCATGGAACTTTGTTCCTCTTTGACGTACAAGGATATTGCCTGATAATACATATTGACCATCGCCACGCTTGCATCCAAGTCTTTTAGCATTACTGTCTCTTCCGTTACGAGAAGATCCACCACCTTTTTTATGAGCAAATAATTGTATTTTAATAAACATTATTCTACCTCCAAATTTATATAGTCCGAATATGTTTTCATTAGGTCGGACAAGCCCAAAAATGCAGTTCTTAAAATTAAGTCACAGTCATGTTCTTCTGATTCACTTAATTTTTCAGGGAGTGTTGCTTTCAAGTTTCCTTTTTTTTCATCAATTTTGTAATCAATTCCGACACCGACTAATGAAATTATCCCGAGTACCGCTGTCTGTACTATTGAACTTGCTGCTGCACAAACGATGTCTTTACCATAATCATCGTATCCACAGTGTCCCGAGCATTCTACAGCACAGAACTTGTCATTATTTTTTTTAAATTTAATATTGGTCATTAAACAGCTATGTTTGTAATTTGTATTTCAGTATATGGCTGTCTGTGACCCTGTTTTTTTCTAATCTGTTTCTTAGCTTTGTAATGGAAAACAACAACTTTAGGTTGTTTTTCTTGAGCAACAACTTTTGCTTCAACGGCTATCTTGTCTGAATTTTTAGCTAAGGTGAGATTGTTCTTAGAATCAACTACAAGGATACAGTCTAAATTGATTTTGTCTCCAACTTTTGCATCAAGTTTTTCAACTTTAACACGCATGTCTTTTTCAACTTTGTACTGTTTTCCGCCTGTCTTAATAATAGCGTACATAAAATACCTCCTCTCTCCAGTCTCGCCAATGAGGTGTTGCTCAGCAAACTTAAAACCTTTTTTGTGCGGCACAGCAATTAATTTATCAAAACAGTAGATATTAAGTCAAATAAAAAGCAGATTTTGTAAGTAAAAGCAAAGGAATAATGTGCTATACTACAAAAAAACAAGGAGAATATATGAATCTTGATATAGAAAAATTTTGCCGTTTAATTAATTGTCCAACAGTGTCAAATGCTGGAGATGAGCCATTTCATATGCTACATAAAGAATTTGAGAAATGCTTTCCACTTGTACATAAAAACCTACAAAAAAACAAATTGAAAGGTAATGCATTGTTGTATAAGTGGGAAGGAAAGAAACATGATAGACCACTTGTACTGATGGCACATCAGGATGTTGTAGATGTTGATAAAAGCATGTGGAATAGCGACCCTTTTAAAGCAGAGGTACGAGATGGATGCGTATTTGGAAGAGGAACAATTGATTGTAAAAATGTAATTTTTTCAATAATGACAGCTGTTGAAAGGTTGTTGTCTCGTGGTGAAAAACCGAAACAAGATATATATATAAGCTTAAGTGATAATGAAGAAATCGGCGGCGGAGGATGTTTTGAAAGTGTTAAGTGGTTTAAGGAACATAAAATTAAGCCTATAGTTTCTCTTGATGAGGGTGGTGTAATAGAGGATGTTCCAGCTTCAGATTATAAATGTGCCATGGTTGGAGTTCTTGAAAAAGGATATATGGATGTTATATTTACAGCCGAAAATAAAGGGGGACATAGTTCACAGCCAGAAGATAATCAAGCAATTGATGCACTTGCAAAAGTTATTTTAAAAGTGAAAGAAAAATATAAAGATTCGAAAGAATGGAAACAAACAATACACCCCGTAACTGTTGAAATGTATAAAAATATGTATCCTAGTGATAAATACTATGAAGATTTGGAAAATAAAATTCCTGAGTTTATTAATGACAAATTGTCTATCAATGAACAAAATAGAGCGATTTATCAAAGTACACTTGTATTTACGATGATGAAGGGATCATCTGCTCCTAATATAATCCCTGCTAAAGCTAGTATTTTGGCGAATATAAGACTTGCTCCATGGGATAATAAAGATAGTGTTGAAAAGAAGTTGAAAGAAATTATAAATGACAATAATATTAAAGTAACGGTACAGAATGCCCGAAATGCGTCAAAAGTGTCGGATTTTAAAAGTGAAGAATATAAAAAACTAAGTTCTGTTATAAAGGATGTGTATGATCAAAAAGTAGGAGTTGCACCATTCATGTTATTCGGAGGAACTGACAGTAGAACGATGGAAGAATGCGTTGATTATGCATTTAGATGTACTCCGTTAGTTCTTTCAAAAGAACTTTTATCGAGAATGCACGGCAATGACGAATGTGTTCCTATTGCTTCTTTATTGAAGTCAGTTGAATTTTTTGAAAAATATATTTTAGCATACAGTTGACCGATATTATTAAGAGAGAAATTTCAATATTGATTTAATTTGTCTAAATATTTTATACTTGAAATATATATATTTATATATAACAAGGGGAAATTATGAAAAAATCCAGATTGGCTATTTTATTGGTAGTTTTTGCACTCATTTTTACAACAATACTTACAGGATGTGTTAAAAAGAATAAAGATAAGGGAAAAGATGATAGTAATAGGGGAGTAAGTCTTCATTTTACAGTGGATTTTGATGAATCTAGAGGAACAAGTCCCTTTACGCAATATGCCGTATATGAGGATATTGACTGGAGTCAGGTAAAAATTCAGAAAAGAAAAAAGATTTCCAACAAAGAGATGGTTAATATTGGGGAACCAGTTTCTTTAAAAAAAGAATGGATACAGAATCTTGCGGAGATAGAGTCAGTTATAGATCAACCACAAACGGTTTCGCAAATTCCAGTTTGGAGAGGTTCCGTTAAAGTAAAATATGACGGTATTTTAGGAACATTTTCACTTAGAATAGTTAGGAAAAGAAATGTTTTTAAAGTAGCGAACGAGTTTGTTGTGTCAGATGAGGGAATATCTTTTGAGTATGATTCTGGATTGAGAAGTTTAGTTGAACCCCATGAAAAAGTTATTACAGCCAAATCACTCGGAACAAATATTGCAATTGAGGCAGTTGAAGGTGAAAGAACGACGGGAGAAAGATTTATAGAGAAATTCAATATAACGAAACAGGGTTATACCTTTAAAAAATATATTATGGAGGTATACTCATCAGACAAAAATCAAGATAGTTATTCAAAGATTGATGAGAAAGAAATAAGTAAAGAATTTAATGAAAATTTGACATTTAGAAAAGAAGATGATGAAAAAAAATATCTATATAAATTTATTCCAAAGTATGAAGCAAATAATGTGACATTTAAATATCATTTAAATCTTCCGGGAGATAGAGAGTTAATTACAGGGGAAAGTGATCCAGAAGATATATCAGATGTTATAGTTAATAAGGTTACAGGAAAGATTTCAGGAACTAATAATGATTATGAATTACCAGACGGAAAAACTTTAAATAAGTATAAATCACATAGTTTTAAAGGATGGTATAAAAAAATTATAGAAGGTGGAATTGAAAAAGAAATACAATATTTGTTTAAACCTGGTGACGAGAAAGATAATGTTGTAAATTTATATGCACATTGGAATCAGAATAAGTATAAGACAGAAATTTACACATACGGAGGCAATTTTGGGAAGACATATGAAGAAGCAAATGCATATGATGCCACTAATGATCCTTTAACAGAAGGGGTATCAGCGGAGTCTGAATATGCTGATGGGAAAAATTTTCCATCATCATTTGTAATAAACGGAATACCTTTTGGAAAGGAAATTGGTGACATTGTTACTGAAATTGAAATATTTAAAAACAAAGACCAATCGGTAAAAAAGAGAATGAAACTTTCAGATCTTTTTACTAAAATTAAAAAATCACAAGGTGCTTACAAAGAAGGATGGTATAAAAATAATACATTTGAAAATGTTGATAAGATATCAGAAAATACAAAAATTGAAAATATTGTAAGTGATGGCAAGGCAAGACTATTCCCAAAATGGGTAATAAATGATGCGGAATTATCCAATTATATAGTAGAATCTGCATTCTATAATCTACCTGAAAGTGATCAGGAAGCTTCATATAAACCAGGGTATGAAATTAATTCTGACGGAACAGTGTCGTTATTGAATCTTAAAGATAAAACAACAAGCAATTTGAAGATACCTGAAAAAGTTGTTGTTGATGGTGTAGAAAGATTTGTTTCTAAAATTGGCGGTTGTGCAGATTTAACACATCTTACAAGCATAGATATGAGTCAGAGTAAAATAAAAGAGATTCTTCCTAGTGCATTTGAAAAAAGTTCAAGATTGTCTGAAGTTATTATGCCTAACACAATAAACAAGATAGGCAGAGATGCATTTAAAGCAACGAAATTCCTTGAGAAAAACGCTGATGATTCAATAATATTCAATACTGAAAGTGGTAAATATTTATATAAAGCGACCACAGCTTCTAGTAACGATACAATTGATTTAAGTACAGAAAACATTAGCATTATTGGAGTTGATGCTTTTGATAATTTTAAGGAGAAAGAAACTAGAGAACTTAAACATGTTAAAAAAGTTTTACTTGGAAATGCGGTTACAAAAATATATGATAATGCATTTTCATATTTAAAGAATTTGGAAGAAATTGATATTTTATCAACAGTTATAGAATATATTTCTGAAAGTGCTTTACAAGGTACAAAATTGTTGGACGATAAGTTTGCGAGAGAGGAAGATGTTATCTTTGGGAATGCATTATATAGAGTTACAAAGCCAGATATCACTGAATATACAATCCCAGGAGCTGTTACAACAATAGCTGACAGAGCATTCAAATCCCAACATAAATTAAAAACAGTTACAAATCTTGATAGTGTAAATAAGATAGGTAAATATGCATTTAAGGATTCTTTAGAATTTTTAAAGGAACATAAAAATGCTGAAGGATTGGTAGTGGTAAATAAAAAAGTTATTGCGAATTTAAGTCAGTCTGAAACAGTGCATGTTGATGAAGATATAGAAGAAATTGTAGAGTGTGGTTTATCAGGTGAATATGCTTTAAATCTTACAGAACTATTCATATATTCAAAGAAAATTAAAATATCAAAAAATGCATTTGAGGATAATAAAAATTTAAAAAAAGTGGCTTTTATTTCTAAAGATGCATCAATGATAGATGGGGATCTTAATATAGATTCAGATAGCATTAATTTAAAGAAAGGGAGCAAAATATATCTACAAAATGAAGTTCTTCATAAGCTTAAGACAGAAATCGAAGGTAAAACAATAACTGAATTAACAAATATAAACCATATACTGTATAAGGAAAATGCAGGTAGTTTTTCAGAATTAAAAATTACTAATGTTGAAATTAATGAAAATGTAGTATCGACTAAATATTTGAGAAGAAAAGTTGATTACAAAGTTGTGGATGATATTTTTAAGGCCCCTGAAACTTCAGTGGAGAAGGGAATTAAAATTGCTTATGCTAATGAATTATCAGGCAAAGCATATGGCAAGCTTGAAAAGGCAGTTGTAGAAAGTAAATTTGTTGATGACGAACTAAATAAAAAGGGTTCCCATGAAGTTGAATTAGAAATCTTTAATGATATTAAAACAAACTTTAAGTATTCAATTTTTAATGCTCCGGATGAAACAAAACTTATTCAAATAACAGGATTGAAAGATAGGTATTATACAAGCGATATTGTTATGGATATAACAAATGCATATATTTCGTATATTGATATTGACGGTAATGAGGAAAAAATTAAGCTTACCGAATCTGATGTGTCAACATATAAGAACGAGCCTGGCGAATATGATATCAAGAAGAAACTTGAAATAGAAGGTTGGGGTGAATTTAAAAAAGAAAATGGAGACCCTCTTGAAGTTGTACATCATTATAAAGTTGAAACGGCAGAAATAATAAGTGTAGAGCAGGATAGTGAGTTGATATATGCACAGGGACAGGATGTAGACACAAGTAAAATAAAATTATCAGTAACAAAAGGGGATGGCGAGAAATATGGAATTGATGCACAAAATGAAAATCTCACATATCTTGAGCTTGATGGTAACCATATTCCAGGAGGGGATGTTGTTGAAAACAAAGTATTAAAGACAGTAGATCCAGGTTTCCATAATATTAAAGTAAGTTACGAAGAAAGGGGAAAGAAGATAGAAGGGGTCATAAGATATAAAGTCGCATTTAAAGAAAATGTAGATGATTTTGAGTTTTCATATTCAAGTAAAGGTGCGACAATAACCGGATTAAAATCTGGATATAAGAAAGTTCTTGTTGCTCCGGGTTCAGTTAAGAATGACGGTAAAACATATGTAGTTACAGCCATAGCAAATGGGGCATTTGCTGGTAAAGATGACATAATTCGTATGTATATCCCAAAGACAATAAAGAAAATAGGAGAAAGAGCTTTTGAAGGTTGTACGCAGCTTGAATCTGTTCAGTTATATAATGTAACAGAGGTTAATGATACAACAATTATAGATAGTGATATTTTTAAAACAGAATTGATTGGATATGAAGAGTTACATGCAACAGAAGCGACAATAAATGGCATACAATTTGCAAATCTTATAGAACGCAAAAAGCTTGTAATTCCAGATAAGGCTACTATCAATAGTAGAGAAATAAAAACTAACGCTGAAGGACATTCATATGAGGCGAAATATCAATATATAGCTGATATAAAAGCAGATTTATCAGTTTTTGAAGATGAAGGTAAGGTATTAAAAGGTATAACAGTATCTATACCAAATACAGAATATTTCATTGAGTTATTAGGTTGTGAAGTTGAAGAGAGAGAAGTTGAAGAGAATGGTAAAAAGGTTATGAAAAAGTTCTTGAAGGTAGATGACAAAGGCAATCCTATAACAACAAATCCAAAATTAAAAGATAAGTTTTCAAGCGGACAATATAGATTCTATAATGTAAGCGGGTCAAGCAATGACAAACAAATAATGCATTTTAAATTTAATGACGATTATAAAACAAAGGATGCAGATCCTAAAAAATATTCTAGATACACAATAATTGGAACCCAGAATGAAGCCGATATTTTGTCATATTATGACATGATTGGCGGAAGAATAGTCGCAGGTAAATACTTGAAGAGCTCAAGTGATAAGGATATACATGAGATTGTTGGATATGTCGAAAACGCATTTGATGGATTGGCACTTAGCGAGGATAAGAGACTTTATTTATCAGATTCAATAAAACAGGGATTATACCTTAATTATGTAGGGGCATATAATTTTGATGAAAAGAAAGTTAGAAGTGAGGATAAATATTTTTCAAATACAGTAGAAGATATAGGTGTTGCAGCATTTAAAGGCTCTAAATTGAATAAGTTTAAATTCACAAATTCAGAGAATGCATTAAAACGTATGGGGAGTGAAGCGTTTGCCAAAACACAGATTGAAGAAGTCGATTTAAGTGGAAGTAAATTGACAGAAATCAATGCGGATGTATTTAGAGATTGTGAAAAGCTTACAACAGTAAAATTAAACGATAATATTAAGCACATATTAAAATCAGCATTTGAAGGGTGTAAAGAATTAAATATATTTGAGTATGATTTTAATAAGTTGGAAACAATATATGAATATGCATTTAAAGGCTGTGCAAAATTTGATAAAACATTTGAATTATTTACAAGTACATTGCATGGCAATGCAACAAAAGAAAATGTATTTGAAGGAAGCAATGCACATGTTACTTGGAAGTAATGATGCAGATAGCTTGAGAGAATAACGCCAATAGAGGCTATGCAGAAGCATAGCCTTTTTAAATATAAAGTAGATTGTATGTTTATGTGGGAATGTGGTTTAAATTAGACAAAAAAATCAGGCTAATGTAAAATGTACTGAAAGGCAGAGGTAACAAAATGAAATATGCAATGATGGAGAAAAAGATGTACAAACCGGTAATGGGAAGTTTGCCTTTTTGTGACATGTTAAAAAAGGTTGTTTTAAACATATTTATAGTGAGGAATTTCGATTATTGAACGCAGTACGAGTGAGCTGCGAAAAATAAAGTTAGTGCAAATTTATCACTCAAATCAATATTATATAGTACATTAATTTCAGCACTGTGTAACGGTGTTTTATATATGAGGTAAAAATGGCAAAATTAACAATTGACACTGAGAAGTGTAAAGGGTGTGGGCTTTGTACCCATGTATGCCCTAAACAAATTTTAGAGATATCTAAAGAAAAGAGTAATGCAAAGGGGTACTTTGTCCTTACAGAAAAAGATCCGAGCAAATGCATTGGCTGTGCTTTTTGTGCAATAATGTGCCCAGATTGTGTAATTAAAGTGGAGAAATAGATTATGGCAGAGAAGAGATTAATGAAAGGAAATGAAGCAATTGCAGAAGCGGCAATAAGAGGAGGCTGCAGATTTTACGCTGGTTATCCTATAACTCCACAGAATGAAATTCCAGAATATATGAGTTGGAGACAATTTGAGGTAGGCGGAGCATTTGTCCAAGCAGAAAGTGAAGTTGCGGCAATTAATATGTTGTATGGAGCTGCTGCAGCTGGTGGAAGAGCAATGACTAGTTCATCTAGTCCAGGAATAAGTTTAAAACAAGAAGGTATCAGTTATATGTGCGGTGCTGAACTTCCATGTGTAATTATTAATATGGTGAGAAGTGGACCAGGACTTGGTGGAATTCAACCGGCACAGGGAGATTATTTCCAAACAGTAAAAGGTGGAGGGCATGGTGATTATAAAATGCTTGTATACGGACCTAGTTCAGTTCAGGAATGTGTTGATATCATTTACGATGCATTTGAAAAAGGAGAAAAATATAGAGTCCCAGTAATGATATTGGGTGATGGTATGTTGGGTCAGATTATGGAAGCTATCACATTACCTGAAATGAAAGATGTATCAAAGCTTAAACCATTGAAGTGGGCAACAGACGGAAGAGGATTTGGAGATACTAGAAGAGTAGTGAACTCACTTTACATTGTTCCTGATGAACTTGAAGAGGTCAATCATAGACTTAAAAAAGTATATGAGGAAATGGAAAAGAATGAGACAATGGTTGAACTGTATAAAACAGATGATGCAGAAATAATAATAACTGCATATGGTACAATCGGTAGAATAGCAAAGTCCGCAGTTGATATGTTAAGAGCTGAAGGAATTAAGGTAGGACTTGTTAGACCAATTACACTTTTCCCATTTCCAAAAGCAGAGATGTTGAAATTTGCAAAATCAAAGAATGTTAAAAAATTTGTAGTTGCAGAATTGAGCATGGGGCAATACATTGAAGATGTTAAGTTGTATACGGAACAATTGAAACCTGTGTTGTTCTTTGGAAGAAGTGGTGGAAATGTTATGTCTCCGGAAGACATTGTTGAATTTGTAAAAAAGGAGGCGAAGTAAAATGGCAGTAGTATTTGAAAAAACGAAATATTTAACAGATAAAACAATGCATTATTGTCCAGGATGTACACATGGAATTTCACATAGATTGGTTGCCGAGGCTCTTGAAGATTTAGAAAAAGCTGGGAAGATGCCAGAAGGAGCTGTGGGAATATGTCCTGTTGGTTGTAGTGTTTTTGCATATGATTATTTTAATATTGATATGCAGGAAGCAAGTCATGGAAGAGCACCAGCTGTAGCAACCGGAACAAAACTTGTAAGACCTAATTCAATAGTTTTTACATATCAGGGTGATGGAGATTTGGCATCAATAGGTATGGCAGAAATAGTACATGCAGCAATGAGAGGAACAAATATAACGGTTATATTTATAAATAATGCAATATACGGTATGACTGGTGGACAGATGGCACCGACAACATTGTTAGGACAAAAATCCACAACATCGCCATATGGAAGAGACCCAATTAAAAATGGTTATCCAGTAAGAATGTGTGAATTATTGGCAACTTTGGATGGACCAAGTTACATAGCAAGATGCACATTGGCAGATATCAAAGGTATCAGAGATGCAAAAAAATGTATTCAGAAAGCTTTCAATTATCAAGTTGAAGGGAAGGGATTCTCATTTGTAGAGTTACTTTCGACATGTCCTACAAACTGGCATATGTCTCCGTTACAAGCACTTGAATATGTTAAGGAAAAAATGACTCCGGTATATCCACTCGGAGTATTCAAGGAGGTTTAATATGCAGAGAATCATAGTCGCTGGATTTGGTGGACAGGGAGTTTTGTCGCTAGGACAAATGCTGGCATATGCTGCTATGTATGAAAACAAAGCCGCTACATGGCTACCTTCATATGGTCCAGAAATGAGAGGAGGTACTGCGAATTGTTCTGTAGTTATAGATGATAATGAAGTAGCATCCCCGATTATAGCAAGACCTGATTGCCTAATTGCAATGAATAAACCGAGTCTTGATAAATTTACTGGGAATGTTTTAAACGGTGGAATTATAATTGTAAATAGTTCTTTAATATCAGACAAAGTAAATAGAAAAGATGTAAAGACATATTATATTAAGGCAAATGATATAGCTCATGAAATAGGAAATGATAAAGCAATGAATCTTGTTATCCTTGGAGCATATGTAAAGATTACAGGGCTTTTTACAAAGGAACAAATGTTGTCCACAATCGAAAAAGTGTTTGCAAATAAACCTCAATTTATTGAATCAAATAAAAAATGCTTATTAGCAGGATATGAATTATATTAGATTAGGAACAAAATGGCTTTAGCGGACAAAATATTTATAAAAACATGTAGAGAAATAATTGATCATGGGGTGTGGGATACACAATATGAAGTTAGACCAAGATGGGCTGATGGGACTCCTGCACATACTATAAAAAAGTTTGGGATAGTTAATAGATATGATCTTTCAAAAGAGTTTCCGATAATTACATTGCGTAAGACATATTTTAAATCTGCTATCGATGAGATTCTTTGGATATGGCAAAAAAAATCTAACAATGTACATGACTTAAATAGTAGGATATGGGATAGTTGGGCTGATGAAAGTGGTAGCATAGGGAAAGCATATGGATATCAGCTTGGAATAAAACATCAGTATAAGGAAGGGATGTTTGATCAAGTTGATAGAGTTCTTTATGATTTAAAGAATAATCCAAATTCTAGGAGAATAATGACAAACATATACAATTTTCAAGATTTACATGAAATGCATTTATATCCGTGTGCATATTCACTTACATTAAATGTGGAAGGCGATAAATTGAATGCTATCCTAAATCAACGTTCTCAAGATACTCTAACCGCTAATAACTGGAATGTTGTACAGTATGCTGTATTGGTACATATGTTTGCACAAGTCTCAGGGTTAAAGGTTGGTGAACTTGTACATGTAATTGCAGATGCACATATTTATGATAGACATGTAAGTATAGTTGAAGAAATACTTAAGAATCCGGAATACGAAGCTCCAAAATTTATTATTAATAATGACATAAAGAATTTTTATGATTTTACTGCAGATGATTTTAAATTGGAAAATTATGTTGCAAATAAGTTTGATCATAAAATTGAAGTGGCGGTTTAAATGAATATTATAGTAGCTGTTGATGACAATTGGGGAATAGGTAAGAATAATTCTCTTTTATTTCGTTTGCCGCAAGATCTAGCTCATTTTAAACAAATCACGACTGGCAATATTGTTGTAATGGGTTCAAACACATTGAAGTCATTGCCTAAAGCTAGACCGTTACCGGACCGTATTAATATAGTATTATGGCCCGATGGTGAAGATGTTGATGGGGCTATAGTCGTAAGAAGTTTAGAAGAATTATTTGAAAAACTTGGAAAATTTCAGACAGACAATATATTTATAATAGGTGGTGCTATGTTATATAAAACAATGTTGCCATATTGTGAAAAAGCATATGTAACTAAAGTATTTGCAAATGGAGAAGCGACATTACATTTTGAGAATCTAGATATAAATCCAGATTGGACTATAGACTCAAGAGAAGATACAGTTGAAGATAACGGATACACCATTCAATACTATATATATAAAAACAATAATATAAAGAAGTTTTGATTAATTTTGTATGCGGCAGAAATTAAAGGTATAATAGTTTTCGATGAGCAAAAATTTTAAACATAAAATAGTTTTAGGTTTAATCATGGTTATATGTATATGTATACCTTTGCTTTGCGGAGCTAAAACGGCATATGCAGAATATTTGTCTACAACGGAAGAGAATACTGTAACTATAAAAAAAATTGGCGACTATACATTCAATGTTGTTGTTGATAAAGGAATAATAAGCCTAACGGGTGAAAGATATAAAGAAAAATATTATATTGTGCGGGTTTTTGATTCTAAGGAGAAGTTTTATATATCCAAAGAAGATTATGAAAAAACTAAGACACAGAGTAGGGAACCGAATAGAACTGCTATAAACACAAAAAAAGAAATAACAATTGAAAAATCTCTCGACAGTAAGTTGACTTTATCAAAAAATGATAATTTTAAAATGTACCGTATAGGATATGTTAGTGGCAATACGAAAAGAATATGCGTGTGGGTTGAATATAAGGATGAACGCTTTATAGGTTTTATAAATTCAGATGATATTGAAAGTAATAAAGTGGAAAAGAAAGTTGAAAAAGCTCCTGAAAAAAAACTGGGATTAAAGATGCTTGTCATATTAGTCGTAACAATACCCGCTGTAATATTTATTATTTTAATGTTTGTATCATCAAAAAAATACTATATAAGACAAAATATCATTAATAAAGAAGGAACGGCTCCATCTGATACAGCAAAAAACACTGTTGAAAATAAAGAAAAATAGAAGATTTAATGGCTTAGAATGTCTAAATATTTATTTTTTCAAGCAAATTTTCATTTAAGTCATACAAGGATAAAGTGTTCTCATCCAATACACAATATGATTTTGGCACATTTATTGGATTCATGCCTATAGATCCTACGCACACATAGGTGATTCCGTCGACTACATCAATGCGTGGAATATGGAAATGTCCATGTAATACAATGTTATTTTTTGTAAAGTCACCTTTGTAAGGCATGTCCTTATTTATTTTATGCCCATGTGTAAAATATAACATCGAGTTGCCCCACTCCATTTCAAAGTAAGGAATGAATGGAAAGTTAGAAATCATTTCATCTACTTCACTATCACAATTACCTTTTATGACTGTTAAAAATGTCATAGCTTCATTTAAGGTATGTGCAACTTCTTGAGGATTATATCCTGCAGGGATAGGATTTCGAGGTCCATGATTATATATATCGCCAAGCAGAACGACTCTACAGTTTCTATCGATTTTGAGATATTTGTCTACAATTGAAAAAAATTTTTTTAAGCTAATGGCATCTCCATGTATATCTGATGCAACGAATAATTTCATAATTAGAGTATATAAATATCAAAATATTTTTGCAATTTCTCATTACAGAAAATTGTTCTTATATGTTTTTACCACGAACTGATTTTTTTATATGTAGGATACAACTCCTAAGGTAATATGCACGATGAATTTTGAACATAATTTATTAGACGAAATAAAGAGGCATGTGTGATACAATAAGTTTTGAAAAAGGAAAACATGATAATAACAAAAAAAAATGATAGACAAATATCCGACAGAGAATGTGAAATAGCAACAAGCAGAGGATTTTCTCATGAGTTTGTGCAGATGCTTATATCTCGAGGTATAAATCTTGAAGAGATAGATAAGTTTATAAATCCAAGTTTGAATGATTTAACAGATCCATATGATATTGTCAATCTGAAAAAGGCAGTTGAGAGATTACAAAAAGCAGTTGCAAATAATGAAAAGGTGATGATATTTGGTGACTATGATTGTGATGGAGTATGTGCTACAGCCATCTTTATGCTTGCATTGAAAGATAAACTTGATATTCAATATTATATTCCGAATAGAGATGAGGGATATGGATTAAGTAAAGAAAGTATTGATTCCGCTATAGGGAGATGGAAACCGGATTTATTTATAACTGTTGATTGTGGGATAACTGCAGTGGAAGAAGTCGAATACTTAAAGGAGCAAGGTGTTGAAGTAATAATTACAGATCATCATGAGCCTAAAGAAAACATACCTAATTGTATAGTAGTTGATCCCAAAATTGAGAAAATTGGATTTTATGAATTTTGCGGAGCAGGATTAGTATTAAAGATCATACAAGCAATGTATGGAATAGATGAAGCAAAAAAATATTTAGATATAGCTGCCTTAGCTACAGTCGCAGATATTGTGCCGTTGGTATCTGATAATAGAATTATAACCAAGCTTGGTATTCAAAATATGAATAGGAATTCACGTAGATGTTTTAGAATGCTCGCTGATAACAATGTTATAACGACTCAGGAAATATCATTTAAGCTTGCTCCTAAAATTAATGCGATGGGTAGAGTCGGTACTGCAGGTAGGGCTGTGGAACTGTTTCTTGAAGAGGACTACTTCCTTTTAACGGATATTGTAGCCAAAATGAATGAACAAAACACAGTGCGTCAAAAACTATGTGAAGAAGTTGTGGAAGCTGCCCTTGAAGAAATAAAACAAATAGATTTTAATGAGGAAAAAATAATTATTCTTTCTGGAGAAAATTGGGAATCAGGAGTAATTGGGATAGCGTCTGCAAAGCTCTGTGAAATGTTTCATCTTCCAGTTATTCTTTTTCAAGAAAAAGAAGGAGTATTAAAAGGTTCAGCGAGAAGTATAGAAGATGTAAATTTATATGAATGTATTTCAGAAGCTTCTGATTTATGTGTATCGTTTGGCGGGCATTCCATGGCAGCAGGAGTAATACTCGAAAAGGAAAATTTTGCTGAATTTAAACGAAAAATGAATGATACTGTTTGTAATAAATTTCATGAAAGCATATTTGAGAAAATTGAATATACAGATATGGAGATTGATCTACATACTGATATAAAGCCATTCATATCAGAGCTTGATTATCTTGAACCTACAGGACTGAGTAATCCAAGACCTTCATTTTTATTAACAAGCAATGAATTAGACTTTGCTCAGATATCTGCAAGTAGACATGTAAAGAGTAAAAATAAATATCTTGAAGTAATAGGATTTAAAAAATATCCATATTTAAAAGATATGGGTAAATTTACAGCACAGTATAAATTATATCTCGCTTTAAATGAGTATGGCAGGAATGTAACTTCTCAGGGAATAATAGCAGGTTTAAATATTTTACAGATGAATATGTCACAGGAAGAATTTGAAATTTTTAATCTTCATCAGATGAAATATTATTCGAGCGATAAAGTGTTATTTATCTCAGCAAAGGCAGCGATTGAAAATAGTAAAATAGCACATGGAGTTCTTTTTGTTTTTAACTCAGTTCCTGAATATGAATTGTGTAAATATGAAAGCATAAAGTCTTTACCATATCATTTGGTTAGTCAGTCATATATGTTACCAACAACATCCGTTATTATTGCACCTGGTGAAGACTTTGATTTTAAATATTATAAAAAAGTTATTTTTATGAAAGCACCGTTATCAGTTGGATACATAAAAAATATTCCAAATTATGTGCACACATATCTTTTTGAAGGTGAAGTGGTATCCCCGATTATGCTTTCTGATAAGAAAATTAGAGAAGCGACATACAATATTCAGATGATGAGTAGATCCGCAAAAGATGTTGTGGGGTTGAAAAGCCTATACAAAAATTTGAATACTTCATATAAAATCAGTTATAGAGATTTCCTTATAGTATGCAATATAATGATTGATGTTGGACAAATGGAAATACAGAAGAATAATATTGAGATTCGTAATGGACAATTTGATTGGGAAAAATCAAATTATTATAAGAACTTAAAGCATGAGTAATCTTTTATTGAAATTAAGAAAAATATATCCAGAAAAATATTCCCTTATTAAAAAGGCATATGATTTTGCATATACTGCACATTTAGGGCAGAAAAGGGTTTCCGGGGAGGATTATTTTATTCATCCATGTGCAGTGGTTGAGATATTAGCAGATTTTGGTTTTGATAGTTCAACAATTGTTGCTGCATTTCTTCATGATGTACTTGAAGATACTGTAATAGGTGCAGATGAACTGAGGAAGGAGTTTGGAGAAGAAATTTTCGAATTGGTAGAAGGAGTAACTAAATTAGAAAAATTGCAGTTTGTAAATAAGAAAGAACAGCAGGCTGAGAATTTTAGGAAAATATTTATGGCAATGGCAAAAGATTTGCGAGTCATAATAATTAAGCTGGCAGATAGGTTACATAATATGCGATCACTGCAATACTTGTCTTCTGAAAAACAGCAATATATAGCTCAGGAAACATTGGATGTATATGCACCTCTAGCTGGAAGATTAGGTATATCCTTTTTTAAATGTGAACTTGAAGATACGGCAATGATGTATCTTATGCCGGAAAAATACAAGGAAGTCACAACTGAAGTAATGAAAAGAAGAACGGAACGGCAGGGGTTCCTTGATATTGTAAGTAATAGGATAAGAGAAAAACTTGACCAACTTGGAATAGAAGGAGAAGTCAATGGCAGACCAAAGCATTTCTATTCCGTATATAAGAAAATGGTTAAAAATAATATTGGCATAGATGAAATATATGATCTACTTGCAGTAAGAATAATTGTAGATTCAGTAAAAGATTGTTACACGATGTTGGGAGCGATACATAATTTATGGAAACCTATACCAGGAAGATTTAAAGATTATATTGCAATGCCTAAAGCTAACAACTATCAGTCGTTACACACCACAGTTATAACTCAGTTTAATGAAACTTTTGAAATACAAATAAGAACTCATGAGATGCATGCAGTTGCTGAATACGGAATTGCAGCACATTGGAAATACAAGGAAGGAAAGACAGCGGTAGAAACTGAACTCGATAGTAAGGTGAGATGGTTAAGGGAAGTTGTAGAGGCACAGAGAGATATTGGTGGTGCAGAAGAGTTCATGGATGCAGTAAAGATAAATGTATTTGATGATGAAGTATTTGTTTTCACGCCTAAAGGAGATGTGTATGATTTGCCAGTTGGATCGACAGCAGTTGATCTTGCATATAAGATACATTCCGAAGTTGGAAATCATTGTATAGGAGCTAAAGTAAATAAGCGAATAGTGCCTTTGACATACAAACTACAGACTGGGGATATCGTTGATATAATAACAGCCACTACAAGTAAAGGTCCTAGTTTTGATTGGTTGAATTTTGTAAGAACGGCATCTGCAAAATCAAAAATAAGAGCATTCTTTAAGAAAGAGATGAAAGAAGAGAATATTGCTCGTGGAAAGGACATGCTTGATAAAGAAGCAAAGCGAAGGGGGTATATCCTGAGTGATATAATGTCGCAGGCGGTTATTATACAAATACTTCAGAAACAGTCATTAAGTGAAGAAGATGATATGTATGCTGCAATAGGATATGGTGGCATATCGACTAATGTTGTTTTATCAAGATTGATAGATAATTTTAAACAGCAGAATCCAAAACCAATACCAATTGCAAAAGAGAAAAAGTCGTCTGATCAGAGATCAAAGAGTGGTATTTTAATAAACGGCAATGCGAACTTTTCCGTAAGAATTGCACAGTGTTGTACCCCAGTTCCGGGCAATGAAATTATTGGATATGTATCAAGAGGGCGTGGAGTATCAGTACATCGAAAAGATTGCATCAATATAAAAGGCATGGAAGAAAACAGACTTATTAAAGCTGAATGGGATGTAAAGGCAAATGATTCATTCTATTCATCTATGGTGATAAGGGCTGAGAAAAGTTTGGGGATTCCTGCTAATATAACAGCATTGATGTCTAATTCAAAAATTCCTATACATTCAGCAGTATTACGAAATGATGAAAAAGAGCAGATTACGGAGATTACGATAACTATTGAGATTCATAATACAGAAGAGCTAGATAATTTGGTTAGGAAAATAATGGCGATCAAAGGTGTGCTGGAGGTAAGAAGATGAAAATCAGAACTTTTTATACTAGCCCGATTGAAACCAACACATATATTTGTCACAATGATGATTTTTCAGATGCAATTGCGATAGATGTTGGAGAATATACAGCAGAGATTAAGCAGTATCTTATGAAAAATAAGCTTAAATTAAAATACATAATCCTTACGCATGGACATTTTGACCATATAGCCGGAGTTGCAGATATGTTGAAAGAACATAATGAAGCAAAAGTCATCATGCATTCAGAAGACATTTATTTGATAAAGTCACATAGCAACATGGGGTATACCATGGGGATAGATGTGGAATCTTTTAATGTTGATATACTAGCTGACGATATTGAAGAGATAGAGGTGTTTGGAACGCATATTAGCTTTATACATACTCCGGGACACACGAAAGGGTCTATGGCTATTGTGATTGATAGAAATATATTTTCTGGAGATACACTTTTCTACACATCATATGGGAGAGCCGATTTTCCTAGTGGAAGTTTTCCTGAAATGGAAAATTCTTTAAAAAATAAATTGTTTAAGATTGAAGGTGATTATAAAGTTTATCCAGGTCACGGAATAACAACAAGTTTAAATTTTGAAAGGGAGCATAACGAAATACTGCATGATTTCTTTTAAAATATCTAACAGAGAATATGAAAACGATTTGTTGGAACTTATCAGACTGTTTGCCCCCAGATACAAGTATGATTTAAAACTTGCTGTTGAATATGTTTTAGAAAAAGATGTTTTGCATGTAAGGCTCATTTCAGATAAATTTATCAATTTTTTAAAGGTATATGATTATAAAATTGAATATAAAGACGAAATTGAAAAAAAACGAAATATTAAAATGTTTTTAAAAGTAGCAATATACAATACATTATCTTATTTAACAGAAATTAATTTACCGTATGGATGCCTTACAGGGATAAGACCTACAAAATTTTTTAGAGAATTAAATGAACAAGCGGAAGATTTATTTACAAATGTATTTTCAGTTCAGGATAAGAAAGTAGAGCTTATTCGTCGTATTACAGAAATACAGAGCCCCGTATTGAGCAAAAAAGATGAGTATGATGTATTTGTTTTTATACCATTCTGTCCATCAAAATGTAAATATTGCTCATTTGTTTCAGAACCATTGAATAGGACAGTCCATCTGGTTGAACCATATATATCGTGCCTTGAAAAAGAGTTATCTTTGTTGCCTGAAATTTTAAAAAAGGTTAATGGGAAGATAAGAGCAGTGTATATAGGGGGAGGAACTCCAACATCTATCGACACTGAAGATCTCGAAAAGATCCTTACAGTTTTTTCTCACTATGGAGTTGAGTATACGGTTGAAGCCGGAAGACCAGAGACATTAGATGAGGAAAAAATAGATATGCTGTCATACTCGGGCGTGAATAGAATTTCAATCAATCCACAGACGTTTAACGATAGAACTCTTAAAGAAATAGGAAGACATCATTCATCAAAAGATATTGAGCGGGCTTTTAAACTTGCAAAAGATAGGTTTATAGTAAATATGGATTTGATAAGTATGTTGCCCAAGGAAACATATTACGATTTTAAGTATTCTTTAGATAAGGCAATATATTATCAACCGGAAAATATAACAATACACACATTATATCGTAAAAAAGGATCGGAATTTGTAGATGAGCTTTCGATGCAGGATGACAATCTTGCGAATAAAATGATTGATTATGCTCATAAGTCATTGCAGAAAGCAGAATATATTCCATATTACATGTACAGACAAAAATATACGGGTGGAAGTTTAGAAAATGTAGGATATTGTAGAGAAAATAAAGAATGTTTTTATAATATTGATATAATGGAGGAAAGAACAAATATAATAGCTTTTGGAGCAGCTGCAATATCAAAAAAAATAGATTATTCAGCTAACCTCATAACTAGGCTTGCACATGTAAAAAATCCATATGATTATATTAATAGGATAGAAGAAATAATTTTAAAGCAAAGAGAATTTTGGCTAGAATAACGGATTAGAATAGCTATTTGAGCATATTATATTGCTAAAAAGATTTAAATTTTGATATTGGCAGTGTAAATTAAGATTAACTTTTTATACTATGGAGGGAACATTTATGTCTGAATTATCAAAAATATCTGAAACATTGTATGTACCAATGGGTGGAAGAATTTACGCATCTGAAAATTTCCCAGATGTTTTTTATGATAAAAAAGCTTTAGAGATGAAGAGTTTAATTCCAGAAGATATTCTTAAAGATAAACTTCAAACACAATATACATTTATGTCTAGTGCCAGTAGGTGTAGGAATATTGATGACAGCATAAAAAGCTTTCTGCTTAAAAATCTTGATGCGAATATTGTGGAACTTGGATGCGGTTTAGAAACAACCTATTATAGAGTCGATAATGGTGCTGCGAAATGGTTCGAGCTGGATTTAAAAGAAGTTATGGATATGCGTGAAAAAATATTGCCACCTGAAGATAGAATGAAATATATAAAAGCATCAATCTTAGAAGATGGATGGATTAAGGATTTAAGTGAGGATTTGAACGGAAAGCCTACTTTATTTATTGCCAGTGGTTTGTTTTATTATTTCAAACACGATCTTGTAGTGGATTTGATAAAGAAAATGAAGCAATTTAAAAATGCATACCTTATTTTTGATGCGGTTAGTGCAGCCGCAGTGAAAAGAACACACAAATATATGAAAAAAATGGGTAGGAAAGATGCAATAGTTGAAGGACAATTTTATTGTAATAAACCGGATGAAGTTGCGGAAGCAACACAGACGACAATAGTTGAATACAAGAAAATGTTTAAAGTAATAGATAGAACGGGTATGAGTTTTGCGACGAAAGTATCCATGGATATTTCAGATATGTTAAATATGGTAAAAGTCATTCAGCTTAAACTTTCTTGACACTCCACACGACTAAAGGTCAAGTGATTCTTGTTTCAGCGACCGCTACATTTCAACAAGTGCTTTCGTTTTACACGGTCACCACAAGCGTAAATTCCCGTATGCCCACGGGATTGTTTGTTTTTAGGCTACAAGCCTTTTAAGATGTTTATAATTATTCTTCATGAAATGTATTGCACCATTTGTGTAGATGTTAATCGGATTGCTTAAATATAAGTTTGTAGTGTGATCAAGATTGAGCCATTGATTAAGTTGTTAAGACAGAGAAATGGCTTGTGGTTTTTCTAAAGATGACATGCATTTGATATATATTTAATATATAATTATTTACAAGTAATGGAGGATGCGTATGATAACAAAAGATATGCTGATAATAGATATTTTACAACAAGAAAAAGCACCGGAACTAGCTCAAATACTTCAAGAAAGTGGGATGCACTGTCTTGGTTGTTTAATGGCACATGGTGAGTCTTTAGAACAGGCGGCTGCAGTTCACGGGATAGATGCTGATGAACTTATAAAGAAACTTAATGAAGTGATAAATGAAAAATAATGTCATAGGGAATTTAAAATCAGTAGCGGGGCGGCTCATAGAGTTACGTACTTTTTTTGATTATAGTGAAGAGGAGCTTGCAGAAAAGCTTAACATAGATGTTGAGTTATATAGGGGATATGAATCAGGTAAGAACGAAATTCCGATTAATCTAATATATAAATTCGCATCCCTTCTTGGTGCGGAACCGGGATATATTATTACTGGGAATTCACCGTTGAAAGATGATGCAGTTGTAGTGTATTCAGGACAAGGAATTGCGGTTCAAAGATATGATGGATATAGCTTTACGGCTCTTGCAACGGATTTTAAAAAGAAATCAATGAATCCTATGTTGGTTGAAATTGAACCTACAAGTTCTCCAGAATTGGTTGTGCACGGCGGACAGGAATTTAATTATGTCATTGAGGGAGATTTAAGGGTTATTGTAGGCGATAAAGAGTATTTTCTAAGAGAGGGAGATAGCATCTTTTTTGATCCTTCAATACCACATGCACAAGTTCCAATGAATAACAGAAAGGCAAAATTTTTAACAGTAATAAATGAATAAAAGGGAAGTAAATGGCAAAAAAATATTATATAACTACAGCAATAGCATATACATCTGGGAAACCACATATAGGGAATACATATGAAATTGTATTAACAGATGCGTTGGCTAGGTTTAAGAGAATGCAAGGGTACGATGTCTTCTTTCAAACTGGAACAGATGAGCATGGTATGAAGATAGAGGAAAAGGCAAAAGAAAAAGGAATTAAGCCACAAGAGTATGTCAATAATGTTGCTGGAGAAATAAAGAGAATTTGGGATCTTATGAATATTTCATATGATAATTTCATAAGAACAACTGATGAGAATCATAAAAACCAGGTGCAAAAAATTTTTACAAAACTATATGAACAGGGAGATATATATAAAGGATCATATACAGATTGGTATTGTACTCCGTGTGAGTCTTTCTGGACTGATAAACAACTGAAAGATGGTAAATGCCCAGATTGTGGTAGAGATGTAAAAAAACAGAAAGAAGAAACATATTTTTTTAATATGAAGAAATATGCGGATAAGTTAATTAAATATTTTGATGAACACCCTGACTTTATAATTCCACATTCTCGAAAAAAAGAAATGCTCAACAATTTTATTATTCCAGGATTGCAGGACCTATGTGTTTCGAGAAGTTCATTTAAGTGGGGAATACCAGTCGAGTTTGACAAGAAGCATGTCATATATGTATGGCTTGATGCACTTGTAAATTACATAACAGGGATAGGGTACGAGGTAGATGGACACAGTAAGGAAACATATAAAAAATACTGGCCTTGCGATCTTCATGTGATAGGGAAAGACATTGTACGTTTCCACTCAATATACTGGCCAATATTTTTAATGGCATTAAACATACCACTTCCAAAACAGATTTTTGGGCATCCATGGCTGTTACAAGATGGAGATAAAATGTCTAAATCAAAGAATAATGTTTTGTATGCTGATGATTTAGCGAGGATATTCGGAGTTGATGAAATCAGATATTATATCTTATCAAGCATGCCACAAGATGATGATGGTTTAATCAGTTATGATTTGATAATTGAAAAAATAAATTCTGATTTAGCGAATGTTTATGGGAATCTTGTTTCTAGAGTTCAGGCAATGATAAATAAATATTTCGATGGAGTGATATACAAAACATCAGAGGAGTTTCCTGAAGATAAAGATTTCATTCGATCAGTAGTAGAATCAAGAGAAGTGATTGAAAAGAATATTTCAGACTTAAAGATATCGGATGCACTTGATGTTATTATGGGGATATTCAGAAAAGCCAATAAATATATTGATGTTACAACACCTTGGGTTCTGGCAAAGAGTAATCAAGAGAGACTTAAAACAGTCCTATATAATTTGACGGAGGCAATTATAATAGGCACAACATTGATTTCTCCATATATGCCGATAAAATCACAAGAAGTGTTTGATGTATTCAATGTTGAAGTAAGAGCTTATAAAGATTTAAATAAATTTGGGCTATTGAAAAATAAACACAAGATTACACAAAACAATAATATAATATTTGAAAGAATTGATCCGGAAGAAATAAAAACAAAAATAAACACGCAAAACCAATCATTTGAAAATGCAATAATTACAAACAAAATTACAATAGAAGACTTTGCAAAAGTAGAATTGAAAGTTGGTGAGATTCTGGAAGCAGAAAAAGTGCAAAAGTCTGAAAAATTGTTAAAATTCAGTGTTGACATTGGAGAAAAAGATCCGAGATGCATAGTGTCGGGCATTGCAAAGCACTATAATCCTCAAGATTTAATTGGGAAGAAAGTTTGTGTCGTTACTAATTTAAAATCCGCAAAGCTATGTGGCATAGAAAGCTGTGGAATGTTGCTATGTGTATCAACGAAAGACAAGATTGTCCTTATATCTCCACATACCGATGTTCCAGTTGGGAGTACAATATCCTAATATGGGTATAATTGAAACGCACTGTCATCTTGAAGATGAAAGGCTGTATTACGAGTGCGATAGAATAGTTTCTGAAGCCTCATCAAAGGGTATTGAAAAATTAATAACTATAGGTTCAAATTTAGAAACAAGTTTAAAATGCTGTGACATAGCAAATAAATATGATGATGTGTATTGTGCTGTAGGAATACATCCGCATTATGCGAAAGAAGCCCAAAAAGAGATGTATGATAAATTTTTCGAATTGGCAAAAAATAAAAAAGTAGTAGCGATAGGCGAAATTGGACTTGATTATTATTATGATTTATCTGAAAGAGATGTTCAGCGTAAGGTATTTGTAGAGCAATTGTATCTTGCCGATCAGTTAAAATTGCCCGTATCTTTGCATATAAGAGAAGCATTAGGAGAAAGTAAAGAAATCCTTTTTAAGCATAAACATTTAATAAATAATGGACTCTTATATCATTGTTATTCAGGTACTCCAGAATTTGCTGAAGAAATAAAAGAATTGGATCCATACTTTGCATTTGGCGGAGTTTTAACCTTTAAAAATGCACAAAAAGCAGTGGAATCAATAAAAGCTGTAGGATTAAACCGTATCGTTTTTGAGACGGATGCTCCATATTTAGCCCCAGTACCGTTTAGGGGTAAAACGAATTATCCAGAGTATATTAATTATGTTGTTGATAGGGCGTCGGAAATACTAAATATAGCTAGAGAAGAACTAATAGCAATCACTACAGAGAATGCAAAAAGGTTATTTTTTAATGTAAAAATATCTTAAAATTAACTGTCCCAAAAATATGCCTTTACAAATAAGTTCAGTGATGTATACTAACAATGTTATTTTTTGAAGGAGATTCAAATGGAAAATACGAGATATTTTTTAGGTTTAGATATTGGTACGAATTCAGTTGGATGGGCTGTGGTAGATCCAAAATACAATCTTTGCAAGTTTAGAGGGAAGTCGTTATGGGGTATAAGGTTATTTGATAGTGCACAAACGGCGGCGGATAGGAGAGTTGCTAGAAGTGCAAGAAGACGACTTGAAAGGCGTAAAATACGTATTGATTGGTTGCAGGAGTTGTTTGCTGAAGAAATCTCCAAAAAAGATCCTACTTTTTTCATCAAATTGAATAACAGCAGGCTTCATTTAGAAGATAAGGATGAACGGATTTCTAATATTAAGTATCCGCTATTTGCAGAGAAGGATTATACTGATATTGATTATTACAAAGAATATCCAACTATTTTCCATTTAAGGAAAGAGTTGATTGAAAATAAGAAACCTCCATATGATGTCCGCTTAGTGTATTTAGCTATACATAATTTAATAAAGCATAGAGGACATTTCTTATTCGATGGAGAAATTTCAACGGAAAATATAAATGAATCTATTAGCGATAAAATTAGAAATATTCTCAAAAAAATAAAATTGAATTTTGAGGTTGAGAATATAAATGAAGGAAGTAGTGTATTGGAAGACGAGATTCCTGAAATATATTTAATTGAAGATGCAAACATTGAAGATCTATTGAAAACAATTTTAAAATCTTCTAAAAGTGCCACGGAAAAATCAGAAAAGTTAAAAGAATGTTTTGCAGAGTGTAAAAACAAAAGAGATACAGTAATAGTATCAGAATTATGCAAATTAATGGTTGGTCTTAAAGGAGATTTTTCGAAAATTTTTAATAAAGATAATGAAGAAGTTAAGGGAAATATTAACAATCCAAAAATATCATTTAATTCAGAATATGATGAAACAGTAAAAGATGCGATTCAAACATATTATCCCGAAGAGCTTGATGTATTAAATGAAATACAAGCGATATACATTTTGCGTGGGGAGCAGTATATTTCAGATGCAAAAATTAAAGAATACAACGAACATCATGATACAGTAAGGATAATCAAACAGTTGTTTAAGAAATATCTCGGGGTAAAAGAATGTAATAAGTTCTTTAATAGTACTGAAGAAAAAATTAATTATTCAAATTATGTTGGAAATTTGAATACTTGCGGAACTAAGACAGCTTTGAGAAAGACAGTAAAGGCAGAAGACATTGATAAAGAAATAAAGAAAAAACTAAAAGGAATTTTAGAAGATACGGAATTAATTGATGAAGTAGATGAAGCAAAAATAAAAAGTTTGATGGAAGAAACAAGTGAGTTGCTTCCGATGCAAAGAACGACAAAGATGGGAGGAGTACCAAGACAAATTAATGAAGTTGAGCTAAGGGTAATACTAGAAAATGCAAAACAATATTTGCCATTTTTATCAGAACGTGATGAAAAAGGAATTTCTGTAAAAGATAAAATAATTAGCATATTTGAATATAGAATTCCATACTATGTTGGACCACTAGGAGGATATTCAAAAAAGCAAAAAGAATTCGCATGGGTGATTCGTAAAGAAGAAGGAAGGATTTATCCATGGAATATAGAAGAAAAAGTAGACTATACCAAAACTGGAGAAGAGTTCATTAAACGAATGATAAATAAGTGTACATACTTATATGGTAAAGATGTAATTCCTAAACATTCATTGCTATATCAAGAATTTATGGTATTGAATTTGATAAACAATATCAGATTGTATGATAGTCGTGAACGAATATCTGTGGAAGAAAAGAAAACCTTGTTTGAAGAAATTTTTATGAATAAAACAAGGGTAACATTTAAAGATATATATAGTTATTTCCAATTAAAAGATAAAGATCTTAATCAAACAGACATACATGGAATTGATAGTGGAGATGGTCATATTGTCATGTTCCCTACACTTTCAACATATTTGGATTTCAAAAAGCAGGTGTTTGGAGATGATATAAAGAAAGAATCAATAAGGAACATAATTGAGGAGATTGTTACTGATATTACAATATTCGGTGCAGATAAAAAAAGATTAAAGGCAGTAGTAGGATATAAATATAAAAACAAATTGACATCAGAACAGTATGAAAAACTTAAAAATAATATTACCAAATTTAATTATAAAGATTGGGGAACACTGTCTAGAGAATTTTTAAATGGAGTTACAGGTTGTAAGAAGGGTGGAGACAGTGAGACTACAATAATAACGGCTCTAAGAGAGAATAATTTCAATCTTCAAGAATTACTAAGTGATAGTTATACATTTTCAGAACAGATTGAAAAAGTAAATAAAGGAGCAGGAAAAGATCTTTCCGAGACATTTTTTGAAGATTATCCAATTTCACCTGCAAACAAAAGAGCGGTAAGGCAAGCAGCCCTTATATATAAAGAAATATTGAAAGTAATGGGGAATCCACCGGAAAAAATTTTTCTAGAAATGGCTAGAAGTGGAGAAATAAACAAGACAAGAACAAGTAGCAGAAAGAAGAAAATTGAAGATCTATTAGACAAATGGGGAAACGATGAAGACATTAAAAAACTTAGAGATGAATTAGAAAATATAGATAATAAAAATTCAAGAAGATTGGATAGTGAAAAAATATATCTATATTTCATACAAAAGGGTAGATGCATGTATAGTGGAGAGCCAATTGATTTAGAAAAACTTTCTAACACCGAGTACTACGATGTAGATCATATATACCCACAATCAAAAATGAAGGACGATAGTCTTGATAATAAAGTGTTAGTTAAAGCTGAATTAAATAGATCAAAAGAAGATAAAACAATATCAAGAGATATACAGAATAAGATGTTTGGATTTTGGAAAGAATTGGAGCAAAGAGGAGCAATAACTAAAGAAAAATTGGCAAGGTTGACGAAGAAGGAATTTTCGAATGAAGATCTCCAAGGTTTTTTAAATAGACAACTAGTTGATACCAGACAAGTTACAAAAGCAGTATCAAAATATTTTGAGTCCATTTCAAATAGTAAAGTTATATATGTTAAAGCAAGTCTTGTTTCAGATTTTAGACATGAGGAGATTCAATGTTATAAAAGTAGAAGAATTAATGATTTTCATCATGGGAAAGATGCATACCTTAATGTGGTTGTTGGTAATGTATATAATGCTAAATATACAGATAATCCAAGAAATTGGTATGCACAAAAAAGAACTGAAAGGATAGTCTCCGAGAAAGGGCATAGTCTAAATAATCTATTTAAACGGGATGTAAAAAGATATGTAGATAGTGAATTGGTCTGGGAAGGATACAATATGGATGAGAAGTTAAAAAATACTGGGAGTATAGTTACTGTCAAAAGAATAATGAATCAAGATGATTTATTTTATACAGAATATACATATTGCAGTAAAGGGCAGTTATTTGATATGAATCCGCTGAGCAAAGAAGAAACAACAAAGATAAGAATTAAGAAGGACTTGGACAACAAAAAGTATGGCGGATATGGTGCACCGGGGACAGCATTTTTTGTACTTGTAGAGTATGGTGATAATGCACGGAAATACATTACAGGTATACCAATTTATGTGAAAAATTTATTAAAAACTGATCCGAATGCTATAGTAAAATATTTGGAGGAGGTTAGAGATCTAAAAGATATAAAGAAAATTTGCACTATTAAAAAGAATTCGTTGATTATGGTTGATAATTTTCCGATGAGAATTAGAGGAGAAAATGATTTAAAATTGTTTTTAAATCCATCCAAACAATTGAAGATAAAAGATAAAGAAGAATTTGAAACATTAAGAAAAGTTGAAAAGTTTATTGAAAAACTTACTAAGAATAAATCCGCAACAATCAATGAAAAATATGATTGTTTAAATGATACTAAATTAGATTCAGCATATATGTTTTTAACAAATAAGTTACAAGAGGAATATATTAAGAGACCAGCAATCGAAAAGTTAGTTAAAATATTAAAAGAGGGCGAAGTAAAATTTAAACAAGAAAGAATAGAAGATAAAGCCAAAATATTGAGCGAAATATTAAAACTTTTTGAGTGTAAGACTAATCTTGCGGACTTACTTAAAATTGGTGGAAGTGGTAAAAGTGGTGTATGTACTTTAAATAAGAATACGGTAGGTAAAAAGCTACTGGAAGACAAGATTGCAATAGTGAATCAATCAGTTACTGGAATATTCGAAGATAGAATAAAATTATGAGTTGGCGAACAGTAGTGATTTCTGGAAACACAAAGCTTGATTTAAATTTAGGTTATATGGTAGTAAGGAAGCTAGATTCAGTCAAAAAAGTTTTTTTAGATGAGATTTCTGTTGTGGTTATTGAGACCACGAGAGCATCGATAACGACAGCATTAATCTCTGAAATGACAAAGAGAAATATAAAAATTATATTTTGTGATGAAAAACATAATCCTGAAACAGAAACTGTAGCAACATATGGATGTCATGATAATAGTTTAAAAATAAAACAACAGCTACAATGGAGTGAATGTGCAAAAAAAAGTGTATGGACAGAAATTGTTATAGAAAAGATAAGGCAACAAGCTAAGCACTTGGAATTTTTAGATAAGGGTGAGTCTGCAGAAATGTTGAACAATTATATTTTAGAAATGCAATATTATGATGAGAGCAATAGAGAAGGCCATGCAGCAAAGGTATATTTCAATTCACTTTTTGGACAGGAGTTTAATAGAAGTAAGGATTGCGTAATTAATGTGGCTCTAAATTATGGATATGGGATTCTTTTATCAATATTTTCAAGAGAAATTATTGCTAGTGGGTATTTAACTCAGATTGGGATTTTTCACAGCAATATGTACAACAAATATAATTTAGCGAGTGATTTCATGGAACCATTTAGAGTATTGGTTGATAAAGTAATTGTACAGAATGCATTTGATAAATTTGAACATGCAGAGAAGATGATTGTATTAAATTTTTTAAATGGATATGTTCGTATTGGTGGACAAATGAACACGGTATTAAATGCTATTAAAATATACTGTCGCAGTTTATTAGATGCCATAAATGAGAATGATGTTTCTTTAATAAAGTTTTACAACTATGACATATAGATATATGCGAGTATTAGTTTTTTTCGACTTACCAACAGAGACTTTTGAAGATAGAAAAAGATATGCTAGGTTTAGAAAGACATTGCTTAAAAATGGATTTTTGATGATGCAGGAGAGTGTATATGCTAAGCTCGCTTTAAATGCGACAGTTGTCAATAGTATTATCACTGCTATAAAAAAGGAAAAGCCAGAGAAAGGATTGATAGAGGTGCTGACAATTACAGAGAAACAATATTCAAAAATGGAATGTATTTGTGGTGAACATACTACGACAATTTTAAACAGTGATGAGAGGTTGGTGGAATTGTGAAATTAGTTTGGGAGAGCGAAGATATCCAATTTAATTTATCTCCTGATGAATTAAATTGGATATCTATAGAAAATCCAGTAGTATTTGATAGGTTTTCACAGAGTTTAATATCTTCAAAACTTGGTGAAAATGAAGACATATTCTTAATAAATGATCAAAGTGATAAAATATTATTAAGCAAACAAGCAAATGTAATTTATCCTCCATTTAGAAATATATATAGCATAAATAAGGATATTCAGAAAAAAGTGTATACAGAAGTCTTGTCAAATATTAGGAATACTGATGCAGAAGAAAAATTATTAAGACTGCAAATGGAAGAAAAAGAGATAATAAAAAATATATGTTTTGGAATGAATTATGACATTGAATTAAATGAAGAAGTAAATTTCGAGACAATATTAAAACCTTGTAATATAAGGATAAAGGAATCTGAAGGTACCTTCGCTATCCGCGTGTTAGATTATGCAGTTAACTTAGAACAACTGTTTGGTTTTAATTTTTTATTTCTTGTCTCTTGCAGTGATTACATAGATATTATTGAATATGATAATTTGTTAAGAAATTTAAAATATCATGATATTATAATAACAGTGGTTGCCGGCACTCAAAATAGGCAGTTGAACATTGAAAAAAATGAATATATAATCGATTACGACATGTGTATTCTCAGATAATGTTTTAGATTACAAACATATGTAGTGATGTTTTCTCGCAAATTGAGGTTTGAGAGTAGTGTAATTTAGAACAGGTATGGAAC
>CAUUJG010000014.1:0-32619 GCA_963545485.1 uncultured Clostridia bacterium | reverse complement strand
TTCAACTTTAGCTTTCAATGAGATACCTTCTAATTTATGCCAACGTGCATAGAGTGGGGAAGTTTGACGGTAGAGGAATGTGAAAGGGAGGCGGGTGGGTAAAGATGATGTTTTATACTGAGTTCTATTGATATTATCAATATGTAATTTTTGTTAGTTCAGTAATAGATATTCAATTCAATCTAATGTGTTCACTCCTTTTCTTAGTTATTTATATATCTGACATATGTCATAAATTAATGAGAAAGTGATATTGGCATTTAAATTTATTATAGTACTTTAACAGTTGGGAGTAGCTGATACATTTTGCTAGTTGGTTGTTTTTAACATAAAAATTTTTGTGAGGTATAAATTTATATATTAATTTGGTATAAACGTAGCATTTGAATATTTATATGTGGTGGCGAGAAAATACTGTTTGTTTAATGCCATCATATATGGGTCAAGAGAGATAAGTGATTACTTAAAATAATGATTAGTTTGTATTAGATGCCCGTATACTGTCTTAGTTATAAGACAGAGTGGGGCAATTCTTTTGCATATATTTTGCCTTTAATATATCATTTATTTAATATTCTTTTTAAGGAGAAATACATATGAATGAATTAACACCTAAACAGATTGTTCAGGAACTGGACAGATATATTATAGGACAGCAAGAAGGAAAGAAAGCTGTTGCGATAGCTTTGAGGAATAGATATAGACGCTCAAGATTGCCAGAAGAGATTAAAGAAGAAATTACACCTAAAAACATCATAATGAAAGGACCGACAGGAGTTGGTAAAACGGAAATTGCAAGGAGACTTGCAAAGATAGTTAAAGCTCCATTCATCAAAGTTGAGGCTACAAAATTCACAGAAGTTGGATATGTAGGTCGAGATGTTGAAAGCATCATAAGAGACTTGGTAGAGGCATCAATTGCATTGGTTAAAGCGGAAAAACAGAAAGAAGTTTTGCCTAAAGCAAAAGAAAAGGCAGTTAGAAAGATAACAGCTGTAATTCTTGAAATGCGTAAGAAGGAAGGCAATACAAGCAAGTCAGATGCTCAAATGAGAGAAGAGATAGCATCTGAAATACTTGCTGGAAGACTTGATAATTTCGTTATAGAAATTGAAGTAACAGAACAGCCTAAACCAATACAAGTTTCAAGTCTTGGAGGTGGAGGAACTGACCAGATTGAGTTTGGTGCAGTGTTGGGTAATATATTCGGAAATACTGAGAAGACGAAAAAGAAGAAGATGACTGTAAAACAGGCAATGAATACTATAATTCTTGCTGAATCTGAACAGATGATTGATAAGGACAGCATCCAGACGGAAGCATTAAATAGAGCAGAACAAGATGGCGTTGTCTTTATAGACGAAATTGATAAGGTTGCGTCAAAGAACGGAGAAATGAGCTCATCTCATGATGTCTCAAGAGAAGGCGTTCAGAGAGACATTCTTCCTATAGTCGAAGGCAGTACGGTACAGACAAAATATGGTGCTATAAAAACGGACTACATTCTCTTTATAGCCGCTGGAGCATTTCATATTTCAAGAGTTGAGGATCTTATCCCTGAATTACAGGGAAGATTTCCAATCAGAGTTGAGCTTGATAGTTTAAGTGAAGAAGACTTTGTTCGTATTCTTACGGAACCAGATAATGCAGTTATCAAGCAGTATGTTGCCCTACTTGGAGTTGATGGTGTCACATTAGAATTTGCTGATGATGCAATAAAAGAGATCGCAAGGATTTCTTTCTATGAAAACGAGAACTCTGAAAATCTTGGAGCAAGAAGATTGCATGCAGTAACTGAGAGTATTTTAAAAGATATACTTTTTGAAGCTGATGACAATAAGGCTAAGAAGGTCACAATTGATAAAAAGTATATTCAGAAACATTTATCCAAAGAACTGAAGGAGTTGGATTTATCCAAGTACATACTATGATTCAGATACAAAAAGGCACAAAAGATCTGTTACCACAAGATGCATATAAATGGCAGCATCTTGAAGATATGGCACAGACAATAGCGTTGGCTCATAATTTTAAAAGAATTGCCACACCTACATTTGAGGCGACGGAGCTTTTTGCAAGAGGCATGGGGGATAGCAGCGATGTTGTTAATAAAGAAATGTATACTTTTATCGACAAAGGTGGAAGAAGTATAACATTAAAACCAGAGGGAACGGCAGGCGTCGTTCGAGCATATATTGAAAATGGACTTTCTCAGTTACCAACGCCACTTAAGATGTTCTATATAACCCCAGTTTTTAGATATGAAAAGCCACAAAATGGCAGATTGAGAGAACATCATCAGTTCGGTATTGAGATATTCGGAAGTGAGAGTCCATATGCTGATCTTGAGACGATTATAACGGCATTAGATTATCTATATAGTGTTGGTCTTGAGAATATAACTCTTGATATAAATAATATAGGATGCAGAAAATGTAGACCTGCATACAATGAGATTCTAAAAAAGTATCTTGCAGATAAAGATGATCAACTTTGCGAGCAGTGTAAAAAACGTAGAGAAACAAATCCTTTAAGAATCTTTGATTGTAAGAATGAATCATGTCAGAAAGTAATAACAGATGCTCCGAAAGTTTCGGATCATGTATGCGATGAATGTAAAGGACATTTCACAAAGTTGTGTAAATTATTGGATGCAGCTGGAGAAAAATATAATGTGAACAACAAACTTGTACGGGGGCTTGATTATTATACTAAAGTTGTATTTGAATTTAAATCTGATGATTTGGGATCTCAAAGTACAGTCTGCGGAGGCGGTAGGTATGACAACCTCATACAAGATCTTGGAGGTCAGAACACACCTGCGGTAGGATTTGGACTTGGACTTGAAAGGCTTGCATTAATTTTGAAAAATATCGGGAAAGATAAAGAGCTTGAAGAAAAAACTCCAGACTTTTATCTTGCAGCTGCAGATGATGAATCGAGAGAATATATTCTTGAAAGTGCTAATGAATTGCGTATGCATGGTTATGTAATTGAAACCGACATCATGGAAAGAAGTCTCAAGGCTCAATTAAAACATGCTGATAAAATTCATGCACAGGCTGTCATTGTAATTGGGCAAGAAGAAATGAAGAAGAATCTCTTTAAAATTAAGAATCTTGAAACTGGAGAAGAAAAGCAGGTTAGAAATTTTAGAGAGCAACTAATAAGGTTTGCGGAAATGAGAGGATAAATAAAATGATAGATTTAAAGATTATTAAACAATGCGATCATGAGCTTTTTGAAAGTATGGAACAGGAACTGCATAGACAGGAGAATAATCTTGAATTGATTGCCAGTGAGAATATTGCATCGCCGGCAGTAATTGCGGCAAGCGGTTCATTCTATACTAATAAGTATGCGGAAGGATATCCAAGAAAGAGATATTATGGTGGCTGTCAATATGTTGATTATGCTGAAGAACTTGCAATAGAAAGGGCAAAGGAGCTTTTTAATGCAGAGTTTGCTAATGTTCAACCGCATAGTGGTTCTAATGCAAATTTTGCTGGGTATTTAAGTGTTCTTAAGCCTGGAGATACAATGATGGGCATGTCGTTACCAGCTGGTGGACATCTAACCCACGGTTCCTCAGTTAACATGAGTGGAAAGCTTTTCAATGTTGTTCCATACGGTATTAATGAAGAAACTGGATATATAGACTATGACCAAGTAATGGATCTTGCAAAACAGTGCAAACCAAGGCTTATAGTAGCTGGAGCAAGTGCATATCCTCGGGTTATAGATTTCAAAAAGTTCAGAGAAATAGCAGATGCTGTTGGTGCATATTTGATGGTAGATATGGCACATATTGCTGGGCTTGTTGCTGCGGGAGTTCATCCGTCACCAATGCAATATGCCGACATAGTTACTTCAACAACGCATAAGACACTTAGAGGTCCAAGAGGTGGTCTCATACTCACAAACAATGAGGATATTGCAAAGGCGATTAATAAGACAATATTTCCAGGAACTCAGGGCGGTCCGTTAATGCACATTATCGCAGCTAAAGCCATAGCATTTAAAGAGGCATTAAGTGATGATTTTGTTGAATATCAGAAACAAGTTGTAAAAAATGCAAAAGTATTAAGTGAAGCATTTATCAAAGAGGGACTTAAGCTTGTAACTGGAGGAACGGACAATCATCTAATGCTGTTAAATTTAATTGATACAGGTATAACGGGCAAAGAGCTTGAACACATGCTTGATGAAGTCAATATCACGGTTAATAAGAACGCAATACCAAATGATCCTCAGAAGCCTTTTGTAACGAGCGGAATTCGTATAGGAACTCCTGCAGTAACCACGAGAGGAATGAAAGAAACTGAGATGAAAGAGATAGCCAAGATAATTAAGCTAGTAATTGATAAGAAAGAAGATGTATTTGATGAAGTTAGAGCACGAGTAAGAAATATGTGTAAAAAGTATCCGATATATAAAGAGGATGTGCTCATATGAAAAAACACTCACAGAAAGTAAAGCTTCTTAAATTGTGGGACATTTTAAGAATGGAAACTTCTCCAGAATACCCCATGAGTTCAGTCGAGTTACTCTCCAGGCTTGAGGATTTAGGAATAGATTGTGACAGAAAGACCTTATATAAAGACATAGAGGAACTAAATAAATTTGGGTATATAATAAAGACAATAAAAAAGAAACGTAATTTATATTATGTAGACACAGATGTGTTCAGTATGGCTGAATTAAAGATACTTGCAGATAGTGTTGCATATGCAAGTTTCATACCAGCAGACAAAGCAAAAGCTTTGATTGAAAAAATCTCTGTACTTGGTAACGAAGAATGGGTGGATCAACTTTTAGAAACAGATACGGACATTGTTAATAGAGCAACGAACAATGAAATATATGAAAACATTATCATACTCAATAACGCCATAGCCAAAAGAAAGAAAATAACATTTAAATATTTTGATTATAATTTTAACCTCACAGTAACATATCGTAAGAAAGGTGAAAGATATAAATTGAATCCGATAAAGTTGGTTTCAAGTAACAATAAATATTATCTTGTTGGGTATGACGACAAGCATCAAGAATACACCAACTACAGAATAGACAGAATGCATGATGTAAAAGAAGCTGTTAGTTTCATATCAATATATGAAGGACTTGATGAAAAGAAGCTTAAAGAACACATTACTCAATCCTTCTCAATGTTTTCAGGGGAAGACAGAAGAGTATTCCTTAGATTCCATAAAAGCATAACAAATGAAATGATTGACCGTTTTGGACCAACAATGAAATATCGTGAAATAGAGGGAGAATACGCAAATATTTCTGCACAGACAAATGTATCAAATCAGTTTTTTGCTTGGCTCGCAGCGTTACACGATCTTGTGGTATTAACTAAACCAAGTGACATAGTGTTGGAATATAGGGACTTCCTTAAAAGTGCTTTGGATAAAACGAATGAAGCTGATATGTTTCATAAGAAGAAAGATATAGAAGAGGAAAACCAACTGGAGGAAGTAGGTCAGTCCGAGCAACAAACAAATAAAGATGAATCAGAGGAACAAGCTGATATTTGAAAGGCTCGTTGAAATGCATCCAGATGCACAGTGCGAGCTAACACATCACAGCACTTTTGAATTGCTCGTTTCTGTAATCTTGTCAGCAAGGTGCACAGATAAAAGAGTTAATATAATAACTAAAGATTTATTTAAAGTTGCAAATACTCCAGAACAAATGGCAAACATGCCAATAGAGGAACTTGAAAGATATATATACTCCTGTGGCTTCTACAAAGCCAAAGCAAGGAACATACATAACATGTCTGCAAAGATTGTTCAGCTTGGATATGTGCCTGATAAAGTCAATGAACTTGTTAGCTTGCCAGGTGTTGGAATAAAGACGGCAAGCGTTATGCAGTCTGTTGCATACAACAGACCAGCAATAGCAGTTGATACGCATGTGCATAGAGTTTCGAACAGACTTGGTATTGTATATACAAAAAGACCAGAGGATACGCAAAAACAGCTTGAACAGCAATTTGATGAATCATTATGGTCTCAGTTGCATCACTTGTTGATATTCCATGGTAGGTATATATGCAAGTCACAGAACCCAGATTGCAACAGATGTATATTAAATGAAATTTGTGAATGGTATAAACAGAAGAATGAAAGAGAATGAGATAATTGAAAAAATTAAAATATCTGACAGCATATATGAAATGACAATCTATGCACCTTTAATATGCAAAAATTGTCAGTCAGGTCAGTTTGTGATAATACGAAGCAATGCTGACAGTGAAAGAATCCCTTTAACGATATTTAAATATGAGAAATCTAAAGGAATGCTTTCGCTTCTAATTCAAGATGTTGGGTATTCAACGCATGAACTTGTGAAAAAAGAAGTTGGAGATTGTATACATGACTTTTTAGGACCTCTTGGGAATCATACAGAACTAACTGGCAATAAAATATTGCTCGTGTCTGGAGGCATAGGGGTTGCAGTTATATATTCTCAAATTAAAAAGTTAAAAGAGGATGGCAAGGCTGTAGATCTAGTTTTGGCTGCAAAAACAAAGTCATTGATAATATATGAAACAGATATGAGAAATATGGCAGATAACCTTTACATCGTCACAGATGACGGTTCATATGGTGATAAGGGATTTGCGGTTGATGAAGTTAATATGTTGCTTGCAAAAAATAAATATGATTGTGTATTTGCTGTCGGTCCTATGATAATGATGAAAACTGTTGCTGACGCTACCCGAGACAAAAAAATAAAGACAGTTGTAAGCATGAATCCGATTATGGTTGACGGAACTGGAATGTGTGGCAGTTGTCGACTAACAGTATCTGGAAAGTTAAAATATGCATGTATTGATGGACCTGAGTTTGATGGACATGAAGTAGATTTCAATGAAGCTGTTATGAGAAATAGCATATATAAAGAACAAGAACATAGATGTAACATAAGGGGCAAATGGTAACGAGACACGAACAAGATATACTTGATGGCAATATAGCATCAAAGACATTTGATGAAGTTGCTTTAGGATATGATGAAGATACAGCTGTAAAGGAAGCTGAAAGATGTTTAAATTGTAAACATAAACCATGTGTATCAGGATGTCCTGTCAACATACATATTCCTGAATTTTTAAGCCAAGTTAAAAATAGAGATTTTGCAGGGGCATATAATACGATAAAGCAAAGCAATAATTTTCCAGCAATATGCGGAAGGGTATGCCCTCAAGAAAATCAATGTGAAAAAGTATGTGTACGAAATAAGGCTGGAGGAGCTGTTGCCATAGGCACTTTAGAGCGTTTTGTTGCAGATTGGGCATATAAGAATTTAAAAAAAGAAAAACACACAACCGAAGGAAATGGGATGACAGTAGCTGTTGTTGGTTCAGGCCCAGCAGGTTTGTCATGTGCCTGTGAACTTGCCAAGAATGGATATGCGGTAACGGTATTTGAAGCTCTTCATGAACTTGGTGGAGTTCTTAATTATGGCATCCCAGAGTTTAGATTAAAAAAAGAGTTGGTTGAAAAAGAAATCCAAGGTGCAGTTGATTTAGGCGTAACCTTCAAAACAAATGTTTTGATAGGAAGAACTTTAACAATTGATGATTTGTTGCAAAAATACAATGCTGTCTTTATAGCCAATGGAGCTGGTCTCCCAGTCTTTTTAAATATTAAGGGGGAGAACTTAAACGGGGTATATTCTGCCAATGAATATCTAACAAGAGTAAACCTTATGAAGGCATATGAAGATGGCTGCACAACTCCAGTATTAAAGAAAAAAAATGTCGTAGTTGTTGGTGGCGGAAATGTAGCTATGGATGCAGCGAGAGTTGCAAGAAGACTGGGAGCAGAAGTAACGGTTGTATATCGTAGAGGTCGAGAAGAAATGCCAGCAAGAAGAGATGAAGTACATCATGCAGAACTTGAAAGAATTAAGTTTGCTTTTCTAACTAACCCAGTTGAAATAGTAGGGGAAAATGAAGTTGAAGGAATGAAATGTATCAAAATGCAATTGGGAGAACCTGATAAAGATGGAAGAAGAAGTCCGATACCAATACAAGGTAGTGAATACATAATTGCATGTGAGGAAGTAATTGTAGCGTTGGGAACAAGACCAAACCCTATCATACGCAATACGACCCCAGATATTAAGTTCAACGAAAAAGGGACAATATGGACAGACAGTGAATTGAGAACTTCAAAGAAATTTGTATATGCTGGTGGAGATGCTCAAACTGGGGCAGCAACTGTAATACTTGCAATGGGTGCAGGGAAAATTGCAGCGAAGACAATTATGGAAGATTTAAAGCAGGTGAAGTAATGTACTTAGATTATGTGAAAATATATGTAAAGGCTGGTAACGGTGGAGATGGAGCAGTTTCATTTCATAGAGAAAAGTATGTAACTGATGGAGGACCTGATGGAGGAGATGGAGGCAAAGGCGGAGATATTGTTTTTGTAGCCACAAGTGAAAAAAATACTTTAATTGATTTCAGATATAAGAAACATTTTAGAGCCTGTGACGGTGAAAATGGACAAAAAAGGTTATGCACTGGCAAATCGGGTGAAGACTTAAAAATATATGTACCAGTTGGTACAGTTATAAAAGAAACAGAATCTGGGAAAGTAATTGCAGATATGTTTGAAGATGGTGAAACCTTTATACCACTTAAAGGAGGAGAAGGTGGAAAGGGGAATAGTAGATTCGCTCACTCTAGACGACAAGCACCAAACTTTTCACAGCTTGGTGAAAAGACAAAAGAGTTTCAACTGACATTAGAATTAAAGACAATTGCAGATGTGGGATTGATAGGGTTTCCAAATGTGGGCAAATCAACTTTACTCTCAGTTCTTACATCAGCCAAACCTAAAATCGCAAACTATCATTTTACAACGATAAATCCAAATTTGGGAGTAGTTGAATCATACAATGATTCATTTGTGATAGCAGATATCCCAGGATTAATAGAGGGTGCTGGAGATGGTCTTGGGCTTGGGCATTACTTCTTACGTCATATTGAAAGAGTGCGGTTACTTATACACCTTGTAGATGCTTCCGGCAGTGAAGGCAGAGATCCATATCAAGATTATCTAATAATAAATGATGAGCTGAAGAAATATTCTGAAGAATTGCTTAAAATTCCTCAAGTTATAGTTCTTTCAAAATGTGATCTTGTATTTGATAAGGCAGCCCTTGAAAAACTTAAATCAAAATTTACAGATCCGGTTGTTGAAATATCATCATATGAGCATAAAGGATTAGACAAATTGCTTGAAATTATACGAGAAAAATTGAAAGATATACCGAAAAAAGGCAGGGCTGAGATTGAATATACATTGAATGAAAGATCTGATCCTAATGAATTTACTATTGAAGTGTTGGGCAATAACATATATCTTATAAATGGAGGATTAGTAGAGTATTTAAAGAAAATTATAACTATTTCTTCAGAAGACAGTTTTGCCTTATTTCAGAAGATTATAAAGGACAAAGGAGTTGTATCTGAACTGAAGAAAAAGGGAATGAAGGAAGGAGATACAGTTATAATTGGAGAAAGCGAATTTGAATGGGTAGATTAAATACGAAGCAATCCGAAGGAGAGGAATGAAAAAAGAAACATTAACATTAGTATTCGGTGGCACATTTGATCCATGTCATAAAGAACATTTAAGAATGGCTAACGCAGCCATGAAAGAGACAAAGGCAGATAGATTGGTTATCTGTCCAACATACAACCAAGAGTATAAAGATAAGAGTCAGTTACCATTTTCAAAAAGAGTTCAACTGTTAAAAATCCTTTTTAAGGATGCAAAATATAAAGTAAAGATTGACAATATTGAAAAAAAGAGAGCAGATCAGAATTTTTCTGTATATGTTTTAAAGGAATTAGAAGAGAAATACGGGAAAATAGTATTTCTAATCGGTTCAGATAGTTTTTTAAATATAAGAAAGTGGGTGCATTTTGCTGATTTAGTTAAATCATACAAGATTGCTGTTGTTGAGCGTGAAGGATATAAAGTCTCAAGCAGTGATATAAATATGTTTAATAGGAAATATAATGCAAATGTAAAACTCTTGAAGTTTAAAGGTAGAGAAGTTTCGTCTACTGCAATTAAGTCAGCATTATATCTTCAATTAAATACACCTTGGCTCACAAAACCTCAGAAGGATTATTTAAAGGAAACAGGATTGTTTAATAAGTATGCAGACAAAATAAGACAGCTTAAGAAATTGCAGTCAAAAGATTTGTTTGCACATACGAAGGCTGTCGTTGCAACATGCCTTGATTTGCGTTCAAGATATAACTTTGATGTTCCATATGAAAGTGTATTCTTGGCAGCACTTTTACATGATTGTGCAAAACAGGTTACAAATTACACAAAATATAAAATCAAGGTGGATATAACATTTCCTAAAGTCGCTCATCAGTATGCTGGAGCAGCGTTAGCAAAGAAACTTTTTAAAGTATCAAAGAAAGACATTCTCAATGCCATAGAGTGTCATACAACGGCAAAAGCTGATATGAATACATTGGAAAAGATTGTATATCTTGGTGATAGTGTTTCATATGATAGAGAATATGAACCAATTCCGAAATTAAGAGAAATGGCTTTTAAGAATTTTGATCAGGGATTTATAGAAGTTCTTAAATATACATATAACAAGCATATAAACACAACTATGCATAAAAATACCGAAGAAGCGTATAACTACTATATTTATGGAAAAGATATTCTTGGTGTCATAAGATTACGGAAATTTATATGTCATGAACTTGAAATGAATAAAGCTGAAGATATAACCGTTATAGATGTTGCCGGCAAGACAAATATTGCAGACTATTTTGTATTAGCCACATCGCTTGGGGATAAACATACCAATGCATTGGCGGACATAATTGAAAAGAGAGTAAAAGATGAATATGGCTTATATGCTATCAATGGAATATCAAATCAGAAAAATTGGCTTGTTCTAGATTATAATGGGGTAATGGTGCACATATTCAATGATGAAACACGAAAAGAGTATGACCTTGAAGAAATGTGGGCTAAAAACTGCAATTCAATTCGTAAAATTCATGTTGAATGAGTGGATATAATAAATTATAATTAGTACATAATTACTTACATATATCGGAGGGGAAATGAAAAGAAAACCGATTTTGGCTGTAGTTGCTACTTTTGTGATTATAGCTGTATTAGGTCTTTTTTCTGGTTGTACGAAAGCTGGAACAAAGAAAGTTGTAATATTAGGTGATTCTATAGCCGAAGCTGTAATTGGACCATCACCAATAACTGAAAGATATAACTATGGATATTACGGTCTTCTTGATCAAGTTAATCCAAAACTTGAAGTTTATAATGGATCTGTTTCAGGGCATGAATCAGGTCATCTTTTAGATATACTTAATTCAGATTTGCCAAGTTATACGAGAGAAGGAAAGGTATATAAAAATCCAAATTCAAGAAACATCTTAAACAAAGTAAGAGAAGCGGACATAATACATGTTTCAATATTTGGTAATGATTTGCTTGGAGAATACATGAATGAAATTCTTGAAAACTTCGTTAATGCAGATTATGACGGGAAATTTAGCGGACTTACTGAAGAACAAATATCTGAAAAATTGAAAGATCCAAATTTTGTAGAAGAAGTTTCAAAAAGACTTCATCAAATAATGTATTCCGGCACAACTCATGAGGAGACAGGTTTGTGGACTGGGAATGTAAACACAAATGCAGAAGCACTTGTAAAGAGGTTGTCTGAACTTAAGAAAAAAAATGCAAAAGTATTTATTCAGAAGATATATAGTCCTATTCATTCAAAAACAAACCTTGTAACTAAGAAAGTAAAAGATGCAGTAAAAGAAAAGAAGGGACTAGATTTTGATACAGAAGAAGGACGAAAATATTTAAATAGCATAACAAAGCAGATAATAAAAGTTTTGTTTAATCCTATTGAAGAACAAATTAAAGGTAAAAATGATTTTTCAACAATTGATCCGTTGCCATATTTTGCATCATATGCAAACGGTAACGATGAGAAGGCAAGAGAGTTGATATTCCCTGATGGAATACACCCTACAAATATTGGACATGCATTGTTGTTCCAGTTAACACAAAATGAATTTCATAAAAAGGGAATAATATCAGATGTTGATTCAAAGAAAGCACTTAAAAATTATAAATCTTTAAGAATTCAGCAACATAAAAGATTATTTAAATCAAATAAACCAAGCGAAGATAATAAGATATATCAAAAGATTAAGAAAGCAAAAACCATAGAAGAAGTCACTCAGATATATTTTGATGCAATTAAAGGTAAGACACCTAAGCTTGTTAGGAATTATTAAGAGGTGACACTATGAAAAAGAAAAGTATAATATTGACTACATTAATTTGTCTTTTGGTGATGCCAATGGTCCTTGCCGGATGCGTTAAGCAGACAAGTCTTTTAACAGAATATGATTTTTTGAAATATTCTGAGATGACATACAGATCTGAAAAATATGGTGATCCAATGATATCAACATATCGTGAGCTTTTGAAGAAGATTTTATATAAGAATGATGGTACACGGATCAATAAGAGCGGATATGCAAAATTTACAAAAGCTGATGAACTCACATTTAATTTTTATCCTAATTGGGAAATTGTAAATGCAGCTTTAGCAAATGAAAGTACAAGAAATACAGTTGAAGACACTTTACAGAAAGCAATAAACGCATCATATCTTGTAAGTGGTAAGACAATTGGTGAATTTATTACATATTTTATAAATGATTTATTTGGTAAATATGTTCCAGGATTGAATTTTAAAACACAGGAAGGAAGAGCAGATGCTATTCTTCAACTTAAGAATACAATTGGACTTGAAATAGATAAAAATGAGTTTTTGTTATCAAAAGAATTTCAGAACTTTGTAGATAATTTAGTAAAACATAACAAGTTATCAGAATTAAAAATTCCTGATGGTTTCGGATTCAAATTAAGATTAAAGTTAAAATCAAAGAAGGCAGTAATACCTCATTACTTTAAAGATGGTTCTGATCTTACTGTTATCAAGCGTATAGCATCATTTAGTAAATCAGATATGAGAGATGATAATTTCTTGATTTTTGATGAGTTTGATATAAGCAAAAGAAATGCAAAGACTGATGAAATTTTTGATAATATTATCGGAAATAGAAAATATGACAAAGAAAATAATAAAGCTGAATGGGAAGCAGCACGCAAAAATGTAAACTTCATAATGCAGGGAAGAATAATGTTGCTGCAACTTGATTTAATAGGTGTCAGAGCATAGTAAGAAAGAGAGGGCACCGCAAGGTGCTCTTTTAAGATAGGGGGACAATAAAATGTATAGTACCGTTATAGAATTTTCTAAAGAAATATCTGATGAAGAACTTGGAAAACTTAAAAAAAAGGCAAATGAGGCATTTAACAGCCAAATGGAGCGTTTGGACAATGTTAGTAAGGAAAAGTATGTAATTCAGTATGAAGGGAATAAAGACAAATATGCTAGCTTACAACTTGGTATTTTATTGTTAAATACTGAGGATTTTGTCAAACATGTAATTAAATGGGAATGGATTGATGAGATAGCTGAAAACAATGTTGACATATTGGCAACAGATGCCGAATTGTTAGAAGAATAAATACCTTTTAAGATGAAAAACTTGAGAGTGTTACCGGGCACTCTTTTTTATTTCTTTAAAACAGAATTCATATGGATATAAACGATTCACACAAAATAGGGATTGCAAAATAAAAAGGGTAAGTTCGTCTAAATTAATGAAAACAGTCATCTTTAGTTAAAGCTCTTTGAGGACAGTAGTTTTTGTGAAATCAATAATTTCTGTACATTTATGTTTGGGTATTTTTATAATGTTTCCAATTTCAATAAGATCATTTTCTGACGGGTTTCCTTTCCCATACACAGTCATTTCATGTTCAATCATAGTATCTGTTTTTGTGAGATCAAATGCGGGAGATAATTTGTATGAGTGAAGTTTGTCATCAAAGATAAACGCAAAATTGCGTCCGTGGTCATCACAATTGTGAGCGATAACATTGAAACACATGCGTCTATATGCTTCAACAATATCATTTTTATCAAGGCAGATTTTTTCTATAACTTGAAATAGATGAATATAATCTAAGTTTGGAATTTTATGTGAAGTTTCTAATAGTGAGGAAAGGGAGATCACATGTATATCCTGATTATTTATCCTGTCAAAGCGTTTCGCAGCAAAATATCCGTTACAATTCTTAGAAGGGAAAAGTTTATGAATATTTGTGTTTATGCCACACTGTACAGCCAGTTCGTTCATATAGAATTCTTCTGTTCCAACATCAGGTGAGTCATTTTTACACGGGAACTTAACAATCCAATAACCACCATTATCAACAATGTGAGCCTTAGGTCTAGCTCCTGCACTTGAGCCACCAAGTCTATATATTGAATCCAGATCAACATCTTCAGCAGAGTTGTCATATATGAGTAAGACATCTTTAGCAATTTTATCGAGATCGCTTAAAGCTTGTTGGTTTTCTTCACATTGAGTAGGTTCATACTTTAATGCACCAAGACCATTTGAATCTATAAGGGACAACCTTGTTAGTGGAGATAGTCTATTAACATTTATACCCTGAGCTCTTAATGCACGAAGTTGTAATAGAGCACCCCATCCGTCAGGAAGTGAATCTTGAAATACTCCATAGAGACCGCCGAAGGTATCATTTTTGCAGATATAAATTTTATTGTCTAAAGGTAATGAAAAGGGAGAGATAGAAAAACCTGACATTATCCAATCTTCGTTGTATTGAAATGCTATTTCGGAATTTTTAGTTTCTGCCAGATAACCAACAGTTATACCGTTATACTTTACCGTAAGTTTCTTAATATTATTTATCATTACCATAATCCTTAAGGTTAACAATTTTTTCATTTTTAAATAGAAGATCAAAATCCTCTATATAGCCTAAGGCATTAGCAATTTTAATTAATGATGTTAGGGAAATTTCACCAATTTTTTCAAATCGTCTTATTGATGCAAAAGATACTCCTGAAAGTTCAGATAGTTTTGTTTGAGATATTTTGCTTTCTTTTCGTCGCATTGCAATTCGTTTTACAAGGTCAGTCATTACACTTTTAATTGTTCTTATTTGTACGAAATCGCTAATATCAAAATGTTTAATCATATCTATATAATAGCAATTTATGTCGCAAATGTGAATATATTGCTATTATATTAGCAAATATTATGAAATAAAGATAACTATTGTAGAGTGAATTCTTAAACAAATGCAAATAAAGTAAATAATTCCCAAATTAATCCACTATATCAATCAAAGATAGCACTTTAAGAAGCTCAGTATTCTTTTTAGTAAGTTTAATAAATTCCCAATCTGTTGTGACGTTTTTCGCCTTGTTAATTGAATTCAAAATCTTGAACAGACCTTTGTAACTATATGACTTGTGTAGCCGCAAACTTCTCATATACTTTTTAATTCTTGTTGAAATTAAAATGGTTATAAAATTAACAAACTCGTTTCCAATAATAGAAATATCTTTGTGTTTTCTTGTATGCGACAAGTCTACAATATTTTTGTAGTAGTTAAACATAACTTCTATATCCCATCTACGTTCATACATTTCATAAATTAGGTTTGGATCTAAATCAATATTTGTTTCAAAAACAATAGTTCCAGCTTCTTTTTCAAATTCACGATATGCCTGCATATCAAAATCTGTTTTCGAAAGCGATTCAAACTTTGTTGCTTTTTGCTGAGATTCAAGTTCTAGATTCTTGAAAGCATAGTAGTGTGTATTTCCTTTTTTAACTTTCTTGATTAAAATTCTTTCATCTCTTGTTTCTAAGCGATTCTCAAAATCCAATAAATTTAACTCGTCAATAACTAGTGCATTTCTCTTTAGTGGGAAGAGAAATTGTATTGATTCATTATTTAACATCTTTGCGTTTTCTTTTGTGAAAAAGCCCTTGTCTCCGAGAATCACACCTTCTTGAATGTCAAAATACTTAACAAAATCGCTTAATGTTGTGTTGTCCAACATATTTCCTGCATAAACCTTGCTAGCTAGCGGTTCGCCTGTTTTTGGATTAAATGCATACATTATCCCGATATCTTTGCTTCCTTTTAATCTGCTCTTAAATGAAAAGTTCGAAAACGAATTAACGCTAGAGTTGTTAATTTTATGCATCCCATCAATTACAACCTCATCGGTTGAGGTTACACTTTTAATTCTGTTCCTCATAAACTGCTGAATGGTGGATAGGTTAGCACCTATACTTTGCAGCAAAATACAAATGGTATTCTTTGATACTCCAACTTTAGGCATGTATTCTGACACAAAACTTTCATGGTAAAAGTGTCCAATCTCTTTGTCTGGAACATCACCATGTATCGCTCTTATCAATGCATATGTATAAATCTCTTTCGCTTGCTCAACATTGTAAACCTCCAACAACATATCAAATACGTCTTTTGATAGCCTATATGCCAATGTAGATCCAGCAAACTCCTTAAACTCTATAGTTGAAATATTTAACCTTTTTTGCTTTGCTACATATTTCCCATCTACAATATGCCCGATTACCCCTAATTCAACTGGCGTTGGTTTCCCGTTCTTCATGACGCTTGTTCGTTTAATAACCATGTATTTCCCATTCTGTTCTTTAACTCTTGTTGATGATGGTCTACTTATTTCTAATATCTCTTTTGGTATTGTCATTTTTCTCCTCATGTATATAGAGTATTATACACCATACAAAGGGCAAAATCGAATTAAAATGAACGATATTTCGCCTTTTTTAAAATGTTTTTAGAATAAAAAAGACAACCTCTTTGGGTTGTCTGACATATATCTTTATGATTTTAATGTTTTTTGCTATTTTATCTCAAAAAATATAGGGTATTCATTTGGTAATTACTTAATAAAGAATAACAGATATTCTAACCGTATAAAATATACAAAATAGCCTATATAAAAATTACTAAAATGAATTTTTGCTATATAAAGCTGTTGCAAAATATATTTTGGATAGAAATCTTTACCTAAATCTCTTAAAATCTTTACTTTTCGCATAATTTTTACTAAAATAAGTAAAGAAATTAAGTATATTATGTATAATTACAGTGGATTTTCCCAATTATTAAAACAAAATAAAATAAAAAAATCAGATTTAACAAAATTGCTTAATATTTCTTCGAGAACGATAGCTAAAGTTTTCAGAGGAGAAAAACTTTCCCAATTAGTTATAAACAAATTGTGTACATTCTTTGGTTGTTCAGAAAATGATTTATACAGTGTCATTTCAGATAATCCAATTCTTCAACAATTAAGAGATGAAAAAGATTACAAAATTTCTGGTGGGCTTTATCATGAACTTCAAATATGCATGACATATAATTCTAATCACATAGAAGGTAATAGCTTAAATGAAGAACAAACAAGACGAATATTTGAAACCAGTACCATTGGCAATGAAAATAGTGTTCCGGTGGATGATATCATTGAAACAATTAATCATTTCAGAGCCATTGATTATTGTATTGATATTGACGAAGAACCGCTAACAGAAGAAATCATTAAATATATTCACTATTTGTTAAAACGAGGAACAAGAGATGAAACACTTTCATGGTTTAATGCTGGAGAGTATAAAACTCATTCAAATATAGTAGGTGAAATTCAAACATCAACTCCAGAATGTGTAGAGACTGACATAAAAAATTTACTTCTTTCATATAAAGAAAAAAAGAATATTACTTTTGAAGATATTATAGAATTTCATTATTTATTTGAATGCATACATCCATTTCAGGATGGCAATGGTCGTGTTGGTAGGCTCATTGCATTTAAAGAATGTCTTAAATATAAATTAGTTCCATTTATTATTGAAGATAAAAAGAAGTACTTTTATTATCGTGGATTAAAAGAATTTTTAAATGAACCTGGCTATTTGATTGGAACCTGTTATGATGGTCAAGATACAATCAAACAGCTACTGAAATATTTTAATATTAAATATGATTGATGATATTAAATAGTAGTGCTTTTAATTTTTCCAGAATCTATTTCGAGATGTATTTGTATCATTTTTGGTGCATAGTGGTGGGTGCTTCAAAAATACGCAATTTGTCATTTCAAATAACTGTTTAAGCCAGTAATGATTACTGATTTTTTTAAAAAAGATATCCACAAAGAAAAAGGCTGTTCTAGTACGGTAAAATGCTGATTTTTATAGTTATCAACAGAGTTATCCACAAACTATCCACACTTTGTGGATAAGTTGGTGCATAATTGGTAGCAAAAGCATAAATTAATATTTCATTTTATAAACTAAAAAATAAGCTTAAAAGAGTTTGACAAAATAAAAAATAATTATTTTTAGTTAGATGTAAACATCAATAAAAACCTCTAGCAAGGACAAAAATATATTATTTTTGGTGCAGATACTCTGGTGACAAAAATATATGGATTTTTGGGCAATTTGAAGCATGTCTGTTATTGCAAAAGCAGTATTCGCCCTCTATAATTTATATATACTTTTTAGTTAATTAATATAGTTAGGAGAAAGCAATACACGATGAGTGATAATAAAGTTAGAAGCAGATTTGCACCAAGTCCCACTGGATTTATTCATGTTGGGAATTTGCGTACCGGCTTATATTCATATTTATATGCAAAAAAAAATAAAGGAACCTTTGTTCTGAGAATAGAAGACACTGATCAGGAACGTAAAGTTGATGGTGCTGTCGACATGATATATAGAACATTAAGAGCAGCTGGACTTGATTGGGATGAAGGTCCTGATAAAGGCGGTAAATATGGACCGTATATTCAGACTGAAAGAATGCAGAAATATTCTGAGCTTGCTCATGAACTTGTTAAGCTCGGTGGAGCCTATTATTGTTTCTGTTCAAAAGAGAGACTAGAGCAAGTTAAAAATGAAAACGGTGATTTTAATTATGATAGGCATTGCAGACATCTTTCAAAAGAAGAAATTGATAAAAACTTAAAAGCTGGAATTCCATATGTTATAAGACAAAAAGTTCCAGAAGGTATTGAATGTAAATATACTGATATGGTATTTGGAGAGATAACTGTAAATAGCGATGAAATAGAAGATGCAGTTCTTCTTAAATCCGATGGACTTCCAACATACAACTTTGCAAATGTAGTTGATGATCATCTTATGGGTATAACTCATGTAATAAGGGGTGTTGAGTATTTAAGTTCAACACCAAAATATAATCTCATATATGATTCATTTGGTTGGGAAAGACCTCAATATATGCATTTACAGCCTATAATGAAAGATGCCACACATAAATTAAGTAAAAGATTTGGAGATGCGAATTTTGAAGATTTTGTTTCTAAAGGCTATTTGCCTCAAGCAATTTTGAATTATATAGCATTGTTAGGATGGACACCTAAATCAAATAAAGAAAAATTCTCACTTGATGAGCTCATAGAAGAATTTGATGTAACAGGTATTTCTCATAGTCATTCAATATTTGATGAACAAAAGATGAAATGGCTTAATAGTGAATATTTAAAAGAGATGTCAGATGATGAATTTTACACATTATCAAAAACATATATAGATGCATGTGATATGCCTGAATACTGTGATAAAAAATATCTTGCTTCGTTGTTAAAAACAAGGATAAGTATTCTTTCTGAAATTCCAGAAAAAATAGAGTTTTTGAAAGAATTTAGAGTATCTGATGCATGTGAATATGAACATAAAAAATTGAAAATAGATGTTGAAGTGGTAAAACTTGCGATGAAGTGCAGCCTTGAAATATTAAAGAAATGCACATCTATGGATGAATTAAAGATAAAGGAGATATTTGCGGAAGTAGCTGAAAAGAACAACATTAAATCCGGACAAATAATGTTTGTCATGAGATTGGCATTAACAGGATGTCCTGTAACTCCTGGCGGAGCAGTTGAAATGCTGAAAGTGTTGGGATTGGTTGAAAGCGAAAGAAGAATTAAGTTGGCATATGAAAAAATTAATAAATAGATTTGTTATATTAGTACTTTGCTTTGTGGTCATAGCAATAGCGGTTGCATTAAATCCACAAAGAGCGTTTGCGGAAGAATATAAAAGCAACGAATTTGATGAAAGTAAGTATTGGTATATGAATGAAAATCACCTTAATATTGACGGTTTGAGAAGAGAACTTGAAAAACTTAAAGAACATGTAGAAAAAAATAAAGAAAAACTAATTAAGAGTCCTATTAAGATAGCGGTAATTGATACCGGATATACAGAATCAGCAAGTGCGGGACATCCAATGTGGGATGTTGTATATAGGGTAAACGGTAAAATAATAGGAGCAAATACAACGGGTGAAAAAGTTGAATCTGATATCACAGATTATGTTGGACATGGGACACAAGTTGTAAATTTAATTGGGCTTCTATTAGATCGCTTAGGTTTGAAGGATTATATAAAAATAATGCCAATAAAAGCTGGAAGTAAGTCTAAAGATGATCCAAGTAAAGGAAGTTTTGAATCTGCAGCCATAGTTAAGGCAATTAGTTGGGCAGCTGAGCATGGTGCAAATATAGTAAATATGTCTTTTGGAACAACTGATGAAAAATGGGAAGTAAAATCTGAAATTAGAGATGAAATAAGTAAACATATAAGAAAAATTCTTTTTTTCGCATCAGCCGGTAATGAAGGGGAAAACACTAAATTCTATCCTGCCAATATGCTTAAAGAGATAGTTTCTGTTATGTCATATAAAGAAATTGATGGAAAGAATCAAATGTACCAAAGCAATTATGGAGATCACTTCTCATTTGCAGCACCAGGGAAAGATATATTAACTGTTGATTCAACTAATAAATTAGGAACAATTAATGCTACCAGTGCAGCAACACCACTTGGAGCATATGTGGCAAGTCTTATAATGTTTAAAATCAAAGTATTAAGGTTAGTAGAAGGAGTTAATGAAGATGCCACTCTAAGTCCGGATACAGTTAAGCGAATTCTTATGCGTGGCATGGACGAATTTGAAACTGAAATAAATTCTAAAAAATTTAAAATTAAAAAACTCAATTCGCTTAGAGCAATACAAGACACAGAGTTGAAAAATGATTTAAAACCTGATGGAATGCAAGTTGAAATATATAAAACGGAAGGAGTATCAATAGAAACGACTAAACTTGGGAATAGAGCACTTGTATCAAAAGATAAAAAAGAGAATCTCAGATATGGTCTGATAAATGGTGTAATGTTCAAAGCAAATGTATTTCCATATCAAAAAGCTGATGTAAGACAATATGTACAGTGGTATGTGCTAAAAGAAAATGGAGAATGGCAAAAACAGATAACATTTGGGGAGCTGTTTTATTTTGAACCTTCTTTAGAAATTAAAAAGATAAAAGCAGTATTTAAGTATAAAAATAACAGTGGAGAGGAATTTTTATACGAAGACATAATAGAAACAGAGATAAAGAGTGTAGAAGCAGATTATGAGAATATGAATTATGTCTATAGAAAAAATTCAAACAAACTCACATACGTAAATCAGGGCTTATACTACAAAAATCACATAACAACATTTGTTGTAAAGGGCTTATATGGCACAGATAGAGAAGAATACACATGGTGGGTAAATGGGGTACAACAGACTGTAAAGCACCCAGGTAGACTAGTTATGGTACCTAAGAAAGCCGGAATACATAAGGTTGAACTTAAATATAAAAATAAGAATAATAATTATCCAGCTAAAACAATAGCATCATTTAATATTAATGTAATTAATACAGTTATGCCGTTGTGGGGTATATTCCTCTGTATAGGTGGCTGTATCTTTGTAGGTGTTGTTGGCGGTTTATTGATTCTTAGCATTGTAAGGATGTATAGAACCCACAAAGCGTCACTTAAGATAATTAATGACATGTATCAAACAATAAGCAATGTTGAGAAATCTAGATGCAATACAAACGATCATTGTGAAGAGGTAATAGAAGATGCCAAAGATATTAGTGAAATGAGTGAAAAAGAAGAAAATAAAGAGATAGAATTAAACATTAAAGAAACGAGTGACTTAAGCGAAGAACAAAAAAATGAGGATACAGCAATCTAAATATATAGTTAAAATCGCAGCAAAAATAAATTTATATTTACATGTAAAGGATAAATGCGAGAATAAAAAGCATAGACTTGAGACATTGTGTCAAAGTGTTGATATTTATGATACTGTTACATTTATACCTAGTGATAATACAGTATTTGTAATTATGTGTGATGATCCTGACTTTGATAATTCTCTTTTTGTGGAACAGTGCATGAAACAATTTGATGATTTCAACGAATATCAAGGTAGTGAGCTCAGCGGATATTTTTACATTGAGAAGAAAATACCTTTTGGATATGGGTTAGGCAGTTCCTCAACATTTCTTGCAGCTCTTAGTCGTATTTATATTGAGAATTTTTTAGATAAATCAAAATTAAATGATGCCAATTATATGGATGAATACAATAAAAACCTAGCACAGTTATCCAGCGATGCAGTTCTTATGCAATATCCTGGTGCATTTATCTTAACAGGATATGGTGAAAAGGTTGAACGAGTATCAGTTCAAGAACATCAATATGGACTTATTTTTCCAAAACATAGAGAAGTAACGGGAAATATTTATCAGCAATATGATAAGCACATACATAAAAGAAATTTTGATAACGATTTTCTTGAGATTTTGATGGAACAAAATTCTGAAATTAAGGAAATTATGGCAATTGCAGAGGCAAATAATGTTAAAGTATATATGACAGGAAGTGGTAGTTGCATGTTCATAAAAGATAATGTAGACAAAAATATCAAGTTATTTGATATGTTTAAAACAAAAATAGTAAATGCTGTTGAATCGGAGGAATAAGTGAAGAATATAGAAGTTGCAGAGAATATATTTTATACAGGTTGCAGTGAGGATGAAGTAGTATTTGAAAACATGTATGAACTTGATGATGGTATGATGTATAACACATACCTTATACTTGATGAAAAAACCGCAGTACTTGATGGCGTAGAAGTAAATAAAGTTGACGAATATATTGAAAAGGTGAAGAAGATACTTAAAGGAAGACAGCTTGACTATATAGTGATTCATCATATGGAACCGGATCATACGGCAAGTATAAAAAAGTTGTTGGATTTGTACCCAAACATAACAGTAGTCATGAATGCCAAAACTCAAAAGATGTTCAGCAACTTTGCACAATCCCGAGATTATAAAGGGAAGATACAGCTTGTAAATGAAGGCGATGAAATAGAACTTGGGAAGCATAAACTGAAATTTATTTTTGCACCTATGGTTCACTGGCCTGAGGTTATGATGTCATACGAAAACTATACGGGTACATTATTTACAGCGGATGCCTTTGGTGCTTTTGGTTCACAAGTAGAACATACCGGCAGTGTAGATATTGTTGATGATAGTAAGGTTGATTTTAAAGAATATAGTTTTGAAATGCGTGAATATTATTCCAATATAGTTGGAAAATATGGAGTACAAGTATTAAATACATTAAAAAAATTAGAAGTTTTAGATATTAAGACAGTATGTTCTTTACATGGTATTGTACTGAAGAAAAATATAAAACAAGCAATTGAGTTATATAAAAAGTGGGCTGGTTATATTCCTGAGAATGATGGACTTTTGATCGTATATGGAACTATGTATGGCAACACAGAAGCAGCTATAAAAGAACTTCAAAAGCTCATAGCTAAAGATATTGAATACAAGTCATACAATCTTGCTGAAGAATTTATGTATACAATTGTTGCAGATACATTTAAATATAAAAATATAATATTGGCGGCACCAACATATAACGGAACGATATTTCCGCAAATGAAAGAATATTTAGATAGGCTTATTGAATTCAATATGCAGAATAGAAATTTTGCAGTAATTGAAAACGGAACATGGGCACCGGTTTCAGGTCGTCTTATGAAAGAAAAAATTGCGACATTAAAGAACTGTACTGTTAACGAAAAAGTAATAACGATATATTCGAGTCATACAGAATCAAATGTTGATGAGATGAAGGAATTAGTTAAAAGTTATATGTAGGCTAATTCTTAATAGAGAATAGTAAGTCTCCATATGTAGGGAATGGCCAGTAACTTTTAGCAGTTATATGTTCCATATTGTCACATACTTCACGCAAGTTTGTCATTTCTTTTAAAATATCATTTTTATAGAACTTAATCAGATTATCATTGAGATTTAATTCAATTTTTTTTTCAAGTGATTTGCGAAGTTTCTTTATGATATCAGTAGCTTTAATGGAAAATTTGTGCAAGTTAGTAATTGTGTCTGTTATATAAGCACAATCAAGCCCATTGTCATTTAAAGCATGCTTAGTGCAGTTTAACTCTATAATATATTTTGAAACGGCAGGTATTATATGTTTTGACGCCATATATGTCATAGTAGCAGCTTCTATATTTACCTTATTAATATAATTACTTAATAATACTTGTAATCTTCCAGTTAGTTCTGTTCTACTTAATACTGCTGTTCTTTCAAATAAAGCAATGTTTTTTTCATCCATTAAATGGGATAGTGCATCAAGAGTTGTAGGCAAGTTTAACAACTTTCTTTTCTTTGCTTCAGTTATCCATTCAGCACTATATGAATTGCCATTGAATATAATGCGTGAATGTTCATTCATGATGTCACGGATTATTGCAGTTATTTCTTTATTTATATCACTTACATTTTCAAGTCGTGTTGAGACAGTATCAAACTCATCAGCTAGTATAGTATTTATTACTGTATTTAGATCGGCGATAGAAGCGGAAGAGCCTAACATACGAAATTCAAATTTATTGCCCGTAAATGCGATAGGAGCAGTTCTATTTCTGTCACATGAATCCATAGCAAATTCAGGGAGAGCATGAACTCCAATTTCGACATTGCATCCAGCTCTTTTTGAATATGTTCTACCATCTTTAACAGCTTCAAGGATGCCTGTAAGTTCATCACCTAGATAAAGAGATATTACGCCTGGAGGTGCTTCCATCTGACCAAGTCTACAGTCATTGCCAGCGGATGCAGTTGAGATTCTTAATAAATCCTGATATTTATCAATTGCACTTATCATGCATGATAAGAACAAAAGGAAATGAGCGTTATCATCTGGATTTTTTCCTGGATCAAATAGATTTTCCTTATTGTCAGTTGATAAAGACCAATTGTTATGTTTTCCGCTACCGTTAATCCCATTAAAAGGTTTCTCATGTAATATACAAGTAATACCATGTCGTGCAGCTACATTTTTCATAATTTCCATTGTTATCTGGTTCTGATCTGTAGCGACATTTGCAGTGGTGTATATAGGAGCAAATTCATGCTGTGCTGGTGCTGATTCGTTATGTTTGGTCTTTGCAAAAATACCAACTTTCCACAGTTCTTCATCAAGTTCTTTCATGAATTTTGCAACAGTTGGTTTTATAGCTCCGAAATAGTGGTCATTAAGTTCTTGCCCTTTAGGAGGCATTTCTCCAAATAATGTTCTGCCAGTATAAATTAAATCTTTTCTTGCATTAAATAGTTTTTCATCTATTAAAAAATATTCCTGTTCGGCACCAACATTAACATCAACTTTAGAAACTTTTTTGCCTAAAATAGTTAACAGTTTAACACTAGAATGGTGTATTTTTTCCATTGAACGGAGTAACGGAGTTTTCTTATCAAGAGCTTCACCGTTATAACTGCAAAATGCAGTAGGAATACATAAAATACCATCTTTTATGAATGCATATGATGTTGGATCCCACGCAGTATAACCACGAGCTTCAAAAGTGGATCGTATACCACCAGAGGGGAAAGAACTGGCATCACTTTCACCCTGTATAAGTTCAGTGCCGGAAAATTCCATTATTATACCGCCGTTTGGAGTAGGGGTGATAAATGAGTTGTGTTTTTCAGCAGTAATGCCTGTCATTGGCTGGAACCAATGAGTAAAATGAGTAGCTCCATGTTCGATTGCCCAATCTTTCATTTCATTGGCAATTGTGTTAGCTACATCAAGTGTTAAAGGTTTATATTCTTCACGGCATCTTTTCAGTTGTATATAAGTATCCTTTGGAAGTCTTTTAATCATGACTTCGTCATTAAACACCATAGAACCGAAAAGGTTCTCAACAATCATAATTTCTCCGATAATTAGTTAAACATCTTCTTTAACTCATCTTTTGGAGTTACACCAAGACGAGTTCTATATATTTCACCATTTTTAAATGCGATTAAAGTAGGAATTGACATAATTCCATATTCTCCTGCTAATTCAGGTTGTTCATCAACATTTACTTTACCAACTTTTATGTCAGGATTTGATTTTGCAAAATCCTCAATAATAGGTAACATCATCTGACATGGACCACACCATGTTGCCCAGAAATCAACAAGTATAGGGCTTTTGGAATCAAGCACTTCTTTTTTAAAATTGTCTTTAGTTAATATTGTAACAGCCATAATGACCTCCAAAAATTACTTCAATTATACAATAGTTTTTGACATTCAGGCAATTACCAACGGTATATGAATTAATAAGAGTGTAATGCTAAAAGAAGAAGTGACATTTAATAATTTAGCAAGTGAACTGAACTTGGAAGAAATCCAAGATATTGAGATGTTAATAAAATAATAAAACATTCTTGGCTTGCGAAAGTGCATTGTTTGAAAAAATTTCAATATTTCAAAATGTTTTGCAATTATGTATAATCTAAGTAAGTTCGGTGGTGCAGTATTCTAGTCAGAATATTTTGTATTGAAGACGGAGGTAAAATGCCGTAGCATGGCATATCGGTGAAGTCTCTTGTGTTTGCTTGGATTGCCAAATTCGGGCGAGTGCTGGAGGTTAAGATTTTTGGGTGTCTGATAATGGCATATTGGATTTCCCCAAATATCGTGGAGACCGGATATGGTTAGTGATAACTGTCTCGGGATGAACCTGTTATGTGGTATAAGCTATGTACAGTGTAGCCAGCCTTGAGTGATCAATTAGGGATAAGAGAACTACAGTCAAAACTGATGGCCGTCAGTTAGGCTGATTGCTTTTTGAAATATTGGTTGCAAAAGAGGATAGATATGATTTAGCTCTGTTAAGGAAAACTTCTAGACTGTTCGAACGAGACAATTGTTGGATTATAGTGTGATCTGAGTGGCAATTCGGTAGCGAAAGCCGTGTCATGTAATTGGAAACTTCTTGATTGGCGACAACAAGTTATGACATGTGGAAAACATTCCGAACCTATGTCACAATATTTACTGCAATTGTTGCCACCGAAGATATTTGACATCATATATGGACAAAGGACAAACTGATAAAAATCTCTCAATAAAAGAGGAAGTTAAGGGAAACGGTAAGAAAAACAAGTCCAAGACTGCGAAAGCAGTTTTGTGGGCGTTTAAACTTACAGCGATTTCTTTTATTGTTTCAGCACTTATTAGTTATTTAACAGAGATATCAACAAATACAAAATATATTTCAGTTACATTTACAGTATTAGGAATACTTATATTTGTGAGCATTTGTTCTGATTGTATAGGAGTTGCATTTACATCGTGTGATATTATTCCTTTTTATGCTATGGCGTCTAAAAGAGTGTATGGGGCAAAAGTGGCAATTTGGCTTATAAAGAGAAATGAAAAGGTTGCATCAGTTTTAAATGACCTTATAGGTGATGTTATAGGAATTGTATCTGGAGCCTGTGCGACAATAATAGTGTTCTTTTTTACAAAAAAGATAGTTAATGAAGCATGGAAACAAATCTTACCTATATTACTCACAGCAACAGTTGCTGCATTGACGATTGGTGGAAAGGCATTTATGAAAGCGGTAGCAATTAATAGATCAAAAGAGATAGTTCTTGCTGTATCTAAATTTTTAAATTTATTTATACCTCCCAAAAGAAAGGTAAAGAAAAAGAAAAACTAAATTTTTTGAAATTCATTTCTGATAGTTTAGTGATTTCATAAATCTTAATATTTTTAATGATTAGAATTATAAAATTATGATATATGTTTGGCAGTTACCACTTTAAATGAAGTACCATAGCTTGTATAATTTCAATAGAGGCGAATTATGAATTTGAATGAATATAAATTAAATTTTACTTATAAATACAAAAATAACAGTTATACAATCCATAAGGATGATGAGCGGGTTAAATTTGCTCGTGAGATAAGCGACAAAGGAATTAAATTTTCTTTTATATCTTCCGTTAAAATTGAGGTTGTAAGTGCTGAACTTGTGTATCAACATTATTTTGATATAGAATCAAAATTCTTTGTTAATGGTTATCAATCCTGGACTAAATCAAGAGAATATGGAGTGAACGACAAACAAAACGGTCTCATGGGACTTGCGAAATTAAAAATTTTTAATAAATATGTGGCAAGTACGGGCGACTATAACTTCACAAAATACAGAGATAAATTGTTTCATTCTTTCACATATACATACTATCGCTTATATGATGACCTTGTGTTATATGGTTCTTTAAATGAAAAATCTGGTTATACAATTTTTTATGCTGATGTACAAAATAACGAATTTATAATTTCAAAAGATCTTGAAGGTCTTATAACAGAGGGTGAGTATGAATTTATCAATATTGTCAAAATTGAAGGAACATATGATGAAGTTTTTGATAAATATTTTGCTAACTTTAAAAAGCGTGGAAAGGATTTGTATCTTGCGGGATACACATCTTGGTATAACTATTATCAAAAAATAAATGATGAGATTATTAATCGTGATCTTGATGGACTTATAACAAGCAATGCAGGAGCTAGTATTTTTCAAATAGATGATGGTTATGAAACAGCTGTAGGTGATTGGGATATAGATAAAACAAAATTTCCAAAAGGCTTAAAACCGATACTAGATAAAGCACATAAAAATGGATTACTTGCGGGACTTTGGATTGCTCCATTTGCTGCTGAAACAAAATCAAAATTTTTTAAAGAAAAAAAGTCACTCTTGCTAAGAGATAAGAATGGACATCTTGTATATGGAGGTGTTGCATGGGGTGGATTCTATGTTCTTGATCTTGAAAAAAAAGAATGTAGAGATTATATAAAGAAATATTTTGATAAAGTGTTTGATGAATATGGATTTGATATGGTTAAGTTAGATTTCTTATACGCACAGGCAATAATCCCAAGAAACGGTAAAACTAGAGGACAGATTATGTGTGAAGCGATGGAGTTTCTTGCTGAAATTTGTAGGGATAAGATAATTCTTGGATGCGGAGCTCCACTAGGACCTTCATTTGGCTATGTTAATGCTATGCGTACTGGTTCCGATGTTGATAAAACATTTGTAGAAAGATTTTATAATAAGACGACAAACCAAGAAGTAATTTCAACAAAAACATCAATTAATAATTCAATATTCAGAAGACATCTGAATAACAGGATATTTGCATTGGATCCGGATGTTTTTTATTTAAGAGATTGCGGTGCTACAAAATTAAAATTTTCAAATAATCAAAAGGAATTGTTAGCAAAGATAAATAATATGTGCGGTTCGGTTTTGTTTGTATCAGATAACATTAATGATTATGATGATGAGAAAAAAGAAAAATTAAAAAAATATTTCAAAAAATTTGATGGCAAGATTTTGAATGCTGAATATGTATATGAAGATGAAATATCAATAATATATAAAAGCGATGACAAAACTAAGCGAATCAAATTCATTATAAGTGACGGCAGCTTTATAGAAAGAGAACTAAGATAATATGGATTGTATTGAAAATATTCGGAAAGTGCTTTCCGAAATAGGAAATGTACAGCTAATTTTAGCAACAAAAACCCGTAATATTGGTGAGTTAGAAAAAGTACATGAACATTTTCCGGAGTTAGTGTTTGGAGAAAATAGAGTTCAAGAGTTGCTTTCAAAATATAGCAATAAATTTAAATGGCATCTTGTAGGACAGTTACAGAGTAATAAAGTTAAATATATTATAGATAAAGTGGATTTAATACATTCTGTTGATCGTGTGTCTTTAATGGAGGAAATAGATAAAAGAGCTAAGCATATTGGAAAAATTCAGGATTGTTTGATTGAAGTTAATCTTACAAATGATGATAATCGTGGCGGAGTACAATTAACTGGATTAGATAATCTATTAGATAGATGTAAAACATTTGAAAATGTAAATATTAAGGGACTTATGGCAGTAATGCCAGGTGGGTGTGATGAAAGTGCTTTAAGAAAGTACATGCAGGTGATGAAAGAACTTAAGGACAAGTATGCATTTCCGGTTCTGTCCATGGGTATGAGTATGGATTATAAAATAGCTTTAGAATACGGCACAACTATGGTACGATTAGGAAGAACGATATTTGGAGAGCGGTTATGAATAATATGCAGTGGCAGAATAACGATATGAATAATTACAATGGCATGAATAATGGACAAAATAATGGTATGTATGGAATGAATGGCGGAAATATGATGGGACCTGCCGGATGGCAACAGCCGATAGGGATGCAAACAATGACAATGCAAAATGAACCTATGCAAACTACGCAGGTCGGTGGTGTTTTGCTTCATTCTCCTTCAACTTTTGAACATGTACAACTAATACTTGATCATCTCAAGAATAGAGAGCAGGTAATAGTTGATTTTAAGACATTAAATAAACAGTCGGTGTATAGAATTTTGGATTTTATAAGCGGTGCAGTTTATGCATTAGATGCAACAATGCAGAATATCACTGAAAATATAATCCTTATAGCTCCTAGTGGAGTAAGTATATCGATACCGCAGGAACTCACTAAGAAAAAATGATTTTAATTAAAGCTGAAGTAAAAGAAAAACTAAAAAAACGCTGGTGGTGGTATCTTCTTGAGGCTGGGTTGTTTTTTATTATTATAATTGCAGATTTAGTTTCGAAACATGTACTTGCTAACAAAATAAAAATAGGTACTGAAAGACAGTTTATTCCCAAAGTTTTGAGCTTAACTCATTTACATAATACTGGTGGAGCTTTTTCTTCACTTGAAAATCATACGGTATTTTTAACTGTCATTACGGCACTTTTGCTTATTGGAATAGGAGTATTTTTAGTACTTGATTTAAAACAAGGACTTGAGATTAGAATACCGCTTATATTTATAGTTGCAGGTGGATTTGGGAATCTTGTAGATAGAATAAGGTTCAGATATGTACGAGATTTTTTTAAATTTGAATTTATTAATTGGGGAGTATTTAATATTGCAGATGTGTTTGTTTCTAATGGTGCAATAATATTGATTATTGTGCTTATAGTACAGCTAGTTAAAGAAATAAAAAAAGATAAAGGCAATAAAGAACAGTCGGAATCCATAGCAAATGATGAAAGTAATAAATCTTTGAATGAGCCATTTGAAGAGAATAATGAAAAGATTGAAAAATTAGAAAGTGAAACTGTTGGTGAATTACATAATTCTGAAAGTGAAAATTTAACAAAGGAATCAAACGACAGTTTAGATAAGATAGATAATGCCTAAAATAATTGTTCAGAGTAACAATATTCGTTTGGATCAATATCTAGCAGATACATGTCACATAACTAGATCGCAAATAAATAATACTATCAAAGCCGGTATTATTTTAAACGGTATAGTTGTAAATAAACCCTCATTAGTGGTTAAAGTTAATGATCTAATTGAATTAGATCTACCTAATACTGAAATAGATGTAGTTGCATCGAATGACAGCTTAAAAATACTTTATGAAGATGAATATATATTAATCATTGATAAAATTCAGGGAATGGTTGTACATCAAAGTACTTCTTCTAAAAATCCGAATACAGTAGTCAATGCATTGCTCAATTATACAAACAAACTAAGTACAATTGATCCGATTAGAATGGGTATCGTTCATAGGCTGGATAAAGATACATCTGGAGTGCTTATAATAGCTAGAACAGATGAAGTTCATGAGAAACTTCAACAAGCATTTAAAGATAGAAAAGTAACAAGAAAATATCTAGGCATTTGTTGTGGAGTTTTAAAAGAAAAAACAGGAACAATATCCGCACCTATAGGAAGAAGTACAAGTGATAGAAAAAAAATGACGGTTTCAATTGATGGGAAAGAAGCTGTAACAAAATATAAAGTTCTTGAAGAATTTAATAAATATTCACTATTAGAATTTGAATTAGTGACAGGGAGAACGCATCAAATAAGAGTTCATATGAGGCATATAGGTCACCCAGTTGCTGGAGATAGTAGATATTGTGGAGATTGCAAATTACATAAATTCGGGCAGTTGTTACATTCATATTATGTAAAATTTATTCATCCTATTACTGCAAAAGAAGTTGAAATTACTTGTGAGCCCCCTGCATATTTTCAGAATATTCTTGCAAAATTAAAAGATCAAAATAAATAATCAGCTTTTATATATTTTAATATCATTCTTTAAATGATATTATTTTAATATAAATATATTATCTACATTTATGTTTGTATTTTTATAATAATGCCAATTAAACCAACATTTATAGGGATATTAATTCCCCACTTTAATTTGCTGTCCCCAATAAATCACTATTTATA
>CAUUJG010000013.1:0-32978 GCA_963545485.1 uncultured Clostridia bacterium | reverse complement strand
TTCTATTTTTTTTTTTTTTTTTGAGTGCCACTATTTAGGCTTTTTCTGACTTATTATAGGAGTATTTTCATTTTTTTGATTTTTATTGTATTTTCTTAATTCTATGCTAACTATACCGAAAACATCTCTGCACCGAAAATTTTAAGTACTTACTACTCTTTTAATATAATTGTATATTTTTATAGATTTTTATAGGGATATTTTATATGATTCTTGATATTAAAAATGAAACGGTATTTTGATAAGATTCAATAACCTATATGCTGAATAAATCTATTTTGACAATATCTTTTTAAATTTTTACTTTGTTATAATATTTATTGTTGAGGTTGAATCATGAATAAAAATATAGAGATTCGTGGTGCCAAAGTGCACAATCTTAAAAATATAAATATTGATATACCGCTTGGTAAATTAGTGGGAATATCGGGATTGTCTGGTTCTGGAAAATCATCTCTTGCCTTAGGTGTCTTATATGCCGAAGGCTCTAGAAGATACCTTGAATCTCTTTCAGCCTATACCAGACGAAGAATGACTCAATCTTCTGAAGCAAAAATAGAAAATATAAATAATATTCCTGCAGCACTTGCACTTCACCAGCGTCCAGTAATTCCTAGTATACGAAGCACCTTTGGAACATTAACGGAATTACTCAACAGTGTACGACTTATGTTCTCAAGACTTGGTAATTATCGTTGTCAAAATGGTCATTATCTGGAACCAAGCATTAATGTAGCCGCAGAAAAAGATATATTTTGTCCAATATGTGGGGAAAAAGTTATCCCATTATTTGCCGAACAATATTCATTCAACAGTCATGGAGCATGCCCTAAATGTGATGGGGTGGGAGTTGTTCTCGCCGTTGATGAAAGCACGCTTATACCTGATAAAAGTCTCACTATTGATGAAGGTGCGGTTGCTCCATGGAACACCCTTATGTGGTCCCTGATGAAAGATATTTGCAGAGAGATGGGAGTTCGAACAAATATCCCTTACTCTCAACTTACCAAAGAAGAACAAGAAATTGTTTTGCACGGTCCTGCCGTTAAAAAACATATTCTTTATAAAGCAAAAAACTCTGAACTAGCGACAGAACTCGATTTTACATATTACAATGCTGTTTATACTGTACAAAATGCTCTAGCAAAAATTAAAGATGAAAAGAATATGAAAAGAGTAGAAAAATTTTTAAAAAAAGATATCTGCCCAGAATGTCATGGAACAAGACTTAACAAGAAAGCATCCACCACTCTACTTTGTGGTCTCACTCTTCCGGAAGTTTGTTCTATGACATTAAATGAACTGAATCAATGGATTCCACAAATACCAGGCAAAATGCCGGAATCTGTTAAACCCATTGCTATTAATATCACAAATCAATTTCTAAATACTGCAAAACATCTGATTGATTTAGGGCTTGGTTATCTCACCCTAGACAGAACCGGTCCAACTCTTTCTACTGGTGAACTCCAAAGAATACAACTCGCAAGAGCAGTACGGAACCGAAGTACAGGTGTTCTATATGTACTTGATGAACCATCAATTGGTCTACATCCAGCAAATGTTGATGGTTTATTAGAATTAATAAAGGATCTAGTACAACAGGGAAACACTGTTATACTTGTAGACCATGATACTCAACTTTTAAAAAATGTTGATTGGTTAATTGAAATGGGACCCGGTGCCGGTGAAAATGGTGGCACTATTATATCTCAAGGAAATCTTAAAGATGTATTAGATATGCCCGAATCATTAATCGCTCCATTTATAAATGAAGAAAAATTCAGAGCTATTAGAGATAAAGTTTCGGATAAGGATATGTTTTCTAAGGGATCAATTAAGCTTATTACTTTACCAAAACATACCGTTAAAAATTTAAGCTTGAAAATACCTAAAGGAAGATTAATTTCGGTAACTGGAGTTTCTGGTTCGGGGAAAACCACTCTTGTACTTGAAAGTCTAATTCCCGCTCTTGAAGCAAAAATCAATAAAGCAAAACTCCCAAATCATATTCAAAGCATTGATGCGGATGATATCAATAAATTAAATGTAATTGATGCTTCGCCAATAGGTATTAATGTCCGTTCTACTGTTGCTACATACAGTGGTGTGCTTGATGATTTAAGAAAGCTATTTGCAGGACTTGATGAAGCAAAAAAATATAAATATAAAAACTGTGACTTCTCGTATAATACCGGTTCGCTTAGATGCCCAAATTGTGACGGTACCGGACAAATAACTATGGATGTACAATTTCTACCAGATGTAGATATCCCCTGCCCCGAATGTAATGGCAGGAGATACCGGCATGAAATAGAAAATATCAAGTACCTTGATATGTCTCTTACTGACATTATGGCTTCAACTGTAAGTAATGTTATGAAAAAATTTAAAAATATACCTAAAGTGTATAATCGACTCAAAATACTTAACGACCTCGGATTGGGATATTTAACTCTAGGAGAAGCTACTCCTAATCTTTCAGGTGGTGAAGCTCAAAGACTCAAACTTGCATCTGAAATTGGGAAAACTCAAAATGATACTTTATTCATATTTGATGAACCAACTATTGGGCTACATCCCCTTGATGTATATACACTTCTAAATGTATTTCAGTCTCTTATAAATCAAGGTGCAACTGTTGTAGTTATTGAACATGACTTAGATGTTATAGCAAATTCAGATTATGTCATTGATATGGGACCTGGGGGTGGCGTTGCTGGAGGCATGATCGTAGCATCTGGAACACCAAGCGAAATAGCACAGAATAAGAACAGTATAACTGGAAAATATTTGCATGAACTAAGAAAAATTTAAATTTGTAATTCTTCTTCTTTTAATGGGTCTTGTTTCTTTGATACTTTGATTTTTAGTACATTTATCACAATCAAATATATCACACCAACAGATGTAAATATTCCTATCAACAACCCAAATATCGCACTTGTTTTAGGATATGTTATATAAACATTAAAATTATTTTTATTATCAAGTGAAACAACAGATATGGTTTTTTCTAATTTGGTTTTAATATAATTTTCGTTCTTTTTTAAATCATGGTATCTTCTTTCACTTAAAACATATTTTATTGATTCAATTTTAGTTTCATATTTTGAGTGAAATTTACTCCCAATTTCTTCTTTTAATTTATCAGTATTTATTGATACAACATATTTATATTTATTTGCAAATGCATTTTTGCTTTCATAAATATTAGAAAGCGTAACATGGTCAAGTTTTTCTCCAATATACTTTTTTGTATCACTATTAAATTTATTTAGCGTTTTTGGGAACTTCTTATCAATCTCAGGATTTCCAATTGTATACTTCTTTTCAATATCATTGAAACTGCTTAAATCTCCTACTTCTGGACTGTTAAGAACATATACATACCTGTGCTGAATGTATTCTCCAGTGTCTTTATCTTTTTCATAATATGCTTTGACATAATAATAATATTTTTGATTATTTTCCCTATTTACCAGACTATCGTATGATCCTCTAGATTTATTTAATGTTGAACCATATATAATGCTCAAAATTACTGCAAGTGATAGCATTACTACAATAACAATAACCGCTGTTTTTTCTAAAATTAATCTTGCTCTTTCTTTCATATTAATTTCTTAAGCTCTTCAAGTGTGCTTTTAAATTCACTATTGGCATAATCATATGTTTTTTTATCAGTCAAATCAATATCCACTATTTTTAAAATATCCAATGGTGGCATCGCTGAACCCATTGAGAGAAACTCTTTATACTTTTTAACATACGACTCTCCCTCATTAATTATTCTATTTGCAATATTTACAGCTGCAGTTAACCCAGTTGCATATTTGTATACATAGTATGCTTCATAAAAGTGAGGTATTCTAGCCCATTCGAATTTAATTAAATCATCTAAAATGATATCTTCTCCATAATATTTTCTATTGAGCTTGTTGTAGTATTCTGATAGAACTTCTGCTGTTACAGCTTCACCATTTTCAACAAGTTTATGTGCAAATACTTCAAATTCAGAAAACATTGTCTGTCTATATATGGTTGTCCTAAACATATCTAAATAATATGAAAGTAAAAACTTTCTTTCCTCTCCTTCGGCATCTTTTAATAGGTGTTTTAATAACAAAACTTCATTTACCGTTGAAGCTATTTCAGCAAGAAATATAACATAATGAGATTTAAATAAAGGCTGTTTCTTGTTGCTATAGAAACTATGCATTGAGTGTCCAAGCTCGTGAGCTATTGTAAAGATATCATGCGTAGTTCCTTCAAAATTTAATAAAACAAATGGATGAGAGTTATAGTTACCCCATGAATATGCTCCAGAACGTTTTCCCTTATTTTCATATACATCAATCCAACCACTATTAAAGGCATCATTAATTTGATTACTATACTCTTCACCAAGAATTTCTGTCATTTTTAACACAATTTTCTTGGCAGTCTCATAATCATATTCTTTTCTACTACCCACAGTTATAGGAACATACAAATCATAAAAATGAATTTCATCAAGATTTAGTGCCTTTTTTCTTAGCGAAATATATTCGTGCATTACTTTTAAATTTGCACTTAATGATTCTATTAATGTTTCATAACATTTTGATGAAACTTCTTCATTATACATCGCACTTTCCAATGTGCTTTTAAATCCTCTAATCTTTGACATAACCCAGTCTCCTCTGAGACTTCCGGCATAATTTGATGCAATCGTATTGATATGCTCTTTATATTCATTAAACATGCTGTTGAATGCATCTTCTCTCACTTTTCTATTTTTATTTTGTAACATTTTTGAATATGTTGCATGGCTAATTTCGACATCATTCCCATTCTCATCTTTTATAGATTTAAATTTAGCATCAACATTGTCAAACATGGAAAATGTATCTTGATAACCTTCAAGACATAATCCAAACTCTCTTATAAGTTTCTCTTCTTTTTCAGTTAATATTAATTTTTTATCTCTTAGAATTCCTTCAAAATATCTTGAATATTTTTGAAAATTTTTATTTTTTATTATCCTCTTAAGTTTTTCATTTGAAAATTTTGATATTTCCGGCATAACAAAAGCACTTAATGTAGATGCTTCATTTGCAATAAAATCAACTCTCATTGCCATGTCTACCGCTTGCGTGTTATTCGCATTTTCATCCTTCTTCATATGTGCATACTGTATTAGGTCTGCAAGAATGCTGCTTTGCTCTTCTTTATATTTCATTAATTTTAAAAGAATTTCTTCGTCAGCAAGTTTTCCTTTATACTCAAGAACTTTTTCCGAATTTTTTTTATATTTTTGTAAGGCTTTTTCAAATGACTCATCACTTTCATATATATCAGTGATTTTCCATTTAAACTGTTCTTCTATTTCCTCTCTAAGTCTAACTTTCATCTTGTCTCCTTTTGTGAATTAACCATCATATAAATTTTCATCAAAAAATTCAGCTGTTTTAGTTATGTTTATGCCAAGCTTTTTAATTGGTTGTTCATCTGCTTTATTCATTATGTGTGATGAATGTGCTTCCAGTCCATATAGCTTTTCTAATTGATTTGATGCCTTCTTTGCTTGATTATTTGTTGTCGCTGAAATTTGTAATGCAAGAAGTGCTTCTTGTAATGATAGCGTATTTGAATTCTCTTTTAATATTTTAGTTTTAAGTTTTATTATAGGTTCTATAACTGCAGGATCTATCAACTTTACTTCGTCAGGAATATTAGCAAGTACTTTAATTACATTTAAAATACACGCTGCGGCTTCTGATACAAAATTTGAACGCCTACCACTCACCATTGTTCCGTTTTCAAGCTGTATCACCATAACTGGACTATTTACTTCTGCGGATCTTTCTTTTGCTACAGCAACTATTTCTCTATCATTTACAGAAATCTGAAGTTTACTCATTAATAATTCAAGTTTTGCAATTGTTTTTCTATTAGATCTTCCCAATCGATTATTACACAATTCTTTCAAATATCTGCGTATAATTTCCATCTTAGCAGCCTGACGGCATACTTGATCATCCGTTATACATAAGCCAGCCATATTTACGCCCATATCTGTTGGCGACTTATATGGACAATTATTATCCGTTATTTTATCATATATGCTTTTAACGACAGGAAATATCTGTATATCTCTATTATAATTAACAGCCATAACATTATGTTCTTCCAGATGAAAATGATCTATTTTGTTTTCATCCCCAAGATCTGCTGTTGCTGCTTCATATGCCATGTTAACTGGGTGATCAATAGGTAAATTCCAAATTGGGAAAGTTTCAAATTTTGCATACCCTGCTGTCTTATTATTTTTATATTCGTAGTACAACTGACTTAAACATGTTGCCAACTTGCCACTTCCAGGACCTGGTGCTGTAACTACTACAAGTGGTTTTTTTGTCTCTATATATGGATTAGCCCCATACCCTTCATCAGAAACTATAGTTGAAACATCTGTAGGATATCCTTTAGTAGGTCTGTGAATATATACATTTATTTTTCTATTTTCCAATTTCTGTTTATATTCCAAAACACCCTTCTGTCCATCATACATTGTTATGACAACAGAGTTTATTTTAATTTTTGCCTTTGATGTATTATCAATTATCCTCTCTACTTCGCTACTATATGTAATTCCATAATCGGCTCTTATTTTATTTTCATTAATGTCATTTGCATTAATACATATAATAATTTCTGAAATATCATTTAGCTTCTTCAGCAATTTAATTTTTGCTGACTTATCGAAACCAGGCAACACTCTCTCAGCATGTAAATCATCAAAAAGTTTACCGCCAAATTCCAAGTACAGTTTTTCGCTTTTCTTAACTCGCTCCATAATTTGAGCGAATTGCTTTTCCATGTAAAGTTCACTGTCAAAACCGATTTTCATATTTTCACCTTAATCAATTCTATCTGTCAATACTGGGATTATTTCATCAACTTTAATTTTAACCATTTGTTCTCCAGATGATAGTCTAGTAGATACTTTTATTTCCTCTGTATTAATTTTCTCTATCTTCTTTGATGTAAATGCCAATATGTCATAGGATTCACAAACAACGCCCACATATAATAATTCATCTTCAATAGTCTTATTGTTTTTTGTTATTTCAAGTTGAGTTATTTTAGTTCCTATAAGACCTCTATTTGTCTTAACAAGCGTAGGAATTATTACTCTCTTGAAATATCCATTTTTAGTTCCTATTACAACTTCACCTTCATCTCGGACATGTGTTCCTAAAATAAGCTCATCTTTTTCCTTTAATTTAATTCCTCTTGTGCCTTGAGCTTTCTTTCCTAGTAATGAAATTTCATCAATATTATATGATAAAGTCATACCTCCTTTTGTTACAAGAAGTACCCTTGTCTCATCTCCATCGACTTTCATATCAACATTCAACAACTCGTCTCCGGGAATTAATGTTAATGCAGGACCAATCTTTTTTAAATTCCTATACTCATTTAAGTCTGTTCTTTTAACAATGCCCATTTTAGTGAAAAATACGAATTCCCCAACCGGAGTTGAATTAAAGAAGAAATATTTAATTATCTTTTCTTTCCCATCAGCTTCATCACATACATGTACTGCTGTTAGTCCCTTATCCTTCCACTTGCGTTCTTTAAGTCTACTCAAATCAACTTTTATAATATTCCCTTTATCCGTGAATGCAAATGTCGTTCCTCGATTATTAACATTTACAGCTTGAATTGGAAGATCATCAATTTCATAATTTGTTAAATCAACTCTTCCTATGGCATAACTTTTTTTAGGCATAAATTTTGTTAAACCGCTCTTGTATAAAACAACTATACCTTCTATATTTTCGGCAATTATTTTTTTCTGTATTTCCTTACTTTGTTCAGTTCTCAAGTCTTCAGAAATAACCGTCTGTCTTGGAGTATTATATTTATTCTTTATTTCAAGCAATTCTTTCTTCATCACAGTATACTGTCTTGCTTTTGATTTAAGTACAGCCTGACAATATGCAATAATCTTTTCAAGCGTTCTCAATTCTTCTCTTAATGTTTCAATTTCAAGCCTTGTAAGTCTCTTGAGTCTCATATCTACAATTGCCTGAGTTTGACGATCTGACAAATCAAATCGTTCAGCTAATCTTTCTTTTGCATGAGCTGTTGACTCTGATGATCTTATAATTGCAATAACTTCATCAATATTATCAATAGCAATAATAAGACCCAGTACTATCTCTCTTCTTTCCTCTGCTTGCCTCAACTCATATTCTGTTCTATTTACAATTACAATTCTCTGATATTCGATATAATGTTTTAAAATATCTATCAGTCCGAGTAACTCTGGCTTTCCATTTACAATTGTAAACATGTTATATCCAAATGTTGTTTCTAAGCTGGTTTTTTGAAATAGTATATTAAGTATTTTGTCAATCTTCGCTTCCTTTTTACACCTTATGACTCCTCGCATACCGGATTTATCACTTTCATCAACAACTTCAATTATGTTATCGAGCTCAGTGTATTTACCACTTTCTTGAAGATCTGCAATTTCTTCAAGTATCTTGGTCTTTGATGTTGCAAAAGGTATTTCTGTCATAACTAATGCAATTTTGCCATTTTTTTCTTTTTCTTCAACGACAGTTGCTCGTACCCTCACTTTCCCATTTCCGGTTCTATATATATCAACAAATGAATCATCCTGATACACGAGGCCCCCAGTTGGAAAATCAGGTCCCTTAATGATTTGAAGAAGTTCTTCAATAGTTATTTCAGGATTTTCAATCATTGCAACTGTTGCATCAATGGTTTCACCAATATTATGTGGTGGAATATTTGTTGCTATACCAACGGCTATACCTGATGTGCCGTTAACAAGGAGATTTGGAAATCTTCCCGGTAAAGTTACCGGCTCCTCTCTGCTATCATCAAAATTTAAACTCCACTTTATTGTTTCTTTGTCAATATCTCTTAAAAGTTCTAATGCTAAATTTTCAAGACGGCATTCTGTATATCTGTATGCGGCTGGTGGATCTCCGTCAATTGAACCAAAGTTCCCTTGACCTTCTATGAGTTTCATTCTCATAGAGAAAGACTGTGCCATTCTTGCTAATGCATCATAAACCGATGAGTCACCATGTGGGTGATATTTTGCCAACACATCTCCGATTGTTGTTGCACACTTCCTATATGGTTTGTCCGGAGTAAGCCCCATCTGATACATGGAATATAAGATTCTTCTTTGAACTGGTTTTAATCCATCTTCAATTCTAGGAACTGCTCTGTTTAAAATTACATGTTCCGAATATGGAAGCATTGAATTATGTAATACTTCTTCAAGATTTTGTTCAATAATCTCTTCGTTATATACTATCTCTTCTTCCTGTTTTTTCTTTGCCATTTTCTAATCTTCCTTTACTTCTTCAGGGGATGTTTGCAACTTAAAGTTATCCACCTTATTAAAATTTGCATGTTCATTTATATAATCTTTTCTTACTTTAGAATCATCACCCATGAGGATTGTCATTCTCTCCTCAGCTGCCATAACATCTTCAATGCCAACTTTTATAAGCTTTCTATTTGCAGGATCCATAGTTGTTTCCCAAAGCTGTGATGGGTTCATTTCTCCAAGTCCTTTAAAACGCTGTAGCTTAAGTCCTTTACCTAATTTTTTTCTTGCAACCTCGAGTGCTTCATCATCATAACAATATATTGATTTTTTTGATGTCTCTACTTTATATAAAGGAGGCATTCCAATAAAGACATGTCCTTGTTCTATAAGAGGTCTCATCTTTCTATAGAAGAATGCAAGAAGTAAAGATCTGATATGTCCACCGTCTTGATCAGCATCAGACAATATGATTATTTTGTCATACTTTAAACCAGAAATATCGAAATCTCTCTGTATGCCAGTACCAAGTGCAGCGATAATTGTTTTAAGCTCTTCATTAGCAAGTATCTTATCCATTTTTGCCTTTTCAACATTGAGGGGTTTACCTCTCAATGGCAATATTGCTTGAAATAAACTATCTCTTGCATCTTTTGCACTTCCTCCAGCTGAGTTACCTTCAACTATGAATAATTCATTTTTTGTTGCATCTTTACCTCTACATGCCATGAGTTTTCCCAGTAGTTTCATGCTTGCAAGCTTATTCTGTTTTCTTGAAATATCTCTTGCTCTTGATGCCGCTTCTCTTGTTTTTGCAGCACCCATTGCCTTATTAAGTATTTTATCAAATGACTGTCTATTAGCTTTTCCTGAAAGTATTTCATCAAGTTTTTCAGACAATATGCTTTCAACTTTGGTCTTAATTTCCGGATTTCCGAGTTTTGTTTTTGTCTGTCCATCAAATTCCGGATTACCCATTTTTATAGATATAATAGCAACCATTCCTTCTCTATAGTCGTCACCAGTTAGATTCGCCTGTTTTTCTTTGAGAAGGTTATTCTTTCTCGCAAAATTATTGAATGTTTTTGTTATTGCCGTTCTAAAACCTACTTCATGTGTTCCACCATCTGATGTATGAACATTATTTACATACGAATAAATTTGTTCACTATAACTATCTTCAAGATATTGAATTGCAGCATATAATTCAAAGTCATCATGTCGTACTTCAATATATATTGGTTTATCAAACAATACTGTTTTGCCTGTATTCATCTTTACAAGATAATCTGCAATTCCTTTAGTTGAATAAAAATCTATTGTCTTGCCCTTACCTCCTTGCAAAACAGATCTTGAATCTATCAATTTGAAATGTATGTCTTTATTTAAATATGACAACATTCTCATCTTGTCATGGATTATATCAAAACTGAACTTTTCATCTTTAAAAACTCTTGGATCAGGTTTGAACTTTACACGGCTACCCAGATTCAATGATGGAACTGTTCTTTCAAGTTTACCTTCAGCAATACCACTTTTTATTTGTTTTCCCTGTTGAATAGCTCTAAATCTTATAAAATGTTCCCAGCCATCACGATATACTCTGACCTCCAACCATTCTGATAGAGCATTTGTAACTGCTGCTCCAACTCCGTGCAGTCCACCAGAAAACTTATATGCTCCTCCACCAAACTTTCCACCAGCATGAAGTTTTGTGAAAATTATTTCAACACCAGAGATTTTTTGTTTTTTATCCACATCTACTGGCATTCCTCTTCCGTTGTCACTTACTTCAATAACATTGTCATCAAAAAGCTCAACTATTAACGTATCGCCATGTCCATTTGCGAGCTCATCAATACTGTTATCCATAATTTCCCAAACTAAATGATGCATCCCTCTTGAACCGGTACCACCAATATACATTCCCGGTCTTACTCTGACCGCTTCAATACCTTCAAGTGTTGCAAGATCTTTTGTTGTATATTCCATTCAAATCACCTTTAACAATAATGTCTTTAATTTTAGCATATTAATACTTGATTTCAAAAATAAAATTTTTAATGAAAAATATTACATAATACTTAATTGTTCAAAATTTAAACGGATTAGATATGCTATTATGTTTGAAAGTAATTCATAAAAATGCTTTCAATTTTTATTAAAGTGCCATCAAAAATAATTTATATTTTGTTTTATAAAGTATTAGTTTTATAATTAAGTTGTGGGGAAATTTGTAGTTAAATATCGTTGGGTTTTTGTTGGTTTATTTGCCATTTTTTTAATATTTTCCGGCATATTGCTGCCAAAAATGATACATAAAGTTAACTATGATTTAACATCATACTTACCTAATGGATACTCTACTCTAGAAGGATATAAATTTTTAAAACATTTCAATATTCATGGGGATATTGAGGTAGGAATAAACGCAAATGAAAAAACAGTTCGAACAATAGCCGACGAACTTAAAAAGATAGACGGAGTTAAAACTCTTGTATGGGCTGACCATATTGATTACCTTCATAAACTTGGCGTATACAATTTAGACAATCAAGCTGAAAAAGAAAAATTTCTTAAACTACGAAAAATTATGACTGATGCTCCTTTAGAAACTGATAACGGGAAACATAACTATGTTTTATTAATGGGTTTAAGTTCTCCTCCATCAAATCCAGAATCCATAAAGATTTTTAAACAAACAAAAAAAATACTTCAAAAATATGCTCCAAATTCTTTCTCATTGTTTGGAATGACTGAGCAAGCAAATGCCTTATTTGATAGCGTCTTCAATGAAATCATTAGATACATGTTAATTGGTGGAATTGTTGTTTTAATAATTTTAGGGTTCACTACATCTTCACTTGCAGAGCCAATTATTCTTTTTCTTACTCTAGCAATTTCAATATTAATCAATCTAGCAACAAATGTGATTTTTAAATCCACATCTATAATAACATTTGCGTGCACTGCCATTCTTCAACTCGGATTAAGTATGGATTATGCGATCTTTTTACTTCATAAATACCGAGATGAATTGAAGAAGACCTCTAACACAAAAATTGCACTCGCAAATGCAATCCCTAAATCTGGTAGAGCAATTCTTACATCAGCATTAACAACTATCGGTGGTTTACTCTCTTTATTAGCAATGAAATTTACCATTGGATATGATTTAGGACTTTCTCTTGCTAAAGGTATTTTCTGTTCATGTATTACCGTCCTCTTCCTACAACCAGCACTTATGTTGATGCTTGATAAAGCAAGAATACATACAACTCATAAAACTCTAAATATACATTTCAAATATGGGATTAAAAAATCTGTTCAAGGAAGACACATAACAGCTATTATTTTACTGCTTTTATTTTTCCCAATGTTCTTTACGACTAAAGACCTTAAATATACATATATACATTTTCTACCTAAACACACTGATGAAAGTGTGCATTATAAAATGGCTGAAACTCTTGGAAATCAAGTTATGTTCATGCTCCCTACAACATATGTTAATGAAGACGGCATAACTGAATACTTAACTGAAAAAAATTACAATTTCCTTAAAAAACTAGAAAAAATTGAGAATGTTGATCTGATTCTAGGACTATATCCTCAATTTCCTGAAAATGCCACAATTAAAGGGGAAAAAGTATGGCAACTTATTCAAGATAAAAACCTTACTGATAAATACGGTGGACTAAAACCTTTTCTTATTGATAACCACAACAACTCTATTAATTACTCTCTAAAGGATATACTTCAACTATCAGACTTATTTGCTGACGGTGTACCTGAAATAAAACAGCTGTTTTCAAACGGATACACCATCTACACTATAGGGATAAATCCAAAAATTGATATTGAAAGTGATGAGTGTTTCAGATTATTAGATAGAATACAAAAACTTGCTGAAGAAGAATTTAATGGCTATGGGAAAATATACTCTACCGGAATAGCAAGAAGTGCTTATGATTTTGCAAAAGTTACTCCTGGAGATCTGCTAATCGTTACTCTAGTTTCAATTTCAGTTATTCTCCTTTTGCTGATGATATCTTTAAAAAAGATAAAGCTATCATTCCTCATTGTCGCTTTAATACAGTTTGGAATTTGGCTAAATCTGGTGCTCCAATTTATTACAGGTGGAACTATTAATTTTATGGCATATCTTTTCATTACGGCAATCCAACTTGGGGCAACTGTTGATTACGGGATTCTTATAACTACAAAATATCTAAAAAATAGAGAACGATATTCCCCTAATGGAAGTGCATACATGGCTACTCAATCTTCAGTGATGTCAATTCTAACTTCTGCACTTATAATGGCTGGGGCTTGTTTAAGCGTTTATTTTGTATCTTCAAATTTAGTGGTTAAGGAAATGACTTTATTAATTGCAAGAGGTTCTATTATAAGTACAATTCTTGTTATTTTTGTACTGCCGGCGTTACTAATTTTATCTGACAAAAAAAGAGTGTTTGATATTACGCCAAAAGGTTCTGAGCATATTAGAAAACCAAAACACAGGACAAAAGTTATAAAACGATATATAAATGAACTCCCAGAACTTGGCTCTGAAATTCCATCAAAACCTCAAAAAGATTATACAAAAATAAGCGGTGAAGAACTTTTATTTGCAATGCAGTATAATATCAACATAGCAGATGATAAAAAAATACATAGATTTTTAAAGAGTCATTAATGCACTGTTCAACATTGTCTAAAAACTTCTTAAATACAAAGAGGAAAATTAAGTGAAATATATCTCAGGAATTCCAGCATTAAATATTCTTTGCTCTCTTGAAACCCCTGGAGACTGGCATGCTCCATCTGTAAACTGGGAATCACTAGATCTTTACGAAAGTGAAGAAATGTTTTTTAACAATTACGGAATTGAAAAAAACAAAACAATCCCGCAAAATATTCAAAAATGTAATGTTGCAAATCACATAAGAGCAATCTTAGATATGTTCCAATTAGACAATTTCGCATACCTCAATGGAATGCGTAACAATTTTATTGAAACAGATAAATATGATGATGAAATATTCAACAAAGTATATTCAATGAAAGTGCTGCCACACTGGAAAAGAATTGATGACTTTATGGAAAAAGAATACATGCTTAAGTGGATTTCATATAAAGAATACATAGAACAACGACACAAATTACAGAATATTTTTTCAAAAGAAGATACATCCTGGCAAATTGAATATGAAAAAGTCATATGTGATTTTTTAAAATATTTAAACTCAATCAGTGATGAATATATTTTAAAAGGCGGTACCGCATTGTTAACTTGTTATAATTTAGATAGATTTTCTGAAGATATAGATCTTGATAGTAATAATAAAAATAAAATTAAAAAAATTGTTGACACCTATTGTAGTAAAAAAACTATAACTATCGTATTGCTAAAGATACAGACACAACAAAACGATTCTTTATTAACTACGGAAATATTATACATCCCCTAAAAGTTGAAGTGTCTTTTAGATCACTTATTTTAAATTCAGATTGTAACAAAATAAACGGCATCCAAGTCTACTCGATTAATAAATTAATGAATTTGAAGCTTAATGCATATAACACAAGAGATACTATTAGAGATTTATATGATATTACATTTATTGCTAAAAATTACTGGCATTCATTAACACCTGAAATTAAATCAAACCTTAATGAATCTTTACATTATAAAGGACTTGAACATTTTGATTACATACTATACACATCGAATGATAAGCTCATTAATAAAGATAAACTCACCGTAGACTTTCTTGATCTATTAAACAAGTTGCAAATTAAATCAAAAGAATTAGATGAACCTGAATTTGAAAGATAGTTTGTACGGTTTATCTTGTATTTGGAAATGGAAATGGCATTTTCTTTTTATGTGAGTTTCGTTTGATGTATTTTTCTATAACCTCTTTTTCTTTTTCCTCAACTTGAAGACCTTTCAAATAGTTATTAATTGCTTTGTATGTAACCCCAAGATCAGATTCATCCGTCTGTCCTTCATACAAGCCTGCAGATGGTGGCTTAGACAAAATACCACTTGGTATAGGTTTGATTTTATTTAAATACTCAAGATGTTCATATACTTCATCACTTGTGAGATCATAAATTGGATTAAAATCACATCCACCATCTCCCCATTTTGTAAAATAGCCTATCAATGCTTCCGATTTATTTGTCGTCCCTACAACTAAGTATCCTTTTGTCTGTGCAATTGCATAAAGAGTTGTCATTCTTAATCTAGGCGAAATATTCCTTTCTGATTCATCTGAAATTTTTTCTTTAATAGAATCTAAAAGTATCTGTTTTGTTTTTGTAAGGTCTACTACTTGCTGTTTTATATCATAAGTTTTTGCAAGTTCCATAGCATCATTTTCATCTCTTTTTAATGACACTCCACATGGCATAATCAACCCAAGAACATTATCAGTTGCCATTCTACATAAGATTGAAACCAGTGCTGAATCCTTACCACCGCTGTTGCCATATATAAGTCCTTTCGCATTAGTCTCTTTCAGCATCTCTTTAATTTTTTCAACTTTTATTTTTATACTTTCCTCTACTGTCATCTCCCAACCTCAATCAATATTCAATATATTCTGCCCAGCTGTTTCATTATCAGTATATTCTAAAAAATTGCATTATATGTATATCTTTTCTCAAAATCAAAATATAATTTACTCTAATATTATTACAAATTCAATATGAGACAAGTCTTTTGATTAGATACATCAGTTTTTGAATTAACTTAAATTAGCAAACTTTTACATTAGTTTTTGATCAGGTTTTACCTTGACAAAAAGACTATTGCTGACTATCATTTATTAAGTATTTCAGTATACAAAATGTACAAATTTTTAGGAGGATTATAATGAAAATTAAACCACTTTTTGACAAAATAGTCGTTAAAGCTCTTGAAAGTAAAGAGAAAACTGCAAGTGGAATCGTTTTACCACAAGCAGCACAAGAAAAACCTCAACTTGCAGAGGTTATAGCTGTTGGACCTGGCGGAATGGTCGACGGAAAACAAATAGAAATGAAAGTTAAAGTAGGAGATAAAGTTCTCTACTCAAAATATTCAGGTAGCGAATTTAAAGTTGACGGTGAAACAGTTACTATTTTCCGTCAATCAGATATCTTAGCAATAGTTGAATAAGGAGGAATTGTAAAATGGCTAAAGAATTTTTATATGGGAATGAAGCAAGAAAAGCATTAGAAAAAGGTGTTGATACCTTAGCAAATACTGTCAAGATTACTCTTGGACCTAAAGGAAGAAACGTAGTTTTAGATAAATCATATGGTACTCCACTTATTACAAATGATGGTGTAACCATTGCTAAAGAAATTTCACTCGAAGACCCATTCGAAAATATGGGTGCTCAAATTATCCGTGAAGTTTCAACAAAAACAAATGATATAGCTGGTGACGGCACCACTACTGCTGCTGTTCTTGCACAAGCAATTGTAAAGGAAGGATTAAAAAATGTAGCTGCAGGGGCAAATCCAATAATGATTAAAAAAGGTATTCAATTTGCAACAAATGCTGCTGTTGAAGAACTTAAGAAAATATCTGTTGCTTTAGGAAGCAAAAAAGCAATTGCACAAGTTGCATCAATTTCAGCCGGTGACAAAGAAGTCGGAACATTAATTTCAGATGCAATGGAAAAAGTTGGAAAAGATGGTGTTATAACAATTGAAGAAGGCAAGACAATGGAAACTGAGCTTTCTGTTGTTGAAGGAATGCAGTTTGACAGAGGTTACGCATCTCCATACCTTGTAACCAATACAGAAAAAATGGAAGCAGAACTTGAAAACCCTGTTATTTTAATCACAGATAAAAAGATTTCAAATGTTCAAGATATCTTACCTCTATTGGAAGAAGTTGTTAAAAATGGTTTAAAACTTTTAATTATCTCAGATGATATTGAAGGTGAAGCATTAACAACAATTATTTTAAATAAGCTAAAGGGCGTATTTAACCTTGTAGCTGTAAAGGCTCCTGGATTTGGTGATAGAAGAAAATCATATTTGGAAGACATTGCTATCCTTACTGGAGGCACTTATATTGCTGAAGATTTAGGATATGATTTAAAAACTGTAACTGTAGATATGCTCGGCACTGCTAAATCAGTAAGAGTTTCAAAAGAATATACGACAATTATCGGCGGTGGCGGTAAAAAGCAAGAAATTTCAAACCGTGTTGCTTCTATTCAAGCACAAATTAAAGAAACTTCATCAGATTATGATAAAGAAAAATTACAGGAAAGAGTTGCAAAGCTTGCTGGTGGTGTTGCTCTTATCGGAGTTGGTGCTGCTACTGAATTTGAAATGAAAGAAAAGAAATTAAGAATTGAAGATGCTTTGAATGCAACAAGAGCTGCAGTTGAAGAAGGTATTGTACCTGGTGGTGGTGTTGCTCTTCTTTCATTAACAAATGCTGTTAAAAAAGCATGTTCAAAATTAAAAGATGATGAAGCAACAGGTGCAAATATTATTATTAAAGCACTAAGTGCACCAATTAGACAGATTACTGAAAATGCTGGTGTTGATGCTGGTGTTGTTGTTTCTACAATACAAAACTCAGATATTGAAAATTATGGATATGATGCTGCGAAGGATGCATATGTTAATATGATTGATGCGGGTATCCTTGACCCTGCTAAAGTTTGTCGTTCAGCTCTACAGAATGCAACTTCAATTGCAAGCACTTTACTTACAACCGAAGCTCTTGTTACTGATATTCCAGAATTAAATCCAAACCCAATGCCACAAGGCGGCATGGGCGGTGACATGTACTAAAAAGAAAAAAAGAAGAGAAAGTATAACGCTTTCTCTTCTTAAAATTACCTAACAACTATTTATTTTTTTATTTAACTATATTATTCTTCTTTGTTCTTCAAGCTTTCATTATATTCAGACAACATCTTCATGTATGACTCTGTTTTTGTATATTGATCAATTGTAAATAATGTATCCATATCAGTTAAAAGTTTTTTCTGTGTAGGAGTAATATTTTTTGGATATTCCACTACTACTCTTGCAAGCAAATCTCCCCTTCCACCTAATATTTTCCCAGGTATTCCTTCACCTTTAAGTTTAACTATATCTCCATCCTTTGTACCTTCAGGAATTGTAATTTTATCCAAACCATTCAACACTGGAACTGTTACTGTTGTTCCTATACATGCTCCGATAAATGATACAGGGATGTCTGTCACTAGATTATATCCATCTATTGTAAAGAATTTATGTTTTTTTACATCTACTTCAAGAATTAAATCACCTGTCTTTCCTCCATTTTCTCCGACATGTCCTTGTCCTGAAAATGTGATCTTTGAACCTGATGTTACCCCCGACGGTATTTTAGCCTTTATAATTGAAATTGTTTCAACAGCCTTCTTACCACCACATTTAGGGCAAGCTGACATCTTAACTTTACCTAATCCGTTACATGTAGGGCATACAATATTTGACTGTGAAAATAATGTTGTCTTTTGAACTATTTTTTTACCTTTACACTGAGGGCAAACAACGAACTGACCTCCCATTACATAGCCTTTACCATCACAAACTATACACTCACGCATAGCTTTGATCTTAATTGGTTTATTTGTTCCAAGACATGCTTCATCAAATGTAAGAGTAATATTTGCATGTATATTTCCACCATCAACTGGTTTCTTTACTTCTGTTTCTTTTGTATATGCAGTAGCTGTTTGTTGCTGTTGTTGAGTAGCTGTTGTAGTCTTTTGCTGTGTCTTAGGTCTTACAGCAAATCCCTGACTTTCATCATACTTCTGCTTCTTTTCTGGATTTGACAATACAACATAAGCATTTGTCATTTGTGTAAATATTGCTTGTGCTTTCTGTTTCTGGATCTCAGGAGCAGTCGCAAATCTATCAGGATGATATTTCTTTGCAAGTTGTCTATATGCTGTTTTAATTTCCTCAATAGTTGCAGTCCTAGTTAACCCCAACATTTCATAATGTGTCTTAGCCATCTTTACCTACCTTAACAGATGCGGGACGTAACAATGTATCTTCAAGTAAATAACCTTTTGCAATTTCCTCGACAACATATCCCGCTTTACCTTCCACTTGTTGTATTGCACTCATGAGGTTTGGATCAAATTTCTGATCTTCTGTTTTAACCTCCTTCAATCCGAATTTCTTTAATGCATCCAAAATCTGCGTTTCTAGCATTGTAAATCCTATCAATGCATCTTTGTCTTTAATCTGATCTTTTGCAAAACCAATATTATCTAATACTGGCAAAAGTTCCGCTACCACTTTTGACATTCCTAAAACTTTCATTTCATTTGAAAGATTTGCTGATCTCTTTTTAAAGTTTGCAAAATCTTCCTGAATACGCTTTGCGAATGTCTTGATTGTTTCCATTTCGCTCTCTGTTGTCTTTAATGCATTTATTAGTTCATCAGTCTTTGCCTTATCTGCCTCTGTTTCTTCGCCCTCTTTTACTCCTTTTTTAGCAGTAACCTCAGCCAACTTCGTTTTTAATTTTTCCTCAATACCTTCACTCTTTTTCAGCTCAGCATTAAGTTTTTTCAACATCTCTTCCTGTTCTTTATCTTGCTTAGTTACACTCTTTTTATATTCAGCAAATTCCTGCTTAAGTTTAACTTCAGCATCAAGACTTTTTTGTAAATCCGTTTTTATTTGTTTTTCATTATCTTGTGCCTTTGCAAGCTGATTCTTAAGAATTACAAACTGACCTTCATAATTCTTTGCCTCTTTTTCTTTTTCTTTAGCAAATATAATTGCCTGTTTTTCTTTATCAGTGGACTCTTTTAATTTCAACATAGTCTGCTTAAGCTGTTCATTTAGCTTTTGCATCATCATATTGTCCTGATTAATTTGAGCTGTTGCTGCCTGCAAATTTCTTTTTATAATATCAAGTTCCTGTCTGGATTGAGGTGTTCCACCATTCTGAACTATCTCTTTTAATTTATCAATAGCGTTTTGTTCATTCCGTCTGCTTATTTCGTAATTCATAGCGAGGTTTTGCAACTGTGCATCTTGGAACGCTATATATTCTTTTTGCATTTTCCACTGAGAAATTAACTCCTGTGAACTACTTGGTTTTGGTAAATTTCTTGCATCAAATGGAATAGATTTAGTTGCTTGTTGTGCTTGTACAGGTCTTTGAGGTTGTTGCATTGAACTTGTGGCAGCTCTCTGCTGTTGCACAACATTATGACTAGATTTAATAGCTACTGTCTGCTGAGATTGTGTAGGTCTTACTGGAATATCTTGCTTTGATGATGTCTTTACATTCTGGTTTGTTGAATTAGATTGATTTGTAAAATTAAATAAATCATCATCAAGAATTTCAGCTACCGCATATTCTTCTTCAGACGCATTTTTATTCTCAGTATGTTTTTTCTCCAAATCATCAATTTTATTTTTTAAATTATCAATGGTTTCATTTCCGTCTTTAATTGCCAAGATTTTTCTCCTGTTTTATTCTCACGCATATGTTAAATTTATTACAAAACAGTAAAACGCATATGCGTACACTTTGATAATTATACCACAGTTGCGGTTTTGTTACAGCTGTTTTAACATTCTACGCCATATTTTAATATATTCAATACTTTAACCACTATTTTTTTAAGCCTCTCGCCCATATATCATATCTATCAATAATTGAAGCTGATTTGTCAATTTGAGCTTGTTTATATCCATTTTTAATTTCATAGTGAGCTTAAAAATAAGTTCCTTCAACTTCGCATCCGTTATCTGTTCTCTTATAGAATTGCATGGAGTAATATCCAACATATCATCTGTATACTGAAATAAAAGCCCCAACTCTTCGGCAAAGTTTTTGATTTTTTCATTTAATCTAGAATACATTGCATAACCTGACAACAATGATGCCTTAAAGAGTGAACCAGTTTTCTTTTTATATATTTCCGGATAATTTTTGCCCTGTTTCTTCTCCATATCCATTATTTGCCCCATAAGCATAATATCTGCGGATTCAAATATAAGTTTCATAATCGGTCTTGGAAGATCATAACTAATTGCAAGCAATATCGCTTTATTTAATAAGTAATCCCCCAATAATACTGCTCTATGCTCTCCAAATACTATATGTACAGTTCTTTGATTGCGTCTAAACATATCATTATCCATACATGGTAAATCATCATGTATTAATGAATAACTATGTATTAATTCAATAATTATGCCAATTTCAATAACTGTTTTCATTTTTGGATTGGAATTTCCTGAAATTGCCCCAAGATAAACAAGATATGGACGAATATATTTTCCTGGGTGTGAGAAAAAATAATTATACTCTTCAGCGATTTCCTTATCAGGTGCTATTTCGCTGAATGCCTTTTGAAATATGTTTCTAAATTCTCTATATGTAAGCATTAATATATCTTTTCATCCAATGTAAAATCTTGAGTAATATTCTTCATCTCATCTACTAACTCTTCAAGTTTCCCTTTCTCAGACTTCAATATCTCTGCACATTCCTTACTTGCCTTTAGCCCTTCTCTATACATTTCCATAGCTTTATCAAGTTCCATTTTATTTTGAAGTGCATTTCCAATTTCAGCAAGCTGCTTTAAACTCTGCTCAATACTTTTTCCCATCATTTAACCTCTTCTTTTTTTAACACTCTAGTAATAATTCTTCCACCCTTTCCGCTTATTTTAATTTCTTCATCAACATCTACTTCGTTAATATCAAATATCTGTCCTTTATTAGATGATATAGTAAAATAACCTTTATCTAAAATTTTTTCTGGGTTAGATGCATCAATAATCGGATATAATTTCATGTATTCTTTTTCAACTTCTTGATATCTATTATTCAACCCAGAATCGATATCTGCAATGTACTTAAGATATCTTCTAATAAGCACATTAATACGCTCTCTATAATCTACAACTATTGAATTGCTTTTTAATTGCCAATCTGTCATCAAACCGTTAATCAATCTAACAACTGTTCTATACATACCATGTATTGTATCAATAATATTTCTTTTTATTTCTTCAACATCGTACGCAACAAGAATTGCTGCCTCGGTAGGTGTAGATGCTCTCTTATCTGCAACAAAATCCAGTAATGAATGATCGCTTTCATGTCCTATTGCAGATATTACTGGAGTATTCATTTTATACACCGCTTTTACAAGATTCTCATCATAAAATGGTGCCAAATCACCTAATGATCCTCCACCTCTTGCTATAACAATTACATCGTAACCAAGCTTATCAACCGACTCCAATATAGGAATAAGTTGAGGCACTACATCTGCTCCTTGAACTCTAATATCTTTTACAAAGATATCAATTATCTTATTTCTTCTTCTTATATTATTTACAAAATCTTGTATAACTGCATTCGATTTAGAAGTTAGAATAAGAACATTTCTTGCGAACTGAGGAATTGATTTTTTATGTTCTTCAGCAAAATATCCTTCTTTTTCAAGTCTGCACTTCAATTCTTCAAACTGTCTTCTGAGCTCTCCTTCACCTATAGGATATATAGCTGTAACTATAAATGTAACCCTTGAAGCCTTTGATGTTGTGTAATATGAAATATTACCTTCAACAACAACCGATTCCCCTTCTGAAGGTATTACAAAATCAGATTTAAACTTATATGAAAATACCGCACAACCCAAAACTGCATCAGTATCTCTCAAATCAAAATACAAATGCTTGTCGGTTTTTGATATAGAGGTAACCTCCCCTTTTATATATAAAGAAGATCCATTTAATTTATCAATGTGTTCTTTAAGCCGCTGTGAAAAGTCTGAAACTTTAAATGCATTTTTAAATATTTCATATTTGTCCATTCTTTTCCTCAGATTCCTTAAATATCACTCCTAATATTCCATTTACAAATTTAGGAGACTTCTCGTTTCCATATTTTTTTGCAAGAGTTACAGCTTCATTAATCGCAATAGAAGCTGGGACTGAGTCAGACTGCATTTCATATGTTGCAAGTACTATAATAGCAAGATCAATTTTAAACAATCTTTCAATATCAAATTTTTTCGTATGCTCGGAAATTACTTTACTAATATCATCATATTTGGAAATACAACCATTAAGGGTGTTTGTAATATATTCTTTATCTGCTAAAGTAAATTTAGAAAACTCTTCATCATCATCAAGCTCGCCCAATGATTTACTGAAAATATATTCAAAAATATGCTGTAAAACAAATTCTCGTGCAGCTCTTCTCATATCAACCTAAAACTATCGCTGAAACTACATGTACATTAATTTTACACACTTCAAATTTTGTATTTTTTTCTATAGCATTCTTAACATTTTCTTGTATCTGAACTGCCACTTCAGGAATTGAATATGTGTCTTGTACTTTAACTTTGATATCTATATTAATTTTTCCATTATTTAACGGAACTACTGTTATCTTTTTCTTGGATATTAATCCTTTTTTTTCCTTAATAGCTACAACACCTTCAACATCATTTACAATGTCAAAAGCAATGTCAGCCAAAACCTGATAAATTTCATATGAATCTTTTTTATTCTGTTTAGCTGACATTTAGAAATCCTGCTTATGCTCTGGACATATATTCGCCGGTTCTTGTGTCTACACGAATTGTTTCACCTTCATTTATAAACATTGGAACCTGTATATTATACCCTGTTTCAAGTGTTGCTGGTTTTGTTCCAGCTGTTGCTGTATCACCCCTAACGGCTGGTTCGCAAATTGTTATCTTAAGTTCAACAAAATTTGGTGGTTCTACTGAAAACGGTGCACCATCATGGAACTTAACTGTTACTTTCATATTTTCAGTTACAAAGTTCAGTGCATCTTCAACCTGACTTTTGTTTAAAGGAATTTGTTCATATGTTTCTGTATCCATGAAGTAGTATAATTCTCCATCATTATACAAATATTCCATTTCCTTTGTTTCAATATGAGCTAAATCAAATTTTTCTGTAGGGTTAAATGTTTTTTCAAGTACATTTCCAGAAACAATATTTTTCATTTTCATTCTTACGAATGCCGCTCCCTTACCAGGTTTAACATGTAAAAAATCAACAACTGTCATTATGTTGTTTTCATAAATAAATGTTACTCCCTTTCTTAAATCACCTGCCATTATTTGTGCCATCATTCACCTCTTAACTGTAATTAATTTTGTTTTATGTCTACTTATTCTTTTATTTGTACCAACTATTATCATGTCTTCAATTCGTACTCCTACCTTGCCTTCAATATATATGCCCGGTTCAACAGTTACTACCATATTTTTAAGTAACATGTCTTCAGAGTCCTTTCTAATAAAGGGATACTCATGTATCTCAGTACCTACCCCATGACCTGTAGAATGTATAAAATACTTGCCATACCCTCTTTTTGTTATTTCATCTCTAACAATCTTATCAAGTGCTCTTGCTTTCATATTAGGCTTACACTTTTTAATTCCTAAAGCTTGTACTCTTCTTACGATATTATATATTTTTTTATCTTCTTTTGCTACACAACCGAATGCGAATGTTCTTGTAAAGTCAGAACACATTTCCCCAATAACAACTCCCATATCAATCAAAACAAACTCACCATTATTCAATTTTTTATTACTAGGTTCATGATGGGGCTCAGCTGCATTTGACCCAAAAGCTACTATTGTTGGAAATGATGTTTTTTCCGCACCAAACTCCATCATTTTCTTTTCAATCAAATCTCTAAGCTCTATTTCTGAAATACCTTCTTTTATCGTCAAAAAGATGTAATCATAGACATCATCTACAATAGTTTGCCCTTTAATAATATATGAAAGTTGCTCTACTGATTTAGAAAAAACTTCTTCACTCATTATTTAGCGTATTCCACACTTCTAAATTCCCTAATGACATTAACTTTAATCTGTCCAGGATAATCAAGCTCATCTTCCAACTTTTTAGCAATTTCCTTTGAGAGAAAAACTGTTTTAGTGTCATCCATTGTTTCTGGATTTACCATAACTCTTATTTCCCTACCAGCTTGCAATGCGAAACACTGTTGAACTCCTTCAAATTCTTTTGCGGTATTTTCTATTTTTTCGATTCTTCTTATATAAGCTTCAAGAGTTTCTCTTCTCGCACCAGGTCTTGCAGATGAAATTGAATCAGCAGCCTGTACAATTACTGCTTCAAGTGTAGAAGGTTCTACATCATTGTGATGTGATTCAATTATATGAATTACATCTTTACTCTCACCATATCTCTTTGCATATTCAACACCCAACTGAACATGAGTCCCTTCAAATTCATGATCTATTGCCTTACCAATGTCATGAAGCAAACCACCTCTTCTTGCAAGTGCAGAATTTATTCCCAATTCAGATGCAATTATTGATGCAACTTTTGCCACCTCTATAGAATGCTGTAAGACATTTTGTCCATAACTTGTTCTGTATTTTAATCTTCCAAGCATTTCGATAAGTTTTGGGTTCATATTATTTACATTAGCTTCAAATGCAGCTTCTTCTCCAGCTTTTCTAATTGTATTCTGCATATCTTTGTTAATTCTTTCTGCAACTTCTTCAATTCTTGCTGGATGAATACGTCCATCTTTAATTAGCTTTTCTATTGTAAGTCTTGCAACTTCTCTTCTTACTGGATCAAAACTCGATAATGTAATTGAACCATGGGTATCGTCAATTATTACATCAACTCCCATAACCGACTCAAGTGCATGTATATTTCTTCCCTGTCTTCCTATTAATTTACCTTTAATCTCATCACTACCAATATCAACAACTGTTGTTGTATTTTCAACAGTATAATCAGATGCACATCTATTAATTGCTTCAGCTATAATTTCCTGAGCACTCTTTTCTGCATTATCTTTTGCTTCCTTCTCAATTTTCTTTGCATCTTCAACGGCTGCTTTTTTTACAACTTCAAGCAACTGAGCTTTTAATGTTTCTTCAGCTTCTTGTTTTGACATTTGAGCTACACGCTCAAGCTCTGCATTAATTTTAAACTGTGCGTTACTAAGATTTTCTTCAATTGTTTTAAGTCTTTCTTTGGTGTCATCATTTTCTTGTTGACGCTTATCTAATTCAAAAGTTCTTCTTGATAACAAATCAAGTTTTGATTCTAAATTCTCTTCTTTTTTATCAATAGTTTCTTCTTTTTTCGCTATTGTTTCTTCTTTCTGGCTAATTAATTCTTCTTTTTGCAGGAGTCTATTTTCTCTTTTTTGTAAATCGGATTTTCTTTCCGCTATTTCTTCTTCAAATCTTTCACGCTGTTTATTAACAACTTCTGTACCTTTGAGAATTTCTTCCTGTCTTAATGTCTTTGCTTCCAAGCCGGCTTCTTCGATTATTTTCTTTGCTTCATTTTTTGCTAATCCAATCTTTTTCTTGGTATATAGTGCATACGACAATATTCCAACTGCCAAACCGATTATCAATGCGGCTATTGCAATTCCTATGATCGAGCCAACGCCTAATCCGCCAGAAGAAGACAACAGCATGCTTGTCATAATGCTATTCATCTTTCCTCCGTGTGCTTTAAGCACATAAATAATTATAGGTCTATAGTTTTTTTAAGTCAATATATGTTTTTTAGACTATTTTAGTAAAAACAGCTATTCTAATCGGTTATTATATACTTAGTATCCGATTTAACCAGTCTTTTTTTATAATTTTTATTTTGGGTTTTCTTTTATTAAATTCTGATACTATTCTACTCCTTCCTGAATCTTCGCTAGATTCTACAAAACATTTAATTTTTGATAAATTAAAACAAATTCTATAATTTCTTGCATATATATATCCTAAAAATTTTTTATACTCTCTCTCAGATAATTTAATGTTTTCAGCTATTTGAATAGGTGTTCTTTTTGTTGTCGCTTTATCCTCTTTTGTGAGCTCTTTAATATACATAGATACACTTCTTAAAGATTCTACCCGTGTTCTATAATTTTCAAATGTTTTATTGATAAAATCATGATCACTTAAATATAAATCTATATTTCTTTCACTTCTTTTAACAAGTTCCTTTAAAACAAGCATAGAAATTTCCGCATCATCACAACTTTTATGATATGTAACATCTTCATCTAAATGTATCTGTAACTCGGATACAATATTTTCAAGTCCCTGTTTCTTACCCGGAAAATCTTTAACAAACATTTTTTGAGTATCAAAAACTTCAATATCATATACCGGCAAAGAATACCTTTCACAGGCAATATTTAGATACATAATGTCCGAACTTGCAGAATGTGCAAACAATCTATGATGTTCCAACAAGTCCCTTATTTTTTTATAATACGCAATAAATATTTCTGCTGACTTAAATGTCGATTCTTCATAGACAAGACGTATTCTCGGTTCTTGATCTTTTCCAGCAAGTTTAAATTTTTTTTCTGGATTTATTATTATGTCTTCTTTTTTTACTATTTTAAAGTTATTGTCAAAAATAACATAACCAAACGAACATATATGGTATCCATCACAGCACTCAATATCAAAAAGCAAGTTATTCATTGTCTGTGTCTTCATCATTTTATCCTTACATTTTTTCTATCAATTTCCTATTAAATTCAAACAACCTTTTATTTATCCTGTTATTAAAATCTTTGTTTTGACAAGTTACAAAGTCACACTTAACTATAGGCATATACTCTAACCATTTATCAAAATTTTTATTTTCAAGCAACCTTGGATTATGTCTAGAAGCCATATTATATAACGACCACTTAAATATTGATGACATACTATCTTTCACTGAAAATGATAACTGACTTTGATTTATCCTCAATTTATTTTTGTATCCTTCAGTATTTTTTATACGCTCCATATTCTTATCTATTTCTTTCATGATATTATTTGAGTTACCTCTTGCATGCCACTTATGATCTGTGTTGCTGTCAATATCAAAATATTGGTCTTTATGTCTATCATTTGATGCATTATATTTTAATTTTAATTTACTTTCTCTTCTATCCATTAAAATAGCACCAGACTGAGTGCCATTGTTTGTAACTGTGTTATATCGCAAGTCACCAATTTTTAATCCCGTATCTTTTGGATCATTGAAAGTATTAACTTTGCCATATGAAATGAAGTCATAAATGTTCTTCCCCTTATATTTAACATTCTCCAAATAATTGTGAAAATCCCCTAACGAAGATTCTCCAAAGTACATTGGATGAAACAACATTACAACGAATTCACCAGGATTCTCATCAAGCCCACGCATGATATCCGTTACATAATCAGAAATCTTTCCTGTGAGCTTCGCATGAGTGCCATACCACTCGCCTTTATACCATGTATATTTTATATGAAAAACTCTAACTCCCTGCATAAACTGCTCGTATAAATTAGATTGTTGTGTGACAGAAAATCTATGTTGCATACCTTTGCTCATTTTCATCGTCTTCCCAACAGCAGTGTTACGTTCAGCTTCATCCATAGGTGCATTATATTTCATGTCATATGTATTGGAATCATGAGCTGCAAGCAATGCAAGATCTGATATTTTCGGATTTTTTGCACTTATATTTTCAAGACTAGAGATTACTTTTCCATGCTTATTTTCTAAATGTAAATTTTTAATTCTCAAATTATGATCATGCATTAATACTGTTATAAATATAAATAGTACAAGAAAAATTACTATAAATCCTTCAAGAACCCGTAACCGTATAATTTCTTTTTTATTCATTTATTTCAACCCCTTAGTACTCTCAGATAGATATTCATCTGAAATCCGAGTATCAGTTAATACCCCATCTAAATATTTTTCATATGACATCATGTCAAAATACCCGGTGCCTGTAAGCCCAAAAAGTATTGTCTTCTTCTCTCCACTTTCCTTACATTTAAGTGCTTCATCAATAGCTACCTTTATAGCGTGGGCTGATTCAGGAGCAGGAAGAATACCTTCAACTTTTGCAAATTCAGTTGCCGCTTTAAACACATCTATCTGTGAAACTGCCCTTGCTTCATCAAGCAACTTTTGATTATATAAATTGGATAATATAGGGCTCATTCCATGATATCTCAATCCGCCAGCATGTGTTCCACTTGGCATAAATCCGCTTCCCAAGGTATACATTTTTGCTTTTGGAGCTACTTTACCAGTATCGCAATAATCATATGCATAAACTCCTTTTGTTAATGTCGGACATCCTGTAGGCTCAACAGCAATAAAGTATGGTTTTCTTTTACCTTTAATTCTGTCAGCCATAAACGGTGCTATGATACCACCAAGATTACTTCCGCCACCAGCACAGCCTATAACTATATCAGGATATTCATCATATTTTTCAAGTGCTGTTTTACTCTCAAGACCTACAACACTTTGATGTAACATCACTTGATTTAAAACACTGCCTAATGCATATCTCCTTGTTCCATTTGATTTATTTGCAACTTCAATTGCCTCTGATATTGCCGTCCCAAGACTGCCGGTATAATTATCTTTATTCTCTAACATCTCCCGTCCTGTTTCTGTTGTATCAGAAGGTGATGCTATAACTTCTGCCCCATATACTCTCATTAATATTTTTCTTTGTGGTTTAAGTTCGTATGAACTTCGTACCATATAAACTTTTAATCCCAATCCAAAATGTGAACATGCCATTGCCAAAGCAGTTCCCCACTGTCCAGCTCCTGTCTCCGTTGTTAAACCTTCAAGATTATCTTGCTTGGCATAATACGCCTGAGCTACCGCACTATTCAATTTATGACTTCCAGATGTATTATTTCCTTCAAACTTATAAAAGATTTTTGCCGGAGTTTTTAAATATTTTTCAAGCCAATATGCTCTTATAAGAGGTGATGGTCTATACATTTTATAGAAGTCTCTGATTTCTTCCGGTATCTCAATATACTCATCTTTATTATTAAGTTCCTGCTTAGATGCTTGAGATGTAAAAATTGCATTGAGTTCTTTTTCAGTAACTGGTTTATTACTTGTTGCATTTATCAAAGGCGAATAATCTTGCAATAAAGGAACAAGATTATACCAGCTTAAAGGCAACTCTTTTTCACTTAAATAAATTTTATATGGTATGTTCATTTTCTCTCCTAAAATAAAAAAACCGTGCTTCATTATTGCACGGACAAATATTATTTGTGTTGCCACCGCACTTCATCTGTACATCACTATACAGACCTCAACGACTCAATGAGTCAATCTATTAACGCAAGCTTACGTTCACAGCTACTGCTATTTCACTGCAACCCTCCGAGGCCCATATTATCCGTACAGTTTCAACCAGCATCCCACCATCGCTGATTCTCTCTTTGACTTATATCGGTTTTCTTCTCTTCAACGGTTTCTCACATCTTAGCAAAGGCAACTTTTTATGTCAATTTTTAACGCTTTTTCTCGCCCTGCTTATCAATTTCTTAACACCATATTTCACAGTTTGCCTCCAGACTTTGTGGTGCTAAAAGTCGAATCTTCTTTGAACTCTTTTTACCCTCCTATAGTGCAATCATAAATTACCACTTTCGTTATCAATTTTTAGGTGTATCGGTTTTTAGTAACTAAATTTTTTTATAGGAATACTTTTTAAAGGCTAATTTCCCTAATCAAATGTTAGCCATTTAACCAATTTACTTTATATCCATGTTGTTTAAAATGAGTTAGTCCCTCAAAGTTCACCTTATGTGTATCGTAATAACTCTTTTTTATTTTACAATCTATTGCTTTTAAATTCTGACAAGCAGCAAATGCGGCGTTACCAATTTTTTCTACTGTTGATGGAATTGTTATTGATTCAATTGATGAATGTACAAATGCCTGATCGCCTATTTCTTTCAACCCTTCATTAAGTGTCACCTTTTTTAAATTCTGACATCTAGAAAATATTGAATTTCCAATTTTTTCTACCGTTTTTGGAATTGTTATCAATTCGATTGGTGTATCGCTAAATGCTGCACCACCTATTTCTTTTAACGCTCCTTCATTAAATGTCACTGATTTTAACTTCTTACAAGTACCAAACGCAGACCATCCAATTCTTTCTACCGTTTTTGGAATTATTATCGATTCGATTGATGAGTTTATAAATGCATAATCATCTAGTTCTTTTAATCCTTCATTAAGTGTCACTGTTTTTAAATTCTCACACATATTAAATGTCTGTCCCTCGATTTTTTCTAATGTGTTCGGAAGGTTTATCTCTTCTAATGTTTTTTTATTAAAATAATTACCTGATAATTTCTTTATTCCCTCTCCTAAAGTTATTTTTGTTAGACTCTCACATTCCTTAAAAACACTATAACCTATATTTTGTACTGTGCCTGGAATTGTAATTGACTTTATAGCTGTCCCATTAAATGCCTCATATTCTATTTTTTTTAAACCTTCACTAAGTGTCACTGTCTTTAAATTCTTACAGCCAGAAAATTGCATACCTCTTATTATTTCTACTGTGCTTGGAATCGTTACATCTTCTAATGTTTCTCTATTAAAATAGTTTGATGTTACTTCTTTTATTCCCTCTCCAAAAGTAACCTTTGTTAGGCTTTTACAGTCTTTAAAAACATCTTTCCCAACCCATTGCACTGTTCCTGGGAATCTTATTGATTCAATTGATGAATTTTCAAATGCATCTCGCATTATTCTTTTTAGTCCTTCATTAAGTATTACTGTTTTTAAATTACGACAATCAAAAAATGCACCTTGTCCTATTACTTCTACTGTTCCTGGAATTCTTATTGTCTTAATTGGCGTTCCTAAAAATGCTTCAGTACCTATTGATTTTATTCCATCATTAAGTTCTACTTTTCCCAACTTCTTACAATTTACAAATGTCCTCATTTCTATTCTTTCTAATGTGCTTGGGAGTCTTATCTCTTCTAATGTTTCTCTATTAAAATAGTCTGATGTTACATATGTTATCCCCTCTCCTAAAGTAACCTTTGTCAGGCTTTTACAGTCTTTAAAAACATTACTCCCAACCCATTGCACTGTTCCTGGGAATCTTATTGATTCAATTGATGAATTTTCAAATGCTTCTCGCATTATTCTTTTTAGTCCTTCATTAAGTGTTACTGTTTTTAAATTACGACAATCAAAAAATGCACCCTCTCCTATTGCTTCTACTGTTCCTGGAATTCTTATTGTCTTAATTGCCGTTCCTAAAAATGCTCCAGTACCTATTGTTTTTATTCCATCACTAAGTTCCACATTTTCTAACTTTTTGCAATTTGCAAATGTATCTGCCCCTATTGTTTCTAATGTGCTTGGAAGTGTTATCTCTTCTAATGTTGCTTTATTAAAGTAATTTGATGTTACCTCCCTTATACCTTCTCCTAAAGTAACCTTTCTTAGATTCTTACATCCTGCAAAAACACCACTTCCCATACTTTGTATTGTTCCTGGGATTGTTATTGTCTTAATTGACGTTTCTAAAAATGCTCCATTACCTATTGTTTTTAATCCATCTTTTAGGTCTACTGATTTTAAATTTTTACAATTCTCAAATGCATTATCCTCTATTGTTTCTAATGTGCTTGGAAGTATTATCTCTTCTAAAGATTTTTCATTAAAATAATTACTATTAAAGCTACTTATTCCTTCGCCTAATGTTACTTTTTTTAAACTATCGCAATGTA
>CAUUJG010000012.1:0-34819 GCA_963545485.1 uncultured Clostridia bacterium | reverse complement strand
TCTTTTCCGTTGTTTTAATACAAAAAATATAGGGTATTTTTTTGGGAATTACTTAATTTAAATATTTTTAAATAACGCTTTCTATGAATTTCACAAATTCACTTTGTGATTTTTCATCTTTTTTGAAGACAGCAGTTGTTTCAAGAATTTTTTTGCATGATTCATTTACATAATTGGTAATGATTTCACCTGCTTCTTCAGCACTTAATTGTGTTCCATGGGTTTGGGCTAATTGAGCTATTACAGATAAATGCTTATGCAACGGATCTTTTTCATCAGCCAGTTTTTTGAAGTCTAGTTTTTTAGATGAGGTTAGTAAATCTTTTATTTCGTTAAGTTCAAAATTAAGTCTTCCAGGTAGTATAAATAATCCTTGAGCTTCAATCAGTCCTATGGCTTCCTGCTTGATATTATGTAGCGATTCATGAGGGTGGAATATTCCAAATTTATACTTATCATTTGTTCTGTTATTTCTTAAGATTAACAAGAATTCAAACTCATCGTCATCATTTTTTAAACATATAGGATTAACAGCGTTATGAGGTATTTTTTCCTCATCCTTCATTGTGAATGGAATTATTTCTAGTTCTTCATTTTTATATTCATTCCATGCAGAGTAAAAATCTTCAACAGCTGTAAGAAGTTGATTTTTATCTTTGCTAGATAAGCGAATGACTGAATTGTGCCAGTTAACAATTGAGATATTAACATTTGGGTATTTTGACGATGTAAAGAAATTTTTTCCCTTTTGTTTAAAAATAGGTAAAACTTTGGCACCGCCTTGATAATGTTCATGTGCCAATATAGAACCGCCAACAATAGGTAGAGCTGCATTTGAACCGAGGAAATAATGTGGAAACAATTCAACAAAATTTAATAATCTAACAAATGTATTTTTATCAATATTCATAGGTCTGTGTTGTTTTGAGAATGCTATTAAATGTTCTGAAAAATATACATAAGGTGAATATTGAAAGTACCATTCTTCATCATTTAAGAAAAGAGGAATAGATCTTAAATTTTGTCTTCCTGGTTTTGCACTGTTTCCTGAGAAACCAAGATTTTCATAACATAGAGGACAGAGTGGATATGCCGATGTAATTAATTTCGCTTTAGCAACTTCAGCTGGTGTTTTTTCAGGTTTGGCAAGATTTATAGAAATAAGTATATTTCCTACATCATTTTTATATTCCCAAACAATGTTCCTATTGATTTGAGGCATATTTAAGTATGCGTTGTTTTGAGATAATGTGTATAAAAATTTACACGCTTTTTCAGTGTTTGATGTTGCGGCAATATCATCAAATATCTCTATAATTTTTGAAGGTAAAGGAGTAATCATTCCACAAATTTTGGATAAAAATAATCCTTGCTCGCTTAATTCATAAATACCTTTTGAAACAGCAAAGGCGAATAGTTCGGTTGTTATTTGATAAATATCTTTTTCTTCAAATTCCGATGGGAGTATACCTTCAATTTTTAATAAATCAAAAATTTGATTCTGTATATAAACTTTATCTGCATAGGGCATGTATAATTTTTTTTCAGCGTATGACAATAAAGCGGCTATATTAGATAAAGCGGTTGCAACATTAGCATCATTTGACATAAATACCTCTTGAATAATAATTAAATTTTCATTTTTTTGTTGAATTTATCTTTTCTTGAATTAACAATTCTCAAAATTAAGTAAATAAATGATACAGCAAACTAGCGAAAATAGCAATATTGAATAGGCAATATCGTTATTTTATAATTATTTATATTATTTGAGGGGAAATAAAATGGAAATTTTTAAGACTGAAAATATTAGGAATATTGCTTTAATTGGACACTCTGGAGAGGGAAAAACATCTCTTGCTGAAGCAATTATGTATAGTGCTGGCAGTATTGAAAGATTTGGTAAAGTCGATGACGGTAATGCTCATCTTGATTATGATGATGAAGAAATTAAACGAAAAATTTCGATAAATTTATCAATTGGTTATGCAATACATAAAGGAACAAAAATTAATATAATTGATACTCCGGGTTTTTTTGATTTTGAAGGTGAAGTATATTCTGCACTCACAGTTGCTGGTAGTGCAATTGTGGTTACGTCAGCTTCTGGAGCAATGAGTGTCGGAACAGATAAATCTTTATCTTTATGTAAAAAAAGGAATTTACCAGTTGTAGTTTTTGTAAATGGTATAGATAAAGAAAATGCTGATTATTTTAATACTGTTGATGACATTATGTCGAAATATAAAAATACAGTTCCTGTTGAATTACCAATTATAAAAAATGGTGAAATGATCGGCTATTACAATATTATAGCGGATAAAGGTTTTGCAAATGATGACAAGACTGAAATTGATGTTCCAAATGAACTTAAAGAAATGTCCAAAAAATATCGTACAAAGATAACAGAATGTGTTGCAGAGACAACCGAAGAAATGATGGAAAAATATTTTGCTGGTGAACCATTTACAAATGAAGAACTTGATTTTGGGATGAGAAAGAGCATAATTGCCAAAACACTTAAACCTATCTTTGTAGGCAGTGCGTTGAAATTGATTTCAATTAATCGTTTGTTAGATAGGATAGTTGAAATACTGCCACCAGCAAGTATGAAAACTCCACCTGTCATGACAGTTGAAGGTGTTGAGATTCCATGTGTGGGAACAAATTCATTTGTGGGACATATATTTAAATCTGTGGTAGACCCTTATGTAGGAAATTTGCTCATATTTAAAGTTCTTTCGGGAAAAATTAAAAGTGGCGATACTGTAATTAATGCAAGTAAAGATAATGCTACAGAGAAAGTTGGAACATTGTATATTTTAAAAGGAAAGAAACAAGAAGTTGTTGATGAGTTGATGGCGGGCGATATAGGAGCGATAGCTAAACTTGCTCACACAAAACTTAATGACACATTGTGTGATCCAAAACATCCTGTTCTTATTCCACCAATAACTTTTCCTAAACCAGTAATTTCATATGCTGTATCTGCAACAAAAGATGAAGAAAAAGGAATACAAATGTTAATTAAAATGCAAGAAGAAGATCCGACATTTAAAGTTGAAAAAAATAATGACACCGGACAAGTTCTAATCAGTGGGCTTGGGGAAATGCAACTCGATATAATGTGTAATAAGGTAAAAAAGAAGAGTAATATTGCGATACAGTATGAGTTGCCTAAAGTTGCATATAGAGAAACTATAAGAAAAGAAGTATCTGCGGAAGGTAAACATAAAAAACAATCTGGTGGAGCCGGTCAGTATGGAGTAGTGCAAATTAAATTTGAACCTGGTGCGGCAGATGGTGAGTTTGAATTTGTAGATAAAATAGTAGGTGGAGCAGTATCAAAACCATTTGTTGCGGCAACTGAAAAAGGATTAAGAGAAGCAATAAAGAAAGGTGTGCTTGCTGGATATCCTATGATAAATATAAAAGCCACATTATTTGATGGGAAAGAACATCCTGTTGATAGTAAAGAAGTTGCGTTTATAAGTGCTGCAAAACTTGCATATCAAGAGGCTTGTAGTAAAGCATCACCATGTTTTCTTGAACCAATTATGGAGGCAGAAATAACGGTGCCTGATGATTTCTTAGGAACTATTTTAGGCGATATTAACAAACGTAGAGGAAGAATATTGGGGACACAATCACTTAATGGTAAACAAGAAATAATAATAGAAGTTCCACATGCTGAAATGTTTAGGTATGCTACTGATTTGAGAAGCATGACACAGGGTAGAGGATCATTTGAAATGCATTTTGTGAGATACGAAGAAGTACCACAGAATTTAAATGATAAAATAATTAAGGAATCAAAAGAAGTTTAAAATAGTATTGTAAACAATTTTAAAATATAACCTCTTTGGTGCCGCTGGCCAGACTCGAACTGGCACGGTGTTGCCACCGAGGGATTTTAAGTCCCTTACGTCTACCTATTCCATCACAGCGGCATGTTGTTTGGAGGCACCATCCAGATTTGAACTGGAGATGAGGATTTTGCAGACCCTTGCCTTACCACTTGGCTATAGTGCCACAACGGCATTAATAATAACAAAAATGAGTTAAATATGCAAATATTGACAGTTTAAATTTTATTTTGTTTTTATTTCTTAAATAACTAATTGGGCAATAGGTATTTTAATGGATTAGAATGCCTATTTTTATAGCACTGATCTAAATTATTTTACTGTAAATAATTTAAAAAATCTTAATACTGTAGGTTTAAAAATCTGCTTGACACTCAATTACTCCTATAGTAAACTAACAAAAATTAACGCAAGGTTGCATTAATTAAGGATACCATATGAAAAAATTAATAATAGTTGAGTCTCCTTCGAAAGCAAAAACAATCGCAAAATATCTAGGTAATGAAGTTACAGTTGTTGCATCGAAAGGACATATTTGCGATCTTCCAACAAGAACTTTAGGAATAGATATTAAGCAAGATTTCAAACCTCAATATACTGTGAGTGAAGACAAAAAAAAGCTTATCGCATCAATTAAAAATACAATGTCAAAATGTGATGAAGTATATCTTGCAACTGACCCTGATAGAGAAGGGGAAGCGATAGCTATGCATTTAATGAATCAGCTCAACATTGATAATGATAAGAAAGTACGAATTGTATTTAATGAAATAAGTAAAAGGGCTGTGCAGGATGCAATTCTCAGACCAAGAGAAATTGATAAAGATCTTGTTGATGCACAGCAAGCAAGAAGAGTTTTGGATAGATTGGTTGGATACAAAATTTCACCGGTAGTTTCAAAAGCTGTTCAAAGTGCAAAATCTGCAGGACGTGTTCAGTCGCCAGCACTTAAAATGATAGTTGATAGAGAAATTGAGATTGAGAATTTTGTTCCTAAAGAATATTGGACAATTTCAGTTTATTTGACAAATAATGCTTCACAGCAAGTTAAGGCAGTATTTAATGATATAAGCGGTAAAAAGATAAAAGTTGAATCTAAGGAAGTTGCAGATGCAATAATTAAGGACCTTAACATTGCTTCATATATTGTAGATGATGTTAAAAGGTCTGTACTTATTGCCAAACCAGCACCACCATTTACAACTTCTACAATGCAACAAGATGCAAATAACAAGTTGGGTATGACTTCTGAAACTGTTATGAGTACTGCCCAGAAACTTTATGAAGGTGTAGATATTGAAGGACTTGGACTTCATGCCTTGATTACATATATGAGAACAGACTCGGTTCGTGTTTCACCTGATTTCCAGAAAAAGACAAGAGAATACATAATAGAAAATTTTGGTTCTGAATTTGTTCCACATGAAATTAATGAATATAAAAAATCCGCTAATGCTCAAGATGCTCATGAAGCTATAAGACCTATAACATTAGAGATAAGACCTCAGGATATATACAATAAAGTAGATAATAGATTATATCGTTTATACAAGCTTATCTATGAAAGGTATATGGCATCTCAGATGAGCAATGCTGAATATGACACTTTGACAGTTCATATAAATGCAAACAAACAAGACTATCTCATGGAGGAGAACCCATACAACAAAGTAGGGTTTGTTTTAAAAGGTAAAACAATTAAATTCAAAGGGTACACAGCTATATATACAAATACTAATGAAAATGAAGATGAAGATGAGATGTTGAATACAACACCTGATTTTAATGTAAATGAAATACTAAACTATATTAAACATGAAGCTGAGCAGAAATTCACAAAACCACCAAAAAGATATACTGATGCGAGTTTAGTTAAGGCAATGGAAGAAAACGGAATTGGAAGACCAAGTACATATGCATCAATAATTTCAGTTTTAATTTCAAGAGGTTATATTACTAGAGAAAAAAGAATTATATATCCAACAGTTCTTGGTAGGGCAACAACAAAATATCTAGAGAAAGCATTTGTAGATTTGATGGATTTAAAATTTACAGCTCATTTTGAAGTGCTTCTTGACAAAATTGCTGAAGGTGAAAAGGGATGGGTTCAGGTAATAAGAGAATATTATGACAATATGGTTAAAACGATAGATGCTGCATTAAATAATATGGGCGAAAGAATTTCAACGGTTGAAGTATCCGATGTCATATGTGAAAAGTGTGGTGCCAATATGCTTATAAGGACTGGACGATTTGGTAAATTCCTTGCATGTCAAAATTATCCTCAATGTAAAAACACTAAACCTATACTTGATACAGTAGGTAAATGTCCAAAATGTGGTGGTAACATCTATAAAAGAATGAGTAAAAAGGGTAAAGCGTTTTTTGTATGCGAAAATAATAATCAAACAAATAAGACATGTGACTTAATAACATGGAAGCTTCCGGCAGATCATTTATGTCCAGAGTGTGGTTCAGTTATGGAAACACTTAAAAAGGACAATGAAATTCGCAATAAATGTGCCTGTGGTCATATTGAAGTAATTAAAGTTACTGATGAAAACAATTAATATTGTTGGTGGAGGATTAAGCGGTTCCGAAGCAGCAATTCAGTTATTAAAAAAAGGATATACAGTTAACCTTTTTGAAATGCGTCCTGCTCAACATACCGGAGCTCATAAAACTGGCGATATTGCTGAACTTGTATGTTCAAATTCATTAAAATCATTAGAAGAGGGAACTGCATCTGGAACTTTAAAAAAAGAACTAGAAGTTCTTGATTGTAGTTTATTAAAGATTGCAAAGTTATGTGCGGTGCCTGGTGGCAGTGCTTTATGTGTTGATAGAAAAAAATTTTCAGATAAAGTTACAGAGAAATTATATAGTTTTGAGAAATTTCAGCTGATAAGACAAGAAATTGAAAAGATTGATAATGGCGGAATTTGGATTGTAGCAACAGGACCGTTAAGTAGTGAAAAATTGTGTAGATCACTTTTTCCAAATAACAGATTTCACTTTTATGATGCAATTGCTCCAATAATAGATGTAGAAAGTATTGATATGGATAAGGCTTTCTTTTCATCACGATACGGCAAAGGAGATGCAGACTATTTAAATTTTCCACTGAATAAGGAAGAGTATCTTAATTTTTATAATAACTTAATTTCAGCTGAAGTAGTTGAATTGCATGATTTTGAGAAAGGAGAACTTTTTCAAGGTTGCATGCCTATTGAATTGATTGCAAAGACTGGAGTTGATTCTATGAGATTTGGACCTTTAAAACCGGTTGGGATATATGGCAAGAATGGGGAAAGATATTATGCAATTGTACAAGCAAGAAAAGAAAATTTACAAGGCAATTGTTTCAATCTCGTGGGGTTTCAAACTAATTTGAAATATGGTGAACAAAAAAGAGTTTTTTCACTTATACCAGCACTTAAAAATGTGGATTATTTAAGATATGGTTCAATGCATAGAAATATGTTTATTGATAGCCCAGAAATTTTAAATTTGAACTTTTCTTTGAAGGGAAGAGAGAATATTTTTATGGCAGGTCAAATTACAGGAGTAGAAGGATATGTTGAAAGTATTATGACAGGATTGTATACGGCAATTGCTGTCGACGCTTTTATAAGAAATATTGAATTTAAAATACCTGGAGAAAATACAATTTCAGGTTCATTAATCAGATATATCCATTCTAAAAATGCTCATTTTCAACCAATGAATGCCAATTTCGGGCTTTTGAGTAAAATAGAGATAAAAAACAAGACAGAAAGGAATAAAGCATACTATAATAGAGCTTGTATAGATATAAATAAATATAAACAAGAGGTTATTAATGGATTTTAAGGGAACAACAATTTGTGCAATCAAGAAGAATGGCATTACAGCAATTGCGGGAGACGGACAGGTAACTATGGGTGAAAGAGTTATCATGAAAGGTAATGCTGTTAAAGTAAAAAGAATTTTTAACGAGAAGGTAATTTTAGGGTTTGCAGGTTCAGTTGCTGATGCATTTGCACTTTCTGAAAAATTTGAAGAGATGCTAGAAAAGTATAGTGGTAACCTCATGAGAGCTGCGGTTGAATTGGCACAACAGTGGAGAAAAAATCAGTCAAGAGTACTTGATGCATTGATGATTGTTGCGGATAAAACAGCAATGTATCTCATAGCTGGTTCAGGGGAAGTTATTGAACCTGAAAGTGGAATATGTGCGATCGGTAGTGGTGGAAATTATGCTTTAGCAGCAGCAAGAGCACTTAATGCAGAGACAAATCTAAGTGCTGAAGAAATCGCAAAAAAGTCACTTGAAATTGCAAGTGAGCTTTGTGTTTATACAAATAATCATATTACTGTTTTAACAATTTAGGAGCAGAATAAAAATGGCAAAAATATTTGAGGAACCATCAAGAACATTCAGCGAATATCTTTTGGTACCTGGTTATACTGACCAGAACTGTATTCCGGGGAATGTGTCACTTCAGACACCTTTAGTAAAATTCAAAAAAGGGAAAAAACCTGAATATTCATTAAACATTCCTTTAGTTTCTGCAATTATGCAGTCAGTATCAAATGACACCCTTGCAATTGCATTAGCAAAGCAGGGAGGGATTTCATTTATATATGGTTCGCAAAGTATTGAAAATGAAGCTCAAATGATTAGAAGAGTTAAATTATATAAGTCAGGCTTTGTAGTTTCAGATAGTAATTTAAAAATAGGGTCTACACTTCAAGATGTAGTAAATCTTGTAGAGGAAAAAGGACATAATACAATTGCGGTTACAGAAAATGGTGAGGCAAATGGAAAACTGTTAGGTCTCATAACTAGCAGAGATTATCGAGTTTCAAAAATGGATTTAAAGACAAAAGTTGAAACCTTTATGACTCCAATTGAAAAATTAATAACAGCTGAAGATGGAATAACTTTAAATGATGCTAATGATATCATTTGGGAAAAGAAACTTAATGCTTTGCCAATAATTGATAAAAATGGACACCTACAATCATTTGTTTTCAGAAAAGATTATGAAGAGCATAAAGAAAATCCTAATGAGCTCCTTGATGTAAATAAGAGCTATTTAGTTGGAGCAGGTATTAATACATTAGATTACGAAGATCGAGTTCCTGCATTAGTTGATGCAGGTGCTGATGTTTTGTGTATTGATTCATCGGAAGGTCATACAATTTGGCAAAAAAACACACTTGAATGGATCCACAACAAATATAAAGGTAAAGTAAGAGTTGGTGCCGGAAATGTTGTTGATAAGGAGGGTTTCCTCTTTTTAGCAAATGCAGGAGCTGACTTCATAAAAGTTGGAATTGGTGGTGGCTCTATCTGTATTACAAGAGAACAAAAAGGTATTGGAAGAGGACAAGCCACAGCATTAATTGAAGTTGCAAAAGCAAGAGATGAGTACTTTAAAGAAACAGGAGTTTACATACCAATATGTTCTGATGGTGGTATCGTACATGATTACCATATGACACTTGCACTGGCTATGGGTGCTGATTTCATCATGTTAGGAAGATATTTTGCAAGGTTTGATGAAAGTCCGACAAATAAGGTAAATATTAACGGAACATATGTTAAAGAATATTGGGGTGAAGGAAGTAACAGAGCTAGAAACTGGCAAAGATATGATTTAGGTGGGAAAAGTAAATTAAGTTTTGAAGAAGGTGTTGATAGCTATGTTCCATATGCGGGAAGTTTAAAAGATAATGTTTCAAAAAGTTTATATAAAGTGAAATCAACTATGTGTAATTGTGGAGTTACAACAATTCCTGATTTGCATAAAACAGCTAAGCTAACATTAGTTTCAGCAACAAGCATTGTAGAAGGTGGAGCACATGATGTCATACTTAAAAACAATGCATACAAGGATCGTTAATTGGTGATTTGATGATCTTGGATGGCAAAATTGTTTCACAAAAAATAAAAGATGAAGTAAAAGAAGAAATATCAAAATTGACGCAAAATGGGGAAACGGTTTGTCTTGCAGTTGTTTTAGTAGGTAATAATAAAGCATCTGAAATTTATGTAAAAAATAAAATTAATTGTTGTGACTATGTAGGTATGCAGTCAAGATTGGTTAGATTGGATGAGACTGCAACTCAAACCGAAATAATAGATACAGTTGATAAACTTAATAAAGATAAAAATGTTAACGGTATCATTGTACAACTTCCTTTACCTAAAGGAATTGATGAAGGTACTGTATTAAACAGTATAGATTTTCGTAAGGATGTGGACGGTTGCCATTATATTCAAAAAGGAAAATTATTTACCCAAAAAAATCAACTTGTCCCATGTACTCCTATGGGAGTAATGACACTTTTAAAAGAATATAAAATTCCAGTAGATGGTAAGAACGTATTAATAATAGGTAGATCAAATCTTGTTGGTAGACCTTTAGCAGAGTTGATGCTTCAAGGTAATGCGACAGTAACAATTGCACATTCACATACTAATAATTTATCAAAAATTGTTAAAAATTCAGATATAGTGTGTGTAGCAATTGGAAAGGCAAATTTTATAACGGCAGATATGTTGAATGAAAATACTGTTGTAATAGATGTAGGTATAAATAGAGATAGTCTTGGTAAATTATGTGGAGATGTAGAAAAAGCTGCAAATGATAAGGTAAAGTATATTACACCTGTACCAGGCGGTGTTGGACCTATGACAGTTACAATGTTAATTAAAAACACTTTGACAGCATATAAACTTGAAAGAGAGGCAGAAAATGAAAAGTAGTAAAATTGGGCATATTGGAGTTATAGTAGACGATTTGCAACAAGCAGTTGACCTATATACAAAAGTGCTTGGAATTAAAAAATGGTATGAAATCATTTATGACGATGGGATAAAGATTCAATATCATGGGGAACCTTCAAATTCTTCAGCAAGACTTGTGTTTGGTGGAAATGGTCATACAGTTATAGAGTTGATTAAAACAGAAGGTGAAGAAAACATTTATACAAATGCATTAAAGAATAAAAAATCACACATTCATCACATCCAGTACGATGTTAAAAATCTTGATACTGCTATTGAAGAAGCTAAAAATGCTGGTATGAAAGTATTTCAGACAGGACAGTTTAAGAGTGGAGGTGCAAAGATAAGATATGCATATGTAGGTCTTGATGAAACTGAAACTGTTCTTGAATATGTTGAAACAAATATTTTTGGGAAAACAATGAAGTTTAATATGTGTGGCGAATTTGAACTTGGATTGTTAAAAGGAAGTTATAAAAAATTCAGTGGAAATTAAAAAAAGTGATAGTTAAAATTAGTTTTTTAATATGATAAAATGAAAAAAGTGGGGTATATATGGGGAAAGATCAATTAATTCAAGATTTATTGGGTAAGTTTGGCGATTGGTGGAATCATGGCTTTGATACACCAAAGATGACTAATAAACTGTATCCATATACAAATATTTTTTCACCGCTTCAAGTAAATACATGTACTATTAAAAATAGGCTTGTGATGGCACCAATGGGTAATATTTCAATGTGTGAAGAAACTGGAAGACCCAACGAAATGATGATTAAATATTTTGAGGAACGTGCTAAAGGAGGAGTAGGCTTAATTACAACAGGACTTATTCCTGTAACATACGGAATTGATACTTCATTAATAGAGAAGGGTAAGCTTACATATTTTCCAAGAATTGATAGGTCAAGAACGGTATTCAGTGGGTGGAGAGATTTAGCATCTGCATGCCACGCACATGGTTCAAAAATATTTATACAGTTAACAGCTGGACTTGGTCGTGTTGGGAATCCTCAATGTTTAGTTAATCAACTAAAATTCCCACGCAGTGCTTCGTTTAATCCTAACTGGTACATGAAGGAAGTGCCATGTTTACGGTTATCAGATTCTTCAATCAACAAAATAATTAAAAAAATTGGACAAGGAGCCGCTGATGCTAAAACTTGTAATCTCGATGGTATATATATTCATGGACATGAAGGATATCTTATTGAACAGTTAACAAATCCAGCATTTAATAGAAGAGTATTAGGTAAATATGCAGATTATCAGCGTTTCGGTATAGAAATGGTTGAAGAAATAAGGAAGAGAGTAGGTGATAATTTCCCAATAATGTATAGAATTGATTTATCACTTGCACTTGAAGAAACATATAAAGATAGAATGAATAAAGTTTCAACTTTGAAGAAATTCAAAGGAGGAAGAACAATAGAACAGTCATTAAGCTATATGAAAAATTTAGTGAAAGCTGGTGTAGATATGTTCGATGTTGATATTGGATGCTATGATAACTGGTGGCTACCACATCCACCAGCTTCAATGCCATCAGGATGTTATTGTGATATTGCACAAGTAACAAAAGAATACTTTAAAAAGAATAATATATTATCAAATAAAGGATTAGAAATACCGATTGTTGCAGTTGGTAAGTTAGGATATCCAGATCTTGCCGAGCAGGCATTAAGAGATGGAAAATGCGATATGGTAATGTTGGGAAGACCGTTACTTGCTGATGCGGATTGGGCAAATAAAGCATTTAAAGGCGATGTTATGGATATAAGACCATGTATCGGATGTCAGGAAGCTTGTGTAAATGAGTTTGTAGAGGGTGGACATCCACAGTGTGCAGTTAATCCGAGAACTTCATTTGAATTTGAGTTGCCTGAAGAAATTCAAAAAGCAGAAAAAGCTAAGAAAATCGCTGTGATTGGTGCTGGTCCTGCTGGTATAGTTGCAACAGATGTTCTTCTCAAGAGAGGACATTCAGTTGATCTTTATGAAAAAGATGTAAAAATTGGTGGCAATGTATTTAATGGGTCTGGTCCTAAAATTAAATATGAAGTGGCAAATTATTTAGATTATTTAAAACACTGTGTAGAAAATAAATTTACGAAAAATACTAAGTTTAAAATGTTCATGAATACCGAAGCAACACTTGAGCTTTTAAAAGGAAAGTATGATGCAATTTTATTTGCTACTGGTTCAACTCAAATAAAACCTAGAATAAAAGGAATTGATGGTAAAAATGTATATACGGCAATAGATGTTTTAAATAATTCTGATATTTTAAAAGATGCTAATAATATTGCAATAATTGGTGGCGGTGTTGTTGGCTGCGAAGTAGCATATTTCTTGCGTTACGAAAAAGGATACAATAAAGGCACAATTAGTGTTATTGAAATGTCTCCATATTTTATGAATCATACATGTACTGCAAACAGAGGACATATAATTCATACGCTTGAAGAAGGTGATGTTCAATTATTTAATTACACAAAACTGCTTGAGATAAAGGAAGATAGTATAATTCTTGAAAAAAATAATGGAAAAAACACTAAGGATGCTTATGTTACATGGGCACCAATTTTGCCTGAAAATGTAATTAATCCATTAGAGAAAAAAGTTAAGGATAAATTTATAAAACAAAACCTTAAAGTTGATGCAGTCATACTTGCTATGGGGGCAAAACCTAATAATGCATTATTTTACGAGGCACAAAAGACAAATTTGGCTAAGGAAGTATATTTATTAGGTGATAGTTTTTCAGTTGCAAAGATATTTGAAGCAATAAAAAGTGCATATAGAAAAGCATTGACAATCTAGGTGTATGATTTGATGAATAGATTTGCGTACTTATAGGGTTTTTTATTAAGATGAACGTTTGTCAGTCTTATGAGAATTTTGCTTTTATAATATCAATAAATAAGTGGTGCAAATAATAGGATTCGAACCTATGACCTCTTGCATGTCAAGCAAGCACTCTAACCAACTGAGCTATATCTGCATGCGTTTAAAGGTATCTTAAAATCCTTTTATTGTCAAATTACTACTTTTTCTTTACTATATTTGTATATATGATAAAAGAACTCTATGATTTGGCAATAATTGGAGGCGGTGCAAGTGGACTTTTTTTGGCTAACCTTTTGCATAAAAAATGTAAAATTGTCATTATTGAAGCTAAAGATAGAGTAGGAAGAAAGATTCTTGCATCTGGTAATGGTAAATGTAATTTATTAAATCAAAAGATAGATCCATTCAAATACAATAATCCAAAGTTTATAAAGAGCATAACTGAACGAGTAACAGTAGATGAAATTATAAATAAATTTTTACATCTTGGACTACTTTGTAAAAATATTGATGGAAGAATTTACCCTTATAGTGAAAACGCAAATACAGTATTAAATATTCTTAGAAAAAATTTAGATAATGTTGATATATATACAGATACTAAAATTATAGATATAAAACAGGACAACTACTTTAAATTGATAACTGATGATGGGAATGAAATACATTCTAAAAAAATTGCATTAGCTACCGGATCTAATGCAAGTGGTGGAGTTGATAGTACAGATTTATATGTGAAGTTGGGACATTCAAAAGTTAATTTTCAACCAGCTCTTACATATATCAAGACAGATAAAGAAAAGATTAAAGGCTTATCTGGTATAAGAGTAAAAGTAACCTTAAGCATAACCAATCAGCATGAAACTGGGGAAATATTATTTAAAGATGATGGAGTTTCTGGAATAGTCGCATTCAATATGGCAAGTAAAATTCAAAGAAGTAACTCAACTCAACTTTATATTGATTTCATGCCTGACTATCAACTTTTTGAAGTTAGGAATCTTATAAAAGAAATTGGACTTGATGGAATATTTCATAGTCGCATTGTTATGAATTTAGAAAAGTATGCTCAGTCAGTTGGTATTGTTGAGGCGATTAAAAAATATAGATTGGATATACTCGGCTATGGTCAGTTTAACACTGCTCAAGTTGCCACCGGTGGTTTAAATTTATCTGAATTTAATGAGTATTTGGAATCAAAAATGCTACCTGACGCATATGCAACCGGAGAAGTACTTGATATTGATGGTGAATGTGGCGGTTATAATTTATATTGGGCATGGGCAAGTGCAATAATAGTCGCTCAAAGCATTTTAGCCAAGTCTTATACTGTCTAAAAAACAGTACAATATTGAGAACAATTATAGATATTTATTTTAAACAATGAACGATAGATTCAATTGCCTATTATGTTGTCAGTGTGTTAAAATTTATAAATTAGCAAAATTCATTGGAGGAATGGAATGGCTGGATATTCAATAATTAAAGAAGACAAGGAAAATGGTGAATTAATCATAGGTACAAAAGTATCACCTAAGGAATTTGATGAGTTGATACATAATGCTTTTGTAAGATCTAAAAGTAAATTTAAGATACCCGGATTTAGACAGGGTCATGTACCTTTTTCAATAATTGAAAAAACATATGGAAAGCAAGTGTTTTATTCAGATGCAATAGAAGAGGCATATAGTAATTTAATAACTGCATTTTTAAAAGAAAATGAGAATAAATTTTTAGATGAAACTATTGGAAGTCCTCAACCTAAAAAAATGGATATAACTAAAGAAGTTGGTCTTGATTTAGAAGTTTTATTTTTCATAAAACCAGCAGTACATTTAGGCAAATATAAAGGTTTAGGGATTAAAAAAGATGTTGTTAAAATTTCTGCAGATCAAGTAAATGCAGAATTAAAAAAGTTACAGGATCGTGCCAACACATATGAAAATGAAAATAAAGCGGCACAAGATGGTGACGAAGTATTTTTTGATTTTTTAGGTAAGGTTGATGGCGTGGCATTCCCAGGCGGAGAAGCAAAGGATTACAGATTAACTCTAGGTTCAAAAACTTTTATACCAGGATTTGAAGAACAGCTGATAGGTGTAAAATCAGGTGACAAAAAAGAAGTTAAGGTGAAATTTCCAGATGATTATCATGCCGAAGAATTAAAATCAAAGGAAGCTATTTTTGAGTGTACTATTCATGATGTATTTACATTAAAAAAAGCAGAGTTAAACGATGAATTTGCAAAGGAAAACTCAGATTGTTCAACATTAGATGAGTTAAAGAAAAAAATAAAAGATGATTTGACAAAAAAAGCTGAGGCAGAAGCAGATGCAAAATTGTTAAAAGAAATTATGGATAAGATAATTTCTGATACAAAAATCAATTTGCAAAATGAGTTTTTAGAAGAATTGGCAAATAGAAAATTTGAACAGTTAAAAGAATATTATTCAAATATGCACTTTGAGCTTGAGAAACTACTTAAATATCAAGGACAGACAATGCAAGAATTTAAAGATGATATTTTTAAAGAACAAAAAAATAGCTTTGTTGAATGGTCAGTTATGCAAGCTATAGGGGAAGCTGAAAAAATTGAAGTTACAGCTGAAGATATAGACAACTATTTAATAAATGAAGAGCATATAACTAAAGAAAATTTAGAAAAACATAAAAGTGAAATGCCAAAAGAAGCAGAAGAAAGAATGAAAACAATAATCTTTAATATTAAAGTGGAGAAATTCTTAAAAGAAAATAATTAATAAAAGAGAAGATATTTAAGAGGTTAGCATGAGTAAATTAATACCAATGGTTATTGAGCAAACTGGAAGAGGAGAAAGGTCTTTTGATATATATTCAAGAATGCTTGAGGATCGTATTATTTTTTTAACTGGTGAAATTGATGACGATGTGGCAGATTTAATTGTTGCACAGCTCATTTATCTTGAAGGTAAAGATAGCAAGAAAGATATTTCGTTATATATTAATAGTCCAGGCGGTTCAGTTTCTGCTGGATTTGCTATATACGACACTATGAATTATATCAAGTGCGATGTAGCAACAATATGTATTGGAATGGCAGCTTCGATGGGTGCATTTTTATTAGCTGCCGGAGCCCCAGGAAAAAGAAGTGCTTTACCGAATTCAAAAGTTATGATTCATCAACCATTAGGTGGTGCACAAGGACAGGCAAGTGACATTGCTATACAGGCAGAGCAAATTTTAAAAACTAAGGCAAAAATAAATTCTATATTGTCAAAAGCTACAAAACAGCCATTGGAAAAAATTACATTAGATACAGATAGAGATTATTATATGTCAGCTGAAGAAGCTAAAAAATATGGTCTAGTTGATTCAGTAATAGAACATAGGGAGTAACATGAAAATAGAAAAAGCAAAATGTGAATTTTGTAATAAAAACGAAGCTGAAGTAAATGGATTAGTTGAACTTAGTCCTCAAAAATATATATGTAACGAATGTTATGAATCTGCACATAGTTTATTTACAAGATATCTTAGGACTGAAGTGGCGAAAGAAAAAGATAAAGAATTTGAAGAAAGTGAGAAAAACACATTAACATTAAAAAACAAGCTGACTCCAAAGCAAATAAAAGAAAAACTTGATGAATACATAATCGGACAGGATGAGGCAAAAAAGGTATTAAGTGTAGCTGTTGTTAATCACTATAAGCGAATAATATTAGATGAACTTGGAAATGTTGATGAAAATGGAGATCCATATCATTTAGACAAATCTAATATTCTTCTATTAGGTCCTACTGGAAGTGGTAAAACATTGCTTGCGAAAACATTAGCAGCAATATTAGATGTTCCATTTGCAGTTGCTGATGCCACCACATTAACCGAAGCAGGATATGTTGGAGATGATGTTGAGAGTATAGTACAGAAACTTTATTATAATGCCGATGAAGATATTGAAAGAACTGAAATGGGGATTATATATATTGATGAATTTGATAAGATTGCAAGAAAAAGTGGTGAAGTATCAATAACACGTGATGTTAGTGGTGAAGGTGTTCAACAGGCACTTTTAAAAATTATTGAAGGTACTAATGCTACATTTCCTCCAAAGGGTGGAAGAAAACATCCACAAGCAGAAATGGTTTCAATTAATACAAAAAATATTTTATTTATATGTGGTGGTGCTTTTGTTGATATTGAAAAAGTTATTGATAAAAGAAAAAATTCATCTTCTTTAGGATTTGGTTCTAAAATACGTACTAAAGATGAAGAAAAATATATGGAATTAATTAAGGATATTGCTCCAGTTGATTTAATAAAGTATGGACTTATTCCAGAACTTGTAGGTAGAATTCCAGTTGTTGTTGGGCTACATGAAATCACGGAAGAAATGCTTGAAGAAATACTAGTTAAACCTAAAAATTCATTAATTAAACAATATAAACTTCAGTTTGGGATGGATGGTGTTAAACTTGAAGTAACAAAAAAAGCTATAAATGAAATTGCAAAAAAAGCAATTGCACTTGGGACGGGTGCCAGAGGGTTAAGAGCTATTTTAGAAAAGAAGCTGCTTAATTTGATGTACAGAGTACCGGATGAAAAAGATATTGTAAAGATAATTATTGATGGTGATACGATAGCTAAAGATTTAGAACCTGAAGTCATAAAAGAAAATGATGAAAAAGAAAAAGTAGGAAGCAAAGTCACTAAAAAAAAGCAGAAAGAAAAACAACAACAAAGCAAAGTGAATGAAAATTAAAAGTACTGAATTTGTCATTTCAGTTGCAAAGCCAGATGCAATTTTAAAAAACACTTCAAATGAATTTGCTGTTATTGGCAAATCAAATGTAGGTAAATCTACATTTATTAATTCAGTTTTGAATAATAAAAAAATTGCAAAATCTTCATCCAAGCCTGGGTGTACTCGACTTATTAATTATTTCAATATAAATAGTGGTGAGTTTTATTTTGTTGATTTACCTGGTTATGGATATGCTACAGTTTCAAAGGAAGAAAAAATAAAGTGGGGGAAACTTATTGAAACATATCTAACTCAATCAGATTCTTTAAAACATGTATTTTTTTTAATAGATGTAAGACACAAACCAAGTGAAGATGATTTGATAATGATGAATTATTTTAATCATTACCGTATACCATTTACAGTAATTGCAAATAAAATAGATAAGCTTTCTAAGAATGAGTTGATTAAGGCAAAAAAAATAATATATTCAACATTAGGTCTTGGAATTGATAATATTATTGATTATTCAGGGTTAAAAAATATTGGACGAGATAAAGTCTATGAGAAGATAGACGAAATATTGGCTTTATAAATTTATTTCAACTAATTTAAAGTCAATTTGATCAGCAGAAGTTAAGTAGTATTCGATATTGTTATAAATTTGGTAAGTAGGAAATTTTATAGACTTTCCATGTAGATGTCCAAATACAACAGCTTTAACATTAAATTTTTCAAATAGTTTTGTGAATTCACTATTAATATTCGGATATGCAAAAGGTGGAAAGTGAGTAAGAATAATAATATTTTCATTTTTAGTTTGCAATTTCTTCGCTTGAGTTAATGAAAGTTGCAACCTTCCTATTTCTCTATTATAAATTTTAATATCTTCAGATGTTGAATCTTTATTTGGTATATCCCAGCCTCGTGTTCCACAAAATATATATTCTTTAATTTTATAGGCATTATTTTGTATAAAATACAGCGATGGAAAGGCATTCTGCATCTTTGATAATGAATTCCAATAATATTCATGATTCCCTTTGCAAATAATCTTAGTGCCAGGTAAATCCATAAAAAGAGAGTAATCGGATTTAGCTTCTTCCATATTCATTGCCCAACAAATATCGCCAGCTAAAATAACAATATCGTCATCTTTAACCTTATTAATCCAATCAGTTTTAATTTTTTCAAAATGATTTAACCAGTGATCACCAAATATTTCCATTGGCTTATTAAAGGTTGAAATATGTAGATCACTTATTGCAAAGATTTTCATATTTAAAACTATACCATATTTTTGAAATTCAATAAATTTGGAGAAGTTTTTGTAAAATTTAATATCTATTTTCATATTCTTGATACTCAAAAATTAAAACCTCAGAAAATAGTTTAAAAATTAACCATCTTGATTAAATATATATTAAATTGGAAATGTAATACTCTTATTTTTAATTAAAATTTAAACTAAAAATCTTACTAAATGCAAAGAATATTCTTTATTATGATAATTTTATTAATTAATTGGTCAAAATGGGTTGACTTGGGGCAAAACCCTATAGTATCTTTAAATTACACCACAAAAGAGGAGCAAATTGTGAAAGTAATCGGTAAATCTAGTCATCAATTAGATGAAAGAAACAGATTCAGAGTACCTATCAAATTTAAACCTTTTTTTAGTGAAAATGAACCTTTATATATTTGTCCTGGCAGAGAATTAAAATGTCTGTATATACTCACAGAAGATAAATTCGATGCATTAATTAGTCAGTTAGATGTTGGATTTTATGGGAATACTGAATTAGCTGATGTTAGAACTTTTATTATGTCTAACAGCCAACAAGTTGAAATTGATAATCAAGGAAGAGTGACACTTGATATAAATTTGGTTAATTTAGCAAATATTAAAAAAAACATTTCTACCATCGGAATGGGCGATTATATCGAAATCTGGTCTGAAGATGATAGAAATAAAATAGATGAGGGAATAAGTAAAGATAATAACTTTGCAGAGGTCCTAAGGAAACTTGAAAATTTAGGTAAATAATGGAATTTAACCATAAACCGGTTTTGTTGTCCGAATGCATAGAAGGACTTAACATAAGTTATAACGGTGTTTATGTTGATTGTACATTAGGCGGTGGTGGTCATTCTGAAGAGATCTGTAAAAAGCTTAAAGAAGGAAAATTAATCTGTATCGATAAAGATTTTGAGGCAATAGCACATAGTAAAGAAAGACTTAAAAGATTTTCAAATGTCGTGTATATCAACAAGGATTTCAAAAATCTAAAACAAATTCTTACAGATTTAAATATTAAGCAAGTTGATGGGATTTTGGCTGATTTGGGAGTTTCTTCATATCAGTTAGATAATGCAGAAAGAGGCTTCAGTTATATGAAGGATGCGAATCTCGATATGAGAATGAACAGAGACCAAGAATTATCAGCATATATAATATTAAACACATATTCTGAACAACAAATAGGAAAAATATTGAGAGACTATGGAGAGGAACAAAATTGGTATAGAATTGCGAAAAATATCGTAAACGAAAGAAAGAAAAATGCGATTGTAAGTACGACTCAGTTTGTAGACATTATTAAAATGTCTTATCCGGAAAAATTTTTACACACAGGTTCTCATCCAGCCAAAAAGGCTTTCCAAGCAATAAGAATAGCAGTTAATGGTGAATTAGAAGATTTAGATACATTTATAGATGATGCAATATCTCTTCTAAAACCGTCAGGAAGAATGGCGGTAATAACATTCCATTCTTTGGAAGATAGAATAGTTAAAACAAAATTTGTTGAATATAGCCAGGGTTGTATATGTCCAAAAGAATTACCTAAATGTGTGTGTGGAAAAAAAGAAATTATAAGACTAATAAATAAGAAACCGATATTGGCTACTCAGAGCGAGTTGGTAGAGAATAAGAGGTCTCAATCAGCAAAACTGAGAATAATAGAAAAAGGAGAATAGAGTCATGATAGCAACAGCAGTACAACCAAGAACATTGTTTGATTTAACTACAGAAGATTTAGTTGTTACACAACAGGGGAATGTAATAAGTATTGAAAGACTAGAAGATGACATATTCGCCACTTGTTCTGAAGTAGAAAGAGAAATGGATTCAATTAATTGTATGATTTCAAACTTATGTAGATTTATAGATCTTACAAGTTGTGACAATCAAAATGTAATTTGTTCAAACAGTCAACAAGAATTGATTGTTGCATAAAAGGGAGGTATATTATGGCAGTAGCAACAGAAGAATTGGTAAGAGAAAAGACAGATACTATGATGAGTGCTTTTCCTACATTTGAAGAATATACCGGTACCAATGTTGGATTTCAAACTGTACAAAGACCTATCTTTGGTTCGGGGACTCAAAACAGTACTGCTGCAACTGAGACCATCTCAAATACAGCTACAGCTTCTGATTTATCTGCTGACACATATGAAGATGCTGCTGCAGTTGCACAAATGCAAGAAGCAACATTAGCAGAACAGATTAGAGAAGAAACAAACAAAAGAGTAAAGAAAAAAGCAAAATTAAATTGGAAAGCAAAGCTATTGGTGACAGGTTATGTAAGTTTTGTTGTATTAGTTTTGGGATTAATACTTGGAAACTATAAAGCAATTAATGCAGGAAGAGTAAAAACACCAATAAGTTCTATCAAAAATATTTCAATAGAAAAAGTTATCAACAAATAAACATATAAAAAACAACAAAATTTGTTGTTTTTTATAGAAAATACTTTACATTGAGTTACTGATTGTTTATACTTATAGCATGAATAGGTATTTAACAATTGGGCAGACAGCCGAAATTTTAGGTGTTTCAATACAGACATTAAGAAATTGGGATAAGTCTGGACAATTGGTTCCAGACAAAAAGACTCAAGGTGGGGCTCGTAGATATAGCTACGAAACTCTTTCTATATTTAAAAGAAATAGTTACTCCAACAATGATCGTTTAACAATAGCATATGCAAGAGTATCAAATAAAAATCAAATTGTTGATTTGACTAGACAAATAGAAGTTTTAGATAAATATTGTGCTCAGCAAGGATATGATTATAAATTAATTCAAGAAGTAGGGAGCGGGCTTAACTTCTATAAAAAAGGTCTCAAGGAACTTTGTGCCTATATTGCACAGGGTAAAGTAAAACGGCTTATATTGACTCATAAGGACAGATTGTTAAGATATGGGGCAGAAATAATTTTTTCTTTATGTGAGGCAAATGGAGTTGAGTTATTGTTTATCAATAATGGTAATGAGAATATGAGTTTTGAAGAGGATGAAATTAAAGATTTAGAAGAAGCTTTGAAAGTTTGTGATACATCGGATATAAGAATGGCGATAGGAGCTGGAAGATAGTATGCAAAAAGATATTCTTATAATTGATGTGGATTCAAAAAAAATAACCGGTTTGGTAGGTACAAAAAAGAGTGCCGGTATTTTTAGTGTAAAGAATGAAATTCACAAAAATTATTCTGGATTTTGCGAGGGTGAATTCTTAAATGTAACAGAGGTCAGCGATACAATTATAACGATATTGGAAACATTAAAGAGTTTGGTCAAAAAATTACCTAAGGAAGTTTATATAAGTGTTCCAACCGAATTTTGTTCTTCAAGAAAATCAACAGTTAATGTTAATTTTGGAAGAGAAAGAGAAGTTGTTGATGATGATATCAAATTTTTAATTCAGAAAGGAAATACTTTTAAATCAAAGGGCTTTACATGTATTAATAAAACTATGATAGAAATAAGGACTGATAAATCAAATGAGTCATATTATGATGTAAGAGGCAAAAAGGCATCAAAAATTCAAGGGAAAGTTACATATATATTTGCTGAAGACAAGTATGTGAATGTGATGCTCATAATTTTAAAACGATTTAAATTCAAGTTAATTAAATTTATTTCTACAGCCTGGGCTCAAGGAATGTCTTTATTAGACGATAATAGACGCACAGTGCCTTATTTAATGATTGATATTGGTTATTTATCAACATCTGTGATTCTTGGTAAAGGAGAAGGAATTCTTGAAATGAAATCAATTTCTACTGGTGCAGCTGATATCGTCGCTGACATGTATGAATTGGTGGATTTACCCTTTGATACATTGGAAGAATTTCTATATAGTATGGACTTCACAATGAACTATGCAGAGATAGGAGTGGAAATATTTAAGGGTTATGAAATAGATACTTATTATTTGTATCAAATTGTTAAATCAAGGATAGATTTAATTTTTGATTTAATAAAAGAAGTAATTATATATAATTTGGAAAAGGTTCCAGAATATAGTCCTATATATTTAACAGGATATGGGCTTTCAGGAATAAGAGGAATTAGTCGAATTCTAGAAGATAAAACCGGAAAGAGTGTTGAATTAATATCTTCAAATTTTCCTAAGTTTAGAGAACTTACAAAGGTTAATATAGCTTCATTGATGCAGTTGATCAATGGCTATTATAATAAGCGGATTACATATTATTAAGAGGTGTATATGTTAGATTTTGAAAAATTAGGATTAGGTAAAGTAGGCGAAAATCCAAGTGAAGAATTTGAGAAAGAAGAGCCAAAAGTAGTTGAAGAAGAAAATATGAATGATTCTGAAGATGAGTTTGAGTCATATATTATTCCGTCTAACGCTGAAGAAGTTTCATATAAGAAAATTGGTGAAGCTAAGATTGTTGTAGTAGGAATAGGTGGCGGTGGTAACAACGCTGTAGATAATATGATTCGTGCTGGTATTGAAAGTGCTCATTTTGTTGTTATGAATACAGATATGCAAGCATTGTCAAAATCATTGGTTGAGCCTTCTTCAAGGGTACAGATTGGTGAAATGAAAACTGGTGGATTGGGAGCTGGTGCAAATCCAGAGATTGGAAGAGCTTCTGCTGAAGAATCAATTGATAAAATTCGAGAAACACTTGAAGACACTGACCTTCTTTTTATAACAGCTGGAATGGGAGGTGGAACTGGAACAGGTGCAGCACCTATTATAGCTAAAGTTGCAAAAGAGATGGGAATTTTAACAGTTGCTGTTGTTACAAAACCATTTGATTTTGAAGGCGTTATTAGGATGCGGAATGCAGAAATTGGAATTAGAAATTTAAGCAAGTTTGTTGATACATTGTTGGTTATACCAAATCAGAAGTTACTTGAAGTTTTAAACGCAAATGTTTCATTTAAGAGGGCATTTGAAATTGCCGATGATGTGTTAAGGCAAGCTGTACAAGGAGTAACTGATGTTATTGCAAATCATTCGCTTATAAATCTTGATTTTGCAGATGTTAGAACAATACTTCTCAATAAAGGCTTGGCACATATGGGTATGGGTAAGGGAAAAGGAGAAAATCGTATTCTTTCAGCCGTTAAAGGTGCTGTATACAGCCCATTGCTTGAAACTGATATTGAAGGTGCTACAGGTATCATAGTTAATATTAAAGGTGGAGAAGACATGATGCTTAGCGAGGTTGAAAGTGCATGTTCCATTATTAAAGAAGTAGCTGACGATAAGGTAAATATGATTGTTGGAACAGGTTTGGAACCTGGAATGACTGATATTGAGATTACTATTATAGCTACAGGATTTACAGATAAATTTGCTAAGAACGCAAGTGTTTCAGTCAATACTAAAAAAGAGTTAGATAAGCAATATGATAGTGCATTAGCAAGCATGCAAAGTTCTTTAAACAATACTGCCGCATCAGCTTTTGCTACACAAAGACCAATGACTGCCACAGCAACTTTTCAAGCAACACCTCAACCGGAACAACCTGTGCAGCCTCAGCCACAAATATATCAACCAAGACCGGTTGAAAATGAAACTATTGTAAATGCATCTAGAGTTTCAGCAAGAAATAAAGTTCCTGAATTTTTTAAGAAATTCAGAAAGAATAAATAAGGAAGTTAAAAATGAAGTGTAGAAACTGCGGTTCATTAGAAAGTAAAGTTCTTGATTCACGTCAGAGTGATGATGGACTCTCAATTAGAAGAAGAAGAGAGTGTATTAATTGTGGGGAAAGATTTACCACATATGAAACCATTGAGAGTACACCAGTATATGTTGTTAAAACAGATGGAAGTAGACAAGTTTTTGACATAAATAAGGTGAGAGTTGGTATAATGAAAGCTTGTGAAAAGTGCAAAATTCCAATATCAAAGATTGATGAATTAATTAAAGATATTGAGAAGAAAGTTGCAAATGAATGTATTGGGCATGAAATTCAGTCAAGACAGATTGGAGAGTTTGTGATGGAAGGATTAAGAAAGACTGATGGGGTAGCTTATATAAGGTATGCGTCGGTATATAAACAGTTCCAAGATGTAGAAAGTTTTGTAAAAGAAGTTAATATGAGGGATAAAGAAGAATGACAAAAAATAAAGTTGATGTATGTATTGTCGGAGCCGGACCAGCCGGGATATTTACCGCATTAGAATTACTAAAACTTAAATCTAAGATGAAAATATTGATTGTTGAAAAAGGCAAGTCAATTGAAAAAAGATTTTGTCCTAAAAACAACAAGCAATGTAAAAATTGTAAGCCATATTGTCATATTACTACGGGCTTTTCAGGTGCTGGTGCTTTTTCGGATGGGAAGTTGTCGTTATCATACGAAGTTGGTGGTGAGCTACCTGATTTGCTTGGTGGTGATTTTGTTCAAGACCTCATAGATTATACTGATCAAATTTATTTAGAATTCGGTGCAGATAAGCATATTGAAGGGCTGGGTAATGAAGAAAAAGTTAAAGAAATTAGGCGAAAGGCAATTAAAGCGGGTCTCAAGTTAATTGATTGCCCTATAAGACACTTAGGAACTGAATTAGCTCATGATCTTTATTTAAGTATTGAAAAATATTTATTGTCTAATGGCGTTGAAATAATGTTTGACACTCAGTGTTCAAATATTATTTTAGAAAATTCTGTATGTAAAGGAGTATATATTCAAGATTCAAGAGGTAAAGATCTTGGAACAATTAAAGCAGAGCATATAGTAATAGCTACAGGTAGAAGAGGTGCCGATTGGTTGGAAAGATTATGTGTTGAACATGGGATCGATCATGGACCTGGAGTCGTTGACATAGGTGTAAGAGTTGAAGTTAGAAATGAAGTAATGGATGAAATTAATGAAATTCTTTATGAATCTAAATTAATTGGTTATCCAGATCCATTTAAAAATAAAGTAAGAATTTTCTGTCAAAATCCAGGAGGATTTGTATCACAAGAAAATTATGATAATGATCTTGCTGTTGTTAATGGTCACAGTTATAAAAACACAAAAAGTAACAATACTAATATGGCAATACTTTGTTCACATTCATTTACAGAACCATTTAATCAACCAATAGAGTATGCAAGAAAAGTTGGCGAATTAACAAACATGTTGGGTGCAGGACACATTTTAGTTCAAAGATATGGGGATATTTTATCAGGTAAAAGAACATGGCAAAAAGAATTATCTATGTCTAATGTTAGACCGACTTTGCTTGATGCTGTAGCCGGAGATATAACCGCTGGAATGCCATATAGAGCAATGCTGAATATCATTAATTTTATTAAAGCAGTTGATTATATAGTGCCAGGGTTTGCTGGTTATGAAACATTATTGTATTCGCCTGAACTTAAATTTTACAGCAATAAAATTAAGATGGATAAAGATCTCAAAACTTCAATTAAGGGATTATATTGTTTAGGTGATAGTAGTGGTTGGACAAGAGGATTAATGATGGCATCATGCATGGGTGTTCATATGGCTAGAAATTTAATAAAAAGTAGAAATACTAAATAAGGTGAATAATGAAAAAGAAACTTGGATTAAGTATATTTATAGTAACAATATTGGCTCTATGCCTTTCAGTTTTCGTTGGATGTAATAAAAAGAAAGATAATACAAAAATTCAAAAGCTTCCAGAACAAAAAGTAGAGAAAACAACAGATAAAGAAGGAGAAGTAATTAATAAATCTTTGTCAATGTTGGATACTAAAAAGTTTTCTACTCAACAATTAAATAATATGTATACAAATTATTTTGATGATTATGAATTTTATAAATCAGAAAATTTTAATAATGGTACACCTATTAAACATGTATACGATAAAAAAAATAATAGGATGTATGTTGGGACATATGACAAAGATACAGAAAAATATGTTTGGAAATTCACAAAGAAAGATTCAGAAATAAATAAAATAAAGGATGCAAGCGAACCTGACTTAATTGATTACAAATCATTATTTGCAAAACTTACTAAAGTAGGTGCAAAAGAAAAGAATAATTATGTATTGGATAAAGATACAAATGAGCTCAAATATAATTTATACGATGATTTAAATCCGGGGAATGACGCAAGCACATTTTATACAAAGAATACTAAGGAAAATTCAAAAGTTTATGGAGTAATTGATTCAATAATTATTAAAGACGGTGAAGTTAAAATTAAATATCATGAAAATGGATATAAAGATAAAGATGGTAACTGGATAATGAAAAATACAGATGAAAAAACAGTTGTTTTAAAAAATACAGAAATTAAATCTGAAATACCTGAAGAGGCAGAGGAATTTTAATAATATGAAAAGCAACTGTATTGGAAAGTTTAAGATATCAGAGCTCATAAAAGAATATGGCACTCCACTTTACATTGTTGATGCTGACATTTTGAAAAAAAGAGCAATTGCTTTTAATAATGTAAAGAAACTTTCTAAATACAATGTTGATTTTGCATATGCAAACAAAGCATTGTGCACAGTTGCTATAGCAAAAATACTTAATAATTTAGGCTATAAATTTGATGTTGTAAGTGCCGGCGAAATTGCTATCATGTTAAAAGCTGGTGTTCCCGCAGAGAATTTAATATTTCATGGTAACAATAAAACACTCGTAGAAATTGAATATGCAGTTAAAAATGGAGTAGGCTGTTTCGTTGTGGATAATACAAGTGAGCTTGAGAGAATAAATTCCATTAGCAAATTAAAACAAAATATTTTAGTACGTATAAATCCTTGTATTCAGGCACATACACATAAAGCTGTAAATACATCAGCATCTGATTCGAAATTTGGTTTTATAATTAATCAAAAAACAATTGATATCATTAGGCAAATAAGTGAACGACATAACTTTTTAGGCATTCATATGCATATTGGTTCACAAATATTTGGTTCAGAACCATACTATGATGCGATCAATAAGATAGTTGATTTTATAAAAGAAGTTTATAATTTGGGAATAGTTGTTTCTACCTTAGATCTTGGTGGTGGTTTTGGAGTTACATATACTGATGCTGATCCTTCAATTACAAATCAAACATATATAAATACATTAAATGATATTTTGATACATTTGAGTACTAAATGTAATGAAGAAAAAGTAAAAATTAAAAATGTAATATTTGAACCTGGAAGAAGTCTTATTGCAAATGCCGGTTATACGATATACACAATTGGAGATATTAAGACATTTGCAAATGGTAAAAAGTATATTGTAGTTGATGGTGGAATGTTTGAAAGTCCGAGACATGCATTATATGGATCAAATTATACCATTTCATCAGTTGAAAATTTTGATAAAGCAAAAAATGAAATTGTATCAGTAGTTGGCAAGTGCTGTGAGAGTGGTGACGTAATAGTTGAAGATGTAAAACTGCAAAGCGTAAATGTAGGACAACATATCATTGTTGAATCTACTGGAGCATACAATTATTCAATGGCATCAAATTATAATTTAAATTTAGTTCCACCAATCTTAATGATTGATGGTTCAAATAAAGAAATAATAGTAAGGAGACAGAGTATGGATGAAATTTTGTCATTGCATACTTTGCCAGAGTGGTTAAAATGAGTGAAATTGCTGTTTTAGAAAGAGAGGTAGCTGTGGATATAACTGAAAATTTACAAGACATTGAAAATGTACAAGATACTGAAAGTAATGCTTTAATTGAAAATAACGAACATCAAAACGACATTATATATTCAATTGGAGATTTTGAGTGTCCGTTAGACATGATTCTTCAGATTATCCATGACCAGAAGATTAATATCGAAGACATATTTGTATCTTCGTTGACAAGTAAGTATATGGAAGCTTTGAGGAACACTCCTAAGGAACAATTGGATTATGAATATATGTCAGCCTTTATAAAGACTGCTGCAGAATTGGTTCATTTAAAAGCAAGAGCTGCAACAACTATTCCTGAAGTGGAAGAATATGTTGATGATGAATGTCAAGATTTTATAGATAGAGTAAAACTTTATGATATATTCAAGCAACAAACTCCAAAACTTAAAGAAAGAGAAGTTATTAATAGATTCGTTACAAAACCTAAGTATTCTGAAAAAGATTATCGTGTACAGCTTAAGGATTTTGATATTGATAAACTTGTTCAGGCATATGCAAATGCAATTGTTAATGGTGAAGTAAATAGAGTTAAAGAAACACCAAAAATAATTAAAAAACTTAAGTTCACAACTAAGGATAAAGAAACTGAAATTAGAGATCTTATCGTTAAAAGAAAGTACATGAAGTTTAGTGATTTAATACAAGATGATTTTGATAATGGAGATATAGTTACAACATTCTTTGCAGTATTAAGTTTAACAAAGTTTGGGGTAATAGAAACAATGCAAGAACAAATGTTCGGTGAAATTGATTTAATTGGTACAACAGATGCCGATATAATAGAAATTGTAAATGAGGAGGAATTGAATGTCGTCAATGCGGGATTATAAGCAAGTTATTGCTTCAATTATTTTTGCAGCAGGGAACCCTATTGCACAAAGTTATATTTTAGAGAAGTTGCCAGAGTTAAGTCTTGCAGAATTAAAAGAAATAATAGCAAGTTTAAAGGAAACATATTCTGGAGATAACGGTATTTTATTGTTAGAGTTTAATAAAAAATATCAATTTGCTAGTAATGAAAAATATGGTGATATCGTAACTGAAGTATTGACAGAACTGAGAGAAAAGGACTTAACAAGTAAAGTTCTAGAAGTTCTTGGCGTTATTGCATATAGACAACCTATTACAAAAGCAGAAATTGATGAAATAAGAGGTGGTGCAGATTCTGATTATGCTGTATCAACTTTAGTTAAATTTAATTTAATTGAGATAAGTGGAAGAAAGGATGCCGTTGGTAGACCATATCTTTATAGCACAACAGACAATTTCTTAAAAAAGTTTAATTTAAATAAAATCGAAGATCTGCCTGACTATGAAGAAGTGTTAGAAAAAACATTTGCAATTTATAATCCTATTTCTGAGGAATTATTTGTTGAAAAAACAATGAAAGAAGATATAGTAGAAAATACTGAAGAGCAAGAATCAGAAACAAAAACATCTAAGAAAGTAGAAATTAAAGATGATATGGAAATAACTGCAGATGAACTCCCTGAATTTTTAAATGATGGTGATAATATCGGTATATATAAATAATGAGAATAAATAAGTATTTGGCTGAGTGTGGTATTTGTTCACGCCGCAAAGCTGATGAATTAATTCAGAATGGAAGTGTGTTTGTAAATAAAAAACCTCTTACTCAATTAGGATATGATGTAGATTTAGATCATGATGTAGTGTATGTATTTAATAAAAAAGTGACTTTACCTACTCATTATGATTATGTTTTATTTTATAAACCAAAAGGATGTATTTGTACAACGACTGAAGAAAAACAGTTAACTGAATATAATTCAGATACAACAAGAAAAACCATCTTTGATTACATTAAAACTGATAGAAGATTATTTTCTATAGGCAGGTTAGATTATGATAGTGAAGGTCTTTTGTTGTTGACTAATGATGGTAATTTAGGTCATGCACTTTCACATCCTTCTTTTGAAATTCCAAAGACATATATAGTTAAAATTGAGGGAGAAATATCAGAATCTGACTTAGCAATAGTTAGAAAAGGAGTCAAATTTAAAGATGTACAATATGCACCATGTAAAATTAAAGTTCTCGATTATGATGAAAAGTTCACTCGTCTTGAAGTAAAAATAACAGAAGGTAAAAATAGAGAAATAAGGAATATGTTTGAGGCAGTAGAAAAAAATGTTGTATTTCTTAAGAGGATTGCAATTGGAGATTTAAAATTAGGTGGACTCTCAAGAGGTGGATATAGAAATTTAAATCCAAATGAAGTAGAGTATTTAAGAAAACTATGCCAAATATTTTAATTACAAATGATGATGGAATTAAAAGCCCTGGAATTATTCAGTTGGCTGATGAATTAAATAAGAAGTTTAATGTATATGTAGTTGCACCGCACAAACAAAGATCTTGCATGTCTCATGCGATTAAATTTTTGCATGGTGTTTCGTATGAAAAAATATCTGATGATCCATATCCAAAATATTTACTAGATGGCACGCCAGCAGATTGTGTCATGTTTGGTTTAAAAGTGATTTTTCCGGATGTAAAATTTGATGCAGTAATTTCCGGAATAAATGATGTGCTCAATATAGGTACTGACTATTTATATTCAGGAACTGTAGGTGCTGCACAAGAAGGCACAATGCTTAAGGTTAAAAGTGTTGCTCTTTCTATAAATGAAAACAAAAATACAAATTATGCAGATATTGCGAAATTCGTTTCAAATAATTTTGACGAAATAATTAAATATGCCACTAGTGAAGTTACATTAAATATCAATTTCCCTAATGTGCCATTTCAAGATATAAAAGGTGTGAAGGTATGTGAAATTGCTCGTCGTCAGTATGAAGAAATTTTTGTAACAAATTCGGATGGCAAACATATTTCAGTAGGAAATCCATTACCAATTAAAAATTATGAAGCAAATACTGACGAGACACAAATAGCATTAGGTTACATCACGATTACTCCGATTAAAATATTGTCTAATGATTTTGAAAAAATTAAAGAAATGTCTGTAGCAACATTCAATTTAAAAGGCTAACATGAAAGTTGGAATTATCGGCGGCGGTGCGTCGGGATTATTTTTAGCAACGCTGTTAGAAAATAGCAATCATGAAGTCATCTTATTTGAAAGAAACAACAGACTCGGTCGGAAGTTGTTAATAACAGGTAAGGGGAGGTGTAATTTGTTGAATTACACAGAACCTGATCAGTTTCTAAATAATGTAGTTAGAGGAAAAAATTTTTTTAAATCATCTATTTATCAATATACCCCTGAGTTTATTTTTGAACATTTTTTAAAACTCGGACTTAAGTTGAAAATTGAAAGAGGAAATAGAGTTTTTCCGGAAAGTGATAAATCTTCAGATGTGCTAGATATTCTTGTAAGTCAACTAAAGAAAACAGCTGTGAGATTAAATGAAAAAGTTGTTGATATAAGTGGTAATTATATAATAAAAACAGAACAAGATAAAGTGCCTGTTGACATTGTAGTTATATGTACTGGTGGAATTACATATCCAAAAACAGGAAGTGATGGTTGTGGATATAAGTTAGCAAAAAAATATAATATAAATACCATTAGTCCATGTGCTTCATTAGTTCCTCTTGAAGTGTTTGAAGATGTATCAGTACTTGAAGGCATTTCATTAAAAAATATCAGGGTTACAGCATTAAAAAATAATAAGATAATATTCTCAGATTTCGGAGAGATGCTCTTTACTAAAAATGGAATGTCGGGACCTCTAATTTTAACATTATCTGCTTATTTGAATAGAGAAAAAGATTTTGAAATATCACTTGACTTAAAACCAGCTCTTGATAATTCTATTCTTGAAAAAAGAATTCTACTTGATTTTAGTAATCGAAAAAATCAAGAAATTCAAAATGGTATTAGAGGATTGCTAATAGAACGTATAAGCGATTTTGTATTGGAAAGGTCCTGTATTAATGCATCTAAAAAAGTTAATTCCGTTACGAAACAAGAGAGAAAAGAATTAATTAAAAATATTAAAAATCTAAAATTTAAATTTAAGAAATTTGCTGGCAATGATGAGGGCGTTATTACTTCAGGTGGAATTGATTTAAATGAGTTGTTACCAACTTTTGAAACTAAAAAGCATAAAAATTTATATTTTATAGGCGAAGTAGTGGATATAGATGCATTAACTGGCGGATACAACTTACAAATTGCATTTTCTAGTGCATTCAAAGCATATGATGATATAATTAAAAAATAACTAGGAGAAAAAATGTTGGTAATTGCAATTGATGGACCTGCTGGATCAGGTAAAAGTACTATAGCGAAATTAATTTCAAAGAAATATAATATTCCGTATTTGGATACGGGAGCTATGTATAGAGCATTAGGATATTTTTTAAACAATGAAAAAATCGATGTGAATGATGAAAAGGCAGTAGTAAATAAACTTGATGATATTCAAATGAAAATTAAATTTGATAATGAAGTTCAGCATGTATATGTTAATGAAATTGATACGACACCATTTATACGCAATTATGAAGTATCAAAACTTGCGAGCGACGTTTCAAAACATAAAGATGTAAGAATTAAATTAGTTACTATTCAAAGAGAATTTGCTGAAAATAATTCTGTTGTATTGGATGGCAGGGATATAGGTACTTTTGTATTGCCAAATGCAAAATTTAAATTTTATTTAACCGCAAGTCCAGAAGAAAGAGCAAAAAGAAGATGTAAAGAAATGAAAGAAAAAGGTGTTGAGATTGATTATAAGGCTGTATTAGCTGATATAAATCAAAGAGATTATAATGATTCACATCGTGCATTTGCACCATTAAAAAAAGCTGATAATGCAATAGAAATTGATACAACAGGATACAGCATTAATGAAGTCTTAAACTTGATTGATAAGGAAATTAGTAAATGAGTTTATATAGGTTCGTTCGTTTTTTTGGTTTGCCTTTTGTAAAGACATTTTGGCCTACAAAATTTATTAATAAAGAAAATATGGATAAATGTGAAGGTGCAGTGGTAATTTGCAACCACTATTCAAAACTAGATGGAATAATAATGGCAAAAATTTTTAAAAAGGAACTACATGTTTTAATAAAAAAAGAAGCTTTTGCTGAAAGTAAATTTTCAAATTGGTTTTTAAAAAAATGTGGTGGAATTCCGATAAGTAGAGGTGATGCTGATCTTATTGCAATTAAGGAAGTTTTGCGAGTATTAAAAAATAATAAAAAAGTTCTAATTTTTCCAGAAGGAACAAGGAACAAAACAGGAAGCGATGAAATTCAGGAATTAAAGGACGGAGTTTCCATGTTTTCTCTAAAAACAAAGACTCCTATAATTCCTATAATACTATATAGGAAACCTAAGGCTTGCAAAAAAAATTATGCATATATAGGTGAGCCGTTTGAATTAAGTGAATATTATGAAAGAAAAGATCGAGAAGTATATAGTGAAGCTACCAAAAAAATTTTAGATGAGATGAAACTCACGCAACATAAATGTTACGAATATGTTGCTGAATTAAAGGGCAAAAGAAAAAAGTGAAAATTGTTTTAGCTGATCAACTTGGTTTTTGTAATGGAGTTAAAGCAGCGATAGAAATTGCTACATCTCTAAAAAAAAGATACAAGAATGTTTATACTTTAGGTAACTTGATACATAATGAAAAAGCTGTTGCAGAATTGAATGAAATTGGAATCAAATCAATCAATTTAGATCAAGCA
>CAUUJG010000011.1:0-39720 GCA_963545485.1 uncultured Clostridia bacterium | reverse complement strand
ATAACGGTCCTAAGGTAGCGAAATTCCTTGTCAGGTAAGTTCTGACCCGCACGAATGGCGTAATGATTTGGGCGCTGTCTCAACAGTGGACCCGGCGAAATTGTATTGTACGTGAAGATGCGTATTACCCGCGACTGGACGGAAAGACCCCATAGAGCTTTACTGCAATTTGATATTGAAACCCGGTAACTTATGTACAGGATAGGTGGGAGACTTGGAAACATAGGCGTCAGCTTATGTGGAGTCAACCTTGGGATACCACCCTTGAGTTATTGAGTTTCTAACAAGATACCGTTATCCGGATTTTGGACATTGTCAGATGGGCAGTTTGACTGGGGCGGTCGCCTCCTAAAATGTAACGGAGGCGTTCTAAGGTTCCCTCAAGATGGTTGGAAACCATCTTAAGAGCGCAAAGGTAGAAAGGGAGCTTAACTGTGAGACAGATATGTCGAACAGATACGAAAGTAGGACTTAGTGACCCGGCGGTAGAGAATGGAATTGCCGTCGATTAACAGATAAAAGTTACCTTGGGGATAACAGGCTGATCTCCTCCAAGAGTTCACATCGACGAGGAGGTTTGGCACCTCGATGTCGGCTCGTCACATCCTGGGGCAGTAGTATGTCCCAAGGGTTCGGCTGTTCGCCGATTAAAGTGGCACGCGAGCTGGGTTCAGAACGTCGTGAGACAGTTCGGTCCCTATCCATCGTGGGCGTAGGATATTTGCGAGGCTCTGCCCCTAGTACGAGAGGACCGGGGTGGACGTACCTATTGTGCACTTGTTGTCACGCCAGTGGCATAGCAAGGTAGCGAAGTACGGATTGGATAAACGCTGAAAGCATCTAAGTGTGAAACCAGTCTCAAGATAAGATATCCCTAATGTTTATTCAGAGTAAGGACCCTTGTAGACCACAAGGTTGATAGGTCGGGTGTGTAAGTACAGTAATGTATTCAGCTAACCGATACTAATAGTCCGAGGGCTTCAATCAATATACAATCAAACCGAGAACATATATAAAGCAAAACTAATCAAATGCTATGCAGTTGTGAATGTACAAAAAGACATTCAACCATATCGGTGTCAATAGCGTGAAGGTTCCACCTGTTCACATACCGAACACAGAAGTTAAGCTTCACAGCGCAGAGGGTACTTGGCTGGAGACGGCCCGGGAGAGTATGTCGATGCCGGTTTTCAAACCAAAAAAGGGAGAATACATCTCTCTTTTTTTTGTTTCAGTTCCCTATTGACTTTTAATTTATACTTTAGTAACTTTAAAAAATAACTTTGGAGTTAATATGAGTAAAAAAATTTTTAGAATAGTATCTACAGTTGTAGTATTAAGTTTGTTTTTATTTATTTTTGCCGGATGTACGGCTATTGATGAAGTAAACAAAATGAAAAGTAAAGGATATCAACAAAAGGGCTCTATTGAATATATGCACGATTATAAGGCATGGAAAGTTACAGTTGTGCAGAAAGATAGTGAAGGAAAAATCGTTGAAGAAGTAACTATATACAAGTGCACCTCAATACAAGCAGCATCAACATTTTATGATTTTCATAAAAATTCAGTAGATAAAAATAATATTATAGAAAAGAAGTTTGATAAAGTTTATATAGGAACTAAAAATGCCGTTAAAGCGGCAGTTTAAAGTCGGGTGAATTATGAAAAAGAAAATAAAAATAATTGTTTTAAGCTTGTTGTTGACCATAATCGTTGCTACTTTTTTTGTTGGTTGTGTTAAACAGAAAACCTTACAAGAAAAGTTACAAGCGAAGAATTATACGCCGGTTTTGTTGCTTGGAGATAGTGTTAATCAAGATGGTACATGGAAGATATTTAGATCAAATAAAAAAGCGATTTTAGAGCTAAATTATGATACAATAACTATAGAAAAATTCAGTACTTTTAGAGCAGCAATGGAATTTGAAGCAAAGGCAAAAGCTGATTTGAAGAATAATGACCATGCGGTTATCAGAAAGGGTAAAATAGTGTATATAGGAAAAAAATCCTTAATTGAGGAGATAACGAAAAATTAGAATATGAGAAATGTAAACTTGAAGAAGATAAGTAGTATATTGACAGTGTTAATATTGTCGCTTTTAGTGGTTCTTTTAAGCGGATGTGCAATAAGTAGCGTATCAAACAGATTAAAAGCAAAACATTATATTGTTAAAGTAGAAACAAAGAAACCTGAAGTTGATAAAGGTGATGTTATTAGAAAAGAACTATTTGCATATAATCCCAATACAGGAGATGAAATTAAGGGTACCGAATATGTATCAAAAACAGATGCAGATGAATTTTACACTGCTAATAAGCAAAATTTAGAAAATGCAGGAAGACGGATTGTAAAACAAGGAAAAACAGTTTACTATGGTTCGAAAAAAGCTTTAAAGGATGCGGGTTTAATCAAATAAGTTTTTTTGTTTTGATTAAATATAAATTTATAGTAGAATTTAAATACTGATTTGGAGATAACATTAAAAAATGAATTATTTATTGCTTGCAAAAACAACAAAAAAATTAAGTGATTATAGAATAGATGCGAGCGTATCTGAAGGTCTTAAGATTGCTTTTGCTGTTTTGATGACAATTTTGGCGATTGCGTTAACGATTCTTATTTTAGTACAAAAAGGTACTAATGAGAATGTTGGAGCTCTTTCGGGTTCATCGGAAACATATTATGGAAAAAATAAAATGCATAGTAAAGAGAGAACTCTTAAGATTATTACTTTAGTGCTATTTATTTTTATGATGGTATTTGCAATCATATTTTCATTAATAACCCAGGTAGGGACTGGAGCACCTAAATAAAACGCTCAGATTTTATTTATGAGTGATTCAATTAAAGTCATTGCTAATAATAAAAGAGCATCTTTTGAATATTTTATAGAAGATAAATATGAAGCTGGTATAGTACTCGACGGATGTGAAGTTAAGTCAGTTCGTGCTGGCAAAATAAATATTAATGATTCGTATGCAGTTATTAAAGGTAATGAAATTTTTCTTATTGGTTCTCACATTGCACAATATGATAAGGGCAGTTATAATAATAAAGATTCAACAAGGACAAGAAAGCTTTTACTACACAAGTATGAGATAAATAGATTAAGAGGAAAAACTGAAGCTAAAGGATATACTTTAGTTCCATTGAAAGTTTATTTCAAAGATGCACTGATAAAAGTGGAAATAGGACTTTGTATGGGTAAGAAGCTTTATGATAAACGCAGAAGCATTAAAGATAAAGAAGAAAGAAGAAAAATACAGAGAGTATTAAAAGAAAACGATATAAAGTAGGTGCATATGAGCGGCATAGAAACAAAGTGTATACATTCTGGATATGAGCCGGCAAACGGAGAACCCAGACAAATCCCAATAGTACAAAGTACGACATTTAAATATGAAACATCCAAAGAAATGGCGAAGTGTTTTGATTTGCAGTCTAACGGATATTTTTATTCAAGATTACAAAATCCAACAAATGATATGGTTGCCGCAAAGATTGCAGATTTGGAGGGAGGAGTTTCTGGCATACTAACATCGTCAGGACAGGCAGCTAATTTTATGGCGGTTTTTAATATAGTAAATGCTGGAGACCATGTTTTAGCATCTTCACAGATATATGGTGGAACATTCAATCTATTTTCAACCACTATGAAAAAAATGGGTATAGATTTTACATTTATATCACCAAATGTGTCAGAAAAAGAAATACAACAGGAAATTAGGGGAAATACAAAAGCAATATTTGGAGAGACTATTGCAAATCCATCACTATCAGTTTTTGATATTGAGAAGTTTGCAAAGGTTGCACACAAGAATAATATTCCATTAATTGTGGATAATACTTTTGCAACACCGATACACTGCAGACCTATAGATTTTGGAGCAGATATAGTCACGCATTCCACGACAAAATATATGGATGGTCATGGTAGCACTGTTGGTGGAGTTATTATAGACAGTGGAAAATTTAATTGGGAGTCTAGTGATAAATTTAAATGCCTAACAGAACCTGATATGAGTTATCATGGAATAATTTATACAAAGGAATTTAAAGAAAAGGCATATTCCGTTAAGTGTGTTGTTCAATTGATGAGAGATTTTGGTATGTGTCAGTCACCGCAAAGTGCATATGTGATAAATTTGGGATTAGAAAGTCTTCATGTAAGAATGGAGAGACATGTTGCAAATGCTCAGAAGATTGCAGAATTTTTAGCAAAGGACAGTAGGGTAAAAAGTGTTAAATATCCTGGACTTAAGACAGATACTGAATATAAGTTGGCTAAAAAATATTTTAAAGGTGGGAAGTCATGTGGTGTTATCAGCTTCGAAATAGCTGGTGATAGAGCTAAAGCGGAAGAATTTATGAAGAAATTACGAGTTATTAGTATTGAGACACATGTAGCGGATGTTAAAAGTTGCATATTACATCCAGCTAGTTCTACGCATAGACAACTGACTGATAGTGAATTAATTGATGCGGGGATTTCTCCAGTATTAATTAGACTTTCATGCGGAATTGAAAATGTTGATGACTTGATAAATGATATAGATCAAGCATTATCATAGAGGAAATAAATGCCGATTATTATACCATCAGATTTACCTGCAAAAAATGTGTTAAGTAAAGAAAAAATTTTTACCATGGATACTGTACGAGCTATGCAGCAGGATATAAGACCTATAGAAATTGCGATCTTAAATTTAATGCCGACAAAAATAGAAACAGAGACACAGTTACTAAGATTGCTCGGGAATACGCCATTACAAGTTAATGTTACATTTATAAAAATGGCGACACACAATAGCAAAAACACATCAAAGGATCATCTAGAACGCTTTTATGAAGAGCATGATAAAATACATAAAAAGCATTTTGATGGCATGATAGTTACTGGAGCACCGGTGGAAACAATTCCATTTGAAGATGTTGATTATTGGAATGAACTGACAAAAATTATTGATTGGGCACAGACAAATGTTACAAGTACAATATACATTTGTTGGGGTGCACAAGCTGCATTGTATCACTTGTTTAAAATAGAAAAAAAATTGTTGCCTAAAAAATTATTTGGTGTTTTTAAAACAGTATCAAAATATCAACATGATATGTTACTTAAAGGGGCAGATGATATATTTTATATACCGCATTCAAGATATACAGAAGCAAGAGCAGATCAAATTATGAGTTGCAGAGAATTAAAAATACTTGCTGAATCTGAAGTGGCAGGAATATCAATTTTAAAAACGCAGGACAACAAGAGCTTTTTTTTCACAGGTCATGTAGAGTATGATAGGGATACTTTAAAGAAAGAGTATCAGAGAGATTTAAAAAAAGGCTTAAATATTGATAGACCATATGATTATTTTATAGGCGATAACGATGACAATGTAGATATGAAGTGGAAATCAACGGCAAATTTGTTATTCTATAATTGGTTGAATTATTATGTTTATCAAGTAACGCCGTATGAAATATAGATGGAGGAATAAAGTATAATGCGTTTTTTTAAGAATAAGAAAAAGAAGAAGGTTGATATCACTTTAAAGAAAACTTCTAAGGAACAAAAGAAAAATCCGACTAAGGTAGAAAATAAGAAGACAGAAAATAAAAAGAGTACCGAAGCTATTAAAAAAATCCTGCAATTGAAACAGTGGATGTTGATGATGATGTAGTGGAATCCACACAACAGATACAAGCAAATAGGTATCACATTTCACAAAATAAAGACGAGAATAGCGAACATTTTAAAGAGTGGAGAGTTAGAAAGGAAGGTTCAGAAAAGACGATAAAATTTTTTTCAACTCAAAGTGAGGCAATTGAATATGCTGATAATCTTACAAAAACAAATGGCGGGCATATCATAATTCATAAAGTTGATGGGAAAGTTCGTAAGCAATATTACTAATACACATTTAGAGAATATTTTAAAGTAAATGATTAAGTTTCACTTAATCAAAATGAATGCTCATTTGTATTTTTTTGTCTTAATTTAATCCAATAAACATGGACATATACAAAGGCATATATATTATATCGTTCACTTTTTCTATATTGCCTCTGCAAAGAACAATTTTTCGTCCGATGCTGTCACCGTAGTTATTTGAAGCATGTGTTAGTGAGATGTGCTTTTTATAAGTATTTCCTGATTTAACTTCAATTATTGCTATTTTGTTTTTATCAGGATATATAAAGTCCAGTTTTTGCCTACTTTTTTTATCGTAGTAGTGGAGCTTTAATCCATTTTGTATCAATTGATCAGCTACTATATTTTCCGTGATAGATCCTTCATTTATTTTTAAATTACCGTTGTATATTTCAAATTGTGTTCCTTTATCAAAGCATGATGATAACAAGCCGCTATCGAGCAAATATATTTTATATAGGGATCTCTTTTCTTTTAGAACTAAGGGTAATTCCAGTTCAGATACATTGTATGATGGATACGCAATTCCGGCATCAATTAGCCATTCGAGAGCACTTCGAAATTTGTTTTCAGTACTATGTTCTTTAAGATCTGAGAAAGTAAATCGCTTATGTTGTTTGCTTAATTGGTATGGTATTGCATCAAACATTGCCTTCGCTAAAGTTCGATCATTGCCAGCATATTTTGATATATCATCTCGATAAGAATTCATGATGCGTTTTTGAATTTTAAGAGTTTCTCCGAAATCTGGCTGTTTATTAAACATTTCAACAACCGCAGGCATTCCGCCAACATACATATAGTCTTTGAAATATTTAAACAACATATCATGTATAAAATCATCTATTGGATGTTCGTTCAAATATGAGTCATATAAAATCTCAATAATTTTTGGATCTATATTTTTTGACCAAAGAAATTCTTCGAAATCGAGAGGATACATTTCCAATTGATCTTCATATCCAACAGGGTAAGACGATACTTCTTTGTAATTAAGTCCCAGTACTGAACCGCTCGATATATAGTCAAATCGCCCATCTTCAACCAGAAATTTGATTGCAGTTCTTGCTCTTGGACAAAATTGAATTTCATCAAAAAAAATTAGAGTATTGGGTTCGCTGAAGTTGCCAAAACCTAGCAAGGATAATTTTGCAATTATCACATCAGCTGTTAATTCACCTTCAAAAGCTTCTTTAGCTTTGGTGTTTCTTTCAAAGTTGATTTCAATAAAGTGCTTATAATGCTTACCTAGTTCTCTAGCGATATACGTCTTCCCGACTTGTCGAGCCCCTTTAATTAAAATGGCAACTTTATTTGTGTTGTTTTTCCATTCAAGTAACTTGTCAAATATCTTTCTCTTTAAAACCATGTACTAACATTTAACTATTTTGCAACTTTTTGCAAGTTATTTTTGCTAGTATAATAAACTTTTTGCAAGTTATTTCTTCTCATAGAAGGTTTGATTTTTTAAATATTATCAAAAAGTATAACTATTTAAATTTTGAATAAAAATACACAAGTTGCATTAAGATCTAAAATATTAAATGTATAATTGATTCATAATTAATCGACATTTTATTGTCATTTTTATTTTTCTCTTTTATACTTAATTTACGATTTGACGCGATTAAAAAGCGTGGTACGATTGATGTCGTAACGAGAGAACAGCCAGACGTTAAAAACCGGGTTTATGAGACCGGAGGGTTCGAGGCTCTCATAAGGAAACACTCTTTGAGTGTTTTTTTATTTTTAAATCTCGTGTATTAATTTACTGGTTGTTGGGTTTATATATTTTGGCATTAATTCACGAATAAAACTTGAAATGGGGGCTCTTCTTTATTATTTGAATAACATACAATCTATTTTATTTAAGCAACTATAGTTTATGTATTGTATAAGATATATAAATTATATTGATTTCTAAGAGGTTAAATGCATTTGCTGAATATAAAAGTGATTCGTGTTAAATATCATTTTTCATTTTGTGGTTAGGATAAAAAAATATGGTATAATTCACTTAACTTTTTTATTTAGGAGTATGAAAATGATTAGAGTTCCTAAATCAATTGCATTGATTTGTATTTTAACCATATTGGTCGCTTTATTTGGGGCATGTGGCAAGAAAATAAAAGAATACGATAGCAGATCAGTTATACATGATGATGTATATAATTCTAGTGGGAAATTGAAACATGAAAATGATAGAAGACCGGAAACAAATGAAGAAAAAACATATACATTTGCGGGTAGAACACAGAAATACAATAAAAATACCAGGAACATAGTGGCATTAAGTGGAGCTGGAGATTTAATTGCTTTTGGCATAAAACCTAAAGCAATGATAAATGAAAGTGATTACCCCGAATATTTTAAGGGGACTGCGATATTAGAGAATTCACAGCCGTTTGATAAAGAGGAAATAAGAAAATATAAGCCGGACTTGATATTTGTTTATGAAAAAATGTCAGAAAGTGATCAGAAAAAATTAAGAGAAATTGCCCCAGTTATTCCTCTATTAAGTAATTCATTTAGTGAAGAGACAAGACTTAGACAAATACAAGAAATATTTGACTTTGATGAATCATTTGTGATGGAGAAAATTAATTATGTTAAAAATCTAAAAACGAAGTATTTAAATGCAATCAAAAAGCTTGTGAAAGAAACAAGCACTTTAACATTTTTTTGTGTAACAGATGGAATAACAATATTAAAAACTGATGCATGGTATTTTAATTATATAGCCTATAAAGAGCTGGGGATAAAGATGCTTCAAACGGTATATGATGAAATAAACCGTCCGGGAGTCTTACCATTTTCACCGCTTAGCCCAGAGACAATAAGAGAATATGAAGGGGATATAAATATATGTGTTGATCTTTCGGGAACAGTGAATAAATTTTCAAATAAAGGGAATAAAGATCGAGCAGCTGCATGGAAGTTTATGTCAAGCGTAAAAAACAACACCATGCGTTGCATTCCAGCAAAGATATATGCCACCAAAGAAGTTATTTCTTTAAATGATCAATATGGATTGATTTACTCAGCAATTAAATATAAATCAGATAAAGGGAAATGAAATATAAAAGAAACAATCTTCAAAAATTCATAATATTGATTAGTTGTTCATTAATTTTAATGTTTATATTTTCCATTTTATCTATGCTAATAGGTCAGAAAAAAATATTGCCGATTGAAGTATTAAAAGCACTGTTTAAATATGATGGCAGTTTTAATCATCAAATTGTTAGGGACTTTAGGTTACCAAGAGTGTTTGCAGGGATATTTGTAGGGGCATCATTATCAGTTACAGGTGCAATCATGCAAGGAAATACAAAAAATCCATTGGCAGATTCAGGATTGATGGGAATAACTTCTGGGTCTATGTTTTCAGTAATTTTGCTGATGACATATTTGCCACAAGCATCAATATATACTCGGATAGGAATTTCATGTTTAGGAGCCGGATTTGCAACAGCCTTAATATATTTAATTGCATATATTGGAAGGAAAGGATTGAAGCCTGAAAGAATGATATTGTCAGGTATGGCAATATCTACATTGTTTGGTTCAATTGCAACAGCAATAGTGTTGCAGAATGGAAAAACAGCAGAAATGATACGATACATGAGTGGAAGTGTATCAAATGCGAATTGGGATGAAATCTTTGTCGCATTACCAATATTCATAATAGGAATAATTATGTCTATATCACTCTCAAGAACTTTGACAGTTATGAACCTTGGTGATGATATCTCATATGGGCTTGGAGCTAACATTAAAGCGACGAAGATTATAAGCACGATCATAGTATTTTTATTAAGTGCAATTGCATTTATTATTATTGGTCCTGTAGCATATATAGGTTTAATGGTTCCACATGTTGTACGGAAAGTTGTTGGGACTGATTATAGACTTGTTTTGCCATCTTCAATTATATTGGGATCTACTTTTATTTTAATTATGGATTTCATAGCTAGAAATATTCATAGGTATCATGAGTTCCCGATAGGGATATTAATAGCAATGATAGGTGTGCCATTTTTTATTTTTATATCAAGAAGGAGTTTAAAATAATTGGGAAGCAGATATGTAAGTATACCTATTAAGAAGAAACAACTCATTATTGCAATATCAGCTTTCGTACTTTTATTGATTGTATTTTTTATAGCACTTCATATAGGAAGAGCAGGGCTAACATATAAAGAGACGGTGAATGCAATATTCGGGATAGGTGATAAATCGAATATTAATGTTATATATCGAGATAGGTTACCGAAGATTGTTTTAGGAATACTTGTAGGGATTGGTATGGGTATAGCAGGAGCGATTATGCAAGATATTATGCATAATTCTTTGGCGTCGCCAGGCACACTTGGTGTCAGTTCTGGAGCAAGCGTGTTTGTAACTGTATACATGTTTGCATCTGGATTTGTTCTTACGAATAAGGGAAATTCAAAAACGGTTATAGATATTTTTACAAATATAGGGTTACCCCTTGCAGCACTTATAGGAGGTTTGCTTTCCGCAATTTTAATATTTCTGTTGAGCAGAAAGAAAAAAGAATATTTTAGTGCTACAAGAATTATTATGATTGGTGTTGCGGTCAGTTCATTATATGCTGCATTATCTATGTTTTTGGTAAATATATTAGATGAGAACAGAATTGAATTGGTACAGCGTTGGCAATCGGGAGAACTGTGGGGAACAGAATGGAAGTATATTATAATACTTACAATTTGGTTGGCAATAAGCATATTTTTTGTGTATAGAGAATCTATGACTTTGAATGTAATTAAGCTCAATTATGAAACTGCGAAGGCACTTGGAGTTAATATTGAAAAGAAGTTTTTCTTTTTTGCTGCAATGTCTGTTGTGATTTCATCAGGGGTTGTAGCTTTTGGAGGAAATTTTTTCTTTCTTGGGTTGATTGGACCGCATATGGCAAGAAAAATGGTTGGTACAGATTCTAGAGTTTTAATTCTTACAACTGGTGCTGTTTCATCAATTATTGTTGTGGTTGCCAATGCTTTTGGCTCGGGATTGAAATTTTTAGCGAATGTACCTGTTGGTATTATAATTTCAATTTTCTCAGTTCCATATTTCATTTATTTGTTGTTGAGAAAAGGTGAGGATTAAAAATGAAAGATAGGGGAAAAGATAAAATGGTAATGCAAGTTAGAGAATTTGCAGAAGCTGTTGAAACAGAGAATTTAAGAATTGGATACAGTGACAATATTGTAGTTGAATCCTTGAATATGAAAATAAAAAAAGGTAAGGTTACTTCTATTATAGGAGCAAATGGATGTGGAAAGAGTACGATATTGAAAGCAATAGGTCGTATTATTAAGAAGAAATCAGGATCAGTTTATATAAATGGGTATGATATTGATTATCAAAAAAGTAAAGAGATAGCAAAGCAAGTCTCTATCTTATCTCAGATATCTGTTGCACCATCAACGCTCACATGTTATGAGCTTGTTTCATATGGAAGATTTCCGTATCAGAAAGGATTTGGAATGATGTCTCAAGAAGATAGAACAATTGTAAATTGGGCTTTAGAATCGACGAATTTGACATCATTTAGAGATAGACCAATAGGTAGTCTATCTGGAGGGCAGAGGCAAAGGGTATGGATAGCGATGGCGTTGGCACAAAATGGGAATATAATATTGCTCGATGAACCAACCACATATCTGGACTTAAGTTGCCAGTTAGAAATCTTGGAGTTGTTGCTTAAACTTAATAGAGAAAATGGAACAACAATAGTTATGGTGCTGCATGATCTTAATCTTGCAGCTAAATATTCAGATAATTTAATAGCAATTAAAGATGGGAAAATATTTAAATCTGGCATGACAGAGGATGTAATAACGGAAAAAATGCTCAACGAGTGTTTTGGGGTATCGGCAGAAATAATTGTAGATAAAGAAAGTGGGAAGCCATTATGTTTTAATTTTAAATTAATAAAAGAAGATAAGTAGAGAATGAGAGTAGACGATAAAATTAGAAAGATAAGTTTGTTGATGCTGATCGTAGCGTGTTTAGCATTAATATTTTCGGCATGCAATTCAAAAAAAGAAAAATGGTTTGCAGAAGGAATTCAAACAACAGAATTAATTAAGATAGAGACAGTAAGGAATAGAGAAGACCTAACGAATTTAATAGACTACTCAGCGTTTTATCAAAAAAGAGTCAAAGCACAAGTTTCTGATATGTATAAAGAGGTACTAAAGGATAATTTTGATACAGAAACAAGGTGGGCAGTGCAATATGGTGATTTGGCACACAATGCCGAGGAAACACAGATATTTGATGCGGAACTTGAATCTGGATTAATTGAGGTTTTTTGTAAAATGCCAAAAAGATATGGATATAAAACAGGTAGTAATACAAAAAACAAAATATATACTTTGGATTATTATTTATTAACAAAAGAAAAGAATAAAAAAGTAAATTATAAAGATTTAAGACTGTTTAAAAACAACAAAGGATTTATAAAAGTAAATAATTCAGAGCAGCTATTTTATGCAGCATTGAATGGATATTTTCCAGTGTGGGATAAAAATAATAAAGTACTCTGTAAAATAATGAATGATTGTCTTGAAATATTGAAGTTTCGGCACAGCAAAAACGAACTTGAACGGATTAGACGAACATATTTATACATGGTTAATGAATCCACATACGATTTAGATGTCCAAAGAAAAAGGTCAACAGATTATAGGGATTATGCTGCGTATTATTTGGAAGGATTCTTTTTATATAGGCAAGCCGTATGTGATGGTTTAACAAAAGCATATGCACTTTTATTGGCTCTAGATGGATTTGAAGTTTATCATGTCGCTGATGTTAAAAAGAATATTGGTGGTCATGCATATAATTATGTAAAGGTTAATGGTGAATATTATTTATCGTCAATAACCAACTCAATTCGTACAGGTGGTTACGAGAGAATACGAGATTATCGCTATTTTCTTACAAATTACAGGGCAAATGATTTTGATGGATATAAATTTCAATCTGAAGAGTTCCCTACAATTAAGGAGCAACTTATTAAAGTTGAACCTATAAATTATCACTCAATATTTACATCAAAAATATATACAAGAAATGTTAAGTTTAATACTGATGATCTTAGGAAAATAAAATCTATAATAAGGTATGCTAAGAGAGTATCAAAAATGAAGAAAATCAGGATAGAAATACAGTTTCAAAGTTCAGGCAAAGTTATAGAAGAAATGTCTAATATTTATGATGTTGAAACACTATATGACGGGAGTAACACATGGGCATGTTTCGTATGAAGCAAATTGGAATAATATTGTTAATTTTATCTTTCTCGATCATCTTATTTATTTCATGTGGAAAGCAAGAAAACTTAAAGAATAAAAAAATTGCCGAACCTGAGAGAGCACAATATATAGATGAGATAAAAACGAATGGTGAGAATAGGCTTGAGCTGCCATCGAGGGTAATAGGAAGCAGAAAAGAACTCACATACGCATTGGACTTTATGCGATTTAATATGATCTCTCAAACAGTTAAATACAAGATAAGTGATGAATATAGGAAACAAATAAAAAGCATATATGCGGAATATGAGACCGCATCTCAAGAATCGGATATAGCGGAGCTGTCAGTCAATAATTTGGATTCTTCTCAGTTTGATACAGAAGGAATAATTAAAATTAAGATTAAAGAAGGAGAAGTAGCAACGAAAGCAAATAGTCAGGATCCGAATAAAGTTTTTGTAAAGAATAAAGATTTTTTGGATGCAGTCGAAAATGTGAAAGGAGATTATAACGATTTTGATACGGATAAATACTTAAAAGGTTTGGATGTCGAGAATTCAGAGCAATTGTATTATGCAGTACAGAATGGTTATAGACCAATTGTAAAAGCAGGTTCTGTGGCAGAAAAGATTTATGAAAAAGCAAAGGACATATTAAGGAAAATTTTAAATATTGGAATGAGTGAACTTGAAAAGGCAAAACAAATTTTTAATTATCTTACTACGGAAGTACAGTATGATTATAAAATTCTAGAGGACCAAAATGCAGGTAATATAGAGCCATATGCATATTATCTTGAAGGTGCGATTTTAACACAATCAGCGGTATGCGATGGTAAAAGCAAAGCATATGTTCTTTTGCTTGCAATGGCAGGAATAGAGAGCAAGAGGGTTACAGCAAAAGATTATGATGGAAATGGACACGCATATAATTATGTAAAGATAAATGGGAAATGGTATCTTTCATGTACTACATACGGTCAAGTTAATGACAGATATAATCAAGTAGGTTTTAGAGATAGTCTAATTTATTCTAGATATAACATGTTTTTAACAAGTAAAAATACAGAATTGGGTAAAGATGACAATGGAAATAATGCGTGGAAATATATTTCATATAAGAACTATGAGATATATGGAAAAATTGAAAAAGAAGAAATTGAAAATATAAGATATAAATTTCATGATTGGAATGCTTTGGAAAAATATTTAAATGAAAATATGTCAACTATGCTTACAATGTATCGAAGTGGTAAATATCTGCAGTATATATCGATGCAAATTGAGATTTTGACGAAATATTCTAATGACATACAGTTAGAATATAAAACATCAAATATTACGATACGCATCTTGGGAAATAGATCATATTCAAAACACATATATACATGTATATTTAGGTTCAATTGATTCATTTTGTCATTTATGTAAAATATTTTATAATATGGAAAGTTAAATCTTTTTAACAAAGGAGAATTTATGCACAACAATAAAACAACAAAAGTATTTGCCTTATTTATAAGTTTAGTTTTGGTATTTGCAGTGGTGTTTTCAGTAGCAGCATGTAGTAAAAAGAAACCAAATAAAACAATAGAAAAACAGACAGAACAACAGATAAAAGGGAAGACATTGGATAAACTCTATGAGTTCATGTCAATCAAAAATATGGAATTTGATGTGAACGATGGAGAACATAGTTGGAAGACTTATGCTGGTGAAAAGTATTCATATAATTCAGCAAAAAACTCAGGATTTATAAATTTTGATTCATGGGTACATGAGTTTAAGTTGGCAAATAGTGAACTTAAGATAGGACGTAGAGCAGCTAAGATAACAGGATTTCCTCATTATCGCAGAGGTGATTATGTGAGGGGGCAATTTTTTTCTATTCAAGCATCAATGACAGATAAGGATATGTATACTTTAGCCTCCAAGAATTTTGCTGGAGGATATGCTTTTACCGTTGATGGAGATACTGCAAGTACAACAAATCATAATGTAATAGAGTCTATTTCAAATTCATTAGGTAGCAAAGTTCCATATGAAGAAGTTACAAAAGCAGTATTCACAATTAACAAGGATAAGTTAACTATTAAATTAATGAAAGATGATAAAGTTGTCTTAGAAGCCAGTATGGATAAAAAAGACAAAGTACTTCCAGTTGTTAGTAGTTTTCTTGCAAATAACAGTGAATATAAGACAAATGTAAAAATGGATGATAGCTCAACATTTATAAAAAAATTAAAAGAATTAATTGCAAATGAAATACAAGCATATAATATGCATATAAAAGATTATTCACATATTGTTGCTGGAGCAACGAAAGAAGATATTAATAGTGGAAATGATTGGGAAGAAGCAAAAGTAAAAGAACATTATGTAGTACAGTATTTCGGAAATAATGAGTCATTTAAATTCAATAGCAATACAAGGGAATTTAAGACATACAAGAAACATGCAGCCGGAGATTTAGGAATTCAGGGCATTTATTCAGATAAACAATATAAAAATTATACAGAAAGTACAAACTATCAATTTGCGAAAGAAGATCTTGTGAAAACAATATTGTCAAATATGGATAAAATCAAATATTTGCAGAAGACAGATGAATATATTTTTGACTATACGGATATAACTGGTTTTGAAAGTCTTTTAGAGAATGTTTTTGGGATTTCAAATAAAAAATTCTTTGGGAGTAATAAAATCGATACGATTACACTATCCATTATTGATAGTAAATTATGTATAAATGTAAATAGAAAGCTGGGGAATAATGAATCTTTAAGTAAAAAAATAGTTGATAATGTAGTCGCAATACAGGCAATTGTAGACTTTTCAGATAAGCTTAATGATATTTCAAATTTTGCGACGCCTATTAAAGAAATTGAAAAACAATATGTAAAAGATAAACTTCAGGATATAAAAGATAAAGTACAAGCATTAGATGAAATCATAATGACAGAAGGAATAACTCTTGGAACTGATCTTGAGGCGAAATATGGAGCACTGAAGGATAGTTTGGACAGTGAAAATTATGTGTACGATATATATACGAAAATTGCAAAAACTTATAGTGAAGTTGAGAGTTTGATATATTCAAAATCAACAACATTATTGAAGAAAAGTATTCGTGAAAATATAGATATCTTAAACAAACTTGTTGAGAATAATTTTATTTCAAAGAACGATGATGATGTTAAAGATATTTTTGAGAAAATAAATAATAAATATAATGCAATGCTTGCTGATCCAGATGCAAATGTGGAGGATTTGAGAGATGTTAGGAGCAGTGTGCAGAAAATTGCAGAAGATTCTAAAAGCAAAATAGTAAATGAACTATCGAGTAAAACGCAAGCAATACAAAATACACAACTTGAGGAGAATGCCGAACCTTTATATACAGATGACAGTATTGAAGAATTTAAGGAAAAGAGAATAGAATTGAATGGGAGTCTTACAACAGTTGCAGATTTTGTAAATCGTAGGAACCAAATTAATAAAATTAGTAAAATATTGCGGGTCTTAACAAGATATGAAGAGAGAGGACTTGAGTCCCTAAAAGTTTGGTATTCTATAGCTCCAGAGATGTTTAATGATGATGTTCGAGAAACTATTGAGAATTCGAAAGTTGCATTTGATGTTATAAATAGTCAGAAAAGGCCTATAGCAAAGCAGATGCTGGATAGGTTGAAAATGTTATATGATAATCTAATATATTTAAAAAGTAGAGATAAAGAAGATCATAAATACAATGAATTAAAAGAAAAATTGACCAATTTAAAAAAGGATACCAAATATGACAAGTTACCAGAGGAATTAAAAGGAAAGGTTGAAGAGCTATTAAATCTCGGTATATTGCATTTAAAAGATGCTGTTGAAGTTATAGAACAGATGGAAAACAGAATTTCAGAAATAACAGCATTGTATAGTAATGATGATAAAATACCTGGATTAAAAAATAAAATTGAAGAATTTATTAAAAATGACACAACAGATATTTCAACATATGGAAATGGTGCAGAATATAAAAAATTAATTGATGAAATAAAGAGTAAAAAAGATGTAGCAAGTTACGAACAACTTGTTGAATATGATAGGTTAATTACTGCAGCTAAAGATAAGTTAGTTGAAACCGCATCTGTTGCAACAAGCGAACAAATAAAGAAAAATTTACAAGAACTTAAGAATAAAATTAATACATTTTATAATGGTGATATACCGACCGTTTATGAAGCAGAAGTAATAGATTCCATCAATAACAATAAACAAAATTTAGTTTTTAAAAATAATAAATATGTGTTTAATTTAACAACAAAAAACGGTGTTTATAAAGAAGGTCAATATAAAGTAAGAGCAAGTCTTAATGACGATAATGAACTAGTATCGAAAGGTGTTGACTGGTTTACAAATATTAGGAGTAAATACTTTGGACATTTAAGACATAATATAGAAAAAACATATTTCAATAAGAATGCTACAGTACTTAATGGAAGTGGATTTTCATATGTCGATGAATTAGATGATGAAACAATACCAGTTGGATTTAAAGATATATTGTCTTTGCTTGGATATAAGAATATTGATCGCATAGTGGCAGTAAACAATGCAGATAACAGTTTAACATTTATAGGTTACAGAAAAGTTAACAATATCAGTGGGACAAAAGAGTTCGGATATTATGAAGTTTTTAGAATGAAAGCTACTCCAACAGTAAACAATGATCTTGAAAATAAAATTCTTACTGGTATGAATAAGAATAAAGCATCATCATGGGAAGATATAAAATCAAAACTTGACAGTAGCTATAAGATGCTAAACGGTTTTGAAAATGAGATTTCAAGGTACAGTAATAATGGTTCAGTGACAGAAATAGGAAATACAATATTGAGAGAGGACGGTACGACAGCCTATAAACTATTTAACAATGAGATTGTTGAAAGTTCCTACATAACAAATTCTGAAGTATTAGAAAAAATAAAAAAGGATATTTCTGAAATTATAAAGTCACTAATTAAAAATGTGGACCCAGATTCAATTGATTACGAAATTGAAGATAAGAAAATAATTAGTAGATTTAGAGATGTTTTTGGAATTGCAAAAGGTGAGGATGAAATTATCAGAATCACAAGAGTTGGCAATGAATTACTAATTGAATATGAAAATACGGATGACAGCTTTAAGTTCAAAATAGTGTTTTAATAGATGTCATAAAGTATGCAATTTGTTATTTTTATAATATGAAAAAAATAGCAATATATGGTAAGGGCGGTATAGGGAAAACAACAACAGTTTCTAATTTGGCAACGGTGCTTGCGAAACAGGGGAGAACTGTTTTGCAGGTGGGTTGTGATCCTAAAGGTGATTCAACTATTCTGCATACAAAAGGTATAAAGATTAAAACAGTATTGAGAGCATTCCTTGAAAAGGGGGATGCTCTTCAAATAGATGACTTCTTAGTTAAAGCAGATGATGGGGTTTTGTGTATTGAGTCTGGTGGTCCGGCACCGGGAACCGGTTGTGCCGGTCGAGGAATTATAACAGCATTTGAAAAAATAAAGGAGTTAAAAGTTTTTGATAAATATAATCCTGATTATGTCTTATACGATGTGTTGGGCGATGTTGTATGTGGCGGATTTGCAATGCCAATTAAAAATGGATATGCAGAAGAACTTTATATTGTTACTTCAGGAGAAATGATGTCATTGTATGCAGCCGATAATGTTATTGAAGCTGTTCGAATAAATAAGAACCCGAATATTGCAAAATTAAAAGGATTGATATTAAATAAAAAAAATATTGAGAATGAAGACGAAATAGTTAATAGATTTTGTAAACAAAAAGGTGTTGATTTAATAGCAACAATTGAAAGGTCTCCAGATATACAGGAGGCTGAAAAAGAAAATTGTACAGTTGTATTAAAGCTACCCGAATCGAAAATTTCAGAGACATATATTAAGTTAGCAAAATTTATAGAGGGTATAAATGAATAATAATTTACAGCATTGTAACATGGATATCATTGTTGAAGAATTATCTACATATAAAGATATTGCCATACTTATTCTTGGAGCCCATGAATGTTCATATTTTGTACATAAATTTTCAAATATAAATAACAACATATATTCATATCTTCTAACCGATAAAGAACTTTCAATGGGAGATTATTCAGAATTAATTGAAAGTATTAAAGAACTGGAAGAGACAATGATGAAAATTGTTATTATATCAACATGTGTTTCTCAGATGATTAATATACGAGGTGATATTGAATTTTCTTTGGGTGATAGGACTGTGGTCATTAATGGTTCTGAATTTAAAGTACAAAAAGATATAATACAGTACTTATATAAACAATTATGTTTGAAAGAAAATATTCAGATAAAAAATAGGAAAGCGATTTTAAAAAATGAATATACAAAATTTTCAAAATTATGTGATGATATTTTTTGCAGTCAACTGGTTTGTGTAGATAGCAAGTACAAACAGATTTGTGAATATGTAAGTGAAAAGTTTGGGGTACAGGTGGAATATGCCATTAATTAAGTATGGAACTGTGCCAAGTGGTAGGCATAATCTATATAAACAGCTGGAGTTAATAGATGATTTGGCACTACTTGAGTTATCTGGGAAAGGACATGCCTTATATAATCTTGGACATAATTCATTACTTCATATAAAACATCAGCAAGTTGATAATTTGTTTTCTTTGCCACTAACAGATACAGAAATAGCCCTATCTGATTATTCAAGGGTAGATGATATGATTATGACAATTGTTGATAAAGGATATAAAAACTTATTTTTGATGCCGTCAGCAATTGCAGAATTAACAAATTTCGATTATGAAAATTTCAAATATAATATAGAAGATAAATTTGACATTAAAGTTAAATATCAGAGTAAGAAAGAATATCATTCTGTTGAGAATTGTCTTAATGAATTTGTAACTAAAGCATCTAATATAGGCAATGTTAAAAAAGAGGGATTTGCAATTTTAGGTTCCGTTTTTAGTTATGAAAGTAGAAGAGATGCAAAGTATATTAGAGACTTTATAGAAAGTACATATAGTGAGAAATGTATTTTTAGTAACCTAGATAGATTCAAGCTAGAGGATTTATCTAATATATATAGGAGTAAAGTAATCGTTACTTTAGACGGTGATGCAAAATTATTAGGCGATCAAATAAATGTTAAAAAAGTAGATGCTAACTTTATAGATATTGAAAGTGAAGAGAAATTTTTGTCTGAATTAAATGAGATTTTTGGTAAAAATGTTCAAGTTCAATACAAGGATGAATATAAAATTGCAGTGGCTCAGATGAAAAATCTTATAGACTTATCAAATAAAAAAATGATTGTATTTTTAGAAAACAATTTAAATGAAAGAGTAGATAAGTTTTTTAGAAGTGTTGGAATAAATTCTGAGATATACAGTCCGTATAAAAGTAAAACATATAAGACAATTTCAATTGATGCATTTATAAATAAATATCGAGAGTCGGATAACGACATAATCATTTCATATGACAGAATTGTAAAAGTACTTAATAAAGGAATAAATCTTGAATCACTTGGATTGGATTATTATTTAATAACACCAACACCAAGTCGTAGAATAATGATTAATGGAGCATTTTCTTTGATGGAAGAGATAACAAAAAAGATAAAAATATAAATAAAAGAAGATGATATTGTGATCAGTATTGTGATTTATTGATCATGAAGCAACGGTAGTTGATAGGATTTTGTTAAAAAAGCATTAAAAATAGTAAATTTAGTAAAAAAATTGCAAAAAAAATATTAAAATTTATAAAAAACACTTTACTACTTTAGTGTGATAAAGTAAGATAAAGACATCAAGTAAAAAAAGGAGAAAAGAACAATGAAAACAATTAACAAAAAATTAATATTAAGTTTTATAGCTATGTTACTCATAGCTGTGTTTGTGATACCAATGACGGCATGTGGCAAGAAGAACCAGTTTTTGTTTGGGAAAGAAGTTGTCAAGTTTGAGAGTCAGGCAAATGCAATTTCAAAATTGGGAGATGCTATTGATATGGCAGTGGTAGATTCAATAATGGCGAAGTATTTTGAAAAGCAGAGCAAAGGAAATTTGAAGGCACTTGATAATCTTACTTTCGGTACGGAAACATTTGCAGTTGGTGCTAAAAAGGGGAGTGCTGCTTTGATTGAGAAGATTAACGAAGGGCTCATAAATGTTGCAAAAGATGAAAATAAAATTAAAGAGGTCTATGGTGAGTATGGACTTGAACAATCATATAAAAAAGCAGAACTTGCAAAGAATGAAGCTACAGATAAAGCAACAGACTCTTCTTGGAATAAAATAGTTACAGCTAAAAAATTAGTAATAGGTGTTACATTACTTGAACCAGCTTCATATGGTGAACTTAATGATTTCAAAGGATACGAAACCAATTTAGCAAAAGCAATAGTGAAATATTTAAATGACAAATATAGTACAAATATTGAAATAGAGTTTAAAATAATCAAATGGTCAAATAAGGAAAATGAAATTGCTAGTGGAAGTATCGACTTAATTTGGAATAATTTCACAGTAAATGAAGAAAGAAAAAATGCATTTGAGCTATCATATGAATATATGGAAAATAAGCAGATGCCAATTGTTAAAGCAAAAGATGCTGCAAAATATGAAAAGATGACAGTAGAACAGTTAAAAAAGAATAAGAAATTAATAGTTGGAGTAGAAAGCGGTTCATCAGCAGAGGATTTGATGATTCCTAAAAAAGGATAATATTGAAAGCAGATTTAAATAAGATAACAATAGATTTGTTTGAAGGATTTGGAAGGACCTTGCTATTATTTGCCATCACATTAGTGTTGGCAATTCCTTTAGGAATGGTAATAGCATTGGGTTCTGACTCCAAATTCAAACCATGGAGATGGCTTTCTCGAACATTTGTATGGATTATTAGAGGAACACCGTTATTGTTACAAATTATTGTGGTGTCTTTTATTCCAATAGTAATTTTTAGAGTCCCAAGTAAAGATATAGCAAGGGCTCTTGATATTAGGGTTGTTCAGTTAAGCTTTGTATTTGTTGCAATTGCATTTGTTGTAAACTATGCAGCATATTTTTCTGAAATATATAGAGGTGGACTTGCAGCAACTCCAAAAGGTCAATTTGAAGCGGCAAAGGTTTTAGGACTGACAAGAACACAGACACATTTTAAAATAGTGTTGCCGCAACTTTTTAAAAGAGTATTAACGCCGATGTCAAATGAGATAATCACACTTGTTAAGGATACAGCACTGGCACGAATTATTGGAGTAATGGAAATTCTTGCATTTGCGGAATTTTATGCGAATAAAACACAATATTGGGTTATTTTCTATTCGGGAATATTTTATTTGGCATTTAATGGAATACTTACATTAATTTTTAGATTTATAGAAAAGAAACTTGATTATTATAAGGTATAAAATGAAAAGACTTGAAGTAAAAAATTTACATAAAAAATTTGATAATATTGAGGTTTTAAAAGGTGTATCTTTTGAATTAAATCAAGGAGATGTAATTTCGATTATTGGCTCATCCGGCAGCGGAAAGACAACATTACTTAGATGTTTGAATTTTCTTGAATTGCCAGATAAAGGCGAAATAGCAATAGATGATAGAACATTATTTGATAGTCTTATTGATACAAAACTTACCTATAATGAACTTGCACAAAGACGGAAACCATTTGGGCTAGTATTTCAAAATTTTAATTTATTTCCACACTATAATGTCATGCAGAACATTATAATTGCCCCTACATTAGATTTATCAAGAAGAATAAGGAAATATAGAAGTCAGCTATTTGAGGAAATTAAACCCGCTAATATTAATGAAATAAAAAAATTGTCGGAGAAGATAAAAAAGACATTAAAAATTTTAAATGATTATATTTTTGAAAATTTCAATGAAAAGGTTGATGAAATTGATAATGAAAAAAGAATACTGAAAAGTAGAGTAAATGATTTAAGAGATAAGTCTAAACTTTTAAAATCGATCGCTAAAAAGGTAATTAAAGATACTAAGGAAAATAAAGATGAAATTCAGTACAAATTGAATCAAGACTTAGAAAGCAATAAGAAAATGATTCAGTTTTATAAAGAACAGAGTAAGACAAAAATAGAGTCATTGAATGTAGAACTTAAGAAAATTAAAGAAGATATATTACAAGGGAATATAGCTGAGGAAAAGAAAATAAAGATAGCAGAATATGAAAAAATTGTTGAAGAATATAAAAATAATGTTAGAAATTTAAAAAATGAGAAATCAAAGTATCAGCAAAAAATCAGCATTTTAAAGAGTGAAATTAAAGAATTAAAAGGGCAAAACAATATAGATATTGAAGCCATTAATAAAAAGAAACAAGAAATTGAATCAATAAGAAAAGAAAAAAAACACAGAATTGAAGAAATAAATATACAAGTCAAAAGAAAGACGGAAGAATATAAAAAAGAGATAGAGAGCAAAGCAGAATTTATTTTAAAGAGAGTTGGACTATTTGAAAGAGCTAAGGCATATCCATGTGAATTGTCTGGAGGACAACAGCAAAGAGTTGCAATAGCTAGAGCACTTGCGATGTCTCCAGATATACTTTGCTTTGATGAACCGACAAGTGCACTTGATCCAGAATTGACGTGTGAAGTTTTGAATGTAATTAAAGATTTGAAAAAAGATAATATAACAATGATTGTAGTAACTCATGAAATGGAATTTGCAAGAAGTGTATCAGATAAAGTTATCTTTATGGCAGATGGGATAATAGAAGAAGAAGGAACGCCAGAAGAAATTTTTAGTAACCCTAAAAGTGAAAAATTAAAACAGTTCTTAAATAAATCATTAGAATTATAAATATTGAAATAATAATTTATACACAAGAAAAAATTCTTGTAGTATAATTTGTTTGTGATCGGAGGGATAATGGCAAAAGATACTGAGTCAATTATTATAGAGCTCAAAGAGAAAATTCAAGGTAAAAAAGTCTTACTAGGATTGTCGGGAGGAGTTGATAGTTCGGTATGTGCAGCACTACTGCATAGAGCATGTCCGGATAGCTTATATTGTGTATTTGTTAATCATGGTCTTTTGAGAAAAAATGAACCAGAACAAGTTAAAGAAGTCTTTGAAAAGCAGTTCGGAATGAATTTAATTGCAGTGGACGCAGAAGATAGATTTTTGAAGGCACTTAAAGGAATAACTGATCCAGAACAAAAAAGAAAAATCATAGGCGAGGAGTTTGTTCGTGTATTTGAAGAAGAGGCAAAGAAGCTTGGCAAAATAGAGTTTCTTGCACAAGGCACAATATTGCCGGATGTGACGGAGAGTGGAGCTGGCAAAGATGGCAAATTAGTAAAGTCGCATCATAATGTTGGAGGTTTGCCTGAAAATATTGGATTTGAAGGAATAATAGAACCAGTTAGAGATTTATATAAATATGAAGTGAGAGAGATTGGACGAGAATTAGGTTTGCCTGATTTTATAGTAGATAGACAGCCATTTCCAGGACCAGGGCTCGGAGTAAGAGTTCTTGGTGAAATAACTAAAGAAAAATTAAATATCCTGAAAGAAGCTGATGCTATATTTAGAGAAGAAATAGAAAAAGCGAAATTAAACAAAGAAATATGGCAGTATTTTGCAGTGATTACAGACTGTATGACAACTGGTATTGATAGAGATGGATGTAGATCTTATAACTATATGATAGCGTTGAGAGCTATCAGTACATTTGATGCTGTAACGGCAGATAGTGTTGAAATTCCATATTCTTTATTGAAAACAATATCACAAAGAATTACAATTGAAGTTAAAAATGTAAATAGAGTTGTATACGACATAACATCAAAGCCACCAGCCACTATTGAATGGGAGTAACATAAGCAGATATGTTACTGTTATAAAACCATTGAAACAGTGTTTTAGTGATTAAATGGTGTGAAACACTCTTGGGTGATGCTATTTTGGCACTAAAAGGTTTAAATAGTTGCTTCAAAATAGGTGAATTATTTAGAAAGCTTTCCATCGTCATGCAGGGAGGCTTTTGTGGTTGTTGTATCAGTCGATAAAAACGAAGCTCTGAATTTCTAATGTTGGTGATATCTTACTATTTTTAAACCTATTTTATATATTGATAATTAGCTGATAATCTAAGGAGGTATTTTTATGGCAAATACGATTGAACGCATAGGAGTTTATCATTGTGCTGAAATTGCTGCGTGTAATAAATGGATATTTAGAGAACAACCAGTTGATGATATCGGCATTGATGCTCATATGGAATTTGTTGATAAGTCTGGCAAGAACAGACAACTTTTAGCTTTGCAAATCAAAACAGGTTCCAGTTGGTTTAGAGACAAAAAAGATGATTATATAGTTTTTAGAGATATAAATATTAGACAATACAACTACTGGACTACAAATTCTTTACCATGCATTGTAGTTTTATATAATCCAGATGATGGTATGTGCATTTGGCAGAAATTAACTGATAAAACTATTGAAAGAACAAAAGGAGGTAGTGGCAAGGGTTTTTTTGTTAAAGTTCCTACAGATCAGGTATTTTTAAATTATTTATCAAATAAAAAACTTCTGTCTTTTACCAACCTACCAAAACATGTTTTAAATTATAACTTTTTGTTGTCTCAAAAGAAGTTCATTCAGATTATTAAAGATGGCGGAATAGTTAAACTTCATTCAATAGAGTGGGTAAACAAGAGTAGTGGCAAAGGAGAGACAGAATTGATCGTTAATGATGGAGAAAATGAAAAGAGATATGTATATCCATATTATTTCCCTTTCACCCCTTATACTGAAGTTTTTCCTAAGTTGTTCCCTTGGGCAAATTTTGAAGCTGATGAAGATTTTTATGATGAAGAAGACAAATCACTATGGCATGAATATCATTGTTATTATGATAAAGAGGATGAAGAATGGCTTATTGTTGGAGATTCATTTGAAGAATTTCGAAAAAAATTAAATCCGATGCGTAGCATTAACAATTCAGGAGAAGTGGCTGAATATATGTTAACTTTAAGTATAAACGAATTGGGTAGATCATTTTTAACTATAGATGATTATATATCACAAGATCAACCTTATACAAAGGCCGTACCAGAAGAACAATAATATTAGGGAGAGAAATATGAAAAAAATTAATCTTTGTAGTAGCATAGAAAAAGAAATGTCGATTGATGGATACAGACTTGATCCTACTGAGAAGTATGTGATAAATATTTCAGAAGAAATAGAATTTCAACTATCAATTATTATGGCATTTCAGATAATGGGTTATCCTCCAGCACTTAAAAATTATCATGCATGGTTATTTGAAAATGGATTCAGTGTGGAAGCCCCAAATCCAACGAATGAATTTGTGGCTAAATATTATGGTATTAAACCACTTTGGAAAACTGGTTATTCCCAAGGTATCGTTGTAAAGGATGAGGAAGATTGTGATTATTTTATTGTTATGGAGTGTAGCAAAAAGAATAAAGGATATAAACATACAATAGTAATACTTACTTTATGTGGATGTATATAAATTCTTGTAAATATGATAAAGCAATAATTCAATAAATGTGTACTAAATAAAAAAACACATAATTTTAAGGCTTAAAGTCTTTCAGCTATGTGCTTTTTCTGTGCTTATTTTATATCCGGTGGAATTAGTGGATATATCTGAAAAGATACTAATATAGAATAAAAAACAAATATGCTATGGTAATTATTGAGTTGGAATAGCTTAAGCACTAATTGAAACCATTGATATTACTGATTATTCTAAGGTTTCAAGTGGTTAGCTGAAGTATTTTGAAGTACTTTTCCCTAAGAAAAAAAGTGGTAAGCCACTTTTAAGAGAAAATAATTGAGCCAACAGAGTGTAAATTTTGCTGGCATTTTTGCTTTTTACATAAATGGTTTAAGCAAATATAATTCACCATTCTAAGAAATTCATAATTACATTAATCATAATTTCTTTTTCTTCCGGTTTTGATTCTGCTAGTAATAAAGTGATTGCTACCAAGGTACTGTCAGAAATTATTTTTTCTTTATTTTTAAATAGTAAATTATTTTTGTTTAGAAAATATAGGAAAATACTTGCAGCAATTCTTTTACATCCATCAATAAAAGGATGGTCTTTGACTATGAAATAAAGAAGATTTGCCGCTTTTTCTTGAGTGGATGGATATATATCTTCACCAAGTGCCGTTTGATAAACGGAGCAGATTATACCTTCTAATGCACCTTTGCTTTTTTCTTTTCCAAATATAGTTGATGCACTATTAAATGTCATACTATCAATGAGATTACGACACTCGTCATAGCTTAGTTGATAGCTTTCTTTGTTAGTTGATTTAGGTTTTTTAACAACTTGGTGATCGTAATCATCTAACAATGCAAGTGCTTGAGTATATTTTTGAATAACATCAAAAACTTTTTTAGAATCTAATTCAAGAACATCGGCAATGATATTTGATTGGATTTTTATTACCTTATTCAATGCTTTTAATCGTTTATCATTAACTACATACCCTTGAACAATATATTCTTTTAAGATAGATGTAGCCCATTTTCTAAAAGCAATGCCTCTTTGGGATTTTACTCTATAGCCAACGGATATAATTATATCGAGGTTGTAGTAATCAAAAATTCTTTCTACGGATCTATTGCCTTCATTTTGAACTTGTGCAAATTTTGCACAAGCTGAATTTTGCTCTAATTCATCTTCTTTAAATATGTTTTTTATATGTCTTTGTATTACAGAACGATCCCTGTCGAAAAGTTTTGCCATTTCTTCAACTCTTAACCAAACAGTTTCTTTATCCGGTGTAACTTCTACAGGAAGCTCTAACGCACCGTCTTTATAAATAATAACTTCATTATTCATAGAATTTAATACCTCCTAATTCAGCAATTTGTCTGCTCCCAATATAAATATTAATAATTTTTTCTCTTGAGTCTTTATCTTTTTCACTATCATATTGTAACTGAAATTATTAAAAAATATAAAAGCAATACAGGATTTGATTTAGAAGAAGATGCTAAATAAAATAAATTAAATAACTTCATAAACTTGTAATTAAGGAGTGAAAATATGAAAGTTAGTTATAATGGTTTGTGGGAAATTTTAATAGATCAAGATATGAACAAAAAAATTGGCGAACGCCTGCGAATTATCTCCTGTAATTATATCTAAAATGGGCAGAGGAAAGTTTGTCAGCGTGGAAGTTTTAGATCTGGCATAAATCTAAATGTTGATTTTGGGGATATGGTTTCGATTATAAAGAGTGAAAAGTAAATAAATTTTGAGGTGACAAAATGTTATCTTAAAGTAAAATAAGTTTGAGATGAGAGACTTAAATTTCAATACGAATAAAACTGTCGCAAAATGCGACTTTTGACAGGAAACAGGTTGTGATCGGCTTAAGGGAAAGATGGAGGAAGTATTTATGGCAGAAGATAAAAATCTTGTCATTGTTGATAATAGAGAAATACAGAATATGATTTATATATTTAGAGGTAAGCAGGTAATGGTAGATAGTGACCTTGCAGAACTATATAAAGTTACTACCGGTAATTTAAATAAAGCGATGAAAAGAAATTTAATAAGATTTCCGGAACATTTTTGTTTTCAATTAACAGAACCTGAATATGGAAATTTGAGATTCCAAAATGGAACCTCAAGTTTAAATAATAATTATGGTGGCAGAAGATATATGCCATATGTTTTTACAGAGCAGGGTATTGCTATGTTGTCTGCTGTTCTTAAAAGTGATGTGGCAGTAGAAGTTAGCATTAAAATTATGAATAGCTTTGTGGAGATGAGAAGATTTCTCCTTTCAAACAAAGAGATGTTTGCTCGTCTTGATAGAGTTGAGTTAAAGCAATTGGAAACAGATAAGAAGCTGGAAGAAGTATTTAACTATATCGCGACCAATACTGAAGTAAAACAAAATATTTTTTTCGATGGGCAAATATATGATGCGTTTAGCTTCATTGTAGGACTTGTAAAAAAGGCTAAGAAAGAAATAATCTTGATTGACAACTATGTAGATGTCAACACCTTAAACATTCTTTGCAAGAAGAATAACGGTGTGGATGTTGTAATTATGACAGCAGGAAAGGGCAGCCTATCAACAAAAGATATAACGAAATTTAATGCTCAATATCCAAAGCTATTGGTTAAAACTAATACGGATTTTCACGATAGATTTTTAATTGTAGACAAAACAGAGGTTTATCATATTGGAGCTTCTATAAAGGATGCTGGTAAAAAGAGTTTTGGAATTACGAAGATAGAAGATAAGGACTTAGTTAAGAGTCTTGTAAATAAAGTGAGGTAAAAAGGATGTCAGATTTAACAAAAGGTAACAACGAAACAATACAAAGATCAGAGTTACATAGAAAAATCTGGGCTATTGCTGATGATGTGTGTGGTGCGGTAGATGGTTGGGACTTCAAGCAATTTTAAGAATATTTTGAGAATCCAGCTCAAGTACACCAACAATGATGTTGGATTGTATTTCTATGTAGCTAATCCATTTTCATTTATCGCATATCCCTGCATAATACAGTCTTTAGTTTTATTAGCCCAACATCTAAATTCAACTCATCGTGTTGATTTTATCCTATATCCAACTGAGATAGTTATATCAAGGGTATAGTAATCAAAAACTCTTTTTATTGATTTATTACCTTTACTTTGAACATGTGCAAATTTTGCACATGTTGAATTTGCTTCAATTCATCTTCTTTAAACATATTTTTTATATGTCTTTATATTACAGACTGATTACTGCCGAAAAGTTCGGCCATTTCTTCCGTTCTTAGCCAAACAGTTTCTTTATCAAATGGAGTTGTGATAGAGTTGTGTAGCGATAATTATTAATTATTTAATCAGCACTGCTATTTTAGAATTGATTATATCTGAGTAGTCAGCAAGGATATTTAAATTGTGAGCTTTTGCAATTTTAAAGTTGCGAATAAAAGCATCATCAATAATTTGTCCAGCTATACAAAGTGGTTGGTTTGGTGGATAAATACTTATATAGTCTTTAGCAATTTTTCCTAAGCAATTATCAATATCAATTAATTCAAAATCGCTGTGGGATATTGCATATGTAGGAAAATGAATTTCAGTAGATGCAACATAATTTATATTTGGTTTAGATGAAGTTTTTGATAAAGTTAAATCAATTAGTTTTAGTGCGTTGCAAAGTTTTTTAAAATCATATTTAGTATTTCCAATAGTAGCGATGCATACAACCGAATCAAAAGTTGCCATTTCACATTCAATGTCAAAAGTTAAGAGTTTTTCGAGTAATATATATCCTGTGATATTTGAGCTTGCAGTGGATACAAGTATTCTTGTGGGATCATTGTTTGTATATACTTTTAGATATTCTAATCCTTTAGTTTTATTAAACATATTATTTATATGAGTTAATAGTGTTTTATACTGCTTTGTAATAAATTGTTTTGGAAGATTTAGGTAGCAGTCGATACTTGCGAGTAGTGGAAAGGAAGGACTACTTGTCTGATATGTAGCTAGATTTTTTTCTAATTTCTTTATGTTTATATTTTCGTTATAAACATTAATTGCAGATGTTGATGTAAATGTTGGTAATGTTTTATGCAAACTAGTTACACTGATATCGCTGTTTATTTGTAAATATTTTGTTTCTATATTTATTTTGTGTAGATGTGCTCCATGTGCATAGTCCACAAATAGTAATAAATTATGTTTAAGACAGAATTCATGTAGTCTTTCTAAATTTATTAATCGTCCAAAATAATCTGGTGTTGTTGCAATAATGGCTGAATATTTTTGTTCTAAGATCATTTTTTCAAGAGCTACATAATCTATTTCATTTTCATTTTTAGGAATAAAATCTAATTTTATTTTATTTATTTCACATCCGTTATAGACGCACCTATGTGAGAACTTATCAATTATAACTTTACTATTATGAGGAAGTAATCCAATGCAAGATAAAATGCCTGAAGTTGTGCCATTAATTAATGGATATGATTTTATAGCTGAATATTCAGATGCAAGTTTAGTTTTCAAAGCTAAGATGATATTTTCAGATTGGTATAGGTTATCAGTTCTTAATGTTTCAGTAGTATCTAACATACCGTTAATGCGTTTTAAATATTTGAAAAGTTTAAAGTTTTTTTTGTGTCCAGGCATATGAAAAGAGATAGAGCAGTCTTTTTTTAAATGTTTTTCAAAATTGCCTAGTGACATGTACTTATTATAAGCATTAAATTTAAAGTCTTAAAATAAAAGCAATAATAAAGTACAATTTAAGAAGAGGTATATATGAAAAGTGATATAGAGATAGCACAAGAAACCAAGCTTACTGAAATATCTAAGATAGCAACAAAATTAGGTTATTCAAAGGATGAGCTGGAAATGTATGGTAAATATATCGCAAAAGTAGCGATAACGGACAAACCTATAAAGGGGAAGTTGATTTTAGTTACAGCGATGAATCCTACACCATTTGGTGAGGGGAAAACGACGGTAGCAATTGGGCTTGCTGACGCCTTAGCAAAAATGAAAAAGTCAGTCGCATTGGCATTAAGAGAACCATCATTGGGACCGGTGTTTGGTATCAAAGGAGGGGCATGTGGTGGAGGATATTCTCAAGTATTACCAATGGAAGAAATCAATTTACACTTTACGGGAGATTTTCATGCTGTAACTGCAGCTAATAATTTGCTTTCAGCAATGATCGATAATCATATATTTCAAGGAAATCAGTTGAAGATAAAAGAAGTAATTTTTTCAAGGTGTCTTGATGTAAATGATAGAGCATTGCGGAGGGTGGATATACATCAGACAGAAGAAATAGGCAGGAAAGAACAATTCACTATAACTGCAGCTAGTGAAATTATGGCAATACTTGCTTTAGCTACATCATTTGAGAATTTAAAAATCAGGTTAGGCAATATTCTTATAGCCTATGATGATAACGGCAAAAAAATATATGCGAAAGATATTAAGGCGGAAGAAGCGATGGCAATATTGCTAAAACAGGCTATTCGTCCAAACCTTACTCAAAGTATTTATAAAACTCCTGCATATATACATTGCGGACCTTTTGCAAATATTGCACATGGCTGTAACAGTATAGTTGCAACAAAAGAAGCATTGGCACATGCAGATATAGTAGTTACAGAAGCTGGCTTCGGTTCAGAGCTTGGTGGTGAAAAGTTTTTAGACATAAAGTGTAGAGAAATGGGAATTGCTCCGGAAGCTGTTGTATTAGTGGTTACTATCAGAGGCATTAAATATAATGGTGAAGATGATATTCTAAAGGGCTTTGAAAATGTAAAAAAACATATCAAAAATTTAAAACAACTTGGGATGAATATAGCTGTTGCTATAAATAAATTTCCTACAGATACAGCAGAAGAAATTGATACGGTAATGCAATTGTGTGAAAAAAGTGGTGCAGTATGTATGCCTTCAACAGCATTTTCGGATGGACCGGCAGGATGCATTAAACTTGCAGAAGCAGTTTTGGACAATATGAAATCGACAGAAATTAAGTATGTGTATGACATGAAAGATACAGTTAAAGATAAAATATTTAAAATAGTAACGAAACTCTATGGGGCATCAGATGTTCAATATTCTGAAATAGCGGAGACAAAACTGAAAAAAATCGAAAACAAAGGACAGTATGTTTGCATAGCAAAAACGCAGTATTCATTCAGTCATAATTCCAAATTACTTGGGGCACCTGGAAATTTTGTATTTGAAGTAAATGATATAATTGAAAAGACCGGTTCAAACTTTATAGTAGCCATAAGTGGGAAGATGTTGTTGATGCCGGGATTGCCTAAAGTACCTAATTCAGAAAAAATGCATATAGATACAAAGACTTTAATTGTGTCAGGATTGATGTAGAGGAGAGACTGAATTTGACACATGAAAGGGAAAAAGTATAGAGTATAGACATCAGTGAGGAGTTATAGATTATGAAAATAATAACCATTAAGACAAAGAATCTTGAAGCAACAAAAGCAACCGGCGGATGCGGTGAATGTCAAACATCATGTCAGTCAGCATGTAAGACATCATGCGGTGTTGCAAATCAAAATTGCGAGAATAAAAATAAATAATTTTTAATGCATCATTTTAAATTTAATGATTTAGTAATTGTAGTTGACCCTGCAAGTGCTTCTGTTCATGTCGTTGATGATGTGGCTCTTTTTTTGATTCAGGAATATAAAAAACATAATCGTGATGATTTAATTAAGCTAGTTTCTGAAAGATTTCCAAATGAAAATATAGATGATATAAAAAGCTGTTATGATTATGTAATAGAGCTTATTAAAAATAGACAGTTATACACAGAAGATTTGGTTGTCGATGTAGGCAAAATTTTAAATAAGTCTCAGAGCATAAAAGCAATGTGTCTGCATGTAGCTACAACATGCAATTTGAATTGCAATTATTGCTTTGCAAAAGCAAGTGAATACCATGGGAAGGAATGTATCATGAGCCTTGATACGGCGAAGCGTTCCATAGATTTTTTGATTGAAAACTCAAAAGGAAGGTACAATCTTGAAGTTGATTTTTTTGGCGGAGAACCTCTATTAAATTGGGATGTATGTAAGGAAACAATTGAGTATGCTAGAAAAATTGAAAAAGATGTAAATAAGAATTTTAGATTTACATTAACTACAAATGGAATGTTAATAAATGATGAAATCATAGATTATTTAAATAAAGAATGTCACAATGTAGTACTGAGTCTTGATGGACGGAAATATATTCATGATTATTTTCGAAAAAGCATAACGGGTGTTGGAAGTTATGATAAAGTAGTGAAGAATTTTAAAAGACTTGCAGATAAAAGAGGGCATAAGGGGTATTACATTAGAGGCACATATACCGCAAATAATCTTGATTTCTTTGAGGATATAAAACACATGTTGAATTTGGGATTTAAGGAATTAAGTCTTGAACCAGTTGTTACAGATGATAAATCAGAATATGCGATAAAAGAAAAAGATTTTAATATAATAGCTGAGCAATATGACAAATTGGCAAATGAAATAATACAAGCAAAAAGAGATAATCGAGAATTTACATTTTATCATTACATACTTGACTTGCAGCATGGTCCGTGCATATACAAAAGAACAATCGGTTGTGGAGCTGGATTTGAATATGTGGCTGTAACCCCACAAGGTGACTTATATCCATGTCACCAATTTTTAGATGATAAAGATTATTTACTTGGAAATATCTATGATGGTATTAAAAGAAAAGATATTTGCGATAGGTTTAAAAGCACAACAGTGTATTCAAAAGAGGAGTGTAAAGAATGTTGGGCGAGAATGTTTTGTGCTGGAGGATGTATGGCAAATGCATATCATAAAAGTGGAGATATCAATGGCATTTACGAATTTGGATGCAAACTTTTTAAGAAAAGACTTGAATGTGCTATTGGGATACAAGTAACAAATTCTTTAAACAATTAATGACCGCTTTTTAGTTTAATGCTGAGTAATGCAAGAGATGCAGCAAGATCCTCATTTTTTAATTCTATGCCATTTGGAACATCAATATGTGTGTTTGCGAAATTCCATATAGCCTTAATGCCTGAGTCTATTAATAGATCAACAGTGAATTGTGCAAATTTATTTGGAGTGGCGATAATGCCAATTTTAATATTCAGGCGTTGAACATAATCTTTTAGCTTAGATATATCAAGTACGGGCTTTGCACTTATGCTAGTTCCACAAATATCTGGGTTAACATCAAATCCGGCAACTATATTGAGACCGTAATTGTCAAAACCTTTGTATCCGAGGAATGCTTTTCCAAGAGCTCCGACACCAACAATTATGGCATCATGAGTATTATCATATTCTAAAAAAGATTCAATATCTGCAATAAGTTCTTTAATATCAAAACCGACTTTAGGTTTACCTCCAGTTATAGAAACAACAGCAAGATCCTTTCTGACTTGTACAGCATTTAGTGCGAGACCATCAGCAATATCTGAAGATGATACAAACTGTATATTTTTTTTATCTAGATTTTGTAGAAATTTCAAATAACGTGGTAGCCTTAGTAAGGTTGCATTTGAAACTTCATCAATGTTTTTCATTTATATAATTCATCCTTAATTGCACGAAGTAAATATTTCGCTGAAGAAAGATTTGTAGCTAACGGAATTGATTTAACATCGCACAATCTTAGCAAAGCGGATACATCTGGTTCGTGTGGTTGAGATGTTAAAGGATCACGCAAGAATATTACAGCATCAATTTTTCCATCAGCAATCATTGATCCAATTTGTTGATCGCCTCCAAGTGGACCACTTTTCATGCGTATAATTTTTAATCCAGTATCCTGGGCAATTAAAGCACCAGTGGTTCCGGTGGCATATAAAGTATGTTTGCTCAGAATGTCATAATTATCTTTTGCGAGCTGTATAATATCATCTTTTTTCTTATCATGTGCGATTAATGCAATTTTCATATTTTGTCTCCAATTTCTTTTAATTGTATATTAAAGTGAAGTATTTAGTCCACATACAAAAAGGCATGATTGGGGTCTGTGATAAAATCACAAATGTAGTTTTATAGTATTAGTACTTGGTGAATGGGGGATAAGTCCGATAAATATCATATTGGTTTTTTAAAAGTATTTTAATTTTGTAATGGGATTTACACACATTGAGCACATTGAAATAATTTATATTTAATATTAACATATATAATATATTTATTTTTTACGAAATAAGAGAGGGGAGAATGTATTCAGAACAAGCAAGAGAGATTTTACAAAAATTAACAGTAAAAGAGAAATTAGACCTTACCACAGGTGTTGATTATTGGCACACATTGGAAGTAAAAGAAAAAGGTTTAAATAATATTGTATTTGCAGACGGTCCTCATGGGGTGCGAAAAGAAAATGAAGATGATGAAGCGGTTGCCTTAAAAGCGTCGTATCCAGCAACTGCCTTTCCACCAGCAGTTTGTATGTCTTCAACATGGAATTTAAAACTTATAAAAAAGCTCGGAGAAGAATTGGCAAAACAGACAAAGGATCAGGGAATAGATATTATTTTAGGACCTGGCACAAATATCAAAAGAAATGCACTTTGTGGAAGGAATTTTGAATATTTTTCTGAAGATCCATATATTGCAGGAAAACTGGCAAGGTCATATATTGAGGGAGTTCAGAGCATGCATGCGGGAGCATGTGTAAAGCATTTTGCAGCGAACAATCAGGAAAGATTGAGACAGTCAATTTCAGCAGTCATTGATGAAAGAACATTTCATGAAATATATTTGTCGGCATTTGAAGAGGCGATAAAGGCGGAACCATATTCAATTATGTGTTCATATAATAAAATTAATGGAGTATATTCATCGGATAATGCATTGCTGTTGAATGAGATATTGCGTAAAGAATGGGGATTCAAAGGTTTTGTCGTCACAGACTGGAATGCGATGAATGATAAGGTTGCAGCAATTAAAGCTAAGTGCGACATTGAAATGCCATCCACAGGAACAGTATCAACGAATATATTGAAAAGGGCACTGAGAAAAAAGAAGATAACAATTGAAGAGATAGATGATGTTGTTATAAACATCATTGAGTGGGCATTACAAATTGCAGAAGATAGGAAACATATAGTTGAATGTTCATATGAAAAAGCACATGAAATAGCACGAGAAGTTGCAGAAGAGGGGTTTGTCCTTTTAAAGAATGAAGGAAAAATATTACCATTTAATGAAGATAAAGAAATAGTAGTTATTGGTGAGATGGCTAAAAATATTAGATATCAGGGAGCTGGTTCATCGCAGATAAATCCAATTAAGGTTGTTAACTTCATAGATGCACTTGATAACAATAAAAGAAAATATGAGTATTACCCAGTTTATAAAGAAAATGAAGAAGAACTTAATGAAGAAGAATTGGCAAAGGCAATGAATTCTGTTGCCGCACACAAACAGGTAGTCTTGTTTGTCGGGTTGCCAGCAAGTTTTGAAGCCGAAGCGATGGATAGAAAGGATATGAAATTGCCATCATCGCATAATAAATTGGTTGAGGCAGTTGTTGAGAAATGTCCAGATGTTACGGTTGTACTTCTTGGTGGATCTGCAGTTGAACTTCCATGGACTGATAAAGTTAAGTCAATATTAAATGCTTCATTGGGTGGAGAAGCTGTTGGCGAAGCTTTATACAATATAATTTATGGGAAGAAAGCTCCTTCAGGGAAGTTAACAGAAACATATCCAATTTCATATGAAGATAATATCGTTCATAACTATTTTCCAATGGGACCAAGAACTGTTGAATACAGAGAGGGCTTGTTTGTTGGATATAGATATTATGATGCGGCGGAAAAGGCTGTAAGATTTCCATTTGGACATGGATTAACATATACAACATTTGATTATTCAGATTTAAAAATAGATGGATTAAAGATATCGTTCAAAATTAAAAACAAAGGAGATGTGGATGCATATGAAATCCCACAGGTATATGTAAGTGCAATTGATTCAAAAATCTTGAGATGCAAAAAGGAATTGAAAGGGTTTGATAAGGTGTTTATAAAAGCTGGTGAAAGTGTTGATGTGCATATCGAACTTGATGAGAGAGCATTCGCATACTATAGCAAAACAGAAGGCAAATTTATTTCATTAAATGGTAAATATGAAATTCAAATTGGTAAATCATCTCGAGATATTGTTTTAAAAAAAGAGATTGAACTTGACACATATTTGGAACCAGTTAAAGGAGATATCTTAGACTCTGGAAGTGTTTATTATAATTTAAAAAATATAAGTGAAATTCCGGATAAGGACTTTATAGCATTGTATGGGAAGGAACTTCCTAAAAATACAAAGTATAAAAGAGGGGAGTTTACAATGTCATCGACATTGGGAGATTTAAGCAAGACATTGTTTGGGAAAATAATTCTTTCGGCGGCACCAAAGGTTATTGAAAAAGCAATCCCAAATGCTGATTTCACAACAAAGCTTGTATTACGCCAAGGACTATGGGAACAACCATTGAGAGCATTAAATGGTACATCAGCTGGTTTATTACATGAAAATGTTGCCAAGGGGTTATGCTTATGGGGTAACAGAGTAAGGATTATAGGCTTTACATTAATATTTGTTGGACTTATTCAGTCTGGTTTTAGAATATTAAATGCAAAAATAAAAAAAGCAAAAGAAAAAAGAAAACAGAAAAAAGATGATATATCCAAATAAAAATAGAATAGCAATCTGTTACGATTTTGATAAAACATTAACTCCCGTTGAAATGCAGGTTCAAGGGTTTTCTAATGATGTAGGGTATAAATCTTCAGCAGAATTTTGGAGTGAAATAAATAAATTTTCCATTGCAAATAAAATAGAAAATAATCTTGGATATATGTATAAGATGATAGAGATGGCAAAGGAGAATGGGTTTAAGATTACTAAATCGTATTTAGAATCTCTTGGAACAAAAATTAAGTTTTTTGACGGAGTGGATACTTGGTTTGAAAGAATTAATGACTATGGTGAAGATAACAGTATTGAAATACAGCATTATATAATTTCATCAGGATTGAAAGAAATTATTGAAGCAACGAGCATAAGTAAATATTTTGATAAGATATATGCCTCAGCATTTTATTATAAAAATGAAGAAGCCGTATGGCCTAGTTGGGCAATAAATTATACAAACAAGACTCAATATGTGTTTAGGATATCAAAAGGGATCTTTGATGAGTTGGATAACTCTGTTAATGACAACAAAGATCATAATGACTATAATGTGCCACTAACAAATTTTATATATATTGGAGATAGTGACACAGATGTTCCGTGCATGACATTAATAAAAAAATCCGGAGGTACATCTATTGGTGTCTATGGCGAGTATAATAAGACCCTTGGAAGAAAATTACTTGGAGATAAACGAATAGACAGTTATGTTAAAGCAGATTATACTGATGGAAGTTCATTAGAAATGACTGTAAAAAAAGCTATAATCTCTGCTGTGCGAAAAGCACACATATAAGCTTCCGTAGTTAAATGGATATAACAGTCCCCTCCTAAGGGACCGTTATGGGTTCGATTCCCGTCGGGAGTGCCAAATAAATAATAGTCGTATGAGATTATAGTGGAACATGAAATTGGTAAAGAAGAGTTGATTTCACAAGCTATCAGAGATGGTCATTGGTTATTTATCCATTATAAAAATGTAAAGGATAAAAATACAAAATTTTGGATATCGATAGATAAGATCGACATTGAAAATAAATTTTTTGAGAAACAGTATTTAACATAAAAAATGAAAGTAAAACAGACTATAAAATTAATTTTGACAAAATTCAAGATGTTGTGCTTTATGATAGTGATAAAAACCTATAATATGTATTGAACTAAGGAATTCCCAAATTAATCCACTATATCAATCAATGACA
>CAUUJG010000010.1:0-45107 GCA_963545485.1 uncultured Clostridia bacterium | reverse complement strand
TTGAACTGTTGTCATTGATTGATATAGTGGATTAATTTGGGAATTCCTTAGTTCACTTTAATGTTTATATGTTTTTAAAAATTCAGCTTTAAGAAGTGTCTTTGCTGTGGTAAAATTAATTAACGTGAGGCATAGATGTTAAAAACTGCAAATAAATACGGAAACATATATATTGATAAAAAAGCGGTTAAACAGATTGCTGGTTCTGCGATTTCAGAAGTTTATGGAGTTTGGGGATTCTCAACCGAGCATGATGTAGTCGGTAATTGGCATGTTAAACGATTATTAAGAGGAATGAAAATTTCCTCGACGGGTTCATCTATAATTATAAAAGTTGATGTAATTTTAAAAGTAGGAGTTGCAGTTGCTCCTGTAAGTAATTCTATAGCTGGTGCAATAAGATTTGCAGTGGAAAAATATACAGGATTTAGCGTGAGCGATGTAGCTGTAAAAGTTGTAGGCTTTAGGTTATAGTTCTTAATGGATTTATTTGATTTTAATCAGAATATAAAAATAAATGCACCTCTGGCTGATAGGATGCGTCCTAGAAATATTGACGAATTTATAGGTCAAAGCGAAATACTTGGAAAAGGTACATTATTGTATAGGCTAATTAAGGAAGGGAATGTGCCTAGTATTATTTTGTATGGACCACCTGGAGTTGGAAAAACATCCATAGCTGCAATAATAGCAAGAGATGGGCATTCAGAATTTTTTAAATTAAATGCCGTTTCTTCTGGTGTTGCTGAAGCTAAAGAAGTAATAGCAAAAGCAAAAGACAATTTAAACATTTATGGCAAACGCACATATCTTTTATTAGATGAATGTCATAGATGGTCTAAAAGTCAGTCGGACTGCATTTTACAAGCTGTTGAAGAGGGACTTATAACCTTCATAGGTTCAACAACAGAAAACCCATATGTAAGCATCACAAGAGCTCTGTTATCAAGGTGTAAGGTTTTTAAATTCAAGCGTCTTAATTATGAAGAAATGAAAATAGCAATTGAGAGAGCATTGAAAGATGATGAAAGAGGATTTGGAAAGGTATCCGTTCATATTGATGATTCCGCAGCTGATGCACTAATCAACATAGCAAATGGAGATTTGAGGAAATTATATAATTATCTTGAATTGGCAGTTAATTTTTCGAAATATGATCAAAATGCCGATATAGTTATAAATTATGAAAGTGTAAAAAACCTTGTATTGGATAAAAGTTATGTCATGAACGAAAGTATGTACTATGACATGATTTCAGCGTTTATAAAAAGCATGAGAGGCTCATCTAGTGAAGGTGCGTTGTATTGGGCTGTTCGTATTATTGAGGGAGGCTGCGATCCGATGCTCATAGCTAGAAGAATAATAATACATGCTGCGGAGGATGTAGGGTTAGCAGATCCAAATGCATTGCCAATTGCGGTTGCGGCACTGAACGCACTCGAAAAAATTGGTCTTCCTGAAGCGATTATTCCTTTATCAGAGGCAATTATATATATTTCAGAAGCTCCTAAGTCAAATTCAGTAGTTGTTGCGTTAGAAAAAGCAAAAGACGCAGTTGCAAAAATTAAAGATGAAGAAGTACCTTTTCATTTAAGAGATAATTTAAATAAGTTTGGCAAAGGTCTTGAGTATTTATATCCTCATAATTATCCAAATGGTTATGTTAAACAGCAATATTTACCTAAAGAGCTTAGCGGAATCAAGTTTTATTTTCCAAAAGAATCGGGATTTGAAAAAGAGATAATTAAAAGGAAAAAGGAGAGAGAAGATTGAAAAAAATGGCTTTGGATATAGGGAATGTAAGAGTTGGCATTGCAGTGAGCGACCCTTTAAATATTGTTGCAAACCCTAGGGAAACATATATGAGTACAAAAGATTTTGACACTGATGTAAATTATTTTATTAACTATGCCAAAAAAGAAAACTGTGATACTATAGTTATTGGTTTGCCCATGAATATGGATGGCACTCATGGAGAGATGGTAGATAAAGTTAAGAAATTTGGGCAAAGGATACAAGAGCTGAGTGACTTAAATGTATTTTATCAAGATGAGCGTCTTACAACAGTAAGTGCAGAAAAAATGTTGATATCAGCAAATGTAAGAAGAGATAAACGGAAAAAAGTAATTGATAAAGTTGCGGCAACAATTATATTAGAAGCATATTTATCAAAAAATAAAATTTAGTGAGGTGCTGTATGCCAAATAAGAAAAAGAAGGAGAATAAGGAAATACACGAAGAACATTGTTCATGTGGATGTGAGCATGATCATATGCATGATGAGTGTGGGTGTGATTGCTGTGGAGACAGCTATGATGAAATAGTATTCTATAATGAAGATACGAAACAGGAAGAAAAATTTGGTATACTCTGGCAGTTAGATGAGTATAAAGATACAGGAAAATCATATGTTGCTTTAGCTCCTATAGATGAGCTTGAGATTGGCGGTCCTTTGTCAATATATATTGCTGAAGTTGAATATCTGGATGATGAAACTGAGAATATAACAATGCTTAGTGATGATGATCCAATCGGAAGTGAGATATACAAAATATTTGAAGAAGATTTAAAAATACAACAAGAAGAATTAGATACACCTGTTGATTCTGAAAATTAAGGTAAAAAAGTTATTAAAACAATTTGCCTAAAAGTATATATTAATATATTATAAATAGCGATTTTAGCGGAACAGCGGAGTCTTAATTGTTGTTAAGTTTTACAAGACAAAGATGTTGTTTCGTGTGAAAAATAAACAATAGGAGTTTTTTTAATTATGTCAGTAGTTTCAATTAAAGATTTGCTTGAAGCAGGTGTTCATTTTGGTCATCAGAAGGATAAATGGAATCCAAAGATGAAGAAGTATATTTATGATGCTAGAAATGGTATTCATATTATCAATTTGGAAACATGTGTAAGTTGTGTTGATGATGCATATGCATTCGTAAAGGAGATTGTAAGTCAGGGGAAGAGTATTTTGTTTGTAGGAACAAAGAAACAGGCTCAAGATGCTATTAAAGAGGAAGCTGAGCGTTGCGGAATGTTCTATATAGATAAAAGATGGCTTGGCGGTACATTGACAAATTTCAAGACAATTAGAACAAGAATAGAAAGATTAAACAAGATAAATAATATGGAAATTCTTGGAGATTTCAATTTACTTCCAAAAAAAGAAGTTTTGAAGTTGAAGGCAACAAGAGATAAGTTAGAAAACAATCTTGGCGGTATCAAAAATATGAGAGGATTACCAGGATGTCTTTTTGTTGTTGATCTACAAAATGAAGAAATTGCAATAAAAGAAGCTCATAAGATGGGAATTCCTATCGTTGGCGTAGTTGATACAAATTGTAATCCTGATTTAGTAACAAAGGTTATTCCAGGAAATGATGATGCAATCAGATCAATTCAGTTATTTGCTTCATTGATCGCAAATGCTGTTCTTGAAGCAAAACAAGGTGAGTCATATATTCCTGTAGCAAATGCGGAAGAACCTGAAGTACAAGAAGAACAAATTAGTGAGGAACCAAAAAAGGAAGAAGTAGAAGTAAAAAAAGAAATAAAAACTGAAGATGCTTTAGAAAAAGCAATTAAAGAAAAAGAGCAGCAAAAACAGAAACAGGCTGCTAAAAAGAAAGGAGAATAATATGGCGTTTACAAGTAAAGATGTTATGGATCTGCGTCAGAAGACAGGCGTGGGCATGATGGATTGTAAGAAAGCATTGGTTGAAACTGATGGAGACATGGAAAAAGCAATCACATATTTGAGAGAAAAAGGAATTGCATCTGCAGCAAAAAAACAGGACAGAATTGCGGCAATGGGATTAGTTGAAAGTTATGTTCACTTTAACGGTAAGATCGGAGTACTTTTAGAAATAAACTGTGAAACAGACTTTGTTGCTATGGGAGAACAGTTTAAAGAACTTGCACACAAAATTGCAATGCATATAGCTGCTGCAAATCCTAAATACATTACGAAAGAAGAAGTTCCAGCAGCTGAAATCGAAGCTGAAAAGAAAATTCTCACACAGCAGGCATTAAATGAAGAGAAGCCAAAGCCATTACCAATCATTGAAAAAATGGTAGATGGAAGAATTAATAAATACTATAAGGAAGTTTGTTTGTTAGAACAGGAGTACATTATTGACCCTACAAAGACAATTCAACAGCTTGTAACTGATGCAACATTCAAAATTGGAGAAAAGATTTCAATAAGAAGGTTTGTAAGATATGAGATGGGAGAAGGTCTAGAGAAAAGAATTGATGATTTTGCAGCGGAAGTCATGCAACAAGCGGGTTTAGCAAATGATAAAAAAGAACCTGCAAAAAAAGCAACTAAGGCAAAAAAATAAGTTCTAAATAAGAGACGCTTAAGCGTCTTTTATTTTATCTGAGGTAAAATGGAACCTAAATACAAGAGAGTAATCATCAAAATGTCAGGTGAAGCATTGGCTACACCGAATGGTACTGGAATTGATTCTTTGAAAATAGAAAAAATTTGTGCTGAGATTATTGATGTTAAAAAAATGGGTGTTGAAGTTGCTATAGTTATTGGTGGCGGAAACTTTTGGCGTGGTAGACAAGCAGACGAAAGAATGAATAGAACTACAGCAGATCATATGGGTATGCTTGCCACAATCATGAATGCTCTTGCGTTGCAGGAATGTTTTGAAAGAATGGGAGAGCAGACAAGAGTTCAGACTGCACTCACAATAACTAAAGTTGCAGAACCATATATTTTAAGAAAAGCATTAAGACATCTTGAAAAAGGAAGAATAGTTATCTTTGCATGCGGAACAGGAAATCCATATTTTTCAACAGATACGGGAGCAGCTTTAAGAGCATGTGAAATAAATGCAGATGCTTTGATACTTGCAAAAAATGTTGATGGTATTTATGATTCTGACCCAAAAATAAATAAGGGTGCTAAAAAATTTGATCATCTAAGTTATATGGATGTTATTTCAAAGAATTTAAAAGCTATGGACACAACTGCTATAACGATGTGTATGGAAAACAATTTACCTATAATAGCATTTTCTATACTCGATGAAGGTAATATCAAAAAAGCGATTTGTGGAATAAAAAATATAGGAACAGTAATTTCCTAGTTGAAAAGAAATATACCGTAAGTTAAAATTTTATTAAGTTGTTAATTGGAGGAAAATATGAACACTGGAATAGAAGCAGTTGATATCGTATTTATGGAAGCTGAAGAAAAAATGGATAAAGCTGTAAGTAATTTATCTTCAGAATATAAGCTTATAAGAGCTGGTCGTGCAAATGCACATATTCTAGATAAGGTGCAAGTAAATTATTATGGGCAAATGACTTCAATAAACAAAATGGCAAATATTAGTACGCCAGAAGCCCGTGTTCTAGTAATTAATGTTTGGGATAAGGGAGCAATGAAAGATGTTGAAAAGGCAATCGTTAATGCTAATATTGGTATTACTCCAAACAATGATGGACAGGTTATTAGACTTGTTTTCCCAGAATTAACGCAAGATCGCAGAAAGGAACTTACTAAGGAAATTAAACAGTATGCTGAGGAGACAAAGATTGTTTTAAGGAATGCTAGGCGTGATGCAATTGATGGTTTAAAGAAGCTTGAAAAGACATCAGAAATAACAGAAGACGATCTTACAACGTATACTAAAGATATGGATAAAGTGCTGCAATTAAAAATTGATTTTGTAGATAAGGAATTCAAAGACAAAGAAAAAGAAATAATGGAGATTTAGGTGTTTCCCGGGCACATTGCGTTAATTATTGATGGTAACAGACGCTGGGCAGGGGTTAATAATAAAACTCTTCAATTTGCATATAATGCCGGAATGAAAACAGTATTTGATATTGTATGGGGATTGCGTGATTCTGGTTTAAAAAATTTAACAATTTTTGCATTTTCCAAAGATAATTTAAAGCGTTCAGAACTTGAAAAGGAATATATATTTAAACAGATAGATATATTTCTTGAAATGGTTAAAAGGTTGAATGTAAATGTTAGATTCTTTGGAGAAATTCTAAAAGAAGGAATAAATTCAGACAATGCAGTCATGAATGTAAATATAGCATTAGGGTATTCATCAAAATCGGATATTTTAAATGCCGTGGAAAAAAGTGGCGGAGATAGAACACGATTTGAAGAAAATTTATCTACACATTTTCTTGTGCCTCCTGATATGATTATAAGATCCGGGAAACATCATAGGTTATCAGATTTTATGTTATATGAAAGTGGATATGCAGAACTATATTTTTTGGATAAGCTATGGCCCGATGTTAAAATGTCAGATATAAAGGAATGTATAAAAAATTTTGAGGAAGTAAAAAGAAATTACGGAGTATAAATGTTAAAGCGAACATTAGTAGCAATTGTTTTGCTAATTTCATTTTTAGGTGCAATTATTCTTGGATATTTTTTCAATAAAGAAATCATTGAAGTATACATGATGGTCTGGATGCTTGTAGCCGCCTATGAGATGACACATACTTTCACGAGGAAAGGTTATAAAGTAAAAAAGTTTCCTATTACCTTATTTGCATTTTTAACATACCCGTTAATGCGTATAGCTCATGAATTTGCCAATATGGGAACTGAAATGCTCATTATTATGTTTGTTCTTACAGTTTTTATTTCTATGGTGGAATATACATTTTCTAAAGATGAAAATATTACAATTTCAGATTTTGTGTCAACAATTTTTATATTAGTGTATCCATTGTTTATGATACATCTGATATATATCCTTACATTTAATTACTACGCAGTATTTGTAGTGGTTGCATGCGTTACAATTCCAATTTTTTCTGATGCATTTGCATATTATTTTGGGAAAGCCTTTGGAAAGAAAAAATTATGTGAGAGAGTTTCTCCGAAAAAAACAATTGCAGGTGGAATTGGATCACTTATTGGAGCTGCTGCGAGTTCAGTATTAATATTTATACTATTCGATCTATATCGATCTGCTTTGAGCAAAAATGAATTTGTGCCATTTATTTCACATGTTGTTCAGGGGTGGGAGTGGAAAAATGCATTGATATTCATTGCTATTGGTCTTGTGACTGGAGTCGTAAGTCAGTTAGGTGACTTAGTGGCATCAAAAATTAAAAGACTTATGGGAATAAAAGATTATGGGCATATTTTCCCAGGTCATGGTGGTGTTATGGATAGACTAGATAGCATAATTTCATCTTGTCTTGTCCTTTTGATTTTCCTTACTTTGATTGCAAGAATAAAGGGATAAATCATCGATTGTATCATACAATCCATGCTAGATAAAAGTAGAAAATATATTGCTTATATAATATAATGTTTTACATGAAGCGAAGCACAACAGTAACAGTTCTAGGGAGTACGGGATCATATGGAAGAGCTGTGCTTGATGTAATAAGAAAATACCCAAAAAAGTTTAAGGTTGTTGGATTGTCGTGTTATGAAAATACCGCATTATTAAGTCAGCAAATAGCTGAATTTAATCCTATTCATTATTTCACACCGACAGGTTCAATTGAATCACAGTTGACAATTTTTGACTATATGGACAGTGAAGAATATAGAGCGAAGTGTTTGCCTTCATTGGAAGAACTTGCTTCTTTAGATGCAGATATTGTTGTTTCGGCGGTTTCTGGGTTAAGTGGGTTATGGGCTGCAATTGCTACGCTTAAGAGAGGTGGAATATTAGCAATAGCCAATAAAGAAACGATTGTTTGTGCTGGTAAATATTTGAAAAAATTGGAAAAACAGTTTGGTGGGTTAATTATTCCTTTAGATACAGAACATTCGGCAATACAGAGTGGGCTTAAAGGAGAGGAAATTAAAGATATAAGGAGACTTATCATCACAGCAAGCGGTGGGGCACTTAGGGACTACAATATTAATGATTTGAAGAATATAAAAGCAGCCGAGGCATTAAAACATCCAAATTGGATGATGGGTAAAAAAATAACTGTTGATTCAGCAACTATGTTTAATAAAGCACTTGAAATAGTTGAGGCAAAATATCTATTTGATGTTAATCCTTCAAAAATTTCAATATTGATGCATAGAGAGAGCATTATACATGCGATAGTGGAACTAAATAATGGTTCTCAGAAAGCAATTATGTCTCAGACTTCTTTGCGTATACCAATCGAAAATGCACTTTTTTATCCAAATATTCAGTCAACAGAAGAAGAAAATATATTAGATCTTTCAAAAATAGGTTCTTTACATTTTTCAGAACTTGATAGTGATAGGTATCCGGTGATGACATTAATTAGAGAAGCTCTAAATAAAAGTGATGGAGCAATAATAGCATTATCTTCTGCAGATGAAGTGTTTGTTGAAAAATTCTTAGCTGATAAAATTAAATTCAGCGATATATATAAAAATCTAGAAAAGGTATATTTGAAATTCCAAAATATTAAAGATACATCTGTTGATGATGTTTTGAAAATTTCTTATGAAGCTAAGGAATATGCAAAGACTTTAAGATAAATGAAAGCGAGGAGAAAAACATACAATTTTAAAATAGGTGATATAGGTATAGGTAGTGATTATCCTGTAACTGTACAAACGATGCTGAATATTAAGACTGCTGATGAGCAAAAATGTGTTTCAGTATCTAATAAGATGTATGAACTTGGTTGTGATTTTGTGAGAATTGCAGTTCCTTCACTTGCTGATGTTGAACATTTTGTTAATATACAGAGACAAGTATCACATCCTTTAATTGCAGATGTTCATTATAGTTATAAAATTGCGTTTGATGTCATAAAAGCTGGAGCAAAAAAAATAAGAATTAATCCAGGGAATATGACTGATTATTCAAATATAAAACAATTATCACAAATGCTGTTGGATTATGATACGGCAGTACGTATAGGTGTTAATTGTGGTTCAATACATCCTGATTATCAAAAGTTACCAATTGTTGATGCACTTGTTAATTCTGCAGTCGATTGTGCAAAGGTATTTGAATCGTATGGGGTAAAAAAAATAGTACTTGGTATTAAATCTTCAGATGCACTTGAAACTGTTGAAGCAAATAGAAAACTCGCATCGCTATGCAATTATCCGCTGCATGTAGGAGTAACTGAAGCAGGGACACTTCGAAATGGATTAATAAAGTCTTCATATGCAATTGGAACACTCTTAAACGAGGGAATAGGAGACACAATACGAGTATCATTGACGGAAGATCTAGAACATGAGATATATGCAGGGAAACAGATTTTAAAGATGTTACATATTGATGATGAGAGAGTGGAAGTTGTTTCATGTCCCACTTGTTCAAGAACAGAAATAGATGTTAATGCTTTAGCAAATAAAGTTGATGAGTTATTGAGTGGTATAAGAAAGAACTTGAGAATATCAGTTTTAGGTTGTCCACTTAATGGTATAGGTGAAGCAAAAAATTCAGATTATGGAATTGCCGGGGGTAAGGAAAAATCAGTTATTCTAATAAATGGGAAACAGCACTCTATAGTTAATAATAAAGATTTGTTAGAAAAATTTTTGGAAATTATAAGTGGAGAGATTAAATGACTGAGTTTGAATTAAAATTTGCGGAAGAAACTAAAAATAAATACAAAGGAGCATTAAGATATGTTTCATCTGAATATGAAAAAAATAAGGATGAATTGAAAATTAAATTTATATATGATTCTCGTTTTAGTTATATAAATGAAGATGAGAAAAGTAATATAGAAGCAGTATGTAAAAAAATAGTGAGTCATGATAAAGTACTGATAGAGTACATGAGAGTTTATGGCGATAGAAATTCGATAATACAGTCTTTTTTAAGATTTATAAAACAAAATTACTCAACAATATATAATATATTAAGTGATGAAGATATTATAGTTGATGCAGAAGATAAAAAAGTAGAGATAACAGCAAGAATTCAACAAACATACTATAAAATATTTGAAGAAAAGTTATTAAAGATATTAACTAGTTATTTGGAAAAAGAGTATGTACAAGATATTAAAATAATTATACATAAAATTCCTGATAGAGAAATTACTGGAGAAATTAGTAGCGGGGATTATATAACAGAACAAATAATAAGCAGAAGACATATACCATTTAATTGTAGGCAAAAAATAATAGGGAAAAAACACATTGGCGGCATTAATAGGAATGGTGCCGATTATATAAGTGATGTTAAAGAAGGTAGTCACAATCAGAAAGTAGTTGTATGTGGTAAAATAACACAAGCTGATTTGATTGAATATATCCCGAAAGACGAAAAAATTAAAATGGAACATGATTCAACATATGAACCGCAAAAAAAGAAGTTTCTAAAATTTTATCTCAGCGATACAACTGAAGTCATTGAATGTACAATGTTCTATAACAACGAAGATAAAAAGCGACTTGGAGAGATAGTGCAGGGAGCACAAATAGTGCTTGAAGGAAGAACCGGCATATATAATTCAAAGATTAATATTACAGCAGATGCGATATTCTATGCAGATATTAATTATGAAAAAATAGATTTAAAACAAGGATTACCAGCCCCCAAACATTATCAATCCATGAGTCCGTTGCCATATTCTGTGAGTGTACAAGGTACTCTTGGAGGATTGAGAGAAATGCCGGATAACTTTACAAAATTTAATATTGTAATATTTGATTTAGAAACAAGTGGATTAGACATACTAAAAGACGAAGTAATTGAGTTTGCTGCATTAAAAATATCGGGCGGGAAAGTAATAGAAAAAATGGATGGTTTGTTTAATCCTGGTAGAGAACTAAAACAGGAAGTTGCAGAAAAAACACACATTACAGATAGTATGCTTGTAGGTAAGCCACATTTTAGTGATGCAATAGGGGATGTGGTAAAATTTTTTGGAGATGCAATCATATGTGGACATAATATTGATAATTTTGATGTTCCGTTTATAAAAAAATATTACAAACCAGCAGGATATGTGTTCAACAATAAAACAATAGATACTCTTGTGCTTGCAAGAAAATACTTCAAATTGTCTAAGTACAATTTAGAATTTATTTCAGAAGCATTTAATTTCCCTAATAAAAATGCACACAGGGCACTTTCTGATGTTGAGACAACATATAAAGTTTTATTAAAATTAATTGAAAATGGATATATGTATGATAGAAAATAGATTTAATTTAAATGAAGAACAGATAAAACCCGCAACTACACTAGATGGAAGAGTCCTTGTACTTGCTGGAGCAGGTACTGGAAAAACAAGAGTACTTACAGCAAGAATATTTAATCTTATATCTGCTGGAGTAAGTCCATCTAATATACTTGCTATTACTTTTACAAACAAAGCAGCAAATGAGATGAAGGAAAGAATTTCAAAAATAAATAGTGAGGCGGATCAAGTAACGGCATGCACATTTCACTCATTATGTGCAAAAATTTTAAGAATAGAAGCTGAAACATTAGGATATAGTTCGAATTTTGTTATATACGATGAACATGATAAGGAACAGATTTTAAAAAATATAATTAAAGTCAATTTAGACTTATTTCCGGATGAAAATAAGCGAAAAGGATTTTTGAAATCTTTTCCTGATGTAATATCAAAAATTAAAACATATAATTATAAAACTGATGAAATACGTTCTGCAGGGCTAATGTCTTCATATACAGGTGATGAAGTTTTGATGATGTACCTTAGGTATCAAGAAGAACTTAAAAAAAGCAATGCGATGGATTTTGATGATTTGTTGTTAAATGTATATAAATTATTTTGTGAGCACAAAGACATACTTGAAAAATATCAAAATAAATATAAGTACATACACGTGGATGAATATCAAGACACAAATAAAATACAGCATAAAATAGTTGAGTTACTAGGTGAAAAAAACGGTAATATATTTTTGGTAGGTGATGAAGATCAAGGTATATATTCATGGCGAGGTGCGGATATTTCAAATATCCTTACATATGTAAAAAAATATCCGGACACCAAAATGTTCAAGCTTGAAAGAAATTATAGAAGCACATCATCGATATTGAAAGCAGCGAATAGAATAATTAGGCATAATAAGATAAGAAATCAAAAAAATCTCTGGACAGATGTAGATGAAGGAGAATGTGTTTCAATTTTTGAATATGATAGTGACAGAGAAGAAGCATCAGACATTATTTCGCAGATTTGCAGAAAAGTCAGAAGAGGTGACAACTATAGCAACTATGCGATATTAGTAAGAACAAATGCTACAACAAGATTGTTTGAAGATCAGTGTCGAATGAATGGAGTTCCATATAAAATGTATGGAGGATTCAAATTTTATGATAGAAAAGAAATTAAAGATATACATGCATATGTCCGTTTAATTGTGAATCAAAAAGATAATGCCTCTTTTCAAAGAATAGTAAATTATCCAGGAAGAGGAATAGGGGATAAAACGCTATCTGACCTTATTGAGTTTGCCAACATGAAAGAAATTTCATTATATGAGGCAATGAATTTGTGTGATGCTAAACTCAACGCAAAGTTTAAAAATTTTATTGAAATTATGCAATATTTGAATGCGTTTGCGAGAAATCACAAGCCATCGGAAGTTGTTAAAGAAATATACAATTATACCGGCATAAAAAAAATACTTAAATTAGGGAAAAATGAGAAGGACGAAAGTGCTACAGAAAATATAGAAGAATTAATATCATCAATAGTTGAAGATGAAAGTGTTCAGCCTGATCTTACATTAAATGAATACATAGAAAGTATATCGCTCATAACATCATATAGTGAAAGAGATGATATGGATGCTGTTACGATCGCAACAGTACACGGTGTTAAAGGATTGGAATTTCAAAATGTTTATGTAGCAGCAGTTGAAGAAGGGGGATTTCCAATTGGATCTGATGAAGAAGTAGAAGAAGAAAGACGATTAATGTATGTTGCAGTTACAAGAGCAAAAAAATTTTTACAAGTTTCTTCTGCAAGAATAAGAATGAAATATGGCAATTTGCAGTATATGAAAACAAGTCGATTTATACAAGAACTTAAAGGTAAAGAAAGTCAACAGTCGGACAAACATAATGATATAAAAAAAGAAAATTCAAGTATAAAAATTAATCTTTCAAAATCAATCAACATATTGCAAAATATTAAAAATACGATTTCACCAAGTGCATCAGGAAAAGATGTTGATTATGTACAAGATATGACAGTTAAGCATGCATTGTTTGGGGAAGGGAAAGTTGTTGAAGTGAATAAAACAACTGATGAGCTTGTTGTTGTATTTAGCCAGGGAATTAAAAAATTTAAATTAGATTTGGCACCAAGATTTTTGGAGGTTTAATTGTCTAAAGAAAGGATAAAAGAACTCACAACATTACTGAATAAATATGCTGCTGAATATTATGAAAATGATGCTCCTTCTATATCAGATGCAGCATATGATGCAATGTATGATGAATTGCGAAAACTTGAAGAAGAGAATTTTTCTCTTCCAGATAGTCCTATTCATAGAGTAGGGGGTAGCCCTTTAGCTAAATTTGAACAAAAAGAGCATATTCAGAGGCTATACAGTTTAGACAAAGCACAAACTTTTGAAGAAGTTATAGATTGGTACAATAGAGCTAAAAAAGCATTGGGAGCATATCCTGAAGTTACTCTTGAATATAAATTTGATGGTCTTACATTAAATATATTGTATGAAAACGGATACTTAAAAGAAGCGAAGACACGAGGTAACGGAGTTATAGGGGAAGTGGTAACTAAAAATGCCGAAACAATCAAACTGTTACCTAAAAAAATAGAGTATAAAGGTAAAGTAGAAATAGTCGGTGAATGTGTTATGTCTTTATCGTCTTTTAATAAATACAATGAGACGGCGAGTGTGCCTTTAAAAAATGCACGAAATGCAGCAGCGGGAGGTATAAGAAATTTAGATCCAAAATTAACAGCAACAAGAAATTTAAGTTTTTTTGCATACAACATTGGTTATTCAGATTGTGAATTCACTTCACAGGATGAAATGAGAAAATTTCTTATAAAACAAGGATTTGAGGTTCAAGGAGATTATCTTCTTACATCTAAAATTGAAGATGTAAAAAAATATATAGATAAAACTGATGTCATAAGACCTACACTTGATTATTTAATAGATGGTATTGTTATAAAAATAAATAAAATATCTGAAAGAACTATTTTAAAGGAAACTGATAAATTTCCAAGATGGGCAATTGCATATAAATTTAAGGCAGAAGAAAACACAACAAAACTTCTTGATGTTATATGGCAAGTATCTAGAACTAATAAGTTAAACCCTATTGCTGCTGTTGAACCGGTAGATATTTGTGGAGCAACAATTTCAAGAGCTACATTAAATAATATTTTTGATATAAAAAGAAAAAAAATTGCAGTAAACGATATAGTGCTAATACGAAGAAGTAATGATGTTATTCCTGAAATTATGGGGGTTTATGAGGAGGGTAAAAATAGACAGGAGATAGTTCAACCAGAAGAATGTCCATATTGTAAGTCGCCAGTAAAAGTGGACGGAGCATTTCTATATTGTACAAACAAGGAGTGTGAACCAGCAGTTATTAGTATAATAACACACTTTGTTTCTAAGCCAGGATTCAATATTGATGGCTTGTCCGAAAAAACGATTGAAGTTCTCTATGAATTTAATAAGTTACGTAATGTGGCAGATTTATTTAAATTGGGTGAAATTGATTTTTTCGGTATAGAAGGGTTCAAGTCAAAGAAAATAAATAACATACTGACATCAATTAATAAGAGCAAAAAAATTGATTTAGGTTCATTCTTATATGCATTAGGTATTGAAGGAATTGGGAAAAAAATGGCTCAAGATGTGGCAAAATATGCAAAATCAGTTTCTAATGCAATTAAGCTCAAATATGAAGATATAATTAAAATAGAAGGTGTTGGAGATATAATAGCTGAAAATTATGAAAAATATTTTTTAGACCGAGATAATATTTCAGTAATTAATAAGTTATTTGAATTTGGAGTTGAAGTGGCAGATATACAAGAAAATCATGGAATATTGGATGGCAAAGTTATAGTTATAACAGGTTCATTCAATTCATATTCGAGACATGATTTAGAAGAAAGAGCAGCAAAACTAGGTGCAGTCTTTTCTTCATCTGTATCATCTAAAACAAATTTAATTTTTTTAGGAGATAATCCCGGAAGTAAATATGATAAAGCTAAAGCATTAAACATTCCTATGCTTACAGAAAATGAAATTAATAAATTGTTAAATGACAGTAAATAAAGTATATAGTACAATGCAATTGTTGGGAGAATAGATGAAAGAAGGAAATAGATTATTAAGTTTGGAAGCTACTCACATAGAGGAGTTCGGGAGTAAACCAGAAGTGGTTTTTTCATCACCTGGAAGAATAGAAATTGTAGGAAATCATACAGATCATCAGGGAGGAAAGGTTTTAGCAGCTGCCGTATCATTGAATATTCTGGCAGTCGTTTCAAAAAGAAGTGATAATAAAGTTTTTGTTCATTCTAAAAATTATCCTCTCATATCAATAGATTTAAATGATACAGAAATGAAAGAAAATGAAAAAGGAACTTCGTTGGCTATGGTAAGAGGAGTTGCAGATTTTTTTAAAAAAAATGGCAAACCGATTATTGGATTTTCAGCATCTACACAATCAAATGTTCCAAAGGGAGCAGGAGTTTCATCATCCTCAGCATTTGAAGTTTTAATTGCAACAATTTTTAATGACCTCACAACAGAGAAGAAAATTGATCCGTTATTTGCTGCGAAAGCTGCACAGTACGCAGAGAATATTTATTTTGGGAAACCGTCAGGAATGATGGATCAAACAATCATTGCATTGGGAAGTGTGAATACGATTGATTTCTTTGATTTATCAGATATTAGATATAAGCATGCTGATTGGAAGTTTGATGATATTGACATTTTTGTAATTAATACAGAAGGAAATCATAGTGATCTCACAGATGACTATGCAGCAATCTTAACAGATATGAAAGAAGTATCTAAATATTTTAATAAAGAAAGATTATCTCAAATTTCAGATCAAGATTTTAGAACAAGTTATGATACTTTAAAGGAATCGTTAGGTGAAAAAATTGCAAATAGAGCATTACATTATTTTGATGAAATCAAAAGAGTTGAAAAAGCCTTTAAAGCAATTTCTGAAAAAAACAAACAGACATTTTTAAATTGTGTAAATGAATCAGGGGAAAGTTCTAAAAAACTTTTACAAAATTTAGTTTCACAAAAAACAAAAAGTACAGTTTTGATTGATGCTTTAGATAAAGCTTCAAAGATTGATGGAGTTATTGCAAAGCGTGTTCACGGAGGAGGATTTGCTGGTACGATACTTATATTTGCTGACTCAAAGAAAAATATAGAAAAGCAATTAGATGATAATTTTGGAGAAGATAATGTATTCAAAATTGCAATCGAACCTTTTCCGACACATATGGTGAAAAATGTTTAATTATTTATTACTAGACAAGACAGCGATAAAGGGAGTAGGACCGGGAGAAGGAATTGCTTGGTATGGAATTATTTTCAGTATTGCTTTAATTGTTGCATTAATGTTTGCAATTTATAATGCACACAGAATTAAATTAACTGGTGACGACATTTTGACATTATTTTTATGTACAGTACCGTTGGCAGTTATATTTGCAAGAATCCTTTATGTTGCTACGCATGCTAGAGATTATTCAAATTTTGTAGATGTGTTTAAGATATGGGAAGGCGGAGTAACTATATATGGTGGAGTATTAGGTGGAATATTAGGCGTCATTATATTTGCTGCGAGAAAGAAGATCTCATTTTTTAAGTTAACTGATTTTGCAGTTTCACCATTGTTAGTAGGACAGATGATTGGGAGATGGGGAAATTTTGTTAATCAGGAAGCATTTGGAATACCAATTAAAAATGGGAAATTACATTTTTTCCCAATTTCAATATATATAAATAATCCAAGTGGACTTACTCCAGAAATTGCAGCTAAGTATGCGGATAAAAATGGTAATTTTATTGAAGGGTACTATGCAGCTACATTCTTTTATGAAATTTGTTTTAATGCAATAGGATTAGCATTGATATATACACTTTGGAGAAAATACAAAAAATATAAAGGAGTATGGACAGTTTTATATTTATTTTGGTTCATGCTTGGTAGAGGATTAATTGACTTCTTAAGGTTGGATGGGACATTAAAACTTCAAGCTGCAATGAAATATGCTGGAGCTCCCGTATTTGCTTTGTTGATACTATTTATGGTGTTTTTAGTATATGCACAAAAGAGTAGAGAAATAATAAGGAAAGTTGAAGGTGCATTAAAAAGAAATACTCTTAATACTGTTTTAATTAGCAAGACAGAAGTTAATTTATATACTGTAGTTGTAAAGATATTAAAAAATAAAGAAGATAAGAATTTAATATGGAAATTTTACAAAAACATAGATAGAAAATATTTAATCAATTTAAAAGAAACAGATTTTATTTTAAAAACAAAAGAGGAGAAATTAAAAGGCGAATTAGCATTTAATTTGGATTAAAATGAAAAATTTGACAATGCTTACAGATTTATATCAGTTGACGATGATGAATGGATATCTTGCATCAGATATGCATTCAAAGAAGGCATCGTTCGATATTTTTTACAGAGGAGCAGGCGGATATTCATATGCGGTTGCAGCTGGTCTTGAACAAGTTATTGAGTATATTCAAAATCTTAAATTCGAAGATGATGATATTGAATATTTAAGAAGTCAAAAAATATTTAGTGAAGCATTTTTAGAGAAACTTAAGACTTTTAAATTTACTGGGGATATAACAGCTATACCCGAAGGAACAATCGTATTTCCATATGAACCTATACTTACGGTAACCGCACCATTATTTGAAGCACAGCTTGTTGAAACAGCAATGTTAACAATAATTAATCATCAGACTTTAATAGCGACAAAAGCAAAGCGACTTTGTGAATGTACAAATAAATCAATATCAGAGTTTGGTTTGAGGAGAGCTCAAGGACCAGATGCTGGCATATATGGTGCAAGAGCTGCATACATAGGAGGATGTAGAACAACATCAAATGTACTTGCTGGAAAGATGTTTAATATTCCAATTGTAGGAACACATTCACATAGTTGGGTAATGTCATTTGAGAATGAACTTACAGCATTTCAGTCGTATGCAAAGCAGTATCCCGACAAATGTCTTTTGCTTGTAGATACATATGATACGCTCAAGAGTGGAATACCGAATGCAATTAAAGTATTTAATGAATTAAAAGAAAAAGGGTATAAGCCATTAGGTATAAGACTTGATAGTGGTGATTTGGCATATCTAAGTAAGCAGGCAAGAAAAATGTTGGATGAAGCAGGTCATAGTGAAGCTAAAATTTTTGTTTCAAATGATTTGGATGAAGATATATTGCTTGCGTTGGCTCATCAAGGTGCCAAAATTGATGTCTATGGAATAGGAACAAAACTTATAACCTCATATTCAAATGCATCACTTGGTGGTGTTTATAAATTATGTGCCATTGAAGAAAAAGGGAAGATGGTTCCTAAAATTAAAATATCAGATTCACTTGAAAAGACAACAAATCCTGGAATAAAAAAAGTCATTAGAATTTATGTAGATGGGAAAGCTCAGGCAGATATGATTTGTTTAAAAGATGAAATAATAGACACAAATAAACCATTAATAATTACGCATAATGAAGAGCGTTGGAAAAAGAAGCAGTTTGATAAATTTACAATTAAGGAATTAAGTGTCCAAATTTTTAAAGATGGAATCTTTGTCTATAAGCAACCAACATTAAAAAAAATAGCAGAGTATGCTGACAATAGTTCTGCAGAATTTGATGAAGAATATAAGAGAGTATTAAACACCCATGATTATAAGGTAGATTTAAGTCAAAAGGCGTGGGAACTAAAAGATAAAATGATATCAGCTAATTGTAATATTTTTTAGTTCATATACAACTTGTTTATCGGTTGTTCCTTTATATTCGATAAATTTTACTAATGGATTTTTAACAGGCCATCCATTTACGGTAATATCATTTTTTGCATAGTATAGTTCTTGAGCTCTTGTTTTCAGTTTACCGGATTTTGTGAGATCAACAACATATGTATCAATCTTTTGATGATTGTAGGGTATATCTATACTTTTGGTATCTTTACGAGTTTGTGCTGTCATACTATATGTTGAGAATTTATTTCTTGCACTTATAAGTTCAAATGAAAATACCATATTTTCAAATGTTTGAACTCCTCTGATAACCTGATGAATTTGAGTATTGTCGAAAAAAGCTTTTTTGCTTTTATGAACAGGTTGTTTTTTCCCATTGATAGTTACTGTAGTGGAAGTTCTATTAACTTCACCTGATGCAAGCAACTTTTCTTCTCCATCAATTTTTTCTTGTCTGGCAAAATATAATGGAGCATATAAATTTTCATTTCCACTAATTCTAGTAATTGATTGAAGATTATATTCAACATTTTTCATTTTAAAAGTTTGCATGATTTCCATTACTTCAAATGTATATGTTCTTTTTGTGGAATTGAGCAAGTTTATTTCCTTATTTGCAGAATATCTTTTCACATTTACAGTTAAACTTCCCTTATCGCCAGTTTCAGTATCTGTAACATCATATGTAAAAGTACTGGCGTTCAAATCATTTTTAAGAATATTGTTTAATGTACCTTGAATGCTAGCTTTTTTCCCACATCCAACAAGAATGAAAGGAATAATTAACATAAATATAATTGTAGCAATTCGTAACTTCTTCATAATGTTAAATTGTACAAAAGTTATCTTTAAAAGTCTATTTTTGACATTGTCAGATGAATATATAAACAAAATTGATCAATTAATATTGTTATTTAAAGAATGACTTTAATTAGAAAATTATAAATGGACATTGTTTTTAACAAATTTTTATTTTTTTATATATTCGCTGAACAACTATAGGGGACCAATTAGTGTCTTATTAATAAGACAGTTGGATATTAAAAATTAGTTGATAAGTATAACTAAAAGTGTTATGTTTTAATCATGTTAAAAATTGTTGCCAATACATCAAGACAGGCATATATAGAAACAATAAAATTGATAAAAAAAAGACTAGAGTTAGATGGAAACTCAAAACATTTGATAGTGGTTACAGACCAATTCTTAGCAACAGCGAAACTTGGAGTTTATAGTGATCTTGCTAATTATAAAGGTAAGGTTAGAGTTACATCGTTTGAAGATTTATCAAGGCACTATTTAAAAAATAAGAAATATGAATTTTTAACAAAAGAAGGTTCCGTCTTACTAATCAATAAATGCATTTATGACCTTACTAAAAGTAAAAAGATTTCCTTTTTTGCAAATGCTCATAATTATGAAAATTTTGCCGGAGTTTTATATGATACGTTAACAAATCTCCTTGAAAGTGGAATAACAGAAGAAGAACTTGTTCTCATAGAGGATAGATTGCCTGAAAAATTAAAGACAAAGTTATATGAAATATTTTTAATTTATAAAGAATATCTTGAGAAGATGCGTGACAATTATTTTGATTCTATAACTGTTTTAGAAGCTTTATCAGACGAAATAGTGTCAGAAATACAAACAACTCATTGCTATTTTTTGGATTTTTATTCCATGAGTAGGCAACAACTTAATCTGGTTAAGAATATTAATAACAATGCACTAAGTGCTACGATAGCAATATCGCATACAGAAAAAGATCCCAATAGTTACATTTATGCGAAAAAAATATTTGATCAAGTTATAGCAGTAGTTGATAAAGGAAATAAATACAGTGATAGCAAGGTGGAATACTCAAATGAAATATTAGCAAAGGAAATAGATGTTGCAGGTAAATATATATTTTCATATGAGAAACCGTCAAAAAAAATTAAAAATGAAATAATTGAACTGTTTGAATTTAATGATAAAAATAATGAAGTCAAAAATATAGCTCTTGATATTCTTAAGAAGATTAGAGAGGGTAGTAGGTTTAAGGACTTTCAAATATTTGCATGTGATATTAACGCATATAAAGATGTAATTGAGAAGATATTTAAACGGTATAGAATACCTTTTTTTATTGATGTAAAGTCAAAGTTGGCAGATCAAGTAAAAGTTAAATATATAAATGAAGCTTTAAATGTGGTAGTTAATGATTTTTCTCAAGATTCAGTTATAGACTTTATAAATAATCAGCTTTTTGCTCCAAGTTTTGCATCACTATCTAATGAAATTTTTTATCAGGATCAAGTCGTTTATGAAGATATTATTAATTCAATAGGTGTTTTTGAAAAATATATTGTTGAAAAATATATAAGTGGAAAAACAGGAAAGAGATCATTTTTCAGTGAATTTAAAACAAATTATGGCGATAGTGATAAAGAAAAAGAAAATTGTAGATTGGCTGAAGCAGTTAGAAAATATTTATTTAATCAACTTGCATCAGTTAAGAAAGGAACATATAAAATAACGGAATGGGTATCACAAATTAATCAACTCGTTGAAAATCCATACTTTAAGCAGAATTGGCAACAGTACATTTTAAATATGCAGGAAATTGATGATAAGTATTCGAGAATTGCTAATCAAGTTGACAGCAAACTTGAAGAAGTTTTTTCTATTCTTACAAAAATAATAGATTATGAATGTTCATTGGAAGAATTTATATTCTTATTTAAAGGTGTTATTTCGGTTATAGATATAGCCACAATACCTGCATATATTGACTCTGTTTTAGTTGGTTCATTTTTTTCAAGATTTTCGGGAGCGGAGAATTTATATGTTATTGGAGCAGATTCAAATAATATTCCAAAAACAACGCCCGAAGGTCTTATAATAACTTTTGCAGATGAAAAAAAATTGAATGAAGCTTTTGAAGACAATAAAGGTATAATTCTCCATGATGCTGGTAAGAATATGACAACTAATATGCTAGCTCTAATAGAATATATTAAGAAAGCAGGTAAAAAGTTAAAAATATCAGCGACTGTATCAGACGAAGTATCATCGGCGATTATATATAAGCAATTAATGAATTGTTTCGAAAATTTAGAAGTACAGAAACCAAGATTTACATTGCAAAATTTAATAGGTTTAAATGATAGATTAAAATATTCATTAGTTAATGAAGAAACAAGGTACAGTGAATTTATTCAAGCAAGAGATGAATATTTAAAACTTAGTCCAGAGCAACAAGGATTAATTGAGAAAATTGCTGGCTTTAGGATTTTAGATTTTGATGGCAAATCCTGTTTGCCAATTGGTATAAATAATGAATTTCCATTGGCAAAAAAGTATTCGTTTTCTCCTACAGGAATTGAAATGTATTCTACATGTCCATACAAGTACTTTATATCTAAAATAATGAATGTAGATAGCGATTTTAAAAATAAAGATTCGGATGAAACGGAGCGAATACTTAGAGGAATTCTATGTCATAAATATCTTGAGCTTTTTATTAATGATTATATTGCTGAAAGAATTAAAAATATGGAAGATTTGGAGAATCGTTTTAATAGTTACTATGTAACTGAAGCAGAAAAAGAAATTCCTAGTTTTTTGTTAGAAGTTGGTAGATTCAAGTTTATGGTTGAGCTTACAAGGAAGTCAATTTGGCAAGTGATTGCAACGATGTATAGTGATATGATTTCGGGAGAATGGAAGACACAGCCGTATAAAGTTGAAACTCAAATTAGTACTGACGCTGATTTTAAAACAAAGCAATTAACTGTTGAACTTAATAATGGTGAATTTGAAAAAATAGAAATTACAGGTCGAATAGATAGAATAGATAAAAATTTAGAAAGAGAAAACAGTTATGTTATTTATGATTATAAAACATCGGATAAAAAAATAAATATAAAGAAATTTGATAGTGGGGAACAGATACAGTTACCATTTTATATGTTGGCTTTAGAAGAAAATGGAATGCAAGTTAGTGATATTGCATATATAAATATTAAAAACAATATAAGAAAGGATGCAAAACACCCTTATGAAAAGAATGGGGATTTTTTTATAGAATCATTATCAGGTGATAAAAAGAAGGGACATTATCATAAGGAAGAAATGCTTCAGAAAGTTAAAGAAGTTTTAAAAGAAAAAGTTATTAATATTAAGGAGGGAAATATTACACCTGATCCTAGCAAATGTATTAAGTATAATTGTGAATATTTGAAGGTATGTCGGTATGCAAAATTGATAGTTGAGAATGGCGATACATCAGAGGTTGAAGATGAATAAGCCTACAAAAGACCAAGAAAAAATAATACTTGCAAAAAACAATGTCCTTGTGGCGGCATCTGCGGGTACTGGAAAAAGTACAACAATGATCCAGAAAATAATACATTTAATAATTAATGAAGGTGTGGAGCTCCCTGAAATTTTAGTATTGGTATTTACAGATGCCAATTCAAGAGAATTGAAAAAGAAGATATATGATGCATTATACGATGAATTATTACGATCAAAAGAACATGAAAAAGTACTCATTAAAGCAATAAGTGATATCCCCTATGCAAACATACATACAGTTCATAGTTTTTCATCAAAGGTAGCAAAAGAACATTTTAATGAACTTCAAATTTCACCAACATATACAATAGTATCTAGTGATCAAGATGAAAAATTGATAAAAATTATTAATTCAGTACTTGACGCATATGCAATGGCTGAAATCCCTGATGATACTTGTGTAGAGCTCATGCAGATTTTTGATACTAGGGCAAATGCGGTAGGTCAAATTCTTAGATTGTATACAAAGATGACCGAACAAGAAGATTTTGAAAAGTCGTTATCTGAAATTGAAAACAAAACAAACGAACAATTTTTGAGAGAATATATTCAAACGATAACACATTATTATCAAGTTAGGATTAATAAAGTTAAAAATGTGCATAAAAAATTGCTTGAAGATGATATGGTGACGGAAGAACAAAAAATGCAAGCACAATTAAATAAAATGGATGTTGCAATTCACGCAGAGTGGAAAAAAGATTGGGGTACACTTATAAATGAAATGGAGTCTATAAAGTCATTTATAAATTACGGTACTTCAATTAATTCTATTGAAGATTTATTTCAAATAAGTAAATTTAAATTTGCAAGAAGACCAAATGGATATCTTGATAAATGGAAAAAATTTGAAAGTGGTAAAAAAGTTCTTTCATTAAGTGATTCTATCAAGAATGAGCTTGTCCATTCGCTAAAACCTTTATCTAAATATATAGAAGATATAAAAAAAGAAACTAATTCATATCAAACAGTTATGCTAAAAGAAATAGCGGATTTTAATAAGTATATTAAGTTGATAATGCAGATTTTGCGTCAAATTAATGATGAATATTCCAGCTATAAAATTAGTCATAGGATAATGACATATAATGATTTGCAAATTTATTGTCTAAAAGCATTAACTCTAGATGAAGAATATAAGAATAGATTTAAAAATATCTTTGTAGATGAATATCAAGATCTTAATCCAATACAAGAAGCAATAGTAAATAAATTATCCAGTGATAATTTATTAGCTGTGGGCGATATCAAACAATCGATATACGCTTTTAGAGATGCAGATCCTACAATATTTTTAAACAGAGCAGAGAGATATTTAGAAAGTGGTGATGAAAAAAATCATATCTTATATCTAAAAGATAATTTTCGAAGCTCTCCAGCAGTACTGAATTTTGTGAATAAAATTTTTGAAAATGAAATGACTGAAGAACTTAGTGATGTAAATTATAAAAATGAAGCATTCACGGTAGATACGAATAATATAGATCGTGAAGACATTAACTACGTTTTTATTAATAATAAAATTGAAAATGAAGAAGTTGAAATAAAAAAGACAAGACAGTATATTGTTGCTCAAATAAATAACCTTATAGAACAAGGATATAAATATAATGATATTGTTTTTTTAACTAGAAAAAACATTCATAAAGATGTATTAAATAGAAAATATAATATTTTGGGGTTATTGGATCAGAATCATATCCCATATAGAACAAATGTGGCAGATAGTGCTAAAAGTTTAGTAGTAGAATTAATTTCATTTTTAAATGTATTAAATAATCCGCATAAAGATTCTTATATGCTAGGCTTTTTGACATCTTTTTTTTCTACCCTTAATGAAAAAGATTTAAATATAATTAATAACGCTTTATTGTTGAGACAAAAGGAATTAGCGGAACAGAAATACTTATTAAATAGTATTTATGATAAATTTGTGTTTTTTAGCGAGCATTTTAATAGTTCAGATGAGAGTTCAATATGCATGAAAGAGCAATATAATTCAATAATTGAAGAGTATAAGAAAAAAGTTATTAAAATTTTGGGAGTAATTAAAAAATTTAAAATTTACTCGGGTGTGTATCCATTAAATGAACTTATAAATAAAATTATATCTGAATTTCATTATGATGAATATTTAAAGTCATTAAATCAAAATGCGTATTCAGCCTTATTATCTTTAATTTCAGAGTCATCAAATTATGATTCTTTGTCAGAATTTGTCCGAGAACTTGAAAATATTGAGATTGATATTAAAGGTGGTGTGTCAGATGTGGATGCAATAGATTTTTCTACAGTTCACAGCTACAAGGGTCTCGAAAAACCTGTTGTGTTTGCAAGTATGCTTGATTTTAGAGGTATTGATGTTATCTCATCGGATATTAATTTGTTAGGTAAAGATTTTTATGCATTTAAGACTACAGATATAAAATCAAAATCTAAAAAAGACAATATTTCAAATTTTGCATTTAAATGTTTAAAATCAGAAAGAGAACTTAAAGATGAGCTGCGTTTATTATATGTTCAATTGACTAGAGTTAAAAATACTAGCTTAAATAACAAATTAATTATACTTCAAGAAACCGATGAGGAATATTTTGGAGAAGAAGTTGTTAAGGAAATTGATACAAATATAAACTTAGTTTCAATTGTTCCTTCTGGAAAATATCACTTCACCAAAGCATCATTTAAAAGTATTATGGAGGATGCAATTATATCTGGTAATATTGATGTTAATTTTTACAAAATTGAAGAAACTGATAACAATCATGAAGCAATAGATAAAAAACAATATGAAGAAGTTGTTATACCAAAAGATATTGAAGAACAAATAAATAACTTAAAAGAATTTGAGTATGAAAATAAAGACGCATTGATAGCATCAATACATTATTCAGTTTCAGATGTTATTAAAAATAATCATAACTACGAAATAAAAAAAATAGAATCATCTGATTCAGAAACAGTCATTAAGAATATGAAAAAAAATGAATATATAAGGTTGGGAGTCATATACCATAAAATTCTTGAAAAAATAGACTATACTCTTAAAAATCAATCTGACATTACAAAAGCAATTGATCTCATGATTCCGGCTAAAATTCTCACAGAACTTGAGAGAGAAGAGATATCAGATGAAATAATATATTGGGTTTTAAATTCTAAAGTAATTAGAAATTATACTGATAAGGGTGGAATACTTAAGCATGAAGTTGAGATTTCTACAGCAATGAAAGTATCAGAACTTTTTGAAAATAACAACTGCGAAGATATGACTTTACTTGAAGGAATTATAGATCTTCTAATTATTGGACAAGAAAATGTAATAATCGATTTTAAGTTATCAAAGCCAAAAGACGATTTTATCAGAGAACAGTATTTTAAACAGATATCGTTATATAAAACAATATATGAGAGGGGGCATAACATAAAAATAGACAAAACAATTTTAATTTATTTGTTAAATAGCGAGTACGAAATAGTACCTGAAAAATTTTAAAATGCGTCTTAAGCAAAAAAAATAAAAATGATATATAATAATTTCAGCAAATGTAGCGAGAAAATAAATTAATGAGTAAGAAAAAAAGTAAAGGCAGAATTGAAATTAATTACAATGTTAAAATTTCAATTCTTGGTGGAGTCGGTGAAATCGGCAAAAATATGACGGTTGTTGAACAAGCATCCGATATGCTTGTTGTTGATCTTGGTAGAGGTTTCATTGATGGAGATGCATTTGGGGTTGAAGGACAGATACCTGATATAAGCTATGTTTTAAAAAATAAAGATAAATTAAAAGGGATTGTGATAACTCATGGACATGAAGATCATATAGGTGCAATCGAATATTACTGGGATCAGTTAAATGTACCTATATATGGAACACCTCTTACATGCGGAATTATAAAAAATAAATTAGCAAGAAGAGGACTGAAAGCTAAATTGGTGGAAATTAACGAATGTGAGATTTATGACATAGGGAGCTTTAAAGTTGAATTTATAAAGGTTACACATTCCATAGGTGGTTCATGTTCAATCAATATTAAGACAAAACAAGGAAATGTTTTTTTCACCGGAGATTACAAATTGGATAATACTCCAGTTGATATGAAGAGGACAAACATAGCGAGAATAGGAGAACTTGCAAAAGAAGGGATAAGGATAATGCTTGGAGAATCTACAAATGTAGAGAGAATGGGGCATTCGATTTCAGAAAAGGTTGTTGGAGAAAGTCTTCAAAATGTTTTCTCTAAAAATAAAGATAAAAGAATAATCATAGCGACATTCGCATCATCTAATTTTAGAGTTCAGCAAATTTTAAATGTTGCTAAAGAAAATAATAGGAAAGTGCTTTTAGCAGGCACAAGTATGAAACAGATTGTGAATGTTGCTGGAGAAGTTGGAGAACTTATAATTCCGAAAGATTTATTAGTTACAGATATAAAGGGTATACCCGACAATGAACTTGTAGTACTTGCAACAGGGTCTCAAGGACAAGAATTAAGTGCCTTATCCAAAATGTCGTATTCAGCTTTTCCTGGGATTTCAGTGGGAAGTAATGATGTTATTATTTTAAGTTCATCACCGATACCTGGTAATGAAAAAGCAATATATGGATTGATAAATAGACTTTTCGAGCGGGGAGCAAATGTAATATATGAAGAATCAACAGACCTTCATGTGTCTGGACACGCATACAGAGAAGAAATAAAAACCATGATTGCATTGGCAAATCCTGAATATTTAATACCTTTGCATGGAGAATACAGACATCTTTTAAAACATAAAAATATGGCAGCAGAAGTGGGAATAAATCTTGAAAATATTTTTATTCCAAAATTAGGTAATCAGTTCACTCTTTCATCGGAGGGACTTGAATATACGGGACAAATAGATATTAACGATGTTTATGTTGATGCGAAAGGAATTGTTGAAGATAGTAACATAATTCAGGAAAGAAAATATTTAGCTGCATTTGGATGTATTTGTATTGTTATTAAAATTGATATGCGTAATGTATATGCAACATCTGAACCTGAAATTGAAAGCCGTGGATTTAATTTAACAAAAAAAATAAGAGAAACAATAGTTGATGCGGTCTATAATACCTTAGATTCATTAAGAAATAATAATAAAAAGGTTACACACGAATTAGTTGTATTAGAAATTAAAAAGAAAATTAAGAGGAAAATATACAGAGGCACGCAATTGCCTGTTTTGATACCTCTTGTAATAGAGGAATAAAATGACTCCCGATTCAAAGAAAAAAATGATATTGATACTTACATCAGAGGATCAGTCTTTAGAGGTTGCATCAAATCTTAAGACCTTACTTCAAACTGCAGAAAATAGGGTAATTATTATTTCGGATAAGCAATATCGTTCAAAATTTGAATACTGTTATATTGGGAATAAAATACACAGAGGGAAATATTATTCAAAAGAAATCTCATTTATAGAAAAAAAGAAGTTGTTGAAGTTTTTTATGCATAGAACTATAAAGAGAATTGCAAATGCAATATACAGATATGAACCAGATTTGATTATTACACTTACACCTTTTGCACATTATATTGCAATTCGAGCAAAACAAGATTTTAAAAACGAAGTTACGATTGTTGACTATATATTTAGATTTATATTGGAAGATAGAATATATAATGATTTTGTAACTGATAAATTCGTAGTTGAAAATTCTTCTATGAGAGAGCAATTAATTAAAATGGGAGTTAAAAATAAAAATATAGCTAATTTAGGATTTCCATTTAAATTAAATAAATTATCTAGTGAAGAAATTGAGGACATAAAAAAGAAGAATGGTATACCAGACACCCCTATGATTTGTATTGATATAAAAGATCAGAAGAGTGTAACTGAGATTTTTAATATGATTATAGATCAAGGTAAAAAATTCAATATTGTAATAAATACTCATAACAATAAATTTTTAGATTCACTATATAGAAAAGTTGCAGGCATGAATTTAAATGTAATATTTACGGCGGACAGAAGTGAATTTGATACATATTTAAGTTTTGCAAATTTTCTTGTAACTGACTTTAATGTTGTAAATATATATAAAGCATTTTCAGTTGATGTTCCTATAATAGCGGTTGGACATGAAAATGATGATATAAATAATTTGAAACAATTAGAGGAGTCAGGACTTGTTCTATTAGCAACTGAGAATACAAAAGTAATTTCGTATTTGTATGATATGTTTCAAACAGATATAAAAGAAAAATTGATAAAAAATGTGACTGAAAAGATGCAGTACATTTCTGAGGAAAATATTAGAAGCTATTTATTGTCAATAGGTGATGAATGATTCCTTACGTGGCAATAGTTGGACGACCTAATGTAGGTAAGTCTTCTTTATTTAATAGTTTAGTAGGCAGACAAGTATCAATAGTAGAGGATATTCCTGGAGTAACAAGAGATAGAGTATACGCTGACTGTGATTGGTGTGGAAATAAATTTACCTTAATAGATACAGGTGGACTTGAACTTAAAAGTGAAGATGTTATGTGGCAGAACATTAAAGAGCAAGTACAACTTGCTATTGGAGTAGCACAATGTATTGTTTACGTTGTAGATGGTAAAACAGGGATTACAACAGATGATGAGCATATAGGAAGTTATCTTAGAAAGAGTAAAGTACCAATTATTATTGCAGTTAATAAAATAGATAATATTGAGCAAGATACTTCATATGATTTCTATACACTTGGATTTGGCACACCATTACCTGTTTCAGCTTCACAAGGCAAAGGGTTAGGAGAGTTGCTGGATGAAATTATTTCAAGAATTAAAAAAACTGAAGATGATTTTTCAGACTCTGGACTAAAAATTGCGTTGGTTGGGAAACCTAATGCTGGTAAAAGTTCAATAGTTAATAAACTACTAAAAGAAGATAAATTAATAGTCAGTGATATAGCAGGTACAACCAGAGATGCGATAGACAGTAAATTAACAATTAATTCTAAGGAATACACATTAATAGATACAGCAGGCATGCGTAAGAAAAAACAAATCAATTTAGATTTAGAAAAATATTCAGTATCAAGATCATTGCTTGCTATAAAAAGAGCAGATGTAATTGGCGTCGTTATTGATGCTACAGAAGGTCTTACAGATCAAGATGTTAAAATAATTGGGCATGTATTTAATGAAGGAAAACCGTTTTTAATAATAATAAACAAATGGGATCTTAAGATTAAAGAAACTGATACATCTAAAAGAATTGAAGATGATATTAGAGAAAAAATTAAATTCATTACTGAAATTAAAACATTATTTGTGTCGGCAAAAACAGGTCAAAGAGTAGATAAGATCATACCCCTTTGTGAGAAATTAAATGAAAATGCGAATCGTAGAGTAAAAACAGGGCTGTTAAATGAGATAATTTTTGACAGTACTAGAATAAACGAACCACCAATGAAGAATGGGAAAAAATTGAAGATATTTTATTCGTCACAGGTAGCTACAGTTCCACCAACATTTGTTATTAAAGTCAATGATCCGGAATTAGTTCATTTCAGTTACGAGAGATATTTAGAAAATGTAATAAGAAAAAACTTTGAATTTGAAGGGACACCAATAAAAATTTATTTTAGAAAAAACAAAGATGAATAATGGCATTTTTGCCTTTTAAACGGCAATTTAGTATCATTTTAAAGCGTGAGGCATATATGGAATACAGTGGAATGAGTAAAGATAAATTAGAGAAGATACTTAATAATTTAAATACAGAATTGGAGGATATTTCCAAGGATATAAAAGTTATTGATATGACTCGTGGTCGCCCATCACAGCCACAACTTGAGATTGCAATGCCGATGTTTGAGAATGTAAAAATGATCAACTACAACCAAGATGGAATGGATGTAAGAAATTATGGTGGACTAATGGGTATTGCAAAAGCGAGAGAATATTTTGCAGAAGTACTGGATGTTAAGCCTGAAGAAGTAATGGTACAAGATGGTAGTAGTTTGGAACTTATGTATAATCTTATACAAAGTGCAATGCAGTTTGGGATAATGGGTGAAAGACCTTGGAGTAAACTTGATAAAGTAAAATTTATTTGTCCTGCACCTGGTTATGATAGACATTTTGGGATTTGTGAACATTTCGGTATAGAAATGATTACAGTTCCAATTCTTGCAGATGGACCTGATGTTTCAATTATAGAAGATGTTATCAAAAGTAATCCGGATGTTAAAGGAATGTGGTGTGTACCTAAATATTCTAATCCAACGGGAATCACATATTCTCCACAAGTAGTTGATAAAATAGCAAATTTAAAGTTACCAAAGGATTTTAGAATATTTTGGGATAATGCTTATGTTTTACAAGATTTATCTGAAGATGGTGATGAATTAAAAAGCATTATTAAAGCAACGAGAAATGGAGAAAATAAAGATAAAGTATACGAATTTACATCAACATCAAAAATAACATTTGCGGGATCTGGTATTGCTGCATTAGCTACTTCAGTGGCGAACTTGGAAGATTATTCAAAACATCTTTCAGTGCAAAAAATATGTCCAAATAAAGTTAATCAGTTATTTCATATTTATTTCCTGAAAAATAAATCTAATACGCAAAAAATAATTAAACAGCATGCGAGATATTTATTACCTAAATTTAAACTTGTGATCGATAAATTAACAAAGGCATTTGGAGAAGATGCAACAGTTTCATTTAGCAATCCTAATGGTGGATATTTTATTTCTTATAATGTTCCTAATTGTGCAAAGAGGATTGTTGAGTTGTGTAATAATCATAATGTTAAATTCACAAAAGCAGGTGCAACATATCCATATGGAAATGATGATAGAGATGCAAATATCAGGATAGCTCCATCAATTCCAACAATTGAAGAACTAGATAAAGCAATATCAGTTTTGATAGTAGCTACACAAATTGCACAGATAGAAAATGCAATTAAAAATTCTACAAAATAAGGTTGGGGAAAAAAAATGAAAGGAATTATATCTGTTATAGGAAAAGATAAAACTGGGATAATTGCCAAAGTATCAACAGCTTTATATGAGTTAAAAATTAATATTGAAGATATTTCGCAGACAATAATGCAAGATGATTTTTTTACAATGGTCATGGTGGTGGATTTATCTAAGGTTGATATAAATACAGTTAACGAAAAGTTGCAAAATGTAGCTAAAGAAATGAATGTAGATATTGCTATCAGGCATGAAGAAATATTTAATAAAATGCATAGGATATAGAATGTTAAATAACAAAGAAATTATACAGACAATTCAAATGATAAATGAACAGAATCTTGATATTCGTACAGTTACATTACATTTAAGTCTGCTTGATTGTATAAGCGATGATAAAAAGAAAACGGCATCTAATGTATATGAGAAAATTGTAAAAAAAGGTTGCAAACTTTGTGCAGTTGCAGAAGAGATATCTAAAAAATATGGGATACCTATAGTCAATAAGCGAATCAGCGTAACTCCAGTAAGCTTAATTGGTGCATCATCAAATTCATTTATAGATATTGCATTAGCAATGGATAAAGCAGCAAAAGAAATTAATATAGATTTTATAGGTGGATATTCAGCATTAGTACAAAAAGGAATAACTGAATATGAGAAGAAATTTTTAGCGTCAATACCTCAAGCGTTGGCAAGAACATCGAAAGTATGTGCTTCTGTAAATGTGGCATCGACTAAGGCAGGAATAAATATGACTGCAGTTGATTTGATGGGAAAAATTGTTAAAGAGACTGCAGAACTTACAGCAAATAAAAACAGTATAGGATGTGCAAAACTTGTAATATTTGCGAATGCTGTTGATGACAATCCGTTTATGGCTGGTTCATTTAACGGAATTGCTGAAGGAGACTGTGTAATAAATGTAGGTATATCAGGACCAGGTACGATTAAAGCTGCATTAAAAGGTAAAGAGAATATTTCATTTGATGAGATGTCTGAAATTATAAGAAAGACAGCATTTAAAATTACACGAATGGGAGAGCTTGTTGGACAAGAAGCTTCTAAAAAATTAAAAGCGGAATTTGGTATTATTGATTTATCTTTAGCCCCAACGGCCAATGAAAATGACAGCGTTGCTGAAGTGATAGATGCAATGGGAATATCGACAGTTGGATTCCATGGTACAACTGCAGCATTAGCTATGTTAAATGATGCTGTTAAAAAAGGTGGAATGATGGCAAGTTCTCATGTTGGTGGGCTTTCTGGTGCGTTTATTCCGGTAAGTGAAGATCTTGGAATGATTAATGCGGTAAGAAAAGGTGTATTAACAATAGACAAATTAGAAGCGATGACATCAGTTTGCAGTGTTGGACTGGATATGATTGCTATTCCAGGAGACACAAAAGCAAGTACAATATCAGCAATAATAGCTGATGAAGCGGCAATCGGAATGATTAACGGAAAAACAACGGCAGTGAGGGTAATTCCAGTGTTTGGAGAGAATAAAGAAATTGATTTTGGTGGGTTGTTGGGATTTGCTCCAATAATTGAATTGAAAAATGGGTCAGCAGAAAATTTTATAAATCGTAAAGGAATAATACCGGCACCATTACATTCATATAAAAATTAATCTTGTTTTTTTAAATTTAAATACGATATTATTTATTAGTAAGGAGAAGTTATGAAACCATTAACCGGATATAAGTGTGCACGGGCAGCGATTATATTAAGATCTGTCATGTACGGCGCTATGCTTTTTGGCTTAATTTTTTTGATTTTACTTGGTGTAGGCACATTAGATAGCTTAAGTCATAGTGGAATAAAAAAGATTACAGAAATTTTTGAAAAATTGTACTTAGTAATGCCAGAACAATTTAAATTTATTCTACCTGCTTTATTAAAGATTTCAAGAGTACCACTTGCATTGTCTATTATGTTCTTTCTTGGAATTGTTTTGACATTAATGTCAATTGCATATACAGTACTGTATTTTATTGCTATGTTTCATCAAGGATGGAAAAAGGATAATAATAAGACAACATTAAGTTTATTATTCCTAGGAATATTTATTCCAGCGTTAGGATTTGTTGCTCAGATATACGCAATGATCGAATTTAAAACAATTCTAACTGAAGAAACAATTGAAGTATTGGAGGCAAATAGGAGATGAATAAAACTGTACAAAGCAAAAAACTTGTAATTGCATTTATAGATCTTTGGATTGCCTCTGTAGTTATAGGACTTGTGTATGCGATAACATTGATAACTTTTTTTGTTATTAAAGCTGGAAAAATATTTAACTACATAGATTCTGCAGATACTTTTGATTTAACACACAACATAGCATTTTTGGCTATTATTCTTCTAGAGTCAATAGTAATGGGTGGATTGAGCCTTGCAAGATTTATTATACATATAATAATTACAATCAGATCCAACGATGAGACATTTGAAGATAAGGATACAATTATGATTTTATTAATTGTTGGGTTTTTCGTTCCTATTGTTTCTCTTGTCGGAGCAATTATGTACAATAACAGATTGCCGAAAATGTTTGATATGATTATGGATAACCATATTAAGCCTAAATTAGATATTTAAAAAAGAAACTAAAGAAAGCACAAAAGATAGGGCTGATATTTAATCAGTCTATTTTTTTGTATCAAACAATAAAAAAACACCAAGGAGGTTTGGTGTTTTTTAGGAGGTTAAAACATATAGAAGTTTAATCTTCTAAATAAAGACTATGCTCTTTAGAATAAAATGTCAATAGTGTTTATAATTTATGTGTATTAGTAGTATTAAAATGGTGCGGACTAAGGGACTTGAACCCATATGGTTTCCCGCCAGATTCTAAGTCTGGTGCGTCTGCCAATTCCGCCAAGTCCGCAATGCATAAATTATAATAATTAATTTAAATAATTGCAAGGATAGTAAAATAAAAAATCAAATTTATTTTATTTGTAATGTAATTCCAATTTATCCGATTAGAATATCTATTTTTAGTACAGAAATTTTAAGTATTAAAAAAATATTATTTTTTCTTTTTTTAATTTTGAATTTTGCTTATATATATTTATAATATTAAATATTATTTTATAGAAGGTAAATAATGTATAAGAAAGTTGATACTGGTATTAATTTTGTTGAGAGAGAAAAGGAAATATTAAAGTTTTGGAAAGACAATAATATTTTTCTAAAAAGTGTTGAAAAAAACAATGGCAATAAAGAATTTAGCTTTTATGATGGTCCACCAACAGCAAACGGCAAACCGCATATTGGTCATATCCTAACAAGAGTTATGAAAGATATCATTCCAAGATATAAAACAATGAAGGGATATCATGTGTTGAGAAAAGCTGGTTGGGACACTCATGGACTACCAGTGGAACTTGAAGTTGAAAAAGTTCTTGGGATAGATGGTAAACAGGAAATCGAGAAATATGGCATAGAACCATTTATAAAAAAATGTAAGGAATCTGTTTGGAAATATAAACAAGAGTGGGAGATTATGTCCGATCGTATAGGTTACTGGGCAGATATGAAAAATCCATATGTAACATATGACGACAAGTATATTGAATCTGTTTGGTGGGTTATTAGTGAAATGGCAAAAAAAGGACTTTTATATAAAGGTCATAAAATAGTCCCATATTGTCCTAGATGTGGAACAGCATTGTCATCTCATGAAGTTGCTCAAGGGTATAAAGATGTTGAAGATACATCTATATTTGTTAAATTTAAACTAAAAAATGTCGATAAGACATATTTTATTGCATGGACAACTACACCATGGACACTTCCAAGCAATGTTGCATTGTGTGTGAATGCAAAAGAAAAATATACAAAAATTAAAGTTGGTGAAGAGTTTTTTATTTTAGCTGATGCTTTGATATCAAAGTTGTTTGAGGAAGGTACATATGAGAAGGTTGAAACAAAAACTGGAAAAGAATATGAATATACTGAATATGAACCTTTATTTCAATACAAGCTTAAATTAAAAGAAAAAGGATATTATGTAACAAATGCTGAATATGTTTCATTAAGTGATGGGACAGGTGTTGTTCATATAGCACCGGCATTTGGTGAAGAAGATTATCAAGTAGGACTTGCTTATAAATTGCCTTTTATTCAAATGATAAATAATGAAGGTAAATTCATTGATGCGGCTGAGGATTTAACAGGCATGAGGGCAAAGGATGCAGATCCATATATAATTGAAAAACTTAAAAAAGAAGGCGTATTATTCAAGACATTAAAAATAACACATAGTTATCCATTTTGTTGGAGATGTGATACCCCATTAATTTATTATGCAAGAAGCTCGTGGTTTATTGCTATGTCAAGATTAAAAAAAGAGTTACTCAAATCTAACAATTCAGTGAACTGGATACCTGATACAATTAAACAAGGAAGAATGGGAAATTTCCTTGAGAATGTAATAGACTGGGGAATTTCAAGAGAAAGATATTGGGGTACGCCATTACCAATTTGGGTATGTAAAGAATGCGGTAAATTAAAGGTTATAGGTTCAAAAGAAGAATTAATTAAAGATGGCGGATTAAAGAATGATATTGAGCTACATCGACCATACATAGATAAGGTTAAAATAAAATGTGAATGTGGCTGTGAGATGAAGAGAACTCCGGAAGTTTTAGATTGTTGGTTTGATAGTGGTTCAATGCCATTTGCTCAATGGCATTATCCATTTGAAAACAAAGAAATTTTTGAAAAAGTATTTCCTGCTGATTTTATATCTGAAGCTGTCGATCAAACGAGAGGCTGGTTCTATACTTTGCTTGCTGTTTCAACAACCCTATTTGGAAGATCCCCATTTAAGAATTGTATTGTACTTGGACATGTAAATGATAAAAATGGAATTAAGATGTCTAAACATAAAGGGAATGTAGTAGACCCATGGACTGTATTGGATCATCAAGGAGCTGACGCAACACGATGGTCTTTCTATACTGAATCAATGCCTTGGTTACCATCAAGATTTTCTTCTGAAAATGTTTCAGAATCACAAAGAAAATTTTTAGGAACACTATGGAATACATATGCATTTTATGTTTTATATGCAGATATAGATAAATTTAATCCGGCTGAACATAAGTTTAATTATTCAAAAATTTCGTTATTGGATAAATGGATTATTTCAGAATTAAATTCATTGATAAAATTTGTTGATGAGGGACTCAACAAGTATCAAATTACAGAGACTGCGAGAAAAATAGAATCTTTTGTTGATAAGTTGTCCAACTGGTATATTAGGCGTTCAAGAGAACGTTTTTGGGGTTCAAGCATGGATGCCGATAAAGTTGCTGCATATACAACAATGTTTGAAGTATTATCAAAATTGATGAGAGTAATAGCACCTTATGTGCCATTTGTGGCTGAATCCATATATCAAAATATTGAAAGACCGTTTTTTGCTGATACAAAAGAAAGCATTCATTTGTGTGACTTCCCGAAAGTTGTTGGAAAATATATCAATAAAGAAATTGAAGATAGTATGAATCTTGTGCTTGATATAGTTGTTCTTTCGAGGGCTGCAAGAAATAAAGCTAATATTAAAAACAGACAGCCAATTCAAAAATTGATATACACAACGGAAAAAGAATTGACCGGAGATTTTCTTTATCTTGTTAAAGATGAAATAAATGTAAAGGAAGTAGAAATAAATCGTAACGCAACAGAGTTTGTAAGCTATGAATTAAAACCTCAGTTAAAAACATTAGGACCTAAATATGGTAAGTTGTTGGGTCAAATACGAAATGAACTGGCTACTAAAACACACGAAATAATGAATGCAATTAATGCAAGTAAAGAGTATAAGTTTGAGATTAATGGGGAAGAAATTTCTTTATCTAAGGATGATTTATTAATTTACATGAATAATAAAGAGGGATTCGCATCTGAATCATCAGCACAAATGACAGTAATTCTTGACACAAAGCTCACAAAAGAGCTTATAGAAGAAGGAATAGAACGTGAATTTATTTCAAAGGTTCAAAGTATGAGAAAAGAAGCTGGATTTGAAGTAACTGATCATATCTCAATTGTGTATAAAACATCAGGAGAAATAACGGAAGTTCTTGAAAAGAAGAATTTTATGAAAGATGTATTGTGTGAGAGAATTGATGACGATATGAGAGGATTTAATAAAACATTCGAAATAAATGGAGTTGAGACGGAAGTTTATATAAATAAAATATAATTATGTTGATTGCAGATAAGTGGAAGGAATATAAAGTAATAAAGACTGGCAATATGAAAAAGCTGGAACAGTGGGGTAATAAAATTTTATTAAGACCTGATCCACAAGTTATTTGGAAAAGAGAAAAAAATTATTTTGACAATGAAAAAATAAATGCAAAATATACAAGATCTTCCGAGGGTGGTGGATACTGGGAAGGAGAAAAAATAAATGATTTTGTAATCAGTTATAATGATTTGAAATTTAAATTAAAGTTGATGGGATTTAAACATACAGGTTTATTTCCAGAGCAAGCGGTGAATTGGGATAGGATGACAGACGTAATTAATAATTCAAAAAGAAAACCTAAAGTGTTAAATTTGTTTGCATACACTGGAGGAGCCACAGTGGCATGTGCAAAAGCCGGGGCTATAGTTTGTCATGTTGATTCAGCAAAAGCGATGGTTGAAAGAGCTCATGAAAACGCTGATCTCTCAAAAGTTGATTCAAAAAATACACGATATATAGTAGATGACTGCTTTAAGTTTTGTGAAAAAGAAATACGCAGAAATCATAAATATGATGCAATTATTTTAGATCCTCCGAGTTATGGTAGAGGACCTAATAATGAATTGTGGAAGATAGAGGATAGTATTTCAGATCTAATAAATCTAGTATCAAAATTAATTTCAGACGATCCACTTTTTGTATGCTTAAATAGTTATACAACAGGATTGCAACCTACAGTAATGGCTAATTTGTTGAATATATATTTCAATGGATATAAGAAAATTGAAGCGGATGAAATTGGCATACCGACAGAAGAAGGTTTAATATTACCACAGGGGTGTACCGCTTTTGCAAGATATTGAGGGAAAATATGACATATAAAGATATTGAAATAGTATTTGAAGATAATCATTTATTGGTGGTATGTAAGCCAGCCAACTTACCAACACAATCTGATAAAAGCGGTGATATTGATTTATTAACATTAATGAAAGAATACCTAAAAGAAAAATATAATAAACCAGGTGAAGCCTACCTTGGTATGGTTCAAAGATTAGATAGACCTACAGCTGGTTTAATTATATTTGCAAAAACAAGCAAGGCAGCTGAACGGCTAAATAAGCAATTTGTTGAAAGAGAAATAGAGAAAAAATATTTTGCAATTGTTCGAGGAGAACCTGACAGAAAAGAAAATATTTTAATTTCATATTTAAAAAAATATGAAAAACAAAATATTGTAAAAGTTGTACCACAACTAACAGAGGGTGCAAAGTATGCCGAATTAAAATACCGAATGGTTGCAACAAAGGGTGATACATCATTATTGGAAGTTAATCTTGTTACAGGGAGAGCACATCAAATTAGAGTTCAGTTATCTAGTAATGGTACTCCAATTTTAGGAGATAGAAAATATGGGGATAATACAAATGTACAACTTGCTTTATTTGCATCAGAACTTAAATTTACACATCCTATAAGTGGAGATAAACATGTTATAAGAGCTTATCCACCAGAAGAAGCTCCATGGTTGGAGTATAAGAGATATACAGACTCAATATTAGAATTGCTAATTAAAAATAGTTAAGGAAATATATGGAATTGATAGATAAGACAATTGGACAGTTACTTAAAGATGTGGCAAGTGAATTGCCTGACAATATTGGTCTCGAATACAACACTAGAGAATACTCTTTAACATGGAAAGAACTAGATGAACTTACAGATAAAGTAGCCAAAGGATTTATGAGTCTCGGGGTAGAGAAAGGTGATAAAGTCGCTATTTGGGCTACGAATATTCCGGAATGGTTTTTAACATTATATGCAACTGCCAAAATAGGAGCAGTGTTAGTTACTGTAAATACAAATTATAAAATTTTTGAATTAGAGTACCTTTTATCACAGTCTGACACAAAAGTCCTAGTATGTATGCAAGGATTTAAAGATTCAAATTATGTTGAAATAATAAAAAAACTAGTTCCTGAAATTGATAGTGGTAAGGCTGTTATAGAAAGTGAAAAATTGCCATTTTTAAAGCATGTGATTTTTGCTGGTAATTCAGAAGCTCCTCAAGGAATGATTAGTTTTGATAGTTTGATTGAACTTGGTAATAAAGTTTCTGAAAAAGAATATTTAGATAGATATAATTCAATTGATTGCAATGAAGTTGTTAATATGCAATATACTTCAGGAACAACGGGATTTCCAAAGGGGGTAATGCTATCTCATAGAAATGTAGTAAATAATGGAAAAACAATAGGAGAAGGAATGGCTTTAACATCAAAAGATAGATTGTGTATCTGTGTTCCTATGTTTCATTGCTTTGGACTTGTATTGGCGTTTCTAGCTTGTTTAACAAATAAAGCTTCTATGGTAGCCGTTGAATCATACAATCCAGTTGTTGTCATGGAGACACTTTCAAAAAAGCATTGTACAGCTGTACATGGAGTTCCAACAATGTTTATTCATATGTTAGAGCATCCAACATTTGATCAGTTTGATTTTTCTCATTTAAGAACTGGCATTATGGCAGGATCTCCATGTCCGATTGAGATAATGAAGAAAGTTGTAGACAAAATGAACATGAAAGATATTGTTATAGTTTTTGGTCAAACCGAAGCTTCTCCAGGATGTACAATGACAACAACCCATGACACTATAGAAAATCGAGTTGCAACTGTTGGAAGAGCATTTCCGCATGTTGAGTGTAAAATAATTAATCCTGATACTAATGAGGAAATGCCATGTGGTGAGCCTGGTGAGTTTGTTGCAAGAGGATATAACATCATGCAGGGATATTATAAAATGCCTGAAGCAACTAGAAATGTCATTGATAAAGATGGTTGGTTACATACTGGAGACCTATGTATTAAAAATAAAGATGGATATTATAAAGTTGTAGGACGCATAAAAGATATGATTATCAGAGGTGGCGAGAATATATATCCAAAGGAAATTGAGGAATATTTATATACTGTTGATGGAATAAGTGATGTTCAGGTTGTAGGTGTGCCGAGTGAGAAATATGGTGAAGAAGTAATGGCATTTATAATTCTCAAAAAAAATTCTAACCTTACAGAAGATGATATTAAAAAACTGGTCAAAAAAAATATGGCAAGACATAAAGTTCCTTCATATGTTAAATTTTTAGATAAATTTCCAACAACAGCGAGTGGAAAAATACAAAAATATAAATTGAGAGAAATGGGAATTAAATTACTGAGCTTGCATCAAGCAGCAAGTATTGAGACTGCATAGGAGGTAATATAATGAAAAAACTATGTTTTTCAACTATTGGATCACCAGACTGGAATCTAAAAGATATTATTTCCACAGCTAAGGATTTAGGGTACGGAGCGATAGAAATTCGGAGTATAGCTAATGAAATTTACGCTCCAAAAATGAAAGAGTTCACAAAAGATTTCAGTAAAACAAAAGATTTGCTTGAATGCTCCGGAATTAAAATTGCCATGTTATCATCAAATGTTGCATTTGCAAATCATCAAGACACAACAGCTTTAAAAAGAGCGGAGGAATATTTAAAGTTGGCAGAAAAGATGAAAGTTCCTTTTATTAGAGTGATGTCTACAAATAAACCATATTTTGACGGCGGAGATGAAGAGCTATGCTTAAAACAGTTTGAAGAAATTGTTAAGATGGCTAACGATACTGAAGTAAAAGTATTAATGGAAACAAATGGTATTTTTGTTGATACCAAAAAACTTGAGATATTTTTAGATCAAGTTAAAGGCAATAGCGGAGCACTGTGGGATACACATCATCCATATAGATTTAATGATGAACAACTATCAACATCTATAAAGAATTTAGGTTCAAAAATTAAATATGTGCATTTAAAAGATAGTATTATAAATAAAGCTAAGGTTGAATATAAAATAATGGGTACTGGAGATATGCCTATAAAAAATATTGTATCTCTACTTCAAGGAAACAATTATGGTGGTTATTATACGCTCGAATGGGTTAAATTGTGGGATGATACACTTGAAGATGCTGGAATTGTATTTGCACAATATGTTCAGTATATGAATAGGTTACCGTAGTAGTGTTCTCAATAACAAATCAGCGTTATTATCAATTTTTATCGTATTAGAATATCTATCATCAGTATTGTCGCTTGCTTTATATAACAAGTTGCATTTTGAATTCGCACAAAATGACAGTATTTCATTTTTAAGTTTTTCATTTACTGCAAGTATTGTGGTGTAAGGATTTAAATCTTGTAATATTTCAAGATCTTTTTTACGAATATTGAGTAGTACAGATGCAATTAATCTTTTTAATGTTGATAAAGTTAATCGTTTTGAAGTTAAAGTATAAAATTCATCAAGAGTTTTAAATTGTTCCTTAGCTAATTTATAATTTAAACCTTCCTTTACATTTAATATTTCATTTAGTTCATCTGAAGTTTTTGAATTTAACAAGTAGATCGCTAATTTTTCATATGTAGAATTAATGTCTTTTGTTTCATATTTAACAAATTCTGGCACATTTCCATTAATAGGCTCTAATTTATTTCTAATTTCTGTTGATGAAGCCAAATTTAAATTTCTAGCAATTGTGTATAAATTTATGTTTGATGACATTTTCTTTATGCTATTAATATATTCAATTCCTAAAATATTGTTCCCACTCCAAAAAGATTTATCAATATTTACTAAACTTAATTCGCATGATTTTGCGTAGCTATATCCTAATTTTAAATATTTTTTAATATTCATATTTGTTTTTTTATTTTCATAGGTATCAGATATATTTTTTAAAATACTTATATCACCCAATTCACTTCCAAAGGCTAGAGTGTAATTTGCAAAAATTGAAGATAGGGTTCGAATAGCACCTTCTGCAAATATTTTTGCATTTGAAAGTGAATATACTGTAGGTAATTCAAAAACTACATCAGCCCCAGCCTTAATTCCCCATTCAGCTCTTGTAAACTTGTCGGCGACTGCAAGGTCTCCTCGTTGGGTAAATGAACCACTTAAAATAATTGCTAGCAAATCTGGATTCAGTTCTTTTTTTATACTGTCAATCAAAAACTTGTGTCCATTGTGAAATGGATTAAATTCAGCAACTATACAAACGATATTTTCGAAAATCATTATAAAATAAATATATAGTGTATGGAGTTTAATTAGCAATAAGGAACGGCACAGAAATTTGTCAAATGACAAAATTACCAAAATAAATTTGCTATGGTATTAAAATGACAAACTAAAGAGGTAGTGATAACATTTAAAACGGTATTAATTTCGGGAGGCACATATATGAAAAAGAAAGAAAACTTTAAATTAGAATATGTGATGCTTTCGATTTTAATAATTTTACTTTTCATAATTATAATACCTGTATCTGTACATGTAGCTAAAAATAAGCAACAGCCTCCTATGCCCCCTATAATAGAAGAAAAAATAAAAGAAAAAAATCCTTATGAAGAATTAGAACAATTATTTAAGTTTAGAAAGCTTACAGACGCTTATGCTATAGAAAAATATATAGGTAAATTATCAAAAGTAACAATCCCAACCGAATACAAAGGACTTAAGGTTAATAAAATAGATGATGAAGCATTCGCAAATGTAGATTTCTTAGAAAAGGTTGATGTATCAAATACGATTGAGGGAATTGGTAACAAAGCGTTTGTTAATTGTAAAAAACTAAAAGAAATAACATTAGCAGATGGACTAAAAGAAATACTATCAGATGCATTTGCTAATACAGGACTGACTTCAGCAAATATTCCAAATACAGTAGAAAAGATAGATAAAAATGCATTTAAAGAATGCCAAAATTTAAGTGAAGTGACACTTAAAGAAGGATTAAAAGAAATAGGCAAAGAAGCATTTTCAGGAACATCAATTAGTTCAGTTACAATACCAAGCACAGTGGGAAACATCGAAGCTAAAACATTTAATAATTGTATCAATTTAAAAGAAGTAAGATTAGGAAAAGGAATAAAAACAATAGGTGATAGTGCATTTTCAAAAACAGCAATTGAACAAATAACAATTCCAAAGACGGTAGAAAAAATTGGGATAAGTGCATTTAGAAATTGTAAGAATTTAAAAGCGGTAACAATTAATGAAGGATTAAGAGAAGTAGGTGCTGAAGCATTTAAGGGAACATCAATTGAATCAATAACAATTCCAGGAACAATACAAAACATGGGCGATGAAGTTTTTGAATATTGTTATAATTTGAAAAAAGTTATTTTAGGAGAGGGGATAAAAGAAGTAACATCAAGATATTTTAATAGAGCGACACTAGAAGACATAACAATTCCAGGCACAGTTGAAGTAATAAGAAGGTATACATTTTATACACTTAATTGTCTAAAAACAGTAACACTCAATAAGGGAGTGAAAAAAATAGAAGATAGGGCATTCGAAGAATCTGCAATTAAATCGATAACAATTCCAAACACTGTAGAGACAATTGAAACACGTGCATTTAATTATTGTAAAAATCTAAAGGAAGTAGTGCTCAATGAAGGATTAAAGGAAATAGCTGCTGAAGTATTTAGATACACAGCAATTGAATCAATTACTATTCCTGGCACTGTAGAAAAAGTAGGATGGAATGCATTTGTACATTGCGATAGTTTAAAAAAAGTAACATTAGGCGAAGGAATAAGTAGCTTTAA
>CAUUJG010000009.1:0-53560 GCA_963545485.1 uncultured Clostridia bacterium | reverse complement strand
AATTGTGCTTTAGTTTCTTCAAGTTCTTTTTCTTTTTCCTTAAGCTTTGATTCGGCAATAAGTCTATCATCTCCACCAAGAGCTTCTAGTTCTTTCTTTAATTCTTGGATATCTCCACCCATTTGTTCATACTGTAACAACAATGTTGAGTATTTTTCTTCATCCGGATTAATTGGTATTGACATTTCATAAACCATAGCATTTTCAGGTTCTTTATAGTCATCCCATATCCTTTCAAGTATATACTCTATGGTTTCCTTTTTATTCATTGATATTACATTTTTTATTTTATTCTCAACCGCTATCTTCCTTACTTCAGAAATTTTTGTTGTAAGTAGTTCATCCTTTAATGGTTCTGTTAATAAACCTTTATTCTTCAGTTTCTGGATAACATAATCTCTCAGAGTATCTCCACTGAATTTCTCCGGTATTGTTATTCCGTACTTATTTGCTAATATACTTAGATTTTCCTGAGTAGCACTATTATGTACTATTGCTCTAAACTTATCTTTAGGTACTCCTTCAAACTCATCTTCTGCTTCATAGAAAACATCTCTAAATGCTGTATTGATCATGCTGCCTGTTAACTTAGTTCCTTCATCTATCTTCTGCTGATCCTCAAGATATGTTACAAACATCTTCAGACTATCCATTGAATTCATCTTCATCTGTATCAATATTTTTAAATACAGCTTTCTGACATAATCCATTTGAATATCTTCTCTGTCATTTACTTCATCCAACAGCATTTCCAACTGGAATTCGCTAAAGATATTGAACCATAAAAGTCTATAGTTCTTTCTACTATCGAGTGTTAAACATTCTTTTCTTGTTTTGACGACATATGGTCTTAAAGCATTCTTCATGATATCCATCTTTATTTTCTTTGGAAATACTATTCTGTTACTGATAAAGAAGTCTGCCACTAGTACCGGCTCAATCTGAAGCATTTTCTCTAAAAACGCACCGGTTGTCATCGTACTTTTTGTTGCCATTATTTCCTCCATATATGTTGATAAAAGATATCTAGATAGGAAGATACCTTTAAATAATTATCGCATGCATTTCTATTTTTTTTCTTTTGGACGGTCAATTATACTAATTTTCTGTTATTATTTTTCACCATTTTATATAATTTTTACAATATTCTTACTTAAAATCAATTTTATATACTGCTAGCACTAAGACATGTTTACTGCTAGTGCACCCAAACTACATATGCCCTTAATGAAAGTATATGGTACTTATATTATCATCTTACCCAATTTGCGACTTTTTACCATATATTTTTTTGTTCCGATAAAAAAACATTATGCATCCTTTAGGTTCCCAAATTGTACACTGCATTTTTGTTATAGTATACTTGTTTTGCGAGGTTTTAATGTTTTTAAGTTTTGAAGGCTGTGAGGGCGTCGGCAAATCTACACAAATAGAATTATTAAAAAATTATTTGTCCGATACTGGTCAAAATGCTCTTTTTTTTAGAGAACCCGGTGGCACTGACATATCAGAAAAAATTAGAAATATCATTCTCGATATAAACAACTCAGAACTAGCTAACGAAACGGAAGCACTATTATATGCGGCATGTAGGACTCAACTGCTACACGAACATATAATTCCCGCCATTAGAGCAAACAAGCTTATATTTTGTGATAGATATATAGACAGTTCTTTGGCATATCAAGGCTATGCTAGAAAACTTGGGCTCGATTTTGTAAAGAAAATAAATTCATACGCCATGCAATATATGCCAGAATACACCATCTTTATAGATCTTCAACCTGGTACATCATTTAGAAAAATAAAGACTCAAGATCGTGTTGAACAAGAAGGTATTTATTTTCATATGGCTGTATACAATGGCTTTCTTGAAATTGCCAAAAATGATCCTAGAAGATTTATAATGATCAAACCAGAAGACAATAAATTTGATACATCAAAAAAAATAATTAAAGAGTTGCGTGATAGGAACATCATCAAGTGAACGAACTGTTTTTTAATATTTTAAAAAAAACCGAAGCATACAAAAACATTAAAAAGGAAATCCTTAATAATCCTTCTCACGCCTATTTATATCTCACAAAAGATACAGAAATTGCAAAAGCATTCTTTTATTTAATTTCTTTAACTAAATTCTGTACAAATCATTCTGCATGTATAAATTGTACAGAATGCATAAAGATAAGAGACAATGCTAATCCTAATGTACATTTCATAAACCACGATGGACATAAATTATATACTCAAGAAGTTCAAGATATAATCGATGGGCTATATCCCCCTCCACTATTTGGTGAAATTGATTTGTATTTTATTCAAAACTTTGATGAGATTGATACTACTGCTCAGAATAAACTTTTAAAATCGTTAGAAGAACCGCCTGAACATGTTATTTTTTTTATTAGTGCTTCAAATGAAAAACGAGTCTTACAGACAATTAGATCAAGATGTAGAATTATCAATCTTGATACATTTCAAGAAAATGAAATTACTGACTTTCTTCTCACTTGCAATGTACCCTATGAAACAGCTAAAATTGCTGCTTCATTTTGTAATGGTCAAATACAAAAAGCGTATGATTTCACAATGGATGAGTCATTCTCAAATCGTTTTGCTTTTCTCAAAGATATGCTGCTGAACATACAAAGTAGCAAAGATATTATTAAATATTCTCAAAATATATACTTTAAAAATAATCCAAAAAAAACATTGGATTTATTACTGTTCATCTTTACTATGATTTTAGATTGTCATGTGGATATGAATCTGCTAAACAACAGACTTCCACAAAATGTAGCTACCACTCTCACACAAAAATTCAGTAGGAACTCTTTATTGGCAATAATTGACCGCATCACGGATACTCTAGAAGAACTAACTTATAATGTTAATGAATCACATGCTATGGATAATCTACTATTTAATATTATGGAGGCTAGATATATATGGAAGTCGTAGGGGTAAAATTTAATTTAAATTCTCAACTATACTCATTTGACCCTAAAGGCTTAAAATTGGCTGAAGGTGATAAAGTAATAGTTGAAACATCTCGTGGAGTTGAATGGGGAGAGATAAAATCGCTCAAGAATGTTCCAGAAGATCAAATTGCATTTGAACTGAAACCTGTTTTACGTAAAGTAACTGAAAGTGATGAAAAACAGATTACTAACAATATCGCTGATGCTAAGTCAGCTATTCCTAAGATAAAAGAAAAAGCTGATGAATTGAATTTACCAATGATTATTAAAAATGCCGAATACACTTTTGACAGATCTAAATTCATTGTCTACTACACCGCTAACGATAGGATTCCTTTTCAAGACATTGTTAAATACACTGCTGGTATGCTCAAAACAAGAATAGAAATGAGACAAATAAACAGTCGTGAAGAAGTACTTTTATATGGTTCATTAGGTGTGTGCGGACATCCATGTTGTTGTACAAGATATGCCCCAAATGGGGTTAAAGCAACAGTAAAAATGGGAAAGATTCAAGGACTACAACCTAATCCTGAAAAGCTTGCCGGCTTTTGCGGAAAAATTATGTGCTGCCTTGCTTTTGAAAATGATGATTATGAAAAAATTCAAGCACAACTACCCACCATTGGTTCAAGTGTAAATACTCCTGATGGGATAGGCACGGTGTTAGCAACATCCAATATAAAAGAAACTGTTACTGTTGAATTAAAAGATGAATTGTTGAGTGGAATTCGTACATATCCTCTATCTGATATTACAATCACCAATACAGATAACCTGCAAAATCATAAAAAGGAATTTAATAAAAATATTGCTGATGATGCCGTCCCAGATACAGTTAACATTAAAAACAAATCAAACAAAGAATCCGAGCATAATACGGACAACAATACCAAAAAAGGGAACTTTTTTAAACATAAAAAGAAAAAATGGCATAAGCCTCCAGTTAAGCAATAAATTTTTTATTTAACTTTTTGTAAATTTAGCAGTTTTTCCAAAATTTAATGTATTTTTCTCAGTTTTATCTTTGTATAGATATAAAGTTAAGTAAAATCTTTACAATTTAACTTTATGGTGTTAAAATTTAATTAACATATATGAGGAGGTAATGAAATATGCCTAGAGTAATCAGTGACGATTGTGTAAAGTGCGGTGCCTGTGTGGATACATGTCCGCTCAACGCCATTAAGGAAGGAGATGCAAAATACGAAATCGTAAAAAACATCTGTTCCGATTGTGGTGCTTGTGAAGGTGTTTGTCCAATGGGAGCCATTTCTAAAGAATAATCTTATTATTCCATGAAACAAAAAGAAGATCGCCTGGCGGTCTTTTTTTTATGCCTGTGTTATAATTTGTAAGATGAAAAAGAAACTTTCAGATCTTTTCAAATTATTCACTACATTCTTTTTTATTGGTCTTTTTTCTTTTGGTGGTGGCTATGCAATGCTATCTATGATTAAGGAAAAAGTTGTTACAAAACACAAGTGGCTGGACAGCTATACTCTTTCTGAAATTTTCACAATTTCTGAGATGAGTCCCGGACCGATAGCCATAAATGTCGCAACCTTTATAGGTGGCAAAGTCGCCGGAATACCAGGTGCAATTGTTGCAACACTCGGTGCCTCTCTTCCCTCTTTTTTTATCATCATCGGAATATCAATTTTTATATCAACCTTCAAGGAAAATAAAGCTCTACTAGCATTTTTAAGTGGTATGCGTGCCGCAGTTATCGTTTTGATTGGCAGAGCTGTTTCAATGTTTGTAAAAAATATGAAGCATAATTTCTTTAGTTTCATAATGGCGATCACCGCCTTTTTGGCTATGTTCATTTTAAAATTAAATGCTATTTACATAATTATTTTAGGTTTTTGTTTTTCAGCAATTGCGATGATGTTGATTAAACCAACAGAAAAAAGGCTATACTAATGCAGGCACTTTCTCTATTCACTACTTTTTTTAAAATTGGTCTATTCACATTTGGTGGCGGACAAGCAATGATCCCGTTAATAATGAAAGAAGTTGAAAGAAATTCATGGTTCTCAAACAAGGAGCTTTTAGACTTCATTGCCATTTCCGAAACAACTCCAGGACCATTTGCAATCAATATCGCAACATATACCGGATATACCACTCATGGCTTTTTAGGAGCATTTTTAGCTACTTTGGGAGTTATACTTCCATCTTTCATCATTATCATGACAATTGTACTTTTTGCAAATCTTATTAAAAAAAATGTATTAATGAAAAAAACTCTCAGTTATATGAGCTCATCCGTAACTGGAATAATTGCAAGCGTATTTGTAAGTTTATTTATTCTTATTGTTTTTAATATGACTTCCTTTAGCGATTTCAAAAATTTTAAATTTAATGAAACGAGTCTAATTTTAATATTTATACTCTTCCCTATTTCTAAATTAAAAATAAATGGAAGAAAATTCTCAGCTGTCTGGCTTATTCTTGTGAGTGGGATTTTAGGACTGTTGTTTTATTACTTATAACTTATAATATAAACCTTCAACAAACACCCACAATCGTTTTTTACTTTGTCCAATATAAAGCATTTGAAGAAGAGCTGTTTCAAATTTTTATGTCTTGCAATTTAACACATCTCAAATATTTACTTCTAGCAATTTATTTTTGTTACACCTTCATTTGCATCAACTTCTTCACGAATATTATCTTTCAATATATTTACAAGTTTACAAGCTCTCTTAACTCCAAGCTTGCTATTCATCTTTAATTGAAAAGGCACTGTCTCATATACTTTCTTATGAGACATGTCCAAATGTGGCATTGTTCCATTACAAAATTCTTCTAATGTTGGATCAAGAGCAAGATTTATTCTTAATGATCTGCCTATAATTGTTATCTTAATAACTATTTCACCGTTATATCTGAACGCATGACAATGTTTATTTACCCTACCTTTAATTTCTATATCCTTCTTTGAATCTCTTCTTAGAATTTCTTGTTCAACAATTTTATATCTATCTTTAAGATCCTGACTTGCCAATACATATTTTTCAGCAAATGTTAATGGCATTCTTCTTTCTTTCTTAATCATGACCTTCTCATAATCAAAAGTCTTGCCAAGAGATTCAATACTGTCTACTTCTATACCTTCATCAGAATCCATATCCTCATCATTATAATCATCTGCACTTTCATCCCATGTATCAGATTCATCTGACTCTACCTCTCCTTCTATAATAGGAGCTTCAGCGAACTCATCAATATTTTCTTCTTCATCCTCTTCTGCAAATGATTCCATGATATATGAACCATCTTCAACCTTTTGCTTTACTTCTTGAATATTAATTTCTTCAATAATTTCCTGTGCGACATTTTCAACTGATTCGATTAACCCTGCAGATTCATCACCAATCTTCAACAAGCCTTCATACAAATTATCCTGCTGATGGCTATTCATATATTTCGTCATCGAAACGGCACAAGGGTTGGGGATATATTTGTTGCAAAATACACAATATGAATATGTACCACACATATCATGTCTTCTATTTTCCGAATCTAACCATTTGATAACATCTAATTTGTCTTGTAGTTTTTTTAAATCTCTCATTTTAATACCTCTCTTTTTTTATTATTCGTATTCAACTATTCATCTCACTCAGTTAATATTGCTTTTATTCTTCTTACTCCTTGAGATGAACTTTGTTCTTTAACAATCTGGAACTTACCGAGTTCAGCCGTATGTTCAACATGAGGACCTCCACATATTTCTTTCGAAGGTCCAATTGTATAAACCTTAACTATATCTGCATATCTATCTGTGAAGATTCCAACTGCTCCCTGCTTTTTTGCATCACTTACTGACATCTCTTCACACTTTACTTTAGTATCGTTTTCTATCTCTTTATTTACAAACGCTTCTACCTTTTTAATTTCATCTTGGGTGAGCGGTCTTTCAAAATTAAAATCAAATCTCAACCTTTCGGGAGTAATGTTGCTACCCCTCTGGTTTATATTTTCATCATTTAACACTATTTTAAGAGCCTTATTCAACAAATGTGTCGCAGTGTGTAACTTTTTACTCATTTCCCCATCATCCGCCAGTCCACCTTTAAACTTCTTCTCTGCACCTTGTTTTGATTTTTCTCTATGAATTTCAATCGCTGTATTATAGCCGTCTTCATCTACATCATATCCCTTTTCTTTTGCTAATTCTTTTGTCATTTCTATTGGGAATCCAAAAGTATCATATAACCTAAAGGCAGTCTTACCTGGAAAAACTTTTCCATTAACATATTTAAGCACTTTTTCAAATTCTTTTAATCCAAGCTCAATTGTTTTTGAAAACTTGTCGATTTCTTTTGAAAGCTCCTCATATATTTTGCCTTCATTTGTTGTAAGAAATGAGTATACATCTTTATACTTCAGAACATACATTTTCGCAATATTACATATATGTTCATTTCCTATATCAAGTAACCTCATATATCTCATTGCTCTTCTTATAAGCCTTCTTAAAACATATCCCTGATCAACATTAGATGGTGCTATTCCCTTCACATCTCCAAGCATGAATGTTGCAGTTCTTAAATGATCTGCGATTATTCGTACTGCCTTTACTTTCGCATCTTCTAAAAGTTCTATATCTTTACCTATATGCTCATTTAGATATTTAATAACATCCGCAAATAAGTCTGTGTCATATACGGATTTAAACCCATTTAAAATACAGATAACTCTCTCAAGTCCCATTCCGGTATCAACATTTTTACGTGTTCCCAGATTAATCTTACCCTTATCATCTTTATAGAATTCCATAAAAACATTATTCCAAATTTCAACATATCTACTGTCATCTGGGAATGATGGTTTTTCATTTGGTCGTAAATCTATAAATATCTCTGTATCCGGTCCGCATGGTCCTGTTTCACCAGCCGGTCCCCACCAATTGTGCTTCGCATCCATAAAGAATATGTTTTCTTCTTTAATCCCTGCATCTTTCCATATCCCATATGAATATTCATCTTTCGGAGCATTTTCGTTGCCAGCGAAAACTGTAACAGCAATATTATTTGAGTCTATTTTCAAGACCTTTGTTAAAAACTCGTACGACCATGTTATCGCTTCTTTTTTAAAATAATCATTTAATGACCAATTGCCTAACATCTCAAAAAATGTACAATGCGTAGCATCACCAACTTCATCAATATCTCCTGTTCTTACACATATCTGAACATCTGTAAGCCTTGTTCCTCCGGGATGCTTTTCTCCCAAAAGATATGGAACTAGCGGATGCATTCCAGCTGTTGTAAAAAGAACTGTAGGATCATTTTCAGGTATAAGCGATGCAGATGGAATTACTGTATGCCCTCTTTCTTTAAAAAACGACAAATATTTATTTCTTAATTCATCTGATGTCATCTTAACCATTTTATTTTTCCTCATTTATTGTTTTATCTAATATTTCAAATACTTCATCAATTAATTCAATATTTTTAATTTTTGATGTCGCACTTAATGTTGTCTTCCCGTTAATTGAAACCATACCAAAGTTAATAGGATTATTTTTTGAAATATTCAAGTTAAGAACATATTCATCAACTCCTTTTACATCAGCAATCTTACCTATATTGCTAAAAATCACTGTATGTTTTGACTTTGCATGTTTAACCGTAGGTTTAATAATCATTTCTTTAAACCACAACGGAACTGCTCTCAATATTCCTGTTGCTGTTCTATGTGAAAGATTCATAAATTTTTGAAAATATTCTTTGGTAACTTGAGATTTTATCTTATTATTTGCTTGCTGTATAAGTGCGTCTAATCCACTATCTTTATTCTCAAATCTTAATCTCACAAAACTCACAAAATTTCTTTTTGATACCGACATAAAGAGCCTTCGCAAATCAACTGGCAACATTATTACTATTTTTTTGTTATCATCTGAATCCACACACTTTAATGAAGCCTTTACCAATATTCCCACTATTACAGCGGATATAGAAACATTATGTTTCTTTGCATAATTCTTTAATTTTTCTGTCTGAAAGCTTCTTTTATACTGTTCTGCTCCGAATCCGTCAATATACTCACCTTTAATAATTGCAACATTTTTCTCAAGTAATGAAGTTAATGGCATGTCGAGTTTATCTCTATTTGGATGTGTAGCAAATGAATTTTCATAATGTTCTGGCTTATCCAAAACATCATGTTTACAATTTTCCCCACCAATCAATGAATTATATGTTTCAATTAATCCTGTAAGGAACTCAAATCCGACATTTGCATCACAAACACCATGAAATATTTCCAATCTCACAATCTTTCCACTGATGCTAACTCTCATTTGATGTCTATTATTAAGTTTAGGAATAATTGGTATCATAATTCTGCTTGTATGTTTAGCAACTTTTAACGCTCTACTATTGTGAACAAACTTATGCCATGCATATCCACGCTTTAGTTCAACAGAAAAAGTTGGATAAAATTTAATCGTTTCATCCAATGCTTTTTGCATTAAATCAACATTGATATCTTTTGACAGCTTTGCCTCAACACAAAATAAACTTTGAGCATCTTTTCTTGAAATTATCGGATAGTATTTTGCTGAATGATCAAGCTCGCCATTATAAGATTTGATCCCCATATAGTGACCACATTCTAACCCACTCAATTTAAAACTGTCAACAAATTTCGATACATCTAATGGGCTCAATTTATTTTTTGAACAATAAATTGTAAGAAAATTTTAATCGATTAGAATGCTCATTATGTTTTTATACAGTTGCATGTTTATAGCTAAACTTTTACTGCTTTGGGTGCATTTTTTCACATTTTATGAATTGAATACCGATTTTCATAATGTGCATATTGCTAATTTTGGTGCATTTTTTTTCTATGGTTGAGAACTTTTTATTAATCAACGATTATTCTCTATAATTCTGTCCTAACTACACTTTTAAAAATATAAAATCTCTTTGATAAATCATTTTCTTTCATTTAAGTTGTATTTTTGAAAACATATAAAAATCATAACTTAAATCCATCTCCGAGTTTGTTCTATACTATTAAAAAAGAAATCATTACCAAATTATGCCAAAATAGCTCAAAATTTCGCCTACAGCACACTAGTTATGATGCTTTGATGTTTTACACCACTATATTACTCCTATATTACTCCCAAGGAAGTAGACAAATAAATACTCCTAAAAGATAAAGGGTGCAATGACCCTATTGAGATTAAGAAAATAATCAATGATTGGGTTGATTATTACAACAACGATAGGTGCATTTGAAAACTTAATAAATTGCCACCAAAACTTTATTATCAGCGTCTGCTCGGCGTTCTTCCCCTAGGAGAAGATGGTTGTTTGTATAAACAATCAATTAATTAATTTAAATGACTAATTGTCCTTGACATGGGGAGCACATTAAACGGTGAGTGCAGAGACCTTAGAATGCGATGAAATGGTTATAAATGAAATATGGACATCGGCTCAGGACTTTACTTGGTTATTGTTTTACCTGTGTATCCCCAAACAACTTTATGCTTTTTGTCATTATCAAAACTTTTGTTATCCCACTCATCAGACCATCCATTCGGTTTTGACTCAGCGACGCAATATATCTTTTTTAGCCTCTTGCAATTTGAAAATACAAATTCATCCATCTTCTCTACGCTATCTGGAATTACTATTTTACTAATTTTTGTATGGTCAAAAGCTGTTGCCCCTATACTCTTCAATCCTGAGTTTAAATTTATAGTACGCAAGTTTGAACAATCCATAAATGCACATTCACAAATTTTTTCTACTGTACGTGGCAATGACATATTCTTAATTTTCGTAGAAGCAAATGATGAATTTCCTATTTCTTTTAGTCCATCATTACAAATAATTGACTTCAGTTTATAAGCACCATACAATGCCCCACCATCAATCTTCTCAACTGTGCTTGGAATTTCTAGTGTTTCTATCTCACTATAAAAAAATGCATTTAACCCTATTCCCTTAAAATCCCTTGGAACTATCCCTGTTTTCCCAACTGAAATTATTTTTTTTGTTTTTTTCTCAATCAGACAATCCCCTATTACTTCATAATTTGGATTCTCTTCTGCTACTGCAAAAATAATCTTGTTGAATGAATCGCCGTGTATTTTTCTAACAGTTGATGGAATCACAATAGATTCTATTTTTGTTCCTTCAAATGCCGATTCACATATTTCCTTTAGCCCTTCATTCAAGACTACTGTTTTTAGTTTAGAGCAATATATAAATGTCGCCTCTTCTATTCTTTCAATACTACCTGGAATTTCAAGCGACTCAATTTTGCTTTTATAAAATGCCCCTCTATCAATTTCTTTAATTCAAAATGGTATAACTGAATTTACATTTCCAGAAACTAGTCTCTTCGTATCTTTTTCAATTAAGCAATTATCTATTACCTCATATCTCTTATTACCATCAGCAACACTTACTTCGATATCCACAAAAGCCCCACCACCAATTTCCTCAACAGTTGATGGAATTGTTATGCTTTTGATTTTTGTTCCTACAAATGCTTCACTACCAATTTTCTTCAAACCTTCGTTTAGTGTTACATTTTCCAGTCTTGAACATTCATAAAATGCTTCTCTTTTAATTTCTTCTACATTCCTAGGAATAACAATTGACTTTATATTAGTACCTTGAAACATATCCTCATCGATGATTAGAGCATCATTCGAAATGATTTTTCTACATTTTCCATCTATTAAAATAATACTCTCACTATTGTTTTCTACAGTTTTATTCTTTTTACTCAATAAATTTAACATTCATCTTGTCTCCGCCAAAATTTTCGATATCTATTCTAATAAATACTATGCTAATGAATAGCTACTAAAACCATTCTATTTTGGAAATCCAAAGAAGAAATGTGACTTATCATTAACTTTGTAAATATGATAATGGTCATAGTAGCCAATTCGCTTAGCTGGGTCAATTTCTCTTTTTGCTTTTATGTCCACTGTATGTGCAAGTGCATAGACATTTGTTTCTTTAAATGTATATATATTTTTACCCGCTGTTAACGCCAATGCCGCTTCCTCAAACTATAGCACAATTGTTAAAAAACAAATATTGACTGCATAAAAAGTATCGCAGATATAAATTCTTTTAAAAAGAAGAATAACTACAATAAATAACAAAATAGAAAAACATTGATCTAAAAATTTAACTGATTCTAACATTAATTATTAATGTCTGAATTTAATTTGTTATCATATGAAAAAGTAAAACAACTATAACTATACCGGTGCACAACTCACAACAAGTCAATTAGTTTAACAATTTTATTCCACCATCTATTTTTAGTACTCTCTGCAGAATTAATGATCTTTGCTATTGTTTTTCAATATTTTTTTTCAAAGGGTTACCCCTTGGCGGTTAAGGGAAGGAATTTATATTGATTTTTCAATATGCCGTGGCTATAATTTTATTATTAATCTCAAACAGAGAAAAGGAGAATACATGTTCACACGATGTCCTAGTTGTGGGAGAGAGATTGTCTTTACTCCACCTGAGAATGCGGAATTTCTACCTGATGGATATAGACATCGGTTACAATGTCCTAATTGTGGCATTGCAATAGGAGTCAAAATACCGAAACCTCCACCAAAAGTAATAGAAGAAATCAACATAGACAATTTGGTCAATCCTAACAATGAAAGCGGTTTAGTTCTAGTTAATCAAGATGAAAAGAAAAGAAGAAAACGACACCGCTATTATAGAAGATATGAAGAAGGTCAAATTTCAAAGAGCCTTGCAATGTTTTTCTTTGCTCTATTCTTTTTTATATGGCCATTCATAGCGTATGGATTAAATGCATTAAGGGGTTCTACCATTCCTAAAGATGCTAATTTGTATTTCTTTGATATTGATCCTATAGGATTCTTTATCAAACTTATTGAAGCATCCAAGGATAAAGGTAACTTTGGAGTACAACAAGTATTTAATGAATATGCTGGAGGTGGAACTGCAGATATGCTCGGATTCCTACTGATGGTAACTTCAGCTGTGCTTCTTGTATTTATGATCCTAGCTTTAGTTGCAAAAAAGTATCCAAGAATACTACCTATGGTCTTTTCATTAGTTGTTGGTCTTATATCCATAGCCGTTCTACTATGGCCTATGTTTAAATCATTAAGTGCTAAAGGTGGAATCAGCGGATTTTTTAATGGCGAAAATGGAATAATTAGAAAACATCAACTCATATATATAGCATATCCTATTATTGGATTCGCTCAGATGTTATGTGGATTCATCTTCATGCGACCGGGAGATGAAACTGAAGAATAAGACTTCAAACAGCACCTTATGGTGCTGTTTTTATTTTATGTATTTAACATTAATTAATTTTGCGATATCATTAAACCATAAGTTAAATGTGAGGTTTTTATGAACTACAAAATGAACTACAATGAATGGCTAAATTCTAATGAGCTTTCAGATGCTGATATTGCTATACTTAAAGCTCTAGATGAAGAGTCAATTAAAGATATGTTTTATGCTCCACTCTCATTTGGTACAGCCGGTATGCGCGGAATAATTGATCTCGGACCAAATAGGATGAATATTTATACTGTTAAAAGAGCAACTATCGGACTTGCAAAGTTCCTTATTTCTAAGGGGAAAAAAGCCATGAACTGTGGTGTAGTAATTTCATACGATACTCGCAAATTTTCGAAAGAATTTGCGATTATCTCCGCAGTAACCCTCGCTAAATTTAAAATTAAAGTTTACATATTTGAAGATGTGCGACCAGTTCCATTTTGTTCATTTGCAATTAGAACATTAAATGCTTTTGCTGGAATAATGATAACTGCTTCTCATAATCCTAAACAATATAACGGTTATAAGATTTATGGTGACGACGGTGCCCAGATGGGACTTGAATCAACTAAGAAAGTTGTAAAATATATTGACTCAACGAAATTTTTCAATGAGCTCCCAATTCAATCTGATGAACTTTTTTCTCATAACGATATCAAAAATAAAGAAGGAAAATTATTTCATGAGTACATAACTATTATTGGCAAAGATATTGATGATAAATACTTTAATGAAATTGAAAATTTGAGTTTGTCAAAAGAAAGCATAAAAAAATATGGTAAAGATATTAAAGTAGTATATACCCCAATTCATGGAACTGGTTATATGCCTGTAACAACAATCCTTGAACGCATGGGTATTTCTATAAATACTGTTACTGAGCAATGTACCCCTGATCCAAATTTTTCTACCGTTCCAGTGCCAAATCCTGAAGATGCTAATGCTTTAAAAATGGGAATTGAATTGGCAAAAAAAATTGATAGCGACATTGTAATCGGAACTGATCCTGACGCAGATAGAATGGGAATTGCTATACGGAATAGTGCTGATGAATTTGTTCTGTTAAACGGAAATCAAATCGGTTGCTTACTTGTTTCATACATTTTAGAAAGACTGCACGATACAAAAAAACTTCCTGCCAATGCGGCAATTATTAAAACTATAGTTACAACTGATCTAGCAGCTAAAATTGCAAAAGCTTACAATGTCACATGTTTTGATGTTCTTACAGGATTTAAATTCATCGGTGAAAAAATAAAAGATTGGGAAAAAAATTCTAAATTCACTTATATCTTTGGATTTGAAGAAAGCTATGGTTCTCTAATTGGGACTCATTCTAGAGATAAGGATGCTGTTGTAGCAGCAATGATGTTCGCTGAAATGATGTGCTATTTAAAAAGTAAAAATATATCTATATCAGACTATATAAACAGCATCTTTGAAAAGTTCGGATTCTATATTGAAAAGTCTATTTCCATTGGTTTTTCTGGAATAGATGGAATGCAAAAAATGAACGATATAATGAAATTACTTAGGGATACAAATTTTGAAACCATTGGCTCTATAAAGGTCAAGAGCAAGGAAGATTATTTACTCGGCACAGCCCTTATAGATGGCAAAAAGAAAAAATTAAAATTACCTAAGAGTAATGTTATAAAGATAATTCTTGAAAATGAAGATTGGGTTTGTATTCGTCCTAGTGGAACAGAACCAAAACTCAAAATATATGCATCAGCCAAAAGAAATGATATGAATTCAGCAGAACATGCATGTGAAAACTATTTAACACACTTAAAGAGTTTTATAGCCAAAAAATAGAAGTACTGTTTAAAACTTAATTTCTACATCTGGAGAAGTTAGCTCAAGCTTGTCCTCAGTTGAGTTTGTTGAAGTTCCAAGTTCGTACTTGTTTAAGCTATTGCTTATTCTATTAGCTGCTTTTTCGATTTTATCAATTCCATCTTGTGCTTTTCCCATGCTTCTTCTCACATTGCTTACTTCTTCTAAAAATTTAATCAAGTCATGCTTAAAACCCTTAATTTCTTCAACTACTTTATGTACTTGTCCTGAAATCTGAGCTGTTCTATATGTTGACATCAATGCCTGCAAAATAGCGATAATTGTAGTAGGTCCTGCAGGTATAATGTTTAATTCTTTATAGAGATACGCCAATAAGTCCGTATCTTGTACTATAAGTGCAAATATCCCTTCTGTAGGCAAATACATAATTGCATGAGGTGTAGTCTGTGGAGGATTTATATATTTCCTATTTATTGATTTTGCTTCTTCTTTAATCGCCTGTATTATCTGTTTGCGTTTTTGTTCAATCAGTACCTTGTCTGAAGTCGACAGCACTTCTGAATATTCATTATATTTTGCCGTTGGAAATTTTGAATCTATTGGCAATATTACATCATTGTTGTCTGGCATTATTTTAATAGCGTAGTCTACATTCCCTGTTTTAATTGGATACTGTCTGTAGATAAGATTAGACGGCAAAACATTCTCAAGTATATTTTCAAGCATTATTTCACCTAATATTCCAGTTGTCTTAACATTGTGAAATATATCCTGTATTTTTCTAACCCCTTCATTCAATGTGTTTAATTCACTGATTTGCTGTTTAACTCTATCCATCTGATCTGAAACTGGTTTAAATGCTTTATCAAAATTACTACTAATTGATGCATGCATTTTTTCTTCAACCATACGCTGTATTGTTGCCGTCTCTCTTATATTTTTTTCCTGATTGTTATGCATTTGTTCAGTCATTTTCCCAAACCTTGCTTCCAGTTCTTTCATTAGTGTTTCCTGAGTTTGTCTCCCAATATCTGTTATATCTTTAAGCTCACTATGTATTTGATCATGATTAATTTTAAGTTTCGTTGATTCCTCATATTGTTGCATTTTCAAAGCATCTAATATCTTCTGTGTCTGTTCTTGTGAATCCGATATATTGTCCTTATTCTTCTTTTTTGCAATAGAAAACACAAACACCGCAGAAACTGTAATTAACAATGTCACTACTATTACAAGCACTATAATCAATATTGTATTTGAATCCATGCTTATATCTATTTCTCCTCTATTTCTCTTTTATATTTCATAGTGATATATTCTTTTGCCATATTTCTCAAATCTTGCTTTGTAAGTCCTTCTTTATGAAAATTCTCGTTTTGTATATATTCTTTCCATAATTCTTCAAGTGCCACACCAATAAACTTACCTTTTATTCCCATATTTTTTAAATCTATTCCATTTAAGGGTAACTCTCTGGCACTGCAAGGAATATTCTTTACCTTCATATAATTAAGCATTTCATCTATCAAATTAGCCTCATTCTTGTGCTTTTTGGTACCATTTCTTTTTAAAGTTAATACCCCTTTAATGATATTTATATTTCTAATAATATACCATATTAATTCATCTTTTTCCTTTGGAACACTATCATATGCCATAACCAACTGAGACACTTCTCTTGCTAGCTTCTTATGCCCTCCCATCATATCAAAAAATTCATTAACGGTATTCTCTCTTACATCTACTGGCACATCTAAAAATAATGATGCATATCGTTCATAATCGCAATCCCCATTTAAATTTTCAACTGCATGTTCTTTTAAATTTTTCGGAAATATATATTCATTTAGTCCTAATTTAAATATATACAAAATCGCCAATTTTGATCTAACATTATCAGCACAACATGCATCAAGATTTATCATTCTATCTATTTCTTCAAAAATTCGTTCATTTGCTATATCTTGAATTCTCCACCTATTTTTTTTAGCTGACTTTGATGTGTTTTTTTCTATTTCAAAATTTAAAGTCCCTGTAAATCTACATAACCGTAGTAATCTCAAACCGTCTTCTTCAAATACACTTTCTGGATCTCTCGTTGTTGTTATAACTTTATTCTTAATGTCTTCAATTCCATTCAAAGGATCAATTATTTCTTTTGAAAGAATATTTTTGTAGATTGCATTCATTTTAAAATCTCTTCTTAAAGCGTCTATTTTAATATCCTTTACAAACACTACATCTTCTGGTGTATGCTCACCACTTTCTTTTTTATATACATCTTTTCTAAAAGCTGTATATTGATATGTGCACTCCCCACACTTTATCATTGCCGTTCCAGTTTTATCTATTACTGTTATTATCTTAAACTTTGTACCTTTTAAAATATTTTGTACATCCCTAGTCAAGACAGGAGCCGCAATATCAATATCTTTGATAATCTGCTTGCCCATCAATTGATCACGAACGACTCCACCTACTAAATATAAAGTTCCATATGGTTTAAAAAGTTCCGCCAATTCTACGAGAACTGTCTGTTCATCTATTGCAAAGTCATTTTGTATAGACATATTTCTTTAAAATACAAACTTCCGGAATATTCCTATATTTCTGATCATAATCCAGTCCATATCCAACAACAAATTCATCTGGAATTGTAAACCCGACATAGTCTCCATGTAATTCCAACTTTCTTCTAGATGGTTTGTCCAAAATGCTACATATCTTAATGCTCTTGGGATTCCTTGCTGCAAGAATTCTTTTTAAATATGAAAGTGTAGTCCCCGTATCAATTATATCTTCTACCAATATAATATTTTTATCCTTTATCGGGGCTCCAAGATCTTTTATTAGATTTACTTCCCCACTTGTCGTAGTCCCGGAACCATAACTAGAAACTGAAATAAAATCAATATCAACATCTAAATTTATTTCCCTTAAAAGATCAGCAAAGAATACTACACTACCCCTTAAAATGCATACGAGGGTGATTTTTTCACCTTTAAAATCTTTCGTTATCTGTTTTCCAAGTTCATTAACTCTTTTTGCAATTTCTTCTTTTGAGTATAAAATTTTTTCAACATCTTTATACATAACTCACCTTTCTTTTTTTATTATTCTCACAATATTTTTTGTATTGTCGGTAACTGCAACTTCCTTACTTACAGTATAGCCTACAACTGCCAATATTCTACTTCCATACGCAAGAACTGTTATTTCCGAACTCCTATCTTCTCTCTTTATTTTAAGATCTGTTAAATAATCAGCTAACATCACTTCGTGACCATTAGTTTTAATAAATCTGTCGCCATTATGACGATGTCTGAAAACCGCATCTGATGCTATTTTATCACCATCTAGATATTCTCCATTCTTTTTAAATATCTTTGAATTTAATACTAATGTATTACGATATTCTCCTACACCAATATATTTTTCTTCATATTCTTCTTCTTTAAAAACTATAAGGTCTTCTTCTCCCTTCATCACCTTTATACCATACGGCATATCCAATGTCGTTCCTGGTTCTTTAGTATATTTTAAATTAATCAACAACTCGTAATGTCTATCTTCTATATCTTGTATCACCCCAAAATATTCCACTGCTTTTTTAAAATATAACTTAGTTTCAAGATTGCTAACATTCAGTTTTATATACACTCTATTGTTTTTTACAATTTGTTTATTCAATTTACTATACACAAATTCTTTCCATTCAAGTGCATTCTTTGCTAATTTTGCGATTCCTTTATTAAATTCCGGATATTTAGTATTTATATTTGTTACAAATTCACGGATATCATTCCTTCTGTATTTAACATCTTTATTTGTTTCATCTTCAACATATTGTATGTTATTCTCTAACACATATTTATCTATCTCTTGCCTATCTATATTAAGCAACGGGCGTATATATCCGTTTCTTCCTGACAACATACCACATACGCCTTCAACTCCCGTTCCACGTAATATTCTCATTAATATTGTTTCAACTTGGTCATCAAGGTGATGTCCTAATGCAATCAAATCACAGTTATCTAAAAGACATTTATCAAATATATCATATCTCAAATTTCTTGCTGCTTCTTCAAGTGTATATTTTTTCTCTTCTGCACATTTTAAAGTATCAACAACATATGAACGGCATTCTATATTGTGCTCAGCACAATATTTTTTAACAAATTCAGAGTCTGAAATACTACTTTCACCACGAATTCCATGTTCTATATTTATCACAAAAAAATCATATTTTTCTTTATAAAACAAATGGAGCAGAACCATTGAGTCCCGCCCACCGCTTACGGCTACACCGTACCTTTTATTTCTATCAAGAGATAAACTGATCAATTTTATTTTCGTTTATAGAGCTTACGTATCTTTCGCTTTGTACTGTTTGAAATCTTTCCTGCATTCTTTGATGATTGTTTTATATCTTCAGTATCTTCTTTCTTTTGTTTTTCATATCTAGATGCTAATACAGATTCAAACATTCTATCATATATAGATTTTGCATCCTTATCTCTATAATGATTTTGATAAATGAAATGACTTGGTAAAGCCCCACTTTCCTTGTTGTATATTAACTCTTCCGTTACTGTCTTTCCTGAAGCATCTTGTTCAACATCTCCATCACTCTTTTTCTTAATACCACGAATACCTTCATCCCATACTGTTCTTGAATTGTATAAAAAGAATACTCCAGCGTATGCTGATGATTCTTTTATATTCGATGTGTCTGTTGAGTTTGAAAAACTATCTGCAACTATATATGATTTTGTTGGATCTGTTAGATTTGGATCGCTTGAATATGTGCCTGAACCTAACTTTATAAGTTCCCTTGCATGGGCTGTAAATTCAGGAATAAATTGACCCTTCCCATCACCCTGAACAAAATATCCAAGACCTCCATTGTTTGAACTTGAAGATGTAGATCCTTCATCATCTCCTACCATATAGAGCCATGCTGTTGCTATTTTATGTTTCCAATACAATTTCTGATTTTGTGAAAGTTCGTCATTGTCATCAACTTCCTTAAGACTTCTGTATATTTGATCTAAGATTCCATCAGCTCCATACAAGTCCACTTCTTTTAGACAGTAAGGCATATTTGCAGCTTCCTTAACACCAAATTTAATTTCATAATTACCTTGATCATCTTTTCCTAGAGAAACCAATTTTTCATATTTATTATTTTTATTGTAATAAGTACCTAGCTTATTGTATTTAAAATTCTTATCCGTCATTGGATCAACTATTTTTGAGATATCATAAACTGGACTTCCTTCACTCGCATCTTCGTCTTCAAGCATCAAAGAATCATCATCTTTCTTCAAAACTGCCGTATTTTTCTTATATTTGGGATTAGAGATACGAACCTTTTTCTCTTTTAGCATTCTATTTCTTTCATTCATAATTGCTTCTTTGCTTGCTCCATTATTTGCCATATCAACAAGTTTTTTTGTCTGTTCCTTACTCAATTTAAATAAAATATTAATTACAAATCCACTTGATTTATCTGCATAACCTTTGTGATACAGTGACGTATTATTTTGTTCTTTGAAATATGATTGATACTTTTTTAATCTCTCTGAATTCGCCTCAGCATACATATTTGTATCGTCAACTGTGAGGGCATCAAGTTGTCTTCTCTGAATTTCAACATTCACATTATATTCATTTTCAACTTCTTCTTCTTTAACGCCTGCTTTAATCTGTTTTTCAATATATCTTCCTCTTTTTGCAACAAGAACTGTTTCAAGTTGCTCCTGATAAAATCTATCAAACTCCCTATCAATCTTTGCATTATCAGACGCTTGTCCATTTCCTTTTGCACCGAGTCTAGTTTTAATTGTTTTTTTCGCAGTCTCAAAAAACTTATATTTTTTTATACCATCGACTTCATAAAACCATTTAACTTCATTAAATTTAAGTTTATCTCTTCCTGTACCAGTTAACATTTTCCCTTTTTTATCTACACAGTCATATTCTCCAGCATTTAACAAATCAAAGAATTTTTTCGTTACTTCACTTTCTGGAATTTCTTTATCTGGATCATATGCTTTACTTTCATTTTTATAATTTGGATTAACTTCTGGCATTTGCGTTCTTGGTTTTGTATAAGGTTCATAATATGCTTCTAAAGTTATATCTGAATTAATTCTATCTTTATCAAAATCAAATAATTCATCAGTTCCTTTCTTTTTCCAACCATGGATCGTATACCCGTCGTATGTAGGATCTTTAGGTCTTTTTACTTTAGAATTTTCCGATACTTCTACCTTCTCAGGTGCGTCTTTGTCCTTTTTACCTTTCCCATAATCAAATTTAACTATATATTTTTTCGCTTTCGGATTTGGTCTTGGCTCATTCTCTTCATTATTTTTCTTATCATCATCTATTTCTGATTTAACGAGTCTGGCTAATTGTGTTTCAAACTGCTTATTTGTTTCCTTAACAGCTCTATCTATCTCAGATGTCGTAAGCAGGTCTTCAATATTACTATATTTATTTTTATTCAATTTTTCTGCGACATAAGCTCTTGCCTTAAATACTCTGACATATTTTTCAACAATCTGCTCAATAGTAGCATCCAATGCCTCATTAAATGTTTTTCCCTGTTTTAAATATTGAGCTGCTGCTGCACTAAAAATAGGTACAAAGTCTTTTTTCTTAACTACTTTTTCATATCCGTCATAGCGTATAGTTAGATATGGTGTCTCACCATCTTTTTCTTTGTTCGCCTTAAATATTTCAGTACATGCTGCAAGTGAAACTGCCATAAGCAATGTCAACATAATTACTGAAATTATTGAAAGAATTCTTTTCTTCATAGATTTCTCCAGTAGAATTTATAATATTAAATAATATATAAATACATAATAACTTGCAACAAAAAAGCACACAAAATGGCTTTTATTGAAACATTATATCTTCAATAATTTAATTTTAACGGATTAGATGTGCTGTTTTTTATATTAAACTTCAGATGCGTAGCCCGTACAAAGCGATTCTACATTTTCGTCAGTTTCATCTACAGCCAAGCCATCACCAATGACTACCGCTCCAGCATTGCGAACATCATCAAGCCATGTCTGCATGTATTCACCGCCTCCCCAGCCGTAAGAACCAAACAAAAGAACCTTTTTGCCGTTCAATGAATTTTTAATATTTTCATAATATGGTTCAAAAACTAACGGATCTATGTTTTCCGCACCTTGTGCTGGACAGCCAAGAGCGACAACATCATAATCTTCCACACCCGGAGTATCCTCTGTTGCATCAACAATTGTAACTTCATATTTTTTCTTTAATTCATTTGCTATAGTCTGTGCCATGGATTTTGTGTGTCCATTTTCTGACCAATATACTACTAGTGCTTTCATTCTTATTTACTCCTTTTTCTTCACTAATCTTATCATGTTTTATAGATTTTTACAAAATTTTATAGGTATCAAGTCTAATATATCAATAGAATTTTTTCCGCATAAAATAATAAGAGACCGTGGCTGATCTCTTATTATCGTGATTAAAATAATCACTAAACATATATGAGGACTAATTTATATATTTCTATTTAACTCCCTTCGCATACTCAGTACAACGATTCACTATGTCATCTTCATCTTCTTGAATTGCTAAACCCTCATCGTTATACAATATTGCTCCAGCTTCCTTAACATCTTCCTGCCAATTTCTCATCCATTCACCATCTCCCCAACCGTATGAGCCGAACAATATTACTTTTACTTTATTCAATTTTTCTTTTATTGACTGATAAAATGGTTCAAAAACATCTTCTTCAAGAACTTCAGAACCCATTGCAGGACAGCCCAATGCAATCAAATCATATCCTACAACATCCGGGGTCTTGTCATTTGTATTTACAATGTCAACACTATATTTATCTTTTAATCCTTCTGCAATTGCATTTGCCATTGCTTCTGTATTCCCTGTCTGTGACCAAAATGCTACCAACGCCTTCATCTTTAATTCTCCTTAAACAACTCTTCAATTTTATCAATTTTTTCTATTTTTTTTGAAAAATCTTTTGTATATTCATCAAATTTTTCAAACATTTTCTTTTTTTTATCTACATCTCTGTATACTTTCCACAATCCTACTGCTATGCAATTATCTCTATCATTTATAAATCCTTCTACATCCTCTATAGGATATCCAAGAAAAATACCAATCTCATGTGGAAATTCTTGAAGGTTTGATTCCATTTTAATCGATAAAGTTGAAAGACAACTATCAGCATTCTCATTGTGACCATATCCATATCTTTCAAGAAATGCTCTATTCTTCTCATCTTTTAGATGTTCTTCTAACCTTTTACAGTTGTATGCAAATATCAATGTTCTTTTACTATTTTTATGCAGTATCTTTACTCTCGACCCTGTTCCTATAAGTTTTGAATCCAGATCGGTTATTGCCTTTTCCAAATTCATAACTTCAGGATTAACAGAATAAAGCGATGCAGCTTTCAGTCCTGATAATCCTAAGCAACACCCTTTACAGACTCTTTTTTCTAACTCGCCCATCCGCCTTTCCCTAATGTTAATCTACATTAACAAATACAGTAAAGCATATTTAACATTCATCGTCAACAAACGATTTTCTCCTTATCTGTTGTTTTCACGCATTATCTTAACTTTTTTAACAACTTTATTTAACTTTTATTTGTTTACTCTACTTGACTTTGTTATCATTAGAAAGAGGTGAAACAGTGAAAATAACACAATCAAATGAAGATTATTTGGAAGCAATCTTGTTGCTTGAAAACAATGGTTCCACCCGCTCAATTGATGTTGCAAATTTATTGAAGGTTTCAAAGGCGGCTGTAAGCATTGCTATGAAGGATCTCATGGACAAGGAACTAGTCGAAAAAGCTCCTTACGGTGACATTTTTCTCACAGCAAAAGGTAAACAAATTGCAACAGAAACTTTAACAAAGCATAATCTGTTAAGAAAGTTCTTAATGCAGATTGGCGTAGATGCAAATACTGCTGAAGATGAGTGTTGTAAGATCGAACATATTCTTTCGGCAAATACAATAAAATGCATTAAATCATTATCTGAAAAATTGTCTCAATCGGAAATTTAACAAGTTTTATTTAACTTTTTACTTAACTTTTATTTTGTGCAATTTTTTGATGATTTCATGTATTTTAGTATGATTTAATGTTTTATAGATGGACATTGGAGGTCAACATATATGAGTTATAAATTATCAATGGATGGAAATACTGCAGCGGCACATGTTGCATATGCTTTTTCAGATGTTGCCGCAATATACCCTATCACGCCTTCTTCTCCTATGGCTGAAAGCTGTGATGAATGGGCTGGCGGTCAGAGAAAAAACATTTTTGGAAATATCGTAAAGGTTGTTGAAATGCAATCAGAAGCTGGTGCTGCTGGTGCTGTGCATGGTTCTCTTGCAGCAGGTGCATTAACCTCAACATTTACAGCAAGCCAAGGTCTACTTTTGATGATCCCTAATATGTATAAAATAGCCGGTGAACTATTGCCTTCTGTTTTCCATGTATCAGCAAGAGCTGTTGCCAGCCATGCATTAAGTATTTTTGGAGACCATTCCGACGTAATGGCTTGTAGACAAACCGGCTTTGCAATGATCGCATCTAACTGTGTACAAGAAGCTATGGATCTGGCTCTTGTTTCTCATCTCGCAACATTGAAGTCTTCAATTCCATTTATTCATTTCTTTGATGGTTTTAGGACATCTCATGAAATAAGTAAAATTGATGTTATTGCTTATGATGAAATGAAAAAACTCATAGATATGAGTGCTGTTATGGAATTTAGAAAAAAAGCATTAAATCCTTCACATCCTCATCAAACGGGTACTGCTCAAAATCCAGATATATTCTTCCAAAACAGAGAAGCTTCAAATAAATACTATGATGCTGTGCCTGATATTGTTCAAGAAATGATGAACAAAGTTGGAAGCCTTACCGGAAGAAAATACAATCTCGTTGACTACTACGGAGCACCAAATGCAGACAGAATTATAGTATTAATGGGAAGTGGTGCTGAAGCTGCTGAAGAAACTGTAGACTATTATAGAAATAAAGGTGAAAATGTCGGTCTTATTAAAATTAGACTATACCGTCCTTTCCCTGTTGATGCATTCATCAATGCTATTCCAGAAACAGTCAAGTGCATCACAGTTCTTGATAGGACAAAAGAACCCGGTGCTCTTGGTGATCCTTTATATCTTGATGTTGTTGCAGCACTTAAATCTAAAAACAAAAATATCGATGTGCTTGCTGGCAGATATGGACTGGGTAGTAAAGAATTTAATCCTTCTATGGTTAATGTTATTTATGAAAATATGCTTAATGATAAAGTTGACCATTTCACTGTAGGTATTACTGATGATGTAACATTCAAATCTCTTGAGGTTAAAGAAAAAATTGATGCATCCGATGCTTCAACAATTTCATGTAAATTCTATGGACTTGGTTCAGATGGTACCGTAGGTGCAAATAAAAACTCAATCAAAATCATAGGAGACAATACTAATAAATATGTACAAGGGTATTTTGCATATGATTCGAAAAAATCTGGTGGTATAACAATATCTCATCTCCGTTTTTCAGATAAACCTATAAGAAGCACATACTTAATAGACCAAGCAGATTTTGTAGCGTGTCATAACGAATCATATGTATTAAGATATGATATGTTGAGCGATCTTAAAGAAAATGGTACTTTCCTTCTCAACTCACAATGGTCGGCAGAAGAAATGGAAAACAAACTTCCTGCAACTATTAAAAGACAAATAGCTACAAAGAAAATAAATTTCTACAACCTTGATGGACAAAAAGTTATAGATGAGATTGGAGCTAAAAAGGGTGTTAATACTGTAATGCAAGCTGCTTTCTTCTTCCTGTCAAAAGTAATCCCCTATGAAACAGCTGAGGAATTTATGAAGGCAGCTATTAAAAAAACATATGGAAAGAAAGGTGATGCCGTTGTTGCTATGAATATTGCTTGCGTTGATAATGCAATCAAGCACTTGCAAAAAATCGATTACCCTCAATCTTGGGAAACTACAACTGAAGGTGCGGCTCCTCTTCCTGTTCCAAACGACAAATACTTTAAATCCTTTATATCGCCTATAACAAGTCAGGAAGGAGATAAATTACCTGTATCGGCTTTTGATCCAGCAGGTATTGTTCCTACTGGAACAACAAAATTTGAAAAACGTGGGGTTGCTGTAAGTGTTCCAACTTGGGATATATCAAAATGTATTCAATGTAACCGTTGTTCGCTTGTATGTCCTCATGCTGCGATTCGTCCTGTTCTTGCCAAAACTGATGAAATGAAAAAGAAACCGGCAAACTTCACAACTAAACCTGCTGTAGGATTTAAAGATTATGAATATAGAATTCAAGTAAGTCCCTTTGACTGTACTGGTTGTGGCAACTGTGTATTTGTTTGCCCTGCAAAAGAAAAAGCTTTAACTCTTGAACCTACAGAAAAAGTAATACAACAAGAAGCAAAAAATTGGGAATATTCTCAATCTCTCAAAGAAACAACTGCTGAATTCAATGCAAACAATGTTAAAAACAGTCAATTTAAAAAACCTTTATTTGAATTTTCTGGTGCGTGTGCAGGTTGCGGTGAAACTCCCTATGTTAAATTAATTACACAACTCTTCGGTGATAGAATGGTAATTGCAAATGCAACAGGCTGTTCTTCTATATATGGTGGATCTGCTCCTACTTGCCCATATACAACAAATGATGAAGGAAACGGTCCAGCATGGGCAAACTCACTGTTTGAAGACAATGCTGAATTCGGATACGGAATGAGCATCGCTTTTGAACAAAGAAGAAATGTTATCGCAGATATTCTTAAAGAATTAGCCAATGAAGCTATTTCACAAGAATTAAAAGACGCAATTAACAAGTGGCTTGAAGTTAAAGATGATGGAAACTTGTCAAAGAATGCTTCCAAGACTCTTGAGGCTGCTGTAAAATCAGAAAAAAAAGTTTCTAAAGGTTCATTAAAGACTCTACTCGGAACCATTGAAAAAGCTTCTGATTTGTTTATTAAAAAATCAATTTGGATTATCGGTGGTGATGGATGGGCTTACGACATCGGATACAATGGTGTTGATCATGTATTAGCAAGCGGAGACGATGTAAATATTCTTGTCCTTGATACAGAAGTTTATTCAAATACTGGTGGTCAAGCTTCAAAGTCAACTCCTACAGGTGCTACAGCTAAATTTGCAGCTACTGGAAAGAGAACAAAGAAAAAAGACTTAGCATCGTTAGCTATGGATTATGGCAATGTATATGTCGCTCAAGTCTCAATGGGTGCGGATATGAATCAGGTTGTTAAAGCTTTTGCTGAAGCCGAAGCATACAAAGGAACATCTATTATAATCGCATATGCACCATGTATAAGCCATGGCATTAATATGTCAAAGTCTCAACTTGAAATGAAAAAAGCTGTTGATAGTGGTTACTGGCAATTGTTTAGATATAACCCTGACCTTTTAGGATCTGATAAGTCTCCATTAACTATTGACAGTAAAGATCCAATTTCTGATTATTCAGAATTCTTAATGGGTGAAAACAGATATGCATCACTTGCTAAACAAAACCCAGAAACGGCAAAAATATTATTTGCTGAAAATGAAGCTGAAGCTACTAAAAAGAGAGAATTCTATAAGAAAAAAGCTGAAATGCTAAAAGGTGCCCAAAAAGTAGAATAACACACATTCAATATGTGACTCATAAACAGAGTCACATATTAATTTGTTTGCGTAAGTACTGTTTTTTTCTGATTACTTCTTCAAGAATATTTTAGTTGCTTTTACTTTATTATTCAGTATATCACTGAGCGAATATTTACTTGATGCAATTATTACCTTTATGCCTTGTTTAACAGCATCTTTTATATATTCAAGCTTTGCTCCCGCACCGTTTGCTCCTTCTCTTGATGAACCGCTACACCCTTTTCTCATTTCTTCTATTTTGTTTAAAAGCCTGTCAATATTTGTATCCGAAACTTCCTCTATAAGTGTATTTGAATTCGCATAATCTTTATAAATACCATCAGTTGTAGAAAGTATTACCAAAGTCTCACATTCAACGAGACAAGCAATTTGCGATGCCGTTTCATCATTATCTATGCATTCAATTACTCTACCATCATTCTTTTTCTTGAAATCTATTAATTCATGCTTTCTATTTTCTTCATAGCTAACAGCATCATTGTAGTTTACTATTGGTATAGCATTTTGTCTCGGAGCTCTTGTTAAGAACTCTTTCAAATGCGTTCTTTTTATATCATCGTTGAAATTTGAATGTTCTATGAGAAGCTGTCTTACACTATATCTACTATCTATGTATTGTCTATATGTTTGCATTAATATCGACTGACCTTGTGCTGCATAGTCTGTTTTATTCTCTTCATCAGTACCTTTAAGAGTCGTTCCATTTCGCTTTATATAATCAAGTTTACCCGTTTCAACAGCACCTGATGTCACTAAAATATACCCAGGTTTCAACTCACGAGACAATCTTGCAATAATGTTGTAATCAATATCATTATATTCTTTATTTATAAGAGCCATTGACCCTATTTTACAAACTAACTGTATACTCTTTTCGCTCATGGCTACAATTTTAGCACAATCGGTGTAGTGTAACAAAAAAATTAAATCTCACTAAAATAAATAAGGGAATATATTGTCACAACCTCATTTGCTATTTTATTTACTCCATCAACATATTGTGTATATCAGATCCAATATATACTACTTCTTGTGTTCAAAATATATTCGCAAGATATCAATTGCAATATATCTTAAAACCCTGTAAAGTTTCAGTACTATGATTGACGAAAAATGTTTGTATACTCTAGATAACAGAGACACTAAACTGGCAATTCTTATGCTTTTTGACAAGATGGGGATTGCAATTGAAGAAGAAACTATACCGCAAATTTTATCGATTGAAAACAATTGGTTAACATATGTGGATTGTAGACAGGCTCTTTCGGAACTTTTAGAAACAAATCTAGTGTTTAAAGTAAAAAAAACAACAAAAGTCGGTATCTCAAAAGAAGGCAGTGAATGCATTTCACAGTTCTACAAAGATATACCTGCTTCTCTAAGGGAATCAATAACTGAATACTGTCGTGATCATAGATTACAATTAAAACAATCCCAAACATATATTGCAGATTATTCAAAAAATATGGATGGCACATATACAACCAGGCTGAAAATTATGGGGGATGTTGACAGCATCATGGACTTAAAGCTTAATGTCCCAAATCGACAGACTGCAAAATATGTATACAAAATGTGGCGAGAAAAGGCATCTCAAACCTATAGCACAATATATGAACTTTTAATTGAATAACCTATTTTATTTTAACTGCCACTAAAGAATTATCACCACTTGCAAATCGATTAATTACATCTTGAATTCCATCGCTATCTATGTGTTCTTTGATGAGCCCTTCTACATTTACCACTTTTGTAGCCAATAAATTTATCGCAGAAGTATATTGCTTGCATCCGTTATTTATCGGCACAATTCTGATTTCGTTTTCAATAACATCAGACATGCTCTTAATTCCGGCATTAGGAATTCCTGTAACGCATGCCACTACTGATATGCCTCCATGCTTTAATAACTTCAAACTTTTCTGATATGCATATTCATCATCATAAAAATATGCAACATAATCTCCCATTCTCGCTGATGTATCTTGTAGAACTTCTTTTTCAACATCGTCATTTTTACTATCATGACAAAAATAAATACCAAGTTCTTTAGCTTTTTCTAATATGTCTGGATTTGATGAAATTAGAATTGGTATCATTTGATAATATCTGGCAATCTGAGCCATAACCAAACCCATAGCGTTGGATGATATTATTACTATAGTCTCTCCTTTTTCACTATCAATGCTGTCAAAAATATTCAAAGCAACGGCTACATAAGGAACAAATAATGCTTCATCATCACTCATTGAATTGAGCTGAATTGTGAGATTCTGCTCTGGTATAGAAACAAAATCTGCAAATAAACCCTGTTCATTTACACCCAATATAGATAATGATCCATTGCTCTTCTTTAAATATGGATTTATGAGGACTTTTCTGCCAAGATGTAAACTTTCATCCATAGTGTTGTATTCATTTGCTAAAGCTTCCTCTACAAGAGGATCAAGTTCATTATTGGCATCAACCGCAATAATGCCTATTCCAGAAGTGCCAATACCCTTTATTCCATTTTTTGTCTTAAGAACTTCTAAATCAAGCCTAGACAGTAAAACTTGCCTCATCTTGACTTTTATACCGTTATCAACTCCACTGAAATCCGTCTCACTCACAGTGATTTTTGATAAATTACTAAAATTCCACTTTTTCATATTTTAAATTATTTATTAAATAAAACTTTAGATTTAAAAGAATGCTTCTCTTGCTTGATCTTTTATTTCCTGCGATGCTGAGAAAGGCACTCTAGTTGTATACCCAGCTTTTGCTGCAACTATTCTCTTTGCAGGCCATTCCTGAATTTCTTTGTTCCACTGATGTACTGCATCATTGTATAAATCTCTTGCTGCTGTAATCTCTCTCTGAAGACTTATATTCTGTTGCATAGCATCTGCAATAACTGCCATTGACTTTAGTTCAGGATATCTTTCAAAAGCTACATTTATTTCTCTAAATCCATTGTCTATCTGATTTGACAATATATTTCTTGTTGCATCTTCATTGCCTTCTGGTGCTGTTGGTCTTACTCCACTTCTTAATGCTGCAACTGCTGTAAATGTATCTTTATCTAGCTTTGTTGCCTTTTCAACAAGTCCTACTACATTTTTCAATACTACTACTCTCTGCTCCAAATAATTATCTACTGTTGAAGCCTTTACTTGTAAATTCTGTTCAAGGGTCGCAAGTCTTTCTTTTGCCTTCTGCTTTTTAAATACAAATATAAGCCCTGGAATTATAAGTGGAAACCACAAAAAAAACTGAAACACTGCTGACCACTTGGTCACTTTAATTGGGATCTGTTTTTCTATTACAAATAAATCTCTACCTGCACTATTTGGCTGTGCTGTCATTTCATTTAGTTCGTTTGCCATAATTATCTCCTTGTGTGAACTACCCATAGTCTAAAGCCTATAGGCTTCCTGCTTCACTGACCTCGCAACCTACTATCTCCACAGGCGTTAATTCGGACAGTCCCTGCCCTATTGTTTTTTTTCTTATAATTATATCACAAATATCTATTTTTTGCTACCTTAACCCACCGTCTAAAGCCAGTGGGATTGCGGTAGCATTGTTTCAATGCCTTAACTATACTACTTACACACTTTTTTATCAAACTATTGAACTGTGCTTGTTTCATCTGCATCGAGTGATTCAACAAGCTCTTCTAGACTATCCTCAAATTCCTCAGTGGCTTCCTTATCTCCCTTCTTTAATCCATTCTTAAGATCATCTAATGTTTCTATTTTAGGTAATTCCACATTATTTATAACTGAATATGTACTTTTTAAAGTTTTGCCCATCTCAGAATCGGATACTTCATCTCTAAATAACAGTGCAAATAATGAATTGGACATAGCAGATGTACATTTTTTTAACATCTTCTTGTTATCTTCGTTCTCATTCATAATATTTCTATATTCAGGTATCGTAAGCTGTGATTCCATTACTCCTATAGTAGTTGTTTTTTCAACAGGAATATATTCATCCCAATAAACAGGAACTAAATGATAATTGCCATCACCACCATATACCGAAATTTCAGTTACTCTTGGAATTATATTAAATCCATATGCTGTTGCCTTTATTCCGTCTCCATATTTATTCGTATGAAATGGTTCTGTTTTTAGTATACATTTTGTTTTACAATCGCTATGTGCAATATCGCTCCTTGGAAATGCATTAACAATTGCTTCATGTTGCCAATTACAAAATTTCGTCCCGTATACATCTTTATAAATATATTCAGCTGGTTTTGTGTCTTGATATGCATTTACAGCCAATATAGGTGCGAATGCAAAATAAATACCGTAGAAATATTCATTATTAAGTTTAATAAATCTTCTTTTCACTTCTTCATAATCATAACCGCTAAAATCTGAAGGCTCACTTGATATATCTGTTTTTTGCAAAGTACCTGTTGTTATCTTTGTAAGCATTTTATATTTTTCAAAATTAAAATCATCATATGGAATACCTTCTTTTGTTCCGACTATCAACTTTTTCATTTCTACTTGTGTTTGCGGTGTTGCAAACATTCTAAATTCATGTTCATTATCTCTATTCAGTGCTCCAAAAATAATTTCAAACTCTGTATTAGATAATGGAGTAAAATCACGACCTGCCTTCATTTGTCTTTCAGAATATTTGTTGAGTTCTTTTTCTTGTTTATGAATATATTTCTCATATTTTTTCTCATTCATCGCTGACAAATTCTTTGAATTTGGTCGTCTGATGAAACTAAGGTTGGGCATTGCTTCACTTGCAAACACAATTGAATTGGTTTCATCATATTTAGCAACAGGTTTTGTTAAACTAGCATAAAGTGTCTCTGATCTTGTAACCCATTCTTTCCCATTGTATTCACTCCAACTTATTGTCAACGACCCTGTATATACATGATCCACCATCTTCATGCCACGCACTCTACTTATCATAAATGGTGATCCATTGATGTGCCCTGATTGCACATATAGAGCACTCCTATTCTTATTTGCCTTATTATCATATAGTCCATATTTTTTACACATCAACTCAAATTTTTTACTGTCGAAAACAGGGTCAAATGTTATCATTGACCATGTTTTTGTAAATAGTTTCTGATAAGTATGTGTTTCAAACAGATCATTCAATGGCTGCATCTGAAATACCGCTTTTTCAAGCCTTTCCTTTGCAATCTTTTTATTCTCATCAAATACTTTGTTTAGTTTTTTTACTTTAAAGGCAATAAGTATTGAAAATGTTACAAGTAAAGAAATTGCAACAATAGGTATAGCAACAAAACCCATCTGTGCACTCATTTCTTCTATTCCATCCACACTCGTTCTTTTTAATGCAAGATAGGCTATAAATACTATAGCCAAAATTCCTAGCAGCACTCCTTGTATTATTCCAATTACTTTCAATGCGGTTATCTTTTTATATGTCTTCTCACTTAAATTTTCTGCTTCATTATATTCTTTTACAGTCTTATTATTTTCTTGCACATCAAGTCGTGATTTTTTTGTGAGCTCCTGAAAATATTCCTCTACATTTTTATTATGCCTATCCTTAAACTCATTAATGTAACGATCCGTAATATCATATATTCTTTCTTCCATTTACCTACCTCACAAAAAAAGGAGTCTTTTGACTCCTTTTATTATATAGCATACTGTATTCAATCTCAGCTTATTTTGACTCTGCTGGTTTTTTCGCTGTTGATTTTTTTGTTGCCGTTGGTTTTTTTGCAGCAGGTGCTTCCTTTTTTTCTTCTTCCTTTTCAGCCTCTTCTTTTTTCTCTTCAACTACTGGTTGCTCTTCAACTTCTTCTGCAATTTCAACTTTATTTTCTTCTACTACACTTTCTTCAACTGGTGTAACTGCTACTACTGATTCAGCATTGTTATCTTCTTTAACTTCTTCTTTAATATCTTTATTTTCTTTTGCATTATTCTTTGCCTCTATAAGTTTTTCTGCTTCTTTCTCAGCTGCAATTTCTTCTGGCGTCTTTGGTGCAGGCACTAATACTTCAGCAATAGCTTGACTTACCATACAAACAAAATTAGGTGCTTCTTCTGTTCCACAATTAACAATTATTGTGTTATCAACATTCACTTGTGTAATATAGCCTAACATTCCTGCTGCAGTTCTTACCCTTGCACCAACTTTAATCTGTGAATTCAGTGTTGCTTGATTCTTTTTATTTTTCTTGTTTGAAATGAATGAAAAAACAATCATACCTACAAGTACAACTGCTAAAAGTCCAAACATCAAACCTTTTTTCGCTCCATCACTTAATGCTAATAATAATGTGTTCATTTTTTTCTCCTAAAAACTTAATCGTAATTTAGTCTACATGATTTTACCTTTCATGACAACAAAATGATACCACCGTGTGGCTGGTTTAATTTTTAATCATTCGATTTTTCCCAATAAACTGTTTCCTAAAATTCTCAACATAGTCCATATATCTGTCATCCATAATAGCCTCTCTAATTTCCTCGGTAAGCCTTTGCAAGAATCTTATGTTATGTATAGATAGCAATCTTCCACCAAGTATTTCATCTGCTTTGATAAGATGCCTTATATATGCTCTTGTATAATTTTTACATGCATAACAATCACACCCTTCTTCAATGGGCGTGAAATCTTCTCTATATACTGCATTCCTTATAGTTGAATAACCGGTCATTGTCATTGCTGTTCCGTTCCTTGCAATTCTTGTTGCCAAAACACAATCAAACATATCTATTCCTCTAAGAATACCTTCAACTATGTAATCTGCACTCCCTACGCCCATGAGATATCTTGGCATTTTTTTCGGATACAATGGCTTTAAAACATCTAGCATTTCATACATCTGTTCATCAGTTTCCCCAACTGAAAGCCCTCCTATTGCTATCCCTACTTTCGCATATGGAATTGTTCTCTTTAAACTTTCAACCCTTAAATCTGGGAATATGTTTCCTTGCACTATCGGGAACATCACCTGATGCGATTGCAAAGAAACTTTGGAACATTCATCCAACCACAACAATGTCCGCTCCATCGCCTTGCGTGCTTTATCATGACTTATTCCGATTTCAGAACACTCATCAAACGCCATTACTATATCCGCACCTAAAGCCCTTTGAATTTCTAGAGATTTAGTCGGAGTAAAAAAATGTCTACTGCCATCTATATGGCTTTGAAATGCAACTCCTTCATCTGTTATCTTTCTTAATTTAGAAAGTGAAAACACTTGAAATCCACCACTATCTGTAAGGATTGCCCCATCCCAATTCATGAATTTATGAAGTCCTCCGGCTTTTTGAACAATCTCTTCTCCCGGTCTTAAATGTAAATGATATGTGTTTGATAACAATATTTTAGCATTTGTCGCCTTCACTTCATCCGGAGATAATCCCTTCACTGTGGCTTTTGTACCAACCGGCATAAAACATGGCGTAATAATATTTCCATGCTCAGTGATGAGTTTTCCGACTCTAGCACCACTTTGCTTACATTCATGTATAATTTCATATTTCATTTTTAATTCTCACTATTATAAAAAAATGTTGCGTCTCCAAATGAAAAAAATCTGTACTTTTCCTTTATTGCTTCATTATAAACTTTAATTGTTTCATCTTTCCCAACTAATGCTGAGACCAGCATTATTAAAGTCGATTCTGGTAAATGAAAATTTGTTATAAGATTGCGTACAATTTTAAATTTGTATCCAGGATAAATAAAAATATTTGTTTCTCCCGACGCCGCCTTTACATGACCGTCCATATCTGCAACACTTTCGAGTACTCGTACTGATGTTGTTCCCACACATATTATTCTTCTTTTCTCGTCCACTGCCTTATTTATTTTATTTGCAGTTTCATCAGAAATTAAATAACTTTCAGTATGCATATGATGTTCTTCCACATTTTCAACTTTGACAGGTCTAAATGTGCCTAAACCTATATGAAGTATTACTTCCACAACTTCAATACCTTTTTGTTTTATTTGCTCAAGAAGTTCTTCTGTGAAATGCAATCCTGCTGTAGGGGCAGCTGCTGAACCTAACTCTCTACTATATACTGTCTGATATCTCTCCCCATTTTCCAGATTTTCTCTAATATATGGCGGTAAGGGAATATGTCCTATTTCATCAAGAATGTTTTCAAAAACTCCATCAAATTCAAATTCTATAATCCTTTCTCCATCTTCTTTTATACCTGTAACTTTAAATTTTAATTTATCTCCAGCACTTCCTATGGTGCCGATTTTCATTTTCTTTCCTGGCTTTACAAGTGTTTCCCATGCTGTATAACTCAACCTTTTAAGAAGTAGGATTTCAACTTTACGACTATATCCTTCGATATCAGCAAAAATTCTTGCTGGTATTACTCTAGTTCTATTGACGACTAGAACATCACCTTTTTTTAAATAATATATGATATCTCTGAATTTCTTATGCTCAATTTCTTTTTTATTAACATCATATACAAGAAGCCTTGAAGCATCTCTTGGTTCAATAGGGTGTTGTGCTATCAGCTCTTCCGGTAAATTAAAAAAGAAATCCGAACTTTTCATGTCCCTCTTTATCTTTCCTTAAATGATGATAAGCAAGTGCTGTACATTCTCTTCCTCTTGGAGTTCGTGATATAAACCCTAACTGTAATAAAAATGGTTCAACTACATCTTCTATAGTCCCTGCATCTTCGCCTGTCGATGCTGCAAGCGTATCAAGCCCCACTGGTCCACCATTAAATTTACTTATAATCGTTTCAAGAATAAGATTGTCTATTTTATCAAGTCCAAGATCATCTATTCCAAGCAATGACAATGCCTTCCTAGTTATTTCAAGATCTACATTTTTTTTCTCATCATACTCCGCAAAATCTCTTATTCTTTTTAAAAGTCTGTTCGCTATTCTTGGAGTTCCTCTGCTACGCTTCGCCAATTCAATTGCTGATTCATCGTCAATATCTATGTTTAAAATTTTAGCTGATCTGATAATAATATTTTTCAGTTCTTCTTTATCATACATTTCAAGTCTTTCATTAATACCAAATCTTGCTCTCAATGGACTAGATAACATTCCGGCTCTTGTTGTAGCCCCTACCAAAGTAAACTTTTGCAACGGAATACGTATACTTCTAGCCATAGCTCCCTTACCAGAAATGAAGTCAAGACTATAGTCTTCCATTGCCGGATATAAAACTTCTTCTATATTGTTTCTAAGCCTATGGATTTCATCTATAAATAGAATATCTCCCTTCCCAAGATTGGTTAAAATTGCAGCTAGATCTGCTGCCTTTTCAATTGCCGGACCAGAAGTAATTTTAATTTGAGAACCCATTTCATTTGCTATTACATGTGCCAATGTTGTTTTCCCAAGCCCCGGAGGTCCATATAACAAAATATGGTCAAGGGCATCTGACCTGTTTTTCGCAGCTGTAATATAAATAGACATCTTATCTTTAATTGCCGTTTGTCCCACATATTCTTCAAGAGTCTGTGGTCTTAGAGTTAGATCTTTATCTCCTTCCCCCAATACCATACTACTTATTATTCTTGTACTGTCTTCCATTTTTTACACCTTCTGTAATGCCGCTCTTATAATATTCTCTACGCCCGTTACATCTTTAGCGACTAATGCGACAACCCTAATAGCTTCCGATCTATTAACTCCCAATGCCTCTAAGGTGTTAACTGCATCCTGTTCATCGTTCGTTGCAAGCGATGACGGCATTGCATCTGATTGCAATTTTAGATCAATATTACCTTTCATATTTACTATAATCATTTCAGCAGTTTTCTTCCCCAACCCTTTAACCTGTGTTAATGTCTTTACATCCTGTGTTGCAATTGCTGTCCTTAATGTTACAAGATCGTGTGTGCCAAGGATCTGAATAGCGCTTTTTGGACCTACACCATTTATGCTTATAAGCTGATTGAAAAATAATTTTTCTTCATTTGTGAGAAATCCAAATAATTCCTGTCTATCCTCCTTTACATATAAATATGTATATATTTTGACAATATCGCCTACTTTTAATGTTGCAGCTATTCTTTCTGGAACTGTTATCTCATATCCTATATCATTACATTCTATAACTAACTTGCCTATTCCTACCTCATCTACTTTTCCTTTTATAAAACTGTACATGTTACCTCTTTAATTGATTTTACATCTATTTAATATCTTACTCGTTTGTGCATGGCACAATGCTATTGCCAAAGCATCTGCAGCATCATCTGGCTTGGGAATTGTCTGCAACCTCAAAATTATTCGTATCATCTCCTGCATTTGTTTTTTATCTGCAGAGCCATATCCTGTTAATGATTCCTTTATTTGATTTGGCGTGTATTCATATATTTTATCAGGCAATGATTTTTGTAACACATTCAATGTAACTCCTCTTGCTTGAGCTACGGCAATCGCAGTCTTTATGTTTTTACTAAAAAACAATTCTTCAATAGCAACAACATCAGGTTTATACATATCAAGAATTTCTTGTAACATTTTTTCAATATGGACTAAACGCTGTGGCAATGTGAGCTCTTTTGATGTAGTTATTACCCCACAGTCAACCGCTATGCATTTTCCATTTTCTTCATCTAAAACACCGTACCCAACTATTGCCAATCCCGGATCTATTCCTAAAACACGCATGTGTAAAGTATATCACACCCACACTGTTTTTATTCACTGTTCTTTTTCATTCGTCATCACTATTCTATGCCGATTGCACTTTGTTTTCTTTTCTATTTTTTCTATTCGGTTTACCAGCACACTTTTTTATTAGAACATATGCTATAAAGAAAATAAGTGAACTTAAAATCAATACTAAAAATGATGCATATATCGGAACTTCATTATCATTAAAATATTTTAACTTCCAATCAAAAACTTCTCTTAACGCACCATTAGTGTCTCCAATCTTTTTTGAAACTTCGACAATAGCTTTTTTAAGATATCCTCCTTTTAAAACATTAACTGTGTATGTTCCTGGTAACATTAATACAGCCTTTTGAATAAAGTTGCCAAGCTGACTTAATGGAACATACGCTCCGAGGAAAAAGCCTGAAGTCGCTCCTATTATGGAACCCAAAGTGGTTACCTGGGTCGCTTTTGTCAATCCCTCTACTAAAACTATAAAAATAGTAGTTGCGGACATTACACCAAAAAATATTAAAGCAATATTAATAAAGACATCTGCAATTGTCATGTAAAATGCTCCAGTCGCAGCAAGAACAATGATGGAAATAAAATACACTGTCAAATTTATAACAAAACTTGTAAAGAATGCAGCTAATATATAACTACCGGTCAATATACTATTTTTAATAGGACTCGCCATATATAGACGTGAAACCCCACTTATTTTGTCATCTACTACCTTACTGCATGTAGCAAATGAAACAGTTATTATTGATGTCGCTACGACTCCGCCAAACATGTCATTTAAAACTAACTTTGTAATTTCTTTTTTCATATTACTACCGCTTCCATGAATACCAATCTTCCTCAAATATCCCAATACAGCATCAACCTGAATATTTTTAAGAAATAACAAAAAAACAAGTATTACAATGAGTGGTCCGAGCAAGGAAAAAAACAGCGTAAGCTTGTCCTTTATAAATACGAGGAAATGCCTATTTGCCAAATGAATAAGTTGTTTAAAATTATTAATTTTCTTATTCATTTACAAACCTCTTCCCCGCTACATTTATAAACACATCTTGTAGATTACCTTTTATAATTTCAATATCTTTCAATAAATTTTGAAACTCCTTATCTTCCACTTTAAAAAAATCCATATTATCTATTTTAATTGAATAATGATCCTTATCATATTCAACATTATTAAATATTTCTTTTAGCTTATTTGTATTCCTCTCTAAATTATCCACATATATCTTTAAAGTGTTTTTTGAGAATTTTTCTTTAAGTTCAATTGGCGACCCTTCAGCAATTATCTTACCTTTATCAATAATTATTACATTATCAGAGTACTCTGATTCTTCCATGTAATGCGTTGTAAGAAATACGGTAATCCCTTCATCTTTTACAAGATGCATAATCACCTGCCAAACCTTATCTCTATTGATAGGGTCTAGTCCAGTAGTAGGTTCATCTAAAAACAACAACTTTGGATCATTTACAAGAGCCAAAGCAATATCCGCCCGCCTCTTCTGCCCTCCAGATAAATGTTTATACTTTTTCTTGTAAATTGATTTTAGCTCTAGTATTGAATCAAGATATTCAACTTTATTTAAAAAATCTTTTTTACTTATACCAAAAATATCAGCTTTGATTTTTAAATTCGCTTTTATTGATAAATCTCTATCTAGGCAAGAATTTTGAAAAACTATACCTACATCCTTTTTAATCTCATACCCATATTTTTCAAGATCTTTTCCAAAAATTCTTATAGATCCTTCATCACTTTTAATAACCTGACATAATATATTGATTGTCGTGGATTTTCCGGATCCATTTAACCCAATGTAAGAAAATAATGTACCTTCAAGTACACTAAAACTTATTCCCTTAAGAGCCTCAACATCTTTATAAGATTTATGTAAATTTTCTATTTCAATTGCGTATTTGTCAATATGATTTATCACAAAGTCATTATACCAAAATAATGTATAATTTACTTTATTCTCCTTCCAGATGGAATATCAAAATAACTAACTTTTGACATATCTATATCAAAAGAAATTTGATCACTTACTTTGTTTGAAAGTACTGTCATATTATTACTTAATGTGTATAGATATCTATTATCTACTGGAATTGTTTCCTTTGCTTGTAATGTATTGGTGCTCCCTACAATAAAGGCATCTTCTGGAATATAGACATAAACTGATGTTTTATCTTTCAATATTTCATCTTTTTCCATTGCTGTAATTTCACCCATCCTGTCTATTAATTTATTATTCACAATGTCACATGCTAGTATATTGTTCTTATTTTTCAACATAATAACGCTATATATATTCTGTGGATCTTCTAATATTGTTTTTTTATCTTCAAACTCTTTTAATTCACAATTTGCAACAATACATAACCTATCTGCAACTTCAATAGCTTCTTTTTTATTTCGTGTAAAATATACAACTACCTTGTTTTTGTCCTTTAATTTTCCCGCTATTTCTTTAAACAGTTGAAACGCTTTTTCTCTTTCTTCGCTATTAAGTTTTCTAAATACATCATCAACTAAATAATATTTTGCATCCCTAATTAATAGCCTACCAAGACAGACCTTAACTTTCTCATATTCTGACAGTCTACATATTTTTTTACTAATTATATTTTCTAATTGTAAAAACTTCACAACTTCATTTAACTTCAACTGTATGTCTTCTTTTTTAGACTTTCTTATTTTAAGGGAGTATCCCAAATTATATTTAACTGAATATCCTGAAAATAATGCGTGTTGTGAATATAGAGCTACTATTGTATGAGGTTTTTTGTTTAACACTTCACCATCATATAAGACAGTTCCTGAATATTGTTCCATACCTATGAGAATCTTAAATAAAGTGCTTTTGCCACTTTCTTCATCCCCAAGCACCGATACTATTTCTGCATCATTGAATTGTATATTTAAATTGTCGAAAACTTTTTTTGCAAATTTATACTGGCATGAAACATTGCTTAGAACAATCATAGCAAATCCAGTTGCTTCCCATATGAAGGCAAACATTTCTGCATAAAAAATTTAAGCTCTGGATGTTTTTCCCAATATGCAACGAGTATTTTTTCAAGATTTTCTTTTGCCAATTCAAATTCCTTATTTCCTCCAGCTGTTTCCTCAACGCACTTAACATATGCAGAAAGTTTATCTGCTATCTTCATCATTTGAAATTCTTCACTACCTTCATCTGGCTTTAAGTAACTAGCATATGTGTCTTTAGTAAACTTTGGAACTTTTTCAAGCATCTGCTCTGTTATGTTATTTTCAATCGCCTTATATGATTCCTTAATATCTTTATTGTAATATTTGATTGGAGTTGGAAGATCGCCAGACACCACTTCCGCCATATCATGATATAACGCAAGAGTTGCAACATAATCTACATTTATTTTTTTATTAAATTTTTCATTAGCAATAATCGCCAATGCCTGCCCGAGCATAGCAACTTCACATGTATGCTCCATCAAATTTTCACGATGAATAGAACGCATTAACCCCCAGCGTTCAACAAATTTCATTCTGCTCATTAAGGCATAAAAAGTATATTGTTCCATTACATTATATATTTTGAATCTTTTGGCTTCGCCTTTAACATCTCCGCCTTTTTTTCTTCATATCCCTGTCTGTCAAATAATGCATAAGTAGCATTCTTGCCTTCTTCAACTCCTGGTTGATTAAATGCATCAATATTCAACAATGCTCCCATATATGCTGTCTGTATTTCAAAATATGTTATCAGTTGTCCAATTGTATTTGCTGAAATTTCATCCAACATAATTGTCTGATTCATCCTTTTTGCTTTTGTAAGGGCATACTCCGTTGCTTTTCTTTCAGTATTAATTAACTCTGATAGCGTATGTCCACACAAGAAATTTACATCAGGAAATTCTTCAGCTCCCGCTGGAATAATCACATCTTTTCTAAACTGCTGCACACCTATAAATGTAATCACTTTATCAAAAGGTCCTTCAGTATATAATTGAACCTGTGAATGTTGATCTGTAACTCCCAATGCCTTAACTGGTGTTTGCCCATGGTTTACAATTCTACCGCTTAGATCTTTTTCCTTTCCAAGACTTTCTCCCCACAACTGGCAATACCAATCAGCCATATATCTCAAAGCATCCGAATATGGCATCATTACTGATACATTTTTGCCTTTCATCATTGCGATGTATTGTAGAACAGCTCCAAATAATGCTGGGTTTTTTCTCATTTTTTCTGTGCTACATATTTTATCCATTTCTGCAGCACCACGTAGCAACCCCGTTATATCTATGCCCAAAACAGCTGCAGGTAATAACCCTACAGGACACAATTCAGAAAATCTTCCCCCAACTCCATCTGGAATGTAAAATGTTTTAAAGTTCTCCTTAGTAGCTATTTTAATTAGATTCCCTTTTTCTGCCGATGTTGTAGCTATTATATTTTCTTTATATTTATCACCTAACTTCTTTTTTAGAATATCTGTAATAATTAAATATTGGCTCATTGTCTCAGATGTCGCTCCACTTTTTGTAATAACATTAAAAACTGTTTTTTCTACATCTATTACATCAAGCAGTGCAGCCATTCTCTCAGGATCAACATTGTCTTCAACAAAAAATTTAACACTTCTTTTCTGTGGGGAAAGATCGTTATATCTTAAATGTGTTAATGCATTAAACACTGCAAATGGTCCAAGTGCACTTCCGCCTATCCCGAGCACTACGAAATTGTCATAATTTTTTCTTATGTGAATCGCTTCAGCAATTATCTCTTTAACTACATCTACTTGATTGTATGGAAGTTCTGTCCAACCAAGCATTCCTTTACCACGATTAGCTTCAAATGCTTTATGTACTTCCGCTGCTTTTTCTTCAAGCAACTCTAATTCTTTTTCTTTAATACCTTGTGATCCTATGGCACTTTCCATCATATTATTAAAATCAAATGTCAATTTCATCTATCCGCCTCCGTCTATGACTTATTCATTATTAAACAGTTTTTAAATGATATCAATTAAATTAAACTCTTGATAAATTCCACAGCATCCTTTAATTGGTCATATGTTTCATAATCTTCTGGATACTGTTCTATTATTAGAGGTCCATCATATCCAATATCTCTTAATCTCGTGATTAATTCTCTGAAAGGAAATTCACCAGTGCCAATAAGTGCTGTCTGATTATTCCTTACATCTGAAATATGTACATTACGTATGGTGTTACCCATAACATCTATGTATTCACGCCAGTCAAATCCACTCTGTCTTGCTTGTTTAATATCAAGAACTGTACCTATATTTTTAACCTTAGGTTTAAGTTCCCTAAAAAAATTCGGGCTATTAAATGCTGCCCAATGAACATTTTCAAGACATATTTGAACATCATATTGTGTTGCTATATCACCTATTCTCGTAATATGGTACGCAAAATCATCAACATTTATTTTTGAAGTAACCTTAAGTCTTGTAGTCGCATGGAATGTGTAATAGTGGGCTCCCATTTTTTGAGCATTAGCAAGTACTTTTTTCAGTATAACTTCCGCATCATATCTTGTTCTATCAACTCGATTGAATAATTGTGGCTCAAATTGTGTATTTAGAGCGTGTATTGAATATATCTTTACGCCATCACTTTCACGAACAAATATATCTCCGAATTTAGGTTCATATTCAGAATATGTATTCATAAAAACTTCGCAGACTTCTGCACCACATTTTTTAATAACTGGAAAAGTTTGCTCTGTATAGAGTTTCGTATAAAAAGTCGCTGTCGAAATGCCTACTTGCATCTAATCTTTTTTATTCTTCTCCCAAATATCTTTTTGTTTTCTTATCTGTCCTATGATTCTTGGAATCAGTTCATCAATATTGTCAAAAGGATTAAATCCCTTCGCTTCTGCCCTATAATTCTGAGCTTTATGTACAACTGTCATTTCACTTATGTAATGCATCCCATCTTTGATAACATTTAGCCTAACCAATGCATTCTCATCAGATTTAAAGTACTTATCCAACTTCCAGCACTTTTTCTCTGTTATATTTTTTAACAAATCACTTATGTCATAATCTTTGCCAAAATATTCAAATTTCATACTTCACCCCGCTAATCCAAATATACTAAATTTTTGCCTTTTTGTGAATATGGTTTTTTGTCCAACGATGACTTGATGGCTTTTGCAATTACAACATATATTATCAAATATTTTAAGTTTTATCGGATTAGAATATCTATTAATTTAATTATTTTCTATTTTGAAAAATTTAAGTTTATTGTCTTGCATTTCAATCGAAATACTATCTCCTTGTGCAATCTGACCTTTTAAAATCATGTCGCTAAGTCTATTTTCTAGAAACTTTTGTATTGTTCTTTTTAGCTCCCTTGCTCCGAAATCTGGGTCGTATCCTTTTGCTGATACATACTCTTTAGCTTCATCTGATATAACAGCTCTTATGTTCATATCATCAAGTTTGTTGATTAATGATTTAAAGAAAATTTCAGATATCTTTGATATATCTTCCTGTGTAAGATGCTTAAATGTTACTATCTCATCTATTCTATTAATTAATTCGGGTCTCAATGTTTCTGCTAAAATTTTTCTTTGTTCTTCTTTTTCTTCTTCGACATCATCATTATGACTTCCAAATCCTAGTTTGCTCTTATTTTCATATTCTGCACCAAGATTTGTTGTAAGAATTATAACTGTATTTTTAAAGTCTGTTATTCTCCCACGATTATCTGTCAATCTTCCATCATCCAGCAACTGAAGCAATATATTAAATACATCCGGATTAGCTTTTTCAATTTCATCAAACAAAACGACAGAATATGGGTGTCTTCTTATTCTATCTGTTAATTGTCCACCTTCTTCATATCCTATATATCCAGGTGCGGCACCAATAAGTTTTGATACATTTATCTTGTCCATGTACTCTGACATATCAAACCTGATAAGTTTATTTTCGTCTCCAAACATATTCTTTGCTAGAGCTTTTGCCAATTCTGTTTTTCCTACCCCTGTAGGTCCCATAAATATAAACGAACCGATAGGTCTATTTGGTTCTTTAAGTCCCGCCCTTGCTCTTTTAATTGCTGTAGCTACAGCCTTAACTGCTTCAGGCTGTCCTATTACTCTCTTCGTCAATTCATCCTCAAGAGACATGACTCCCGCTTTTTCTTTTTCTGTAAGCTTCTTTACAGGAATTTGTGTCCAATCAGCAACAACTTCTGCAATCTCGTCTTCGCTTATTTCCATTTTTCTTTTACCTTTCTGTTCCATCCAGCGAAGCTCTTCATCTTCATATTCATGTTTTTTACTAATTATACTTTCTTCAAGATTTCTTATATCAGAATAGCGTCCTCTTTTTGTGGCTTCCAACTTCTTAAAATCAAGTTCCTTAAGTTCTTCTTCAATTTCTCTAAGTTTTTCTGGAACAACAAATGAAAAATGTCTTTTTCTTGACGAAGCTTCATCTATAAGGTCAATCGCTTTATCTGGTAGAAACCTATCCGTTATGTACCTATCTGACAATAATACCGCAGCAATAATCGCATCCTCTGTGATAATAGTACCGTGATGTCTTTCGTATGACCCCTTTAATCCTTTCAATATTTGTATGGTGTCTACGACTGATGTGGGTTCAACCTGTACTGGTTGAAATCTTCTTGCTAATGCGGGATCCTTCTCAAAGTACTTTTTATATTCGTCATTTGTAGTAGCCCCAATTGTTTGTAATTCTCCTCTCGCCAACATCGGTTTAAGTATATTTGCCACATCAACATTATCTCCGGTTGAACCAGCTCCAAGGATCATGTGAATTTCATCAATAAATAAAATGATATCTTTTCTTGACTGTATATTTTTTATCAGCTTCTTCAATCTTTCTTCAAAGTCACCTCGAAATTTTGTACCGGCTATCAACGAAGAAAGATCTAGTGAAAAGATTATCTTATCATACAATTCACTCGGGACATCTCTATTAACGATTGCTTGAGCCAGCCCATCAACTACTGCTGATTTACCAACTCCTGGTTCTCCTATAAGTATTGGATTATTTTTTGTTTTTCTGCACAGAATCGAAATCGTTCTTTCAATTTCTTTTCCTCTTCCAATTACCGGATCAATATTATTCTTTAAATATTTCTCATTTAAATTTTGTCCAAATTCATATAAGTCAAAATCCATTGCCTGTGCTGTCGGTCTATAAACCGCACCAAATGCTGGTTGCCTATTTTCCTGTTGTTGAAAAAAATCGTTATTAAATTCTCTACTGGCACTGTTATTAATTCGCACATTAGCTTTGATTTTTTTTCCAACACCTTCTTTGACATGTTCTATATTAACTGCATTCTTCTCAAGTATCTTACACGCTCCCGTATTCGGATTGTTTAAGATGGCATAAAGAATGTGTTCTATTAAAACTTCGTTTGCTCCATTATTCTCTGCCATCTGTTCTCCAGCAGCCATTGCGGCACTTATTGCTGGAGAGTGGGTAATACTGTCATATCTTTCACCTAAAATTATCCCCTTTTCAACCATTTCCTTAGTGAGATTAAATGCAGATAATATCTTACTGGAATATGTATCCGGGCACTTCATAACCCCATACAAAAAATGTTCAGTTCTTACAAGTCCGCCTGTTATTTGTGCATTTTTAACTGAAATCTGAATTACTCTTTTCAGATCCTGTGAAAATCTTATTTTAGACATTAAGATTTAATCCCTTTATATGTTCAAGAAGATCATCATGATATACAGGATCTGAAAGTGCAAAATCTATATTCGCCAATATAAATCCTAACTTGTTGCCAATGTCATATCTATCGCCAATAAAATCATATGCTATAACTCTACCCTTTTCAGCAAGGGCACTTAATGCATCTGTTAGATATATTTCTCCCGTAATATTATCAGGTTTCATTTTCGCCAAAACTTCAAATATCTCAGGATGCAAAACAAACCTACCTAATGAAACAAGATCAGACGGTAAATCTCCTGTTGGTTTTTCTATTATCCCATTTATATCAAAAGTTCTTTCATCAATCTGATTTTTTATTTTCATTACTCCACATCGTCTAGCTATCGTTTCATTCGTCCGTTGACAACCAACAACATTTTTCTCTAATTTTTCATAAACATCAATGAGCTGTTTTGTTACATTTCGATCACATGTCTGTCTCATTACATCATCTCCAAACAATACAGCTATAGGCTCTCCAGCAGCAAAATCTTTTGCACATTCTATCGCTCTTCCATTTCCATCCATCTTTTGCTGAATACCAAAAGTGATTTTCATTTTTCTTTCTTTGTTGGCTAATTTATATTCTTTATCTTTTTTTACTTCCAAAAGGAATTTGTTTAAATCTAAATTCCCTTCTATTAATCTTTTAATCGCTGATAACTTCTCTTCAGAAACAATAAGCATTATTTCTTCAACACCTGCCTGCTCCGCCTCATCCATTATGTACTCAAGCGTAGGGGTATCAATTATTGGCAAGATTTCTTTCGGTACTACTTTTGTTATAGGTAAAAATCTCGTCCCAAATCCCGCACATGGAATAATAGCTTTTCTAACTTTCATAAAAACCTCATGTTTTTCGTGTTTTTTTGATTATATCATATCTGTGTTTTTTTTGTTTATAAACATCTTCTAGTAATCTCCATTTCTCAATTGAATGAATGTAACACTCTAAACCATTTGATCCCTATAATGAAGAATTTCTCCATCCATGAATATATAAAGTGTTTGGCGAATTATTTTTAAAGTATTTGTCTAAATTTTTATATGATGTTTCAAATATTTGTCTTCCTAATCTCAATAATTTTTCTAATATCTCATAAATACATTTACATTTATTGTCTCCTTTGCATAAGTATTACATATAAACAAAATTGCAATACTTATTAAATTTTTTTGATAACTAATATGTTAAACTGTATATATGAAAAAGCTCATTCTACACTGCGATTTAAACAACTTTTTCGCATCTGTAAATTTACTTTCTCATCCAGAATATAAGGATTCACCTGTAGCTGTCGGTGGCGATGAAGAGTTGCGTCATGGCGTGGTTTTAGCAAAAAACGATGTAGCTAAAAAATATCATATACAAACGGGCGAACCCCTTCATGCTGCGAAGAAAAAATGCAAAGACCTAATAATCTTAAAACCCCAATATGATGACTACGCAAAATATTCCAAAACCGTATTCAATATTTATACAAGATATACTGATAGAGTTGAAAAATTCGGAATCGATGAATGCTTTCTTGATTTAACAAATTCTGAAAAAATTCTTGGACAGCCATTCAATATTGCAACAAAGATTAAAGATACCGTTAAAGCTGAAACTGGCTTAACAATTTCTGTTGGCATATCATTCACAAAAGCTCTTGCTAAATTGGGTAGCGATTTAAAAAAACCTGATGCGATCACATCTCTTCTACCGAATGAATATTTTGATAAAATTAAAAATTTACCCGCAAATAATTTAATATATATTGGAAGCAAAATTTACCGAAAACTTAACAATCTAAATATCTTCACTATAGGCGATTTATATTATGCGGATGATTCTATTATGGAACAGGTTTTTGGTTCTATAGGTAAGGATCTTACAAATATGGCAAGAGGTTTATCTGATGACACTGTAAGACACTATCTTGATAGGTCTTTCCCCAAAAGTATGTCCAATGGTATTACTACTGCCAAGGACATGCTTAATATCGAAGAGTGTCTACCCATCATTTATGGCTTGAGTGAAAATATTGCCGTACGACTTAGAGAATACAATGTACATGCTAACCAAATTTCAGTATCACTGCGTAAATCTGATCTTTCTTTTGTACAAAAACAGAACAGCAATGTATTCCCAATTTATTCAACAAATGACATTGCTGAAAATGCAATTGACCTAATTAAATCCTTTTATGATTTTTTACAACCATTGAGAAGTATCTCAATAGGAGTATCAAAATTCATTTCAAACAATATTTCTCAGCTTACACTTTTCAATACTAAACAAGATAAATTCGAACAATCTATAGACTCCGTACGAAAAAAATACGGGTTCTCAGCTATCACAAGAGGAATAGTAAAAAATAAAATCGCTTCCGAATTATTAACAAACAGTGAAAGCGATTTCAAACCTTTCGGATAATTTTTCTCTCAGATTTTATAAAAGTATGAATATTCTACTGCGTTCGTAAAGTTACTGCTGGATCCTGCTTAGCTGCCAATTGTGCCGGTATGAACCCTGCAAATACACTAAGTAAAATACTTAATCCAAACATTATCAAACAATGATACCATGTAATACCTACAAGCCTTGGTTGTTCATATACATACTTTAAAACTAAATTCGCTATACCACTTATAATAAGAGAGAACAATACTCCCATTGCTCCAGATATAGCTCCGAGCATAAATGATTCCGCAGTAAATAACCTTGATACATCTTTTTTCCTTGCTCCTAGACTTCGCAAAACACCTATCTCCTTTTTGCGTTCCAGAACAGATGTATATACAATTATGGAAATCATTATTGTTGACACTATCAACGAAATAGATGAAAAGCTTACAAGTGTGTAAATTATAATTTTCGCCATCTGTCGTACATACCCCATTATTACTTCAAGAAAATCTATGTAGACTATTTCCGCTTTTTTATCCGGCATCTCATCCCCAAGTTTATCAATAAATTTAGTTATAGGATTCCGAACATGTTCCCTCAAATTCATTTGTCTTATTTCTGATATTTTCTTTTTTCCTCTCTCCTTCGCATCATATGATGAGAAATACAATTTAAGTGACTTAGGATTATTCAAATCGGCAACGCCCAATTCTCGCATAACTTTTTCATAAGTTGTATCTTTCTTTTCTTCGTTACTAATTGTTGCTCCTTCTCTTAATTTTCCTTCTTTGATAAGTTTTGAATCAAAGCCCATTCTTTCTAGTGTTCTATCTGTAAAGTTAACTTTTAAAGTGAAATTAGGGCTGGAAAAGTCTACCAATGCATCTGCTTGTGCTTTTACCACTTCTGTATCGAGTCCTCTTTTAATAATATATTCATTCAATTTGCTTGAATATATTACATTGCCTGATAAAAGTGTTGCATCAGTGTTTTTCTTTGGTCTTATAATGCCAATTATTTTTAATTTAATTTCATTCCCATTTTTATCTTTAAGTGTTTTATCTTTTATTCTCTGATTAATTTTATCAATAGTGTCTGTGTCATTAAGCTTATCAAAATATTTTTCTTCTAATTCACTAAAAGTTCCCGACGAATCTTTTTCAAAATAGTTGTATCTAGGAACAAGATTATATTCACGTCCAATTATATTACTTGGCAACTCTTGCATTATTGAATCTTTATTAAGTAAATCAAGTCCATCTAACAGCCCAAGTTGGCATAACACATAGTCGGGTATTCTATTCCGTTCATCTGCTCTTAGCATCACCTCTCTATATCCAGTTTCAGGATTATCACTAAACCATTCTCCTGCTATTTTTTCATATTGAGTTTTTAAGAGTTCCGTACTTGGACTTTCAGTCCATCCCTCAACCATTTGTTGAGAATTTGCTTTCGCTCTAGCCTTTATATCATCCGGCAAGCCCAGTTTATCTAAATAACTTTCCATCACATCAGTATATGGATGTACCTTTGTTAATTTACCATCTTTGTTTTCACCAAAGACAGAAAAATTCGTTCCATATTCACTTTTTACAAATCCATCTTTACTGTTCTCTCTAAAGTGTTTTTCCAGTTCTTTCTTCGCAAATGCAAGATCATTAGAATTCGCTGACATTTTTGTTAAAGAATCACCTACTATTGAACTTACGAGCTTATTTATTTTTACTCTTTTAGTCTTAGGCCATTTTTTTGTTTTATCACCTTCTGTAGCTTTCTTTGCAAGTTCTAACATTCTATTTACATCAACGCCTTCTCTTTGAATCTCTATAGGATACTTCGCTAGCGATGCTTCTTCTGTTTTTCTTATATATGACTTAATTCCAAATGATATTCCCAAAACAAGTATAACTCCAACAATTCCTATACTACCGGCAAATGTTGTTGTTATTGTCCTATGTTTTTTTGATTTAAGACTATTAGCCGACAATTTAAATGTTGTCCGCCTATCCATTGATGAATGATCTGAAGAAACTTGTTTTTGTACCCAACGACCTACCGCCGTTTGAAATTGGTACCCTTGAGTCCCATATTGCCCTGCTATTCTCTTTAAATCATTTTCACTCGCATTAGGTACAATCTCTATTACTTCGTCTAATTGAGTAACTGCATCCAACAATTCCCTATGTGTTCTAACCTTATTCGCAAGTTCACTCCCTTGATCTATTTTTCTATCTTTTGATAACTTGCATAATTTAATCATATCGTTAACCATGTCCTCTCTCATAAGGTTGTCGCTACACATTTTTCTTCTTATTTTTTTGAGGAACTTCTCAATGTTTACTCTTGCCACTTCAAGGTCAACATTTTGCTTTAATTTCAGTTGTTCTTTAAGTCTATCTTTCAATATGTAATCATATTTAATTTCATTTACTTCACTTAATGAAATTGTATTTGTCCTACTAATCACTTTTTCAATTTCTATTATCTTATCTATAGTTTCTTTATTTTTCTCCGCTTTTTCTCTTAGTTGCTCTATCAAATGTTCTTTCCCTACACATCTTTCAGGAATTTCATTTTCTCTAAGCTGCTGAATGTCAGAAAACAAATATTCGCTAATTCCATGCTTTTTCATTATCTTTTTTCTTACTTTATACAATCCATGTTTTACATCACCACGCATAAGAGTAAGTGCATTATATGAAATATCTGCGGTTTGTTTCCCATCCTTTTGTGAGTCATATGGTTTGGTATCAGCAACAATTTCACCATCTTTTAAATTAATTATTCTATCGCTATATTTATCTGCCAATTCAGGATTATGAGTTACCATCAATACAAGTTTTTTTTCGGATATTTTCTTTAAAATTTCCATTACTTGTATACCTGACTCTGAATCAAGTGCACCAGTAGGTTCATCAGCTAATATGATGTTTGGCTCATTAACAAGTGCTCTTGCTATTGCTACCCTCTGCATCTGACCACCTGACATTTGAGTCGGCTTCTTTCTTAAATGATTTTTCAACCCCACCAACTCCAGTGCTTCTTGTGCTCTTTTCTTTCTTTCACTACTGGAAACACCTGCAATTGTTAATGCTAATTCGACATTTTGCAGAATATTCATTGTTGGTATTAAGTTGTATGACTGAAATATAAACCCTATACTTTTACTTCTGTATGTATCAAGTTCCAGTGCATCAAAATCTTTAATTTTCTTTCCTTCAATAATTATATCCCCAGCTGTAGCTTTGTCTAAACCACCTACTATATTCAAAAGCGTGGTTTTGCCACATCCACTGGGTCCAAGTATGGAAACAAATTCTTTTTCTCTAAATTCTATATTTATATCATGTAGTACTGTTATCGATTCTTTTTTATTTATATTATATTCTTTTTCAATTTTTTTAAGCTGCAGCATTCTTCCTCCCATGTATAAAACTACAAAATTAATTATATCATATAATAAAAAAAGCCTTATCCGTGACCATAATAATTGTCCTAAATAATATATAAGTTAGATAATATATATAATATATTTATGTCCAAACAGGATATACTATGAAAATTTTAATGTTTTAAATTTAAAATATCGTTAACTATATAAATTCTTAATGTCCTTTTTTTACTGAACTGTATCATTTTTTCAATATTGGATGTATTACTTTGCTTAATCCATCAAGTGCAAAATGAAATAAACAATTTTTTTATGTATCTGTGTTTATTAACCAATTAATTTTCAAATAGGCTAACCTTATATTAATTCCTTATTTGAGTTTGCAGAGCATTCTTGATAGAGAATTTGGGGTGCAAGATCGCAGTAAATTGAACGGGTTAGATGTATGTTGTTGTGTTGAGTTTTTAAAAGGATTGCTTTTGCCATATAAAGAAG
>CAUUJG010000008.1:0-62884 GCA_963545485.1 uncultured Clostridia bacterium | reverse complement strand
TCTTTTTCGTTGTTTTAATGCAAAAAATATAGGGTATTTCTTTGGGAATTACTTAGTGAAATGTATATTGGCTTTTTTGTGTTTACACCTGACATATAAGATGTTATCTATTTTATATTTAACTTAGGTCTCTTTCCTAATTTGCATTCATGCTTTGATTTTAGTCTCAAGAATCTAATTTTAAAAAATAAATAATGGAGCTGATATCGGGATTTGAACCCGAGACCTCTACCTTACCAAGGTAGTGCTCTACCTCCTGAGCTATATCAGCGAATTAACTTTAATGAGCTAAAAGCTCCTAGAAATGTGATTAAAACTATAGAAAAACCAATACCAATACAAGAACCTATTATGCAAGCATGTTTAAAATCCCTACTTCTGTACATTCCAGAAAAAAAGAAAGCAGCTATAAAACCAAAAATTGGGAATAAAAACGAACCTATTCCAATTAGCCAAGAAAATAACAAACGCTTCTTGGTATCTTTAACCAATGTTTCATCAAAATCCTCAACTACATTCTCATCAATCTGTTCTGCTGAAATTGTAATATGTTGTTTTTGTTCTTCTGTTGTTAAAGAATCAAAAAAAGAATCATAGTCTGAATCAGAATCAGGCTTATGATTCAAATTATCATCATTTTCAAACATTTATTATGCCGCTCTACCTGCTAATTGAACAATACAATATAAAATTGCACCTAAGCAGATTCCACCAAACAAAGCTGTTGAAATCAAATAAACAAAAGGATTTTTCTTTTTCTTCTGTTTTGGAGCTGTTGGTTGTGATGCTGTCTGGTTTAATGTTGTTTCGTCCATTTATTACCTCTCTTAAAATTAAATTGCAGAATAAAGTATAAAAAATACTCCAAGTCCTATACTTAGCATAATTAAAATATGCAGAATAATCAAGACAATAGAATATCCATTCTGTGTTGCCATATTTTTCAACATATCTGAAAATGTCATTTCATCTTCAGCCTTGCTGAAATCTAAAGAAGGAAGATTAAAGCCTGCTCCAAAATTTGTATTAATGTCATCGTTTAAAACAAGACTCTTATCATCCTGAACTCCTTGTCCCTGAATATTTTGTGTCTGATCAAACTGCTGAGAAAAATCAGCTGACTGATTTTGCATAGCAGATGGATCAAAATTCTGATCTGTATTAACCGAATCAGTTATGTCCTGGAAATCTTCAAATAAACTTTCATCAAATTCATTCATCTTATTTCCGCCTCCTTCAAGTTATTATTAATATTATAAATTTTTATACATTTTTTAGCCATATTATTGACTTTGTTTTTCTCTATTTGCTACTTTTTGAACGATAAATAATGGCAATACCTACGATCTAATTACGATTAATTATTAAACCAATTAATTTTAAACCCACCATACATATATTGCACCTAAAACTATATTGTTATAAATTTGCAAGTTCATCGATTACTTTCGGAATTTCAGCAACTATATCTTCCGGCAATATTGAAAATTCATTTTTTATAGAAATTTCAGCACATCTTCCAAGAATGTATGAACCTAAAATTCCAGCATCATATGTATTTGCTCCTATTCCAAGTAAGCCGCATATTATTCCTGAAAGGATATCTCCACTTCCACCCTTTGCAAGCTTTACATTCCCAGTTTGATTAATATAACTGTGTACGCCATCGGTGATAAATGTGTTGTGAGATTTTAACAACATTACACACTTGTGATCTTTTGCGTACTTTTCAGCAATTATATTGTCATCGCTCTCTTTTCCTGTTAAGGAAATAAATTCATATTGATTTGGTGTAAGGATACATCTATTTTGTAAATTGAAAACTTTTAAATGCTTTAGAGCATCCGCATCTATAACTATCTGTGCATGCGTTTCGTCAAGAATATACTTAATAAATTTGTCAGTTTTAGCAGCATTCATTCCCATTCCGATAGCAACTGCATTACAATGTTTCATTACCCTTTTCATAATATGTTTTGAAAACAACATATTCCCACAACATTGCGGCATTTTAATTATGCCTGAATATTTAATATGCTTCATTGCAATTTCTGCAATTTTCCCAGGCAAAGCTATATGCGAAAGTCCAACACCACAACGCATAACCGCTTCTGAACAACCATATAGTGCATCCAATGCCTGTCCAGCAAATTGTGCTGCACCTACATACTTATACGAACCGCCAATTATCAAGCATTTACCAAAATCAAATTTACTTTTTTCATTGTCTCTTTTTTTAAAATATTTTTTTGCTAGTTCGTTAACTATTGAAGATATCATTTAATGCCGTCCCAGATATGTCGTATGAAAATCCCTTGCCAGCTAAATATGTAAGCACTTTCTGTTTTTCATCAGGTTCAATATGTCTTACCTTTATATATTTTTCAGCAATTTCTTTTGCATACTTGATTTCTTTTTCATGCGTTAAAATTTCATCCAACGCATTATCAATAATTTCCAAATCAACTTTTTTTTCATTCAATAATTTGTAACTTAAAAGTTTTCTTCCATATCTTTGTGCATTATATTCTATATACATCTTCGCATAATTTTCATCATTTATATAATTGTATTTTTTACAAAACAAAACCGCTTCATCAATTTCTTCATCTGTGTAAAATTTATCGTGAAGTTTGGTTCTTATTTCAAATTCACTTCTTGGTGATGTGTTTAAAATTTTTAAAGCGGCTTCTGTTGCAGTTTTCATTAATCCACAAGATTTTCAACCCAGTTGAATGGATCTTTTTCTCTACCAAACTGAATATCTGTGAGCTTGGTATATAACCATGAAGTTATTTTACCCATTTCATTATTATTAATTTTCATTTCTGAATCGTCATATGAAATTATGCCTACCGGAGATATTACCGCAGCTGTACCTGTACCAAAGCACTCTTCCAATTTACCTTTTTTATATGCCTTTACAAGTTCAGCAATTGCAACTCTTCTTTCTTCAACTTCATATCCATTAGCCTGGAGGATTTTAATTGCACTATTTCTCGTTATACCAGGAAGTATTGTCCCATCAAGATTTGGCGTCACTACCTTCCCATCTATAACAAAAAATATGTTCATTGCACCTACTTCTTCAACATATTTCTTTTCTTCACCATCCAACCAAAGAACCTGATCAAATCCAAGGGCTTTAGCTTTTTCACCAGCTAATAAAGAACATGCATAGTTCCCCATACATTTTGCTTCTCCCGTACCGCCCCTACATGCTCTTGTAAGTTCATTTTCAACAATTAACTTAGTCGGTTTTAAACCATTTTTATAATAAGAACCGACCGGCGAAAGGATTATACAAAATGTGTATTTTTTTGATGGATGCACTCCAAGAAAATTTTCACTTCCATACATAAATGGACGAATATATAATGCAGTGCCAGGATTTGTTGGAATCCACTCTTTTTCTATTTCTATGAGCTGCTTTAATCCTTTTAATGCTTCAAATTCATCAAAAGTCTGCATACAAAGTCTTTTTGCACTGTTATTCATTCTTTTAAAATTATCTAATGGTCTGAACATTTTTATCGATCCATCTTCACATTTATATGCTTTTAAACCCTCAAATATTCCCTGTCCATAATGAAGAGAACAACATGCCGGTGAAATTGGAAGATTTTCAAACTTTCTAATTTCCATCTCTCCCCAACCGCTTTCTGAATCGTATTCCCATACAAGCATATGATCTGTAAAATATTTTCCAAATCCTAAGTTTGAGAAATCAGGTTTTTCCTTTCTTGTCTTAACTAAATTTAATTTCATTTTTACCTCTTAATAGTTATATATTTTTTTGCTCTTCTTTCAATCTCAATATTTGATGAAGTTTCTTTCATCAAATCATCGATCACCTTATCGTAATCGTTTTCAAGTATATACGCAACACAATCTATTTTATCTGAATATGCAGTTTCTGCCAATTGACCATGTCCTTCAATCACTTTTTTTATACACTCAAAATATTGATATTTAAAGTGTAACAGAGTTTCAATGCATTGCTCCTTTGTGCTTATAATTGCCTTTTCCATCACTCGTGTTGCACTGTCTTTATACGCTGTTAGCAATCCACTTGCACCAAGTTTTATGCCTCCGAAATATCGAACAACAGCGATAAAACTGTTTATAAGTCCTCTAGTTTCAAGCACATGTAATATCGGCTTACCAGCTGTTCCTTGTGGTTCTCCGTCATCGCTGAATCGTACAGTGTTACCATTGTCGCATGAATATCCATATGTACAGTGAGTAGCTTTTGAATGTTCTTTTTTTATTATCTCCAGCTGTTTTATTGCATCTTCTTGAGATATTTCTCCTATCGCATATGAAATAAACTTTGATTTTTTTATTTCATACTCGTCATAAAATTTACCATCAATAAACGAATATGACTTCACTACTGTAATTGAACCTTATATATGTTTTTCTTTCCCTTCTTTATTATAAATCCATTTGATTTTTGTGCATCTGTAAGCTTTGCAAATGGATCTTTAATCACAATTCCATCAATAGAAACTCCACCACCTTCAATCAATCTCTTAGCCTCACTTTTAGACTTCAGCTTTGCGACTGCCATAAGTACTTCCGATACTTCATTCATGCCTGATGGAATCTCTACAACTGGCATATTTGCATTATCTCCACTAAATGTAGCATGTACATCTGAAAGAACTTTATCAGCCTCTTCTTTACCATGGACCAGTCTAGTCAATTCATACGCAAGTTTTTCCTTTGCAATATTCATTCTTTCATCATTATATTTTGTAAGCTCTGCTATTTCGTTTAATGGCAAGAATGTAAGATATCTAAACACCTTTTCAACATCAGCATCCGGTACATTTCTCCAATACTGGAAAAAATCATAAGGTGATGTCTTCTTTTCATCAAGCCATACTGCACCTTTTGCAGTCTTGCCCATCTTTATTCCTTCAGATGTTGTTAATAAAGAAAATGTTATAGCAAATGCATCAGCACCTTCCTTTCTTCTAATTAAGTCAGCCCCTGCAAGTATATTGCTCCACTGGTCATCACCACCACACTGCAAGATACATCCATATTTTTTATACAATGTTAAAAAATCATATGCTTGCATCAACATATAGTTAAATTCAAGAAAACTTAAACCCTTTTCCATTCGTGATTTAAAGCACTCTGCTGTAAGCATTTTGTTTACTGAAAAATATGCTCCAATATCTCTAAGAAAATCTACATAATTAAGATTTAAAAGCCAATCTGCATTATTTACAATAATTGCAGCATTTTCACCTTTATCAAAATTAATAAATCTTGCCATTTGTTTTTTAAAGCACTCTACATTATGTGCTATTGTTTCCTTTGTCATCATTGAACGCATATCTGTTCTGCCAGAAGGATCCCCAACCATAGCAGTTCCACCACCAACAAGAATGATTGGTTTATGCCCAGCATCTTGTAATCTTTTAGCAACAATTAACTGCATAAAATGTCCAACATGTAAACTATCTGCAGTAGGATCAAAACCTATATAAAACGCCTGTCCTTTTTTATTTAGTTTTACTTTTAATTCGTCTTCAAAAACAATTTGCTTAACTAATCCTCTTTCTCTTAATTCGTCAATTATATTCATATTTACTCCGCCTATATTATTTTGCCATTAACTGCTTTTTTTACTCTATTCATTATTGACTGTTCAATTCCATCTTCAGATAACATCTGTATTATTATATATCCATATTTTTTTTCAGCATACCTCAACGATGAATATATATTTTTCATATATTCTTCAACCGTTTTACCTACACTGATTTTATTTGCGACTTCACAACAATTAAGATATGAATCCAGCCCTATTATTACAGGATTTAATTCTTTCATTTCAACATACTCTTTCACCGCATGTTGTGCATTTAAAGCCAACACAGCATCGACTTCAGGTGAATAATGCTTATATTTCATTCCTGGCGATTTAGCAATTTTAATTTCTCCATTAAATGCTTTTACATTTTCTAAAACTTCATGAAGCATTTCAAGCGTAATTGCTCCTGGTCTAAGGATTGTTGGAATTTCTGTCGTAAGATCCAAAACTGTCGATTCTATACCAAAAGAACAGTCACCACCATCAAGTATATAATGTATCCTCCCGTTTAAGTCATTATAAACATGCTGTGCATTAGTCGGAGAAACATGTTTAGAGAGATTTGCAGAAGGTGCTGCAAGTGGTGCAGAAAGTTCTATAAGCCTCCTTGCAACTTTATGGCTTGGTATTCTTACTGCAACCGTATCTCCTCCAGCTGTTACAATATTAGGTACTTTATTATTTTTTTTTAAAACAAGTGTAAGAGGTCCAGGCATAAATTTTTCAGCCAATAAGTAAGCGTAATCTGGAATACTTTCCGCTATTTTACTTATTTCTACAATGTTCGCAATATGAATTATAAGAGGATTGTCCTGCGGTCTACCTTTCGCTTGAAAAATTTTTTCAACTGCACAACTATTTAAAGCATCTCCACCAAGTCCATATACAGTTTCTGTGGGAAATGCTGCAATTTCGCCATTAGAGATTTCTTGTGCTACTTTTTTTATATTTTCTTCTATAGACTCAAGTATCTCAGTTGTCATCTGACCTCATGCACTGTATAGATAACATCATTACCAGAAGCAGTATATTCAAATACAAAAACTTTACTAGGATTATCAGGCTGACAATATAAAATAGTACCTACAGGAAATATTGTATCTTTAATGACTGCATTATTTTCATTCTGTCTTATTCGCTTTACTCCATACAAAATATTGCCATTTACATTTTTAAATTGCATATAAATATTTTGGGTATATACAATTTTCCCATCATTAATTTTTTTACCATTTGCATCATAATACTCATGAAAAATTAATTCACCGGTATCCCTATGTCTATCAAACAATGTACCCGACTTACTTAACAATCTATATTTATCTCCATACTTAGGAACAACTAGAGCAAAGTCACCTCTAAAAGGTTCAATCTCTTTAATATCTTTTATATCTTCAGCGAATGAATCAAATACTTTTTTTCCACTATATGTAAAGACAACATGTCCAGTTTCTTCGCTATCTTTTTTCTTTACCTGACACACGATCATTCCATGATTAGCGACCGCCTTTAAATATGTGTAATCGTTATTGCTAAATTTTAATTTTCCATTTTTATCCATAACTCTTAATGTGCCTGGATTATATGGAACATATGCAATATCATCAACACAATCAAAGAGTAAATCTGTTAATGTTGCTTCCGAGAATTTTTTTATAGAATCTACACTTATACCATAATTGCCTGTAAGACTAAGAACAGGTTTAAGTTTCGAATCAACTATAAACTGATCAAATGTCGGATTCGAAGGTTTTGTAAGATCTACAACATATCCACAATACTGATAGCCGGGTTTTAAAACTTTTGAAATTTCACGTCCTTCCAAATTGTACGAATACTCGTTTAATATCTTCCCATATAAATATCCGCTATTATTTGTATATTCCTTTCTATTTGCCGCATTAAAAAATGTAGCTTTAATTAAAGTATATTTCCCATTACCAGTTTTAATCGTATAATTCTTTTCTTTTCCTTCTTGATTCGTTTGAATGTAAAACCTACTCATTCCAAGATATGAAACATATTGAGTATATTCCTTAGCATCTTTTGGTTTTTCATACTCCATAAGTTTTTCACCGGTTATTATGTTCCACAATATACTTCCACCCTGATCCTGTTTTGAATCGCTACCAGTTCTTACAACAGAATATGTATTCTCAACTACACCAACATTCCCTAATTTGTCGCTTGGATTTTCAATTGTATTCCCTTTAATTCCCCTACTTGAAACATCTCCTTGAGTTGTAGGTCTAAAAAAAGTAACCGTTTTACTTTTTCCATCTTTCAAATATTCTCCAGATACAGCTATTGTATCTGAATCAGCTATCTTTATAATATCTGTTAATTTTTTAGAACTGTTTGCAATTTTTTCTCTATCAAAATGGCTTTTACTTAATACCGTTCTACCATCCATGTTATATACTGAAACTGTATTATCGCTTCCAAGAATTGCAATGTATCCATGTGCTATTTGTATCTGTTTAGGTCTTAAATTTTCATCAAGAATTAATGAATCAGAACCAGCTTTCATTACATTCAATATTTTTTCTGATTCTACAGCATGTTTTGCAGTGTCTGTAACCTTTACTTTTTCAACCACAAATGCATTATATTTTTCTATATATCCGATCTGTGAGCTTGAATCCGGAAATCCCGGAACTTGAGGTGCAATATCAGAATATATTCTATAATTTTTAGGCATTGATTTATATGTAGTCATTGTAGTTAATTCACCGGCTGAAACTCTTGTGTGGAAAATATCCGTAAGTTTTTTTGTCTTACCAGTTCCTTTCCCACATGCTACAAGCAACATGCAAATCATAACTGCAATAACGCTTAAAATCGCTACTCTTAATTTTTTCATTTTAATTCCGTCTCTTTATTTTTGATAATTTTTATTCCCATATAATGATATATTATTTCTTCAAGTAAAAGTACCGTCTCTAACATGTACTTTTCAGAAGTCTCTTCCCCATGAATACATTGTATTGCTTCTCTTGATATATATATTGACTGCGAAGGTGCTGAGCAAGGTCGACAAACAACTCCAGCTTCAACATCAAATGCAGCACATTCAAATGGCTTACCACATACTGAACATATCTTAAATTCAGTATTAAATCCATTCAATTGCAACATCCCAGAAAGAAACTCAATTTGTGCTGCAAGTGGTTCTATTTCACCATATGTAAGCCGTGTGAGAATATCTACAGTTTTATCAAATAACGCCGGATCAGTTGATTTGTCATTTATTTTTGCAAAATTTTTAAGTATATAACAGCCAATAAAATATCTATTAATATCAAGCGTAATATCACTTAATGACTCAATTTGAATACATTCTTTTATAACATTCATTTTGCCACAAAGAATATATCTACCGATGTTAAAAACTGAAACGGCATATTTTAATTTTGCATCAGCTTTTTTAACTGATTTTGCTGTGGCTAAAATATTTCCATCTCCTCTAGTGAGTAAATTTGCAAAAGCATCATTATCCTTGTATGAAATGCAATTACCTACTATAGCTACAACTTTTTTTTCATCAATCATTCTTCAAGATCCTTCATATTATAATTCAGCTCTTTTAATAAAAAATTACTATCTCTCCAATTTTCTTTAACTTTAACATACATTGTTAAAAAAACTTTAGCATCTAGCAATTTCTCAATATCATTTCTTGCCTTTGATGCAATCTCTTTTAACATAACTCCTTTCTTGCCTATGATAATGCTTTTATGTGACTGTCTTTCACAGACAATATCCACATTTATTTCATATAAATTTTTCTCTTCATTATATTCAAAAGTGGTTATTTCTATTCCTATTCCATATGGCAATTCCTTGTTTAATAAATATAAGGATTTTTCTCTGATAATCTCGGCTACCATAAAACGAACTGAGCTATCTGTATACATATCTTCCGGATATATTCTATTTTCTTCATTAAGATATGGAATTACTTGTTCCACTATCTTCTCAATATTTTCAGACTTCTTTGCAGATACTGGAATTATCGCTTTTGCCTTATTATACACATTAAGTTTAGCAAGAATATGAAATAATGTTTCATCTGTTATTGTGTCAATTTTATTTACAACTATTAGTAAAGGAACATTTGTTTCAAGCTGTTTTTCAATAAAGCTTTCATCTTCAGCACATATCCCTCTACTACCATCTAATACATATACAACCGCTTCAACATCTTTCATACTGGTAGACACCGAGGTCATCATATACTCTCCCAACTTATTATGCGGTTTAAATATCCCAGGCGTATCTATCAGTGCAATCTGATAATCTTCAGAATTTATAATCCCTATTATTTTATTTCTCGTAGTCTGAGGTTTAAACGAAACAATCGAAACTTTTTCTCCTACAAGAGCATTTACCAATGTAGATTTTCCAGCATTCGCCATACCAACTACGCAAACATAACCAAATTTCATCTGTATAGTCCTATCCTATTCATAATATTTTTTTGAATTCCAAACATAATTTTTTCATCTTCTTCTGTAGTGTGGTCATAACCTAAAAGATGAAGTAACCCATGACAAAATAAAAAACCAGCTTCTCTATAAAATGAATGTCCATATTCAACAGCTTGTTCCTTTGCAACTTCTTCACAAATTAATATTGAACCTAACAATACTTTACTGCCATCAAAATCTTCCACAGAAAAATCTTTTTTACTAACAGGCAATGAAAGTTTTTCAAATGCTGGCATACTTAAAACATCTGTTGCCTTGTCCACATTTCTTAATTTAAAATTCTCCTGCTTTATTTCATTTTTGTTGACTATTCTTACATCAATCTCAAAAATATCTTTCTGTTTATGGTAGGCAAATACTGCATGAGATACCTTTTTGAAAACTTTAAAAACATCTTTTTCTATATTGATTCCTGATATCATTGTTTTTCCTTAAGTATGTATGAAATTCTCTTATGGAACATACTTGGAATAATATCAAATATTGTCTGTTTAATTTTTGTAAGCTCTGCAAATGTAATTGGAGCTTCATCAAACTGCCCTAACTTTATCTTGTCATCTACCAATGAATCGATTTTTTCTTTTATATCTTCTGCTGATTTTGGATTATATGATCTAAACGCCGCCTCGATTGTATCCGCAATCATAATTATTACGCTTATTTTACTTTGTGGAATTGTACCATGATATCTATATTTTTCTCTTGAAACGGATTTGTCTTCAGTTATATCATTTGCAATATTGTAAAAATATCCAACTGGGGTAGTCCCATGATGCTCCACACATATATCTGCAACTTCCTTTGGTAATCTATTTTTTTTAGCGAGAATCTGCCCAAATACTGTATGAGCAGTTATTATATTCGCACTTACTTCAGGTATCAAATCATCATGAGGGTTTTTACCTGTCTGATTTTCTGTGAAAAACTGTGGTGATTTAAGCTTACCAATATCATGATAATATGCGGCACATTTTGCCAATGCTCCACTTTCTCCTATAGCTATTGCACAATATTCTGCAATCGTTCCAACTGCGAGTGAATGTGTAAATGTTCCCGGTGCCTCGTTTGCAAGCCGTACAAGTAATGCATTATTCAAGCTGCATAACTCACGTAATCTAAAATCATTAGTTAAATTAAGTGCCCATTCCAATAAAATAGCAATCGGAGTAACTAATAAGATTGACCCTATATTTGTTACTATCGTCCATAAAATATTAAATCCTATATCGCCATTCACTATTCCGGATGCTGCTGATGCAAAAATTGAAAATAATATTCCCACACATGAATACAAAAACGAATGTACAAGAAAAACTGCTCTGTTCGTTTCTGTTGAAATATATTTCAATGTTATAAATGTAGTTCCTGCTGATGCAAGAATCGCCAATATTGCTTCTGTTTTATTTGTCACATGTGAAGTGTGTAAAGTAAAGGCAATGAGAAATACTGCAGTCGTTGTTATAGAATGTACAAACGCAAGTTTTTTATTCATTAATGTGCAAGTTACCAATGCAATAAATAAAATTGGTAATACAAATATGTTTCTTGAAACAAAATATGCGGATATAAAAAATGTGACTGTAATCAGAAACCATCCAGTTAGTGCATTTATGACCTTATCTTTTAAATATTTTGATGAACAGTTATAACCAACGATAAGGTTTATAAAAAACAATCCCATATACATAAAGAAAAACCCTACTGCACTTCCAGCAAATTTAGGAGTAAATAATTCATTCAATTCATTATGTATATATGCACCGAAAACAACAATTGCTAATGAAAATATTATTGCCGGAACTATAGTAATCCCAAAAATTGTAAAGAAATCATTTAAGTTCTTTATGTAGTCCTTTTTAATTGTCTGTGAATTAAATTTTTTAATTTTAAATTGATTTTTCATTTAATAATCTAGTTCTCCGGATTTATCATCCTTTATATTTTTTTCTTCAAAATCGAAATCTTCATTTTTTACTGCTACTACAGCTGATTCTGTTTGCTTAGCATTTTCAACATTATATGAATTTTCATCAACAGCTTCCCAAAATGCTGTTATTGCACCTTCCCAAACAAGATTAATATCTCTCTGCTGACCATTTCTATTTTTCTTAACTTGTAAAATAACTTTATTTTCAGGCTCTGTCTCTTCATATTGCGATGGTTTGTATAAAAACATTACTACGTCTGCATCCTGCTCAATTGCACCCGAATCACGCAAATCACTTAATCTATGTGAATGATCTTTAATTCCTCTAGCATCTGAAGCTCTTGAAACTTGTGAAAGTAATAATATAGGCACTTCTAACTTCCTAGCTAAAATTTTTAATTTTCTGGTTATTTCGCTAACTTCTTCATTTTTTGATTTTGCATTTTTATCTGAATTCATTAACTGTAAATAATCTATAACTATCAAATCAAGACCTACTTCTCTCTTTAATCTCTGACACTTTGATTGTATATCTAAAGGGGTTACAACAGCATTATCATCAAAATATATTTTATCAAAATTTTTATTTTTACTATTTTTGCCAATAAGTACACTTTTATATCCCATTACCGCTGCTATTTCAGAAGGTTTAACTCCACCTTCCTTACCGAGCGGACTTAAAGGAATTTTTGTAGCATACGAAATCATCCTTTTCATAAGCAATGGTGCACTCATTTCTAAAGAAAACATTGCAATAACCTTGTCATTGTTAGCTCTTGCTATATTTGCAATAATATTCAATGCAAATGCTGTTTTACCTACGCTCGGTCTTGCCGCCAACAAAATCAGTTCGCCCTTAGTCAGTCCCTTTATTGTCCAGTCTAATTGCTTAAATCCAGTATTCAACCCTTTTTTATATTTACCATTCTGGTTGTCCATGATTTCATTAATTGTTTCCTGAAAAACTTCTTTTGCTCCAACCATTTCTCCAGATTCAGTTTCTTCAGTTAATGTTGCAATCTCTTGAACAACCTCAGCCAATGCCTGTTCCGCATCAGTTGAAGTATTACCTATTTTAATAACCTTCTGACCTGTTTGAATTAAATTTCGTAAAATGTATTTTTCCTTAACTATTCTGTAATGGTCTTCAATTCCTGAAAGAGAATATGCTAAAGTAAATATTTCACTCAGATATTCATCTGAAAGTTCCTGAGGTCTTGATGGTAACTTATTTAATGCATCAATAACTGTTACATACTCCGGAACACTACCAATGTTGTATATTTTTTGACAAACTTCAAATAAAATTTCATGTGGTTTATAATAAAAATATAGTGGATTGAGTTTACGAACATACTCAGTCGTATCATCTGGAAATCCTAAAATATCAGCAAGAAGAAGCTTCTCTGCTTCTATATCAAACGGAATTTTAGGTATAACTTCTTTTGGCATCATTCGTCCTTTTTGTTTAAAAATTTCTATTGATTTATTATATATATTATATTATCTAAATTCAATGTTAAGAGGTTGTCATGGAAAAAACTGTAAAGATAAAAATTGCATCCATCGTTTTCCTAACAATATTTGCACTTACATCTATCTTCACTTTACTCTATTCAATTTATCTACCTGCAGTATTCAAAACTGAACGAATAGCACTTTTAATGACTGGTGTCTTATTGATCAACCTTACATTAATATTATTCTTTGTCTCAATGATCATATCCAACCAAAAGAATAAACAAATTCTACAATATTCATCTTTAGCGACAATTATTGCTGGAACCATACTTCTTGTATCTTTTTTAATTATTTTTCAAAATTCAAAAACAATAAATAAATATGTGCAAAATAAAAAAGGATTATCTATTGAAAACAATAACTTCTATGATAAATATGGTTATTATCTTTATAAAAATAGGATTCTTTTAGAAAAATATATAAAACCTTCAGATGAAGAAAAAAGTTTAGATCCTGGACTAAGTGAAATTAAAAAAATTGATACATCTAAAACACGATATAAAGTCAAATTATATGAAAAGGCACCTAGTGTAACTAAATATGGAGTACAAGCCGTGCAAAACCTTGACACCTTGTCTTTCATATATTGGGAAGCATTCAAAAACCAAGTAAGTTTTGTAAAAAAAGGAGATACTCTACATATTATTGATAATGAAGAACCAGCAATAAAAAATATTCATAAAGTTCTCCTTCCTAGTGTATTTAATTTTACAAAAGAAGAAAAAACGATATCTATATTAGTAGCTAAAGAAAAACTAAATAATATTAAAATAATTTAAGTATTTTTAGACAATCTAACCCATTAAATTAAAGTTTTTCAGCTATTTTAATAAGAAACTCTTCTGTATTCATAGCATGCTTTTCAATTCCGTCCTTGTTAAACATGCCAATAAGATCTTTAGTCATGTATCCACTTTCTATAGTCTCAATTGCAGCTTTTTCAAGTTTATCGGCAAATTCCTCAAGTTTTTTATTTTCATCAAACTCAGCTCTTTTTCTGAGGGCTCCAGACCATGCAAAAATTGTTGCGATAGAATTTGTAGAAGTTTCTTCATTATTTCTATATTTATAAAAATGTCTAGTTACAGTTCCATGTGCAGCTTCATATTCATAAGCCCCTTGTGGTGACACAAGTACAGATGTCATCATTGCCAAAGAGCCAAACACAGTTGCAATCATGTCGCTCATGACATCACCGTCATAATTCTTTAACGCCCAAATAAATCCACCTTTTGAACGCATTACTCTAGCTACAGCATCATCAATTAATGTATAGAAGTATTCAATACCGGCTTCCTCAAATTTTTCTTTATATTCATCCTCATACATTATTCTAAATATATCTTTAAATCTATGATCATATACTTTTGAAATTGTATCTTTTGTCGAAAACCATAAATCTTGCTTTGTACTCAAAGCAAATTCAAAACAGCTCTTTGCAAAGCTTTTAATACTTTTATCTGTATTGTGAATTGCTTGAACTATTCCTTTCCCATCAAATTTGAAAATTAATTTTTCTTGTTGATCTGTTCTTAAGTACGCTGTCGTATCTTCTGTAAGAAGTTCAACTCCTTTATAAACATCTCCATATGCATGTCTTGCTACAATGATAGGCTTTTCCCACCCAGAAACTAATGGCTTTATCCCATCCACCATCACAGGTGCTCTAAATACTGTTCCGTCCATAATTGCTCTGATTGTAGCATTAGGACTTGCCCAAAGTTTCTTCAAATTATATTCTTCCATTCTTTGAGCGTTTGGAGTTATTGTTGCACATTTAACACCAACTTTATATTTAAGTATCGCATTTGCAGCTTCTACTGTAACCTTGTCATCCATTCTATCTCTATTTTCCAATGACAAATCATAATATTCAGTTTTTAAGTCTATAAACGGTTCAAGTAAATGTCTCTTAATCATTGACCAAATAACAGCCGTCATCTCATCGCCATTCATCTCTACAATCGGATTCTTCATTTTGATTTTCATTTTCAATTCCTCTTTAGTGTTGTTTGTCTACTATATACATAAACAGTAGCTTTTCACAAATTAAATTCAAAAAGCTAACAATAATAAATTTCTATGTTTTACTTTTCATGAATGGCTCTTTTTAAACAATCAAGAACATTTTTATTCTCCAGATTTTGTGAGCCGTATAACCTTGCTGAGAATATCTCAACAACATCTTTTATATCTTCATATAAGATTTCATTTTCCTGATCAAAATCCTCTTTAAGTTGATTTGTAATTATTATCTCTATATTCTTTGCACGACATATTGAAAATATAATTTCTGCACCAAATCTTAAAAGTCTATCAGGTGATGTTATGACGAGTCTTTTCACTTTATTTTCGATGAGAGCATTTATAAGTTTCATCAGTCCATTTTTATAACTACTTACTCCACTGCCGACATCTTTAATAACTTCGTATTCAAATCCTTGTTCATCACAAAATTTTTCTAAAGCTTCGACTTGCTTCACTAAATATTCATTATCTTTGTGCGTATTAACTCTTGCGTATGCAATTGTTCTCAAATCATCATTGCGATATGTGATGTTTTTATTAACATTTTTAATACTCTCAAGGCGATACCTTCTTTCACCACCTCTTGTGAATTCATCTGGCTTCAAAATGCCGTTCTTATCCCAATTTCTAAGAGTCTGAATAGTAACTCCAAGTGCCTTACTTGCTTCTCCAATTGACAATAAAATACTCATGTAATGAATATAACATGTTATTTTATGAGATGTCAAAGAAATTCTCTAATATATTTTTATATGTCTTATTCTCTATTTCATGCTTTTTATCTCTATTTTCATACAAATTGCGTCGTGACCGTTGGTATAATACCTCACTCTTGTTCTATATGGCACAAATCCTATTCTTTCATAGAATTTTATTGCCTTTAAATTTGCATTATCCACTTCTAACAAAATCGTCTTACAATCACTGTCTATCCATAAAGTTCTTGAAATATAATCCATATAGTATTTTGCAAATCCTCTTCTTTGATACTTATTGTCAATAGCTATTGCCAATATTTCATTTTCATCAGGTGCATATTTTTTTAGATGCACAAATCCCACAACTTCATTCTGATATTCAATGACTTCAAAAGATTCACTGTACGCTACAAAATCATGTTTCTCAAGAAACTCTGCTGTTAAGTATGTTTCTTTAAGTTCCTGGGCATTAATTTTCAGTATTACTTTTATATCTGTAGGCAAAAGCTGCCTTATGATAATTTGATTATTTTCCACTGTTCCGTTCAGCTTGTGACGGTCTTACATAGAAAGGTATGTATCCCTCACTGTATTTTTTACTATTTATTTTATCTTTTGTGACTAAAATAAGGTTTTTCAGATAGTCTGTATCTAATCTTTGCATACAACTATCCTTTACATCTAAAGCCTCTAAAAATGTCACATCCTCAATTATACCGTTATTTATTTTAGCTATATATGAATTGCCGTGTCCGGCATCAACTGCAACTTTCCCTGAATACTTATATCCTATAACTTCAAATGCATTTAATTCAATACGTTTTATCTGACTCTCAAAAGAAAGACCTAAAGTTGTTGATATCCCAATTCTTATGCCCGTAAATGAACCAGGACCAACAACAACTGAAATGGCATCGACTTCCTCTATTTCTATTGCACTTTCCCTCAACACCTCATCAATTGTCTTTAAAAGCATTTTTTGATGATTTAACTTATCAAGCTGAATATTTCTTATATATTCCTTGTCATTATTTATAGCTATTACCACCAAATTCTCCCATGTGGTATCAATAATTAATGCTTTCATCTCTCTACGCTTATCCTTCTGAGATTTTTACAAAATGTTTTTTTAATACTTATCCAATATATCATACCCGTCAAATTTTTAAACTTGTTCCATTCTATGATTGAAATACAAGTTGAATCTTCGATCAATTCTCTAATCCCTACTTCTTCAATTTCATCTTCACTTTCTAATCTATACATATCTATATGATATATTTTATATTTAGCATCATATTCATTCATAATCGTGAATGTAGGACTTGTGACAGTATTTTTAACTCCAAGTGCCTCACAAAGATATTTTGTAAATGTTGTTTTCCCTGCTCCTAATTCTCCATCAAGTATTATTTTTTCTCCACCTTTTAATTCTCTCACGAGGTTATATGCAAATTTACGCATACCTTTTATATTAACTATTTTATTCCTTCTTTTATTCTCATTTATTTCTTCAAGTTCAAACAGTTTATTAACTGTTTTATATATTATAAAGGCAACTAACGCATTCAATATGCCTCTAAATAGATTGAAGGGTAACACCCCACCAAATATTAAAAGCTTATACATATTGTCTACAGTTGCATTTTTTTTCATATTTCCCGGTATAAGTCTAATCAATGTTGATGCATTGCCTTTAAACAATACTCTTATATAAAGTGGAAATAAAATATACATATTAACTAAACAAGCAATTAATGAAGATACTACCACGCCGATTATCATTGCAATTATTGCACCATATATATTCCGTTTCTTCTTGTAAATTAAACCCGCAACAACGACAAGAATCCCACCAATAATCAAATCAGCCATTTCGCCAACGCCACCTGTACTGGTATTTGGTAATTTTAACAACATCCTGATAAACACAATAATAAATCCCGGCAATGGACCTAATTTCAATGCACCTATAAGTGTAGGAACATCTGCAAAATTTATATGTAAAAATGATGGAAAAAATGGTAACGGAATTCTAATCAAATATAAAATAAATGAAATTGCTGTCAATATTGCAATATATGTTATATTCGAAAGTTTTAATCCGGAATTTTTAATCTTAGGATTCAGCATATCACCTCGCCAATCCTCAAAGCACTTCTTTCATCCAGACTCTACTGTTGGCTCAGGAATTTAACCTGATCTGCAAAAGCTCGCGGGCTATACCGCCAGTTGGGATTTTCACCCAGCCCTGAAGTATTTTCATTTTAAAAAATCTGATTTACACAGTCAAGAAATAATAAATTTATAACCTGTTGTCTCACCAATCCTTATGATACTTTCTTGAATTGCGATCTAAGTTTCATCCCCATACACATATCTAACTTGCCACTTATACCAACCAACAATTTTGTTATCTATTAAATGACAAGAGTTTTTCTCTATAATACTCGTATTGCTTTTGTCTAAATTCATTCTCCTTAGGCAATCCTTCTTATATAGACAACTAATTTTATTTTATCTTAAACAACCACTAATGCCATTTTTGCATGGCACCAAATCTCAGTTAAAGTATGATTAATAAATGTTTTTTGATTTTAAATTATTAGTTTAATGGTCTCATTGTAGGAAAAAGCAAGACTTCTCTAATGGTATACTGATCAGTTAAAAGCATGACAAGTCTATCTACGCCCAATCCCATACCCCCTGTTGGTGGCATTCCATATTCTAATGCTGTACAAAAGTCCTCATCATACGGTTGTGCTTCATCATCACCCTTTTCTTTCGCCTTCATTTGTGCTTCAAATCTTTCTCTCTGATCTTGAGGATCATTAAGTTCAGAAAATGCATTCGCAAGTTCTTTGCCTGTTATAAATAATTCAAATCTTTCAGTTAATCTTTCATCATTTGGTTTCTTTTTAGCTAAAGGACTAACTTCAACAGGATAATCAGTAATAAATACTGGACCATATAATTTTTCTTCTACAAAACAATCAAATACTTTATATAAAGCATTTCCCCATGTAGTATCTTTTTCAAGCTCCAGTCCCTTTTTGTTACATTCACTTAAAATTGTCTTCATTGATTTATTAAAATCAATACCCGTATATTCCTTAACTGCATCTTTCATTGTTAAACGCTTCCATTTACCATCAAGATTCAGTTCTTCACCTTGATATTTTAATTTAAGAGTACCGCATGCCTGTTCTGCACAATACTTAATCAAATTTTCTGTGATATCCATCATATCGTGATAATCAGCATATGCTTGATATAATTCAATTGTTGTGAATTCCGGATTATGCTTAGGATCCATTCCCTCGTTCCTGAATATCCTTCCAATTTCATATACCCTATCAAATCCGCCAACAATTAAACGTTTCAAATATAGCTCTGTAGCAATTCTAAGATACATATCAATATCAAGCGTATTGTGATGTGTTATGAAAGGTCTTGCATTTGCACCACCAGCCAATGTATTTAAAACTGGTGTCTCTACTTCGAGAAATCCTTTTTTATTTAAAAATTCACGCATTGCAGAAATAATCTTTGTTCTTCTTATAAAGGTATCTCTTACTTCTTCATTTACAATTAAATCAACATATCTTTGTCTGTATCTTAGCTCAGGATCCTTTAAACCATGAAATTTTTCTGGTAGAGGAAGTAAAGACTTTGAAAGTAAAACAACCTTATCAACATGAATAGAAATTTCCATAGTCTGGGTTTTAAAGACTTTACCTTCAATTCCAACAATGTCTCCGATATCCATTTTTTTAAATGCAGAATATCCTTCTTCACCAATGGAATCTCTACTGAAATATCCTTGAATCTTTATACCGTTATCAAGCATATGTCCAAAACTGGCTTTACCCATTATTCTTTTTGAAATAAGCCTACCCGCAATGCTGACATTTTTATCAGCATATTTGTCATACTCGTTGATTATATCACTTGCATAAGCCGTTCTTTTATAGGTAGTAACTTCAAAAGGATTATTGCCACTAGCTTTCAATGTGGCAAGCTTCTCTTCTCTAACTTTTCTTACTTCATTTATATCTGGTTCTTTAACCTGTGTATTCTTTAATTCTTCCATCTCATTTAATCGCTATTATCTTATACTTAACTGTTGAGCCATTATCAAGCTTAACATCTACTTCATCGCCACATTCTTTATCAATTAATGCTTTTGACAGTGCTGACTCATAACTGATTTTATTCTCTTTTAAATCAGCTTCATATTTTCCTACAATCTGATAATCACACTCATCCGTGCCAAAATCATCTTCAACCTGAACTGTAACTTTGCTTGCAAATCCAACTTTCCCGTTTTTAATAGCACGCTTTACTTCTGCATTCTCAATATGATACTCAAGTTCCTTTATTTCGCCTTCTACCTTTGCTTGTTCCTCTTTGGCTGCATCATATTCAGCATTTTCAGACAAATCTCCAAAATCTCTGGCTATCTTAATATGTTCTATAACTTCCTGTCTTTTAACAGTCTTCAACAAATGCAAACGGCTTTGTAGTTTCTCAAAGCCGTCTCTTGTTATGTAATTCTGCCCTATTTCCATTTAAGCACTCCTTTACATACAATTTAATTATTATTTCGTCTCTTCGGTAACTTTAACTTCTTCTACCTTTGCTTCAACTATATTGTCATTTAATGCAACTGCCTCAGCCTTGGCTTCTTCTCTTTTTTGTTCATCCATTTTGTTCATTTCAACAGCTTTCTTCTCAAAGCTTCTTTCTCTTGCTGCTGTCTCTGCTGCCTGCTTTCTCTGTTCCTTAATCTCAGCAGTTACCTTTTTATCAACATCATCCTTATCAAGCATAAATTTTGATTTTAAGCTTGTAATTTTAACTTCAATAGAATTGAATGTATATCCAAGACTACCTCTAAATTCATCTTCAAGTGCAATTCTGACTCTTGCCGATGCAATTTCTGCATCTTCATCAGTCACTTTAACATTAACCACCAATCTAACTCCAAATTCAGCTCTAAATACTGCTACCTTGCCACACTTAATTCCTACCATCTCAAAAGTAGCTTTCTTAACTGTCTTTTTGATAACCCCCATTGTTGCGTAAACCGAACCCTTATGTTCACTCTTTATAACTATTTCTTTTATTACATCATCATTAGAGAACAATAGCGCAAGGAAAATAACTGTTAATGCTAAGAATGTAATCGAAAGAGCTATTATAAGACCCTTTCCTAATCCTTTTTGTATCTCTTCTGGCTTTATTCCCTTGAATGCCAATATTACTAATATTAAAATTAAAATAAAGGAAATAACGGAAGCTGTTGCCGCCAAAATTTTAGTGATAGTCTTTTTCATATTTCACCTACCAAATGATTGATTTGCTGTATTCTCGTACAACATTTAAGAAATATATAATAAATAGATTTTTTAGTCAATTTTAAACCTAAAATGCATTTTTAATTGAATTTTAACTATTTTAATCAAAATAGCATTTCTAATCCGATAATTTATAATAAAATTGTTTGTGTGAGTTTTGATTAGCCGTAATAGATTTAATATTTTTACAATATATTAATAATATTTTGTTAAAACTTTAACTAATTAAACTTCAATGAACTTTTGCACAATATACCAAGACCTCAATTATTTTTTATTTTGTATTAATAACTTTTTAGCACCTTTAGAAGTACAATTCTGTCCCAACACTTAATACATCGATATATTCTTTATAACTATATATTTTATTTCTTGCCTGTTTATTTGCTACACTCAAAATTCCAAGTCCCTCAAATTTGTTTATACACGTAGCAATGCTATTGTATGCCATTGACAACTCTTCGGCGGTTTTTACTATGTCAATAATTGGATGTGCTTCTATATAATGAAATACCTTTAACATAGTCTCAACTGTTCTCTTTGAATAATTTTCATTTTTAATCTTTTCCAAATTATTATTTTTCAAAGCAATCAATTTGTCTGCAGTTTCTATTGCTGACTGACCACTAAGATAAATCCCTTTTAAAAAGAATCTAATCCACTGTTCATAATTCCCAGTATCTCTAACAACAGACATCCTATCATAATATTCAATTCGGTTTTGTTTTAAATATAATGACAAATATATTGATGGTGCCTTTATAACTTTATTTTCTAAAAGGTATAAAATTATTAAAAGCCTGCCGATTCGCCCATTACCATCTAAAAACGGATGAATTGATTCAAACTGATAATGAATTAATGCAATTCTTATTAAAGGATCTAATGTATCATTACTATTTATGTACTTTTCCAGATCTGACATAGCTTCATTCATACTATCAACATCCGGTGGAATGTATTTTGCGGTTTTAATTCCTGATCCAAATCCACCTATCCAATTCTGACTTTTCCTAAACTCTCCAGGATTTTTTTCCATTCCTCTTGTTCCTGATAACAATATTTTGTGAGTTTCTTTAAGTAACCTGTTACATAATGGCAATGTTTTTATCCTTTCAATTGCATATTTTGTTGCTTTTATATAATTGACCACATCATCAACATCTACATTACTATTTTTTGAAATATTCGGATTGAAAATATCTTCTAATGTTGCTTGAGTACCTTCAATTTGAGATGACAAAAGTGCTTCCTTTCGAACATGCATTGAAATAAATAAATCCATATCTGGGATATTTACTGTTCTATCATCAAGAATTGCCAAAACTTTATGAGCCTCTACTAAAAGTTCTATATCTTCATTATTCAACTGTATAGGTGGCTCTGGTGGTAACTGGGATGGCACAAAAGTATAATAAGCCATATCTCCAGACAACTGTTTTCTAATAAATCCAGCTCTTTCCTTATTTATATACAAATTCTCACCATTTTTGAAATACTAATAGAATTATATTCTTCTTATTTCAAATAATCAAGTTTTTCTGAAATAAGAATGTTTGTTCATGATTTTTATTTCAAAAACCATGCTAACTTGAATACTATATGAATATATTTAGTTATTAGGTATATATTTTGTTAAATATTTAAAATTATATTCCTTATACTGTTTTTCACCACTTTCTATAAATCCGAACTTTTTAAAATTATTCAATGAAGGGATATTGTCGTATTGAATTACAGCACATAATGTACTACCTTTAAGATTTTCTGTTGCATATTTAAGCAACTTTTCAATTAACGAATGACTCAGTCCTTTATGCCTATGAAATTTACACGTCATAATTCCTGATACTTCGTAATACTTAGAATCACTTTTGTCATTACATATGCTTTTCAATAATTCACCATATTTTTCATCAAAGTCTATTGCTCCCGTAGAAACAAGATGTCCCTTGGCAAAATAACCAAGAAAATATCCATTGGATAATGCTGACTCCAACTCTTCATCTGTATAATTCAAGAACCATTTTTTATCTTCTAAATTTAATATACCACATTTTAAAAATGCCATAACTGCATTATATTCTGCTGGGGTAAGTCGTTTTAAAACATATTCATTTCTATCAATCTGTATATCTGGATCACACGGCTTTATATATTCTTCCAACATTTTATCACTAAGCTTTATGTTTTCCGGAATTAAAATATACTTATCCAATATTTCAATGGGATTATAACTTAATTTAGATTTCCTCAAACCTTCTAACCCAAGGTCATCTTGTCTATTTACATACTTACATACTGCTAAATTGCGTATTGCAAATTCATTAGCTAAAAAAGGATATGCTCCAATGTAACTAGTATCAGCTTTTTCATACATCACAACTGCGTTGCCGTTTGACATTATTTCAGCAATAGAGCAACCAATAAGTTTGCCATCAACTCTAACGACATCTCCTACAAGATCTCCAATCAAAACAGCATCAAGCCATTTCTGTAGTAATTTTTTTTCTTTATCAACAAACACGCTATCTTCATCACTTAATTCTTGATTGTTCAACCAGCTATTCTCCAATCTCCAGATATCTTCCAAATCATTTTTTTCTATCTGTTCAATTGTGTAGCTGTAAGTGCTTTTAAATCTTTTAATAAAATTGCGTTTAGATGAATATTTTTTACCGACAAGGTTTATAAATGCTTCAGTATCATAAATATATTCCGACCAATCTCTATTGCTATATACAGTATATAATTCTTTTAATTCTTCGACGACTTCATTTATGACAAATGTTAGAACACTTTTACATGGCAACATTTTTACTAAGTCTCTCACAGAAATATCCTTTTTCGTTATAGGAATGAAATATTTAATTAGCCCATTATGAAATATCCTTAAAAATAACACTCCATCTTGATGTGCATATTCAAGATTATCAAACCAACTTAAAAATGCATAGTATGAATAATCACTTCCTTTATATCCGTTTCCTGCTGTATATTCTTTTAATAATTGAATGGCTTCTTTATCAAACTCTTTAAAATTCATTTTTATCTAAACTATGTATTTCCTGGACTTCAAGCTCATTACAGTGCTTTATAAACAGTGTGGTCGCATTTTTAAATTGTTTTTCATCTATGAAAAGACGAACGCAATTTTCAATACCGTTTTTTTGCATATATTTAATATAAAGTTCTTTCTTATCAACTTGTTCACATATCGCAGTTATGTCTTTATATTCAACTTTATATGTTACTATTCCGGCAATTTGTATAAAGTGTTCTGTCCCAAATACATATTTGTTATTTAACAAAATACATAACACTAAAATTAAAATAACCAAACTAAGTATCAAAGCAATAATCGGAAACGCAACATGAACCCCCAATGGTATTTTATTTGCTATCGTTAATACATTAATAATCATTGATGCTATACATAAAATTACTACTATGCTGTATCCGATTTCTTCAGAAATTCTTAATCTCCATCTAATCTTTTCACTTACCATTTCTTTCTTCATTTTCTTCCGTCTGCTCTGTTATTTTTAATTTTTTATATTCCTTAATTTCTTCTTCACCTATATGTTGCATATCCTTTCTGTCTACTTTCTGCATTCTATATCCATAATCAACAGTATTTACAACATGATTCGCATCAGTATAAAAACTCATCCCTTTTTGTTTATAATATCCCACTAAATCTATCAATCTAAATAAGAAATAATATAAGCCTGGCAAAATAAGTGTAGCAATGCCAAAAGATGCCAGCCCGGCACCTGTAGATATCAAATATATAATTACAAATGCAGTCAAATATGCTCTAAATAAGTGTTTATAATTTCTATTGGCATAATTTAAGCCTCTTGAAAAAGCAATAAAAACAGGTTCATCTGGATGATGTATCCATCTTGGCAACCATCCCGCAAATAATAATCCCCTTACTGTTGCTACTACAAGCCATAATATTGATATCAATGGAAACGCAAAAAACTTAATTCCTTTATAAAGTCCTACAAACAAAGAACCCATCACAAGAAATATCAGAAAATCAAGTGGCAAAGAAATAAGCATTTTTGCTGCCGAATATTTTACGCTATTTCCAAAATTAGAAATTAATGTACCATAAAAACCAGATTTAAGATTTGATGACATCAACTTGTCTGACATTTCAGAAATTGGGAAAAACGACAACCCTGTCAAAAAAGTATAAATCATATAAATAAATAAAACAGAAAATACTATTGCCGTTACAGCTTTTGGACTCTTTGATATATTTTTAGCTATCTTTTTTACATTCCCTATATTTTCCCTAGCAATCTTTTTAATATTTGATTCACCCTCGACAAATTTTTTGCCTATCTCTGTTATCTGCTTTACAATCGTTGCTTCCTTTTCAACATGAACTTGATTATACACATGGTTTTTCAACGGAAATCCTATACCTATTCCTATGGCAACTGTTATAACTAATGAAATAAGATACCAGCTAAATATTTTTAATATTGTTCCAGTATTTGAAAATAGAATTGATGCACTTTGTTTAAACTCCATAATCTCTCCTTATTTCTTCAGTACTTCCATCTTTTCTTGCAATTTAATCAATTTTTCTTTTTGAGCACTTAACTTTCCCTGTTCTTGCTGTATGAGCTGTAATGGAGCCTTGCTTGTGAAATTTTTATTGGAAAGTAAAACTTCTAATCTTTTCACATCATTTTCAACACTAGCATATTCCTTTTCAAGTTTAGCAAGTTCTTTCTCCCTATCAATCAAGTCATCAATAGGAATATAAATTTCAAGTGCATTTGAAATTGCTATATTGTATTCCTGTTTAATCTCTGATACTGAGTCTATAAATGTTATCTTTTCAACCTCGGCTAACTTATCAAGGAATGGTATGATTACATCCGCTTCCTTTTTTCTACTATTCAAAATATAGCCTTCTATTTTTCTATTAGGAGCTATTCCCATTGTATTTCTAACATTCCTTATAGAAACTATCAATTCCTTCATTGAATCTATGAGATTCATCTCATTTTTATATGAAAACCTTCTTTGATATTCAGGCCAACTCTCAGTCATAAGAATTTTGTCCGGATATATCATTGAATAAATCTCTTCAGTTATAAACGGCATAAATGGATGTAATAGTTTTAAAATATTTACAAGAACATACTGAAGCATATTAACTGCATGCAACTTCTGTTTTTCATCATTCGAATTTAATAAAGGCTTCGATATTTCTATATACCAATCACAAAATTCAGACCATACAAAATCATAAATTCTTCCAGATGCAAATCCTATATCAAACTTATTGAGAGCTATGGTCATGTCTTTAATGAGAATGTTCATTTTTGACAATATCCATTTATCGGCAGTATTTAAGCGTTTAGGAAATTCTCCAATACTTTCCATATCACAATTCATTAAAACAAATCTTGAAGCATTCCAAAGCTTATTGGCAAAGTTTCTAGCCGATTCTATTCTAGTCTTTGAAAATCTCATATCACTTCCAGCTGCAACACCACTAGAGAGTGAAAAACGCAATGCATCTGCACCGTATTCGTCTATTATCTCTATAGGATCAATTCCGTTATTTAATGATTTTGACATCTTTCTACCTTGCTCATCCCGAACAAGACCATGTATAAGTACATCGCTGAATGGAACTTCCTCCATAAATTCAATACCACTAAATATCATTCTTGCAACCCAAAAGAATATTATGTCATATCCCGTTACAAGAACATTTGTAGGATAAAAATATTTTAAATCTTTTGTTTTTTTAGGATATCCAAGCGTACTGAAAGGCCATAGTGCTGATGAAAACCATGTATCTAAAACATCTTCATCTTGTACAATATTTTCTGATGCACATTTTGTACATTTGACAACTTCATTTTTAGAAACATGTACATGCCCACAGTCCTGACAATAATAAGCTGGAATTCTATGACCCCACCATAATTGTCTAGAAATGCACCAGTCTTTTATATTCTCCATCCAGTTGTAATATACTTTACTAAATCTAGATGGTGTAAATTCTATTTTTTTATTTTTAACTTCTCTTATTGCAGGTTCTGCCAATTCCTTCATCTTTACATACCATTGTTTTGATATAAGAGATTCAATAATCGTATGACATCTATAACAATGCCCGACATTATGTGCATATGGTTCTATTTTAACCATATAGCCTTGTTCTTCAAGATCTGCAACTACTAGTTTTCTACACTCTTCTCTGGATAGCCCACAATATTTACCGGCATTTTCATTCATGTTACCATTTTCATCAATAACTCTAATTATTGGTAAGTCATGTCTCTTCCCTATTTCAAAGTCATTAGGATCATGTGCTGGAGTAATCTTAACAGCACCAGTACCAAATTCCATCTCAACATACTTATCCGCAATTACCGGAATCACTCTGTTTGTTAAAGGTAACTTCAGATTCCTTCCGATATATGAATTCATTCTAGTATCTTTTGGATTAACTGCAACTGCAGTATCGCCCAACATGGTTTCAGGTCTTGTTGTTGCTATAATTAAATATTCATTAGAATTTTCAAAATAATATTTATAATGCCAAAGGTTTGACTGTTCTTCCTTATATTCTACTTCTGCATCAGATAATGCCGTTTTACAGCATGGACACCAATTGGTTATTCTTTCTCCACGATATATAAGTCCCTTTTTGTAATATCGCACAAATGTATCTTTAACAGCATTGGACAAATTCTCATCCATGGTAAATGCTTCTCTTGTCCAATCGCACGAACTACCAAGTCTTTTAATTTGTTCTTTAATTCTCCCGGCATATTTTTCCTTCCATTCCCAGGCTTTCTTCAAAAATTCTTCTCTACCGAGATCCTCTTTTTTTATTCCTTCCTTATTAAGCTGTTCTATTATTTTAACTTCGGTAGCAATAGACGCATGATCCGTTCCAGGCAAATATAATGTTGAATAGCCTTGCATACGCTTAAATCTAATCAATATATCTTGTATCGTCTGATCAAGAGCATGTCCCATATGCAACTGCCCTGTTATATTTGGTGGAGGCATAACTGTAGTAAAAGGTTCCTTATTCTCATCCACCTTTGGTGTAAAACATTTATTATCAAGCCATTTTTGATATATTCCACCTTCAAAAGATGGATTGTATTTTTTTTCCATTATTCCTATTTATTCTCGTTTATTTTTATATCTTTTTCTCGCACACTCTCGGATGTAACTTTTTCTATCTCTCCATTTTTCAGTTTCTTAGCTTCTTTTGCTATTTGTATTGCATAATTAAATCCGGACAAATATGTAAGAACTGTCCCCCAGCCAATTATCCCCCAATCTGCCAGATACACTCGATCATGGAAAAATGCAACAATTATTCCAACACATAATGTTAATGATGCCACTTTCCCCAACCAATTAGCCTTTACTTCAATACCGGCTTTTAATACAACAAGCGAAATACAGAACATAACAAATTCTTTAGCAAAAACTGCTATTACAAAACCCCAATGCACAAAATACGGATTTTTAATAATATCTAGATGATTTTTTCCATATTGTGTCAATCCTGTGCAAAGACATAAACAAAGTAAAATTGCAACTTGCATTAATTTATCTGCTAAAGGATCTATTGCCATTCCAATTCCAGATTGCATTTTAAATTTTCTTGCAATATATCCGTCTATTAAGTCGCTTCCTGCCGCAATAATGAATGTTCCTAAGCCTAAATAAAGAAATAGAGATTTATTTTTCACTCCAGCTAATGCCATAAATACTATGAATACCGGAACACATAATATTCTGAAATATGTTATTAAATTCGGTATTGTAAACAGCTCTTTCGAATTTAATTGACCTATCTCTTTTGACATACTAACCTCGAATTTAAATTATATCACTTACACTCTTAGAGTGTAAACATGGGAAAAATTCAAGAAGATCTTTTGCTGATTTAATTATCTGTTTCGCTCCATATTTTTTTAATTCCTCTTTGCTACCATATCCCCACAACACTCCAATTGTGTCAATGCCTACTGCACGAGCTCCTAATATATCATACATTCTATCACCAATCATTATTGCCTGATTTTTTTCGTCGTTTATCCTACACTCTTTTATAACCCATGCAAGTACTTCTTCCTTTGTCGCTCTCTTCGTATCACTCTCTGCTGCACCAATAAAATCAAAGTATTCTATGCAATCCATTTGTTTTAAAATCTTCTCTGCAAATTCAATTGGTTTTGATGTACCTAATATAATCCTATATCCTCTTTTCTTTAATTCTTTTATCACATCAATAATGCCATCATAAACTTTATATTTATTCCAGCCCGTCGCTCTATATGTATCTCTATATCTAGCTATAATACCAGGATATTTATCTACATCAATGTTAAAAATATTTTTTAAACCAACCCCAAATGGAGGTCCTATCATTTCCGGTAGTCTTTTTTTATCATAAAAAATATTATACGACTCTATTGCAGTTGCTAAACTTTCCAGAACTCCTTCTCCAGAATCAATTAATGTTCCATCCATATCAAAGATCAAGTATTTCATTTTACCTACACATACGAAATACTTTCTTCGCCCAATAAAAATGATATCGGAACATCAAGTATCGTTTTAGCTCCATAATGATGAATTTTTTGAAACTGATAGTTTGCTATCGCATAACTCATTAAAACACTTGCTGTATACTTAGGATTGCTTTCTATTTTTAGAGAGAATTCCATCTGTTCTTTTTTTCCACAAACTTCAGCATTTTTAATTACCAATCCTCCATGTGGCATTTCTTTATGTTGATCCAAAAATTCTTTTTCAGAAATAAAGTTCACAACCGTCTCATATCCTACAAAATAGTTAGGTATACTTTTAATTTCATCCTCAATCCTTTTCTCATCTTTCTTGTCGCAAACCACATAGCATTCTCTAATGTGTTTCCCTTTGCTGTCTAATTCAATCTTGTCGCCATTCTTAACCTTATCGACAATTTCTTTTTTTGGTACAGTGTACTGAATTGCATATTTAACGCCCTTAATTTTTCTTATAGCCTCACTATGTCCTTGAGAAACACCTCTTCCCCAAAATGTGTGTACTATATCTTTCGGTGTCACTCCATCAAAGAGTCCCCGCATTAATGAAAAAATGCCAGGATCCCAACCAATACCAACAAGTGCAACTTTACTGTTTTGAGTCGCAACTATATTCATTTTTGTATAATGATCTTTCGTCTCAGCATGATTATCAAAGCTATCAACCGTACAAAAATCCTTGCCCAAATCTGCTGCCAAATCTCTTAAGTCATTTGCAGAACCAACGCATAACAACAGCACATCAATTTTATCTTTAAATTTTTTTATGTCAGATTGAGCGTAAAACTTACTACTCAAACCAGAACTCATTACACTTGGATCTCTCCTAGTGAATATCCCCACAAGTTCAAATCTGTTATCATTATGTGCTATTTCTTCGCATGCCTTACCTAAATTACCATACCCTACTATTCCTAATTTAATCATCCTTTCTCCAATTACTATTTTCAATGAAATTTTATATTTTTTTAATTCAGTAATATTCTGAATTATTTCAAATGCTTTTTCTATCTCATTAACAAAAAAATTTCTATAATACTCCGGCAGATATTTTTTCAAATTTATCATACTCTGTTCTAATTCCTTACTCTGATTTAACTTGCTATTTGTTGTTATCATACTAAAATGACTTGTTTTATTTCTCAATTTTAAAATAATTTGTAGTTCAGCCTTATCATACTCGCTAAACTTTTCGAAATCCTTTTTTTTAGCTTTTATTATAATATCTATCAACTTCCCTAAACTCATTTCTGAAAGCATCTCTGCTTTATTTAATTTTTTCCCTTTTACTTCATGCTGTTTTTGTTTTTTATTATGATTCCATTTTGCTCTTTGTTTACGCCATTCAGTTGTAATATCTATATCACTAAGACATATTTGTGCTTTGATATATTCCTCAAATGTGGCAATAAATTTGTACGCTATTTTTCTTAATTTTTTATCGTATCTATAAAAACTTTTAACAATATTATATTTTATTTTTTTCTCTTCATCATATATATTCACTCCATCATCAATCAAAAAATTAATAATATTGATGTGATTCATAACGCCTTTAAATTCTAAATAATTACTACAATGTGCTTCTTCATCACTGACAAAACAGAACTTATTCATCAACTCTTCTTTGCTTAAGTGAATATCAAGCCTTTCCATCTGTTCTAATTTTTTTTTGTTTAAATTGTTATTTAATTCCTTCATATACATTATTGATTGCTTCCAAGTAAATACTAAATGATTTTTTATTTTGATCTTTATTGTTTGACTTTAAATAAAGATATAAATCTCTTATTAATTTGAATTGCTTCTTTCTCTTAATCTCTTTAACTTTCTGCATCGCACAATTATACTCTTTTATTTGATTCCACTTATATAAACCATCATTATGATCTATTATAAGAATTTGATGTCCATCATTTATCGTTTTGATTATTGCAAAATCTGCAGAATACTTTTTGTCCGATTTCATTAGAACAACAGTTATAACTCTCTTGCTTTCTTTGATTGAATACATACCATCTTTTATTATCTCATTTTGTTTTTTACATACACTTTTAAATGCATTATATATATCATGTCTAATAGTATTACAATCAAGATCCTCATTATATTTTTGCAATTCTAAATTATAATCAAAATCAAATGATGCATTACTTCCGATTTTTCTTGTCACTAATTTGGATCTTCCACTCCCTATCAATCTAAAACTAAATCTATATTTATTGCGAAAATTACCGTTATCATTTTTGTTTTTAAACATATTTTGTACTTTCACAATTAAAGTTTCAAATTCTTTTCTAAGTGGCATATAGTCACGACGATTTATATACTCATACATTTTTACCTCAACAAAATTAACAAATTAAAACAAGCATTTTTATAATTTTAATACTTTTTTATACCCGTGTGTACTCTATGCCATATTTTGCGTATTTAATCTCGCATTATTATTTGTTATTGTTTTCGTTTTTTCCTTGCTCATATTTGATTTTATCTTTACAACTAGATACATCAAAACATAGTTCCTTAGGTGCATGATTTATTCGTTTTTCTTCTGCTGGTAATTTCATATAATCACCATAACAGTTTGTTAATATTTTATCGTATGCATTAGGCACTTCAACTTCTATATCCTCAAATCTCATTTTAACTGTTGGAAAAATATCATCTATATAAATTAATGGTGTATCAATACTATCTGTATGAACTAAAAGATTTGTATCTAACAAACTATACCTATGTGCTACTTTATCCAGTTTATCATATAATTGTTTTTTGCTAATTCCGAATATTAAACATCTAAGAATTTTTTTGGCAAAACTATTAATAAAATATTTTATCTTACTACTATTATCGCATCCTTTTGTTGTACTTTTAGTAATAAATAATTTATTCAAAGCTATCACTTTCTTGGCAAATTTCTTTCTTTTAATTTTATCTTTTGGAACACTGTCATAAGGAAAAATATCAATAAAAATTCCATGATGCATATTTATATGTGAAACACTGCCTTCAACGAACAAAGTATTGTCTTTTCTGATTTTCATAAAATAATGAGGCACCTTATCATCAATCAAATAGTGCGATAAATAAAAACCTTCTTTTAATTCTTTTTGTGCTATATGAAAAAACTTATCATAATCTTCTCGAAGCAATCCTATATCAATGTCATCATCCCAGGGAATGAACCCGTGGTGTCTCACTGTGCCAAGTAAAGTGCCGTAAGTAACGAACCATTTTAAATCATATTTGTCGCAAATTCTAATAATTTCTTTAAGGATTTCAATTTGAATTTCATGCAATTTTTTTAAATCAGATTCTTCATATTTTAATTGTTTTATCAAAATTCACCTCTCAACTTAAAGCAATTTAATTTATATTAACCTAAATTCAATATTTTGTATGATTTGTATAATATTTTTCTACATCTCCAACTGTAAACAAACCATAATTTTGAGGAATTAACATATTTGAATTAACTACTAGTTTACCCATATTATCTAAAAATTTTTCTCCAATTAGATCCCCATACCAAAGTAAAATTTCATCTATCATCTTCGTTTTAATATTAGCAATTTCTGCAAAAGCTTTTACAATAATTAATCCATAATTGAAATCTTCTAAAAAATATCTACTATTTAAATCTATAGAATATTCATTATTTACACTTTTAATTGGTACCTCAATATTCTTAAATGCCTCTATCGAGGCTAACTTTAATGTCATTTCTTTCGCACTTTTAACTTCATAGTGTTGACATAAACTCTTGACATTCGTCAAATCTAACTTACTATATGCGGCACATATACTTTGAAATTCACCATCTGCCTTGAGCAAAATTTCTGACGATTCATCGTCCCACATTTTGTAAAACAATATTTTATCATTTACTATTTCATTTGGAGTAAATCTAGTAAACAGACTATACAGTCTTGTCGTATGCAAAATTGGATTACTTGGCGTAAGTGCAATAGCCAGATAATTTGGCACATATTCAACCCGTATTTTTAATAAATCATTCAAGATACAATATTTATTTCCACTCATAGTAGCCGCATATATTACATCTTTTTTTGACAACAATGAAACACTGTGACCATAAATATTGAGACGTGATATAAAAGGTACTCTTTGTAACCCTACAAAATCTATATTTTTATTCTTGCGTTTAGCGTATAGATGTTCAATTCCGCCAGTACCTGGAATAAAAACAAAAAGTGCATTATTAGAAGTCACTTCTTGTAAATATTCTTCTAATTCATTTTTTATTGCATGCTTTGGAATAGTAAAAAAATATAAATCTGCATCTGCAATTTTTTTATTCGTTACTATAAAATTATTTGCTGTATATAAAAGTTTGTTGCTAGCATCCGTTACTTTTATTTCGTTTGACCATTTTTCTCTATTTCTTGTATTTAAATATAGTTTTATATCATTGTTATTATGTAATAATTCAGCACACAATAATGTTCCAATATTACCACCACCTACGACAACTATTTTTTTAATTTGATTTTTTCCCTTTGACATTTACAACCTTATAATCTTTTATATGTTTCAACATATTTTTTCAAAACATCAATAGACTTTTCATTATCATTATAATTTGCCACATCAATTATTTCTTCATAACATTTCTCAAAATGTTCGTTGATATTTGTATTTTGTGTACATATATAAATTTTACCACTCTCCGTCTTTCTCATTTTTTCTGTATTCATCAATATTTCTTCATACAGTTTTTCACCAGGTCTTAAGCCTATCTCTTTAATGTCAATATCTTTATATGGTTCATATCCAGACAACTTGATCATTCTTTCTGCCAATTCTAAAATTCTAACTGGTTGTCCCATATCAAGAACAAAAATTTCCCCACCATTCGCATAAACTGCACATTGTAATATTAAAGATGCTGCTTCAGGTATTGTCATAAAAAATCTTGTCATTTCTTTATGCGTAAGAGTAACTGGACCTCCATTTTGAATTTGCCTTTTAAATATATGAAATACAGAACCATGAGAGCCTATTACATTCCCAAATCTTACCATTGCAAAATTAGTTTTATTTTGTCTATTTGCAAAATAAATCATTATTTTTTCGCAAAATCTCTTTGTCGCTCCCATTACATTTGTTGGATTTACAGCTTTATCAGATGACACCAAGACCATTTTCTCAACAGAATATTTTTCAGCCAACTTTGCAATATTCCATGTGCCTTTTATGTTATTTTTTATTGCTTCTGCAGCGTTATGCTCCATCAATGGTACATGCTTATGTGCTGCAGCATGAAAAACCAAATTTATTTTTTCTTTATCAAAGAGCTTTTCGCATGCATCATAATCCGCTACAGAAAGAATCTCTATCTGAATATTCGCATGGTATCCTTCTTCTTTCAATTCCATAGCTAAATCAAAAACACCATTTTCATATATATCTAATAAAATGATTTTTTTGGGTTCACATCGAACAATCTGTCTTGATAATTCACTGCCTATCGATCCGCCAGCTCCAGTTACTAAACAAACTTGATCTTTAATTAATCTTTTAATTTCGTTTATGGAAAAGCCTACTATATCTCTAAATATGACATCCTCTATCCTAATTTGCTGTTTTAGTTCAAAAATATCACTTGTCGTCATGAGCGATGGAAGATCGGGAATTGTATTTGTCGGAATTCCCGTTTCTAAACACATCTTATATATTTCTTTTCTTATTTTTTCCTCAATAGATGGCATTGCAATTATTATTCTATCTGGTTCATACTTCTTGATTGCTTTTTTAAAATCATCTCTATCTCCAAACACTTTAATCCCTTCAACTGTTATTCCTTTCTTATTTTTATCATCATCTAAAAAACATACAATCTCATATCCTTTTGAAGCATCCCTTAAATTTCTAACCAGTTGCTGTCCTGTCCATCCTGCACCATATATAATAATTCTTTTATTATTCATTTTTTTATTCTCCATTAATAACTCACCAGTTGTTTTTTCTTCCTAAATAAGTATATGTTAATTTATACCTATCTCAAAAAATTAAGTTCATTCAAATTCATATTTTTCATATCCTTGATTTAAATCTAAGTATTTAACTGTATGTACTTGTCTATCTTCTTCATCCGGCAATTTCATATAATCACCATAAATAAGCTTTAAATAACCATCATAATTTTTTAATGAAGTGAATTTTTCACCTTCAAACACATACTCTACTTGTTCTTCATAATATTTTTTATCTATTGTCTTAATGTGCTTGGCTTCATTCAATGATACAAAATTGGAATTAGTTACTGAATATTTTTTTTCATATCTAACAAACTTTAGCATTAACCTATTTATATTTCTCGTTTTGCAGCGTTTATATAAATATCGTTTAATTTTTGTTGTATTTGTCTCGCTAGAAAGATTTCTCGTTTTAATAGAACAAATAAACCATTTTAAAATAAGCTTAAAATCGTATATTTTTCTTGCTAGTTTATTTTTAGGTCGTCCATCTATTGGAAAAATATCAACCCAACATCCTGATTTATACTTGCATTTTGTCATTGATTCTTCAATCTTTGTAGTTCTAATATCATCTACTTTTGCAAAATAAAATGGATAATTATTTTTCCCTGGGTACTTTAATTTCAGATATGTTGGCAATTCTATTTCAGCAATCTCTAAAAACTTCTCATAATCATCCCTAAACATTACAATGTCAACATCATCATCCCATGGAATAAAGCCATTATGACGTACCGCACCTAATAATGTTCCGTACGCCAAATAATACTTTAAATTATGCCTATCACATATTTTTTTAATTTCTTTCAGAATATTTAAAATTACTTCTTGCTCTGCTGTCATCCTTTTCTCCAAATTATTTATGTATCTTTTTAATTTTTAATTTTGTACTAATAAAATTAATCATATAATCAATTTCTTTTATTCCAACTACATATGCTGAAACAAAATAAATTACAATAGCAACAATAATACCTATAAATAGTGCTGGAATATAATGTAGTAATCCTCCAAATAACATTTGTTTTGATAATAAAATCCAAAGTGACATGGCTAAAGATGCTATCAAAACTTTTATCATATCCTTCATGTTGTTTGTGGTATACAACTTGACATTACGTTTTTTCCAAACAAATATTTGAAAAATTATTACCCCAATCATCAATGATACTGTAGTAGAAAAAGCTATACCAACTATTCCAAAAAGTTTGTTAAATAAATAATTAAACAACACATTTAGTCCTATCGTAATCACAGAAACAACAGCCGGCATAATCATATGTTTAAATCCATAAAGCACTCTTATTTGTAAATCATATAAAGCCTGGAAATAGAAACCAAGCCCATATGCAAACAAAATTTGTCCAATTATCACTGAATCGTTTAAAGATACCTTAGGATTTTTACCAGAATTAAATACTAACATTGCAATTGGTTCTGCATATAGTACAAGACCTAAAAATGCTGGAATAATAAAAAAATTAATTATTCCTACAGCTTCCGAAACCGAATTTTGTAATTCGTTATGTTTTTTCGCTGCTATTAGTTTTGTTATATTTGCAAAAAAAACTGAAATAAATCCTGTAATAAGTATTGTTAAAATTCCAACACTAATGACATGACCATAATTTAATAAACTTATTGATCCTGTACTATATAAAAAAGATGAAAACTGTTGATCTACAATTGTATTAATTTTACCTGCACCTGCTGATAATAAAATTGGTAACGATACAATTAAAGCTTCACGTAAATCTTTATTTTTTTTTACAATCCTAATTTTATATTTAAATTTACTTTTATGAAGTGATGGAATTAAAAAAATCATTTCAACACAATAAGCAAATAATATTCCAAATCCTAATAACCATTCACCAACCTTTACACTTAAAAACATGCAAGCAATTAGTACTATATTCCCTGGTAAACTTATAAAATTAGTAACGACAAATTTATTTTTATATTCTAAAAAACTGGTAAATGCAGATATACATACCATCAGCATCAAAGAAGGTGCAGCAATCCTTAATATTAATGTCGCAATTTTCCTAACTTCTGCATCTGATCTTGGAGCAAATGCAAAAACAACATATTTTGCTAGAGTAATCAAAATAATAGATACTACGCTCGCCATCAGTAAAAAAACAGTAAGAATGCTATCTGAAAACTCCCTCGCTTTCTTGTGATCAGAATCAGCCAACCTAGTATAAATTACTAAATATGTTGAACCTATTGCTGTTGCCACAAATGCAAATATAGTAATTGGAATTCTTGCCGCTATTATATATCCATCACTGACTGGATTATTAGGGGAATATGCCCGAGATAAAGCAAACTCTCTTAAAAAACCAACAAGTTTAGCAACGATTGCAACCATGGTTACCAAAACCATAGTCTTTCTTATATTTGCTTGTTTCGTCTGTTCAGCCATCAGCCCTTATGATTCCCTTATGTCTTTCTTTTATTTTCGATAATAAAAACTGTACTCTAACATCACTTTTCTTAAGTTTTCTCACCAAATTATTATACTCAAGTGGATCTTTTTCTAAATCATATATCTTAACAATATTTTTTTCAGTAATTTCATCATCAATACCAACAATTACTTTAATGAACATTTGTTGATTAAAACATCCATAATGTATTGGTCTTCTGCTTAAGTCTGGACATCCACCACCCAAATACTCAAAAATTACACAATCTTTACCTTTATGTTCTTTTACTATTGAACTTCCTATAAATTCTTTAGGTTTTTCTAGATTAGCTAAATCGCATAATGTTGCTGGGATATCATATGTTGATTGATATGTACTGCAAATTTTATTTTTATAATTTTCATCCACTATTATGCAAGGAACATGATAGTTTTCTAAATACATCGCATTCCCATAATCTTCTCTTATAGGGAACAAATTATAAGGGTAACCATGGTCTGCCGTAATTAAAACAGATGTATTTTTTAATAAGTGTCTTTTTTCAAGTTCATCAAAGAATTTTTTGATTTGCCTATCAACATACAATAATGACAAGTCTGTTACCACACTGCCCTTATAATCTTTAGGTAAAGTTTGCAAATATTCTAAAATATCATTGGCTTCTTGCCTTAAAATATTTTCATCCTCACTGTCATAAGTAAAAAATGCACTTGGATTATGAAAATCATCAAAATGTAAATATGCAAATGTTTTTGTCCCTTGATTTTTATCCAACCAATCTAACATATGTTTATAATGTAATACAAAACTAGGTGCATCTTTAATTGAACCATATTCTCGTGTAAATTTCTTTTTAAATTCAAATCTATGCTTTGCTTCCAAATTTAAATAAACTGATTTCGCAACATCCCTTAATGTTTTTTTTGAAGGTTTTCTAAAAAATTCTCTTATAGATTCGTTAATGATTTTTAAATTATATTTATTATTTCGTTCATTTAATTTTTTCTGTTTTTTATATATTTCATCATAAACATTTTTAAAGATCTCAACAAATTTATCTTTTGACTCTTCTTTCTTAATTTTATTATTCAATGTGATTATTGGAAGAGAATAAAAGTTACATCCTACACCCGATAATAACTTATCAATGTATATTTTCTTATCAAGAGCATAAATTTTTTCTTCGTTCGCCCAATTTTTACTTAAATCATCATAATCATATCCAACAACTGCATCATTGATTAAATCTGTCTCTATCGAATTGTTTTTTATCTTATTTATTATTGTAATTTGATTTTTAAAAAATCCATCAAGCAAATCCTCTATGTACGAATAATCATTTTCTTTTAAATCATTTTGTTTATACAAAGCAGCATAATAATCCAGTCTGTAACTTTTCAAAGCTTTAGAATCTGGTGTCGCATGATAAAAATTACAATCTACTCCTCTAGTCCAAATATCAGTATGCATATGTGGTGTGTTACTTGAGTTGTACACTTTATATCCATTTTTTTTAAATACTTCAAAAATATTTATAGGTGAATCACTAAATCCTCGCAAATATCCACCATAGTCCAATGTATGCTGACCTGCCATCAAACCACCTACGGCAGCCTCTGTATAAGGTGCTTCTGAATACATTTTGGTTGCTATAAAGTTTTCTGTTGCCAACTTATTCAAAAATGGAGCTTTTACTTTTTTGTATGTTCCACACATACATTCATAACTCAACGAATCAACTACTAAAACAATAATATTTTTGTCCATTTATTTTTCTCCATTATATCTATATTTACAAAACCATTAGCCCGTCTTAGAAGTAGAGGCAAACTAATTGCCAAAAATGTTGACAACTGCATTTCTGCAGTACTTGTAAACAATATATTAGACTCAAAACAACTTGCTATGATATTTGCTATTTGAAATGCAAATATCATTATTCTAATTTCTCTATTTTTTGTATTTCTAATATTAAAAATAACAGCATTTACAACAAATAAAATATAGATAGGTAGAAGAAGAATACCTCCGCTTGCATAAATTGCTAAAAAAGCATTATGAGCAGATGAATGCCCACTTTTTTGAATCAAATATGAATGACTAAATCCACTACCAAAACCAAATAATATCTCAAAAAAACGATTCGGTAAAAGTATTGCTGTCAACCATATTTTTGTCCTTCCTGTATTTCCCATATTTTTTCTTATTAATTTTGATTTAACAAAACCTTCGGTAGGAGCAATGGTTGATATCAATAATATTATTAAAAATCCTACAACAGCTATTTTGATTTTCTTCTCTATTGTAATATTTTTTGTAAATATAAAATATACTAATATAAATATTGTAAGTCCTAAAATTGAAGTTCGTGAAAGTGTTATTAATAAATTAAACAATATGAAAACACATGCCAAAATTCTTAAAACTTTAAAATATTTTTTTGTTGTCCATAAAATTATGAATGCATAAAGAACTATTCCTAAAGTTAAATAAGCTGCAAATGTGTTTCTATTACCAAAAAATGATGAAAATGAGTATTGGTATGCTTTTGCTGAAGAAAATATTTTAGGTATGTCATTAAAATTTATAAGTACATTGTAACATGCCGCCATCAAAATATTAAAAACACAAAATTGAAAAAATAATTTAATATTTATCTTGTCAAAATTATTTATTCTCATCAAGACATAAAAAATCACAAAATTAAATACAAATAAACATAGATTAATAATACCTCTATATGAGATACCGCCATATATTTTATGTGACACTATAGATGCAAGTATATTGATGAAAAAAAACAATATGACTAATAAAAGCTGTTGACTTTTTAATATTTGATCAATTTGTTTATAAAATTTTATAACTAACAAAAAGAATATAAATAAAATGACTGTTACCTTATATATGAATGATATTGAATGATTTAATCCGAAAGCCTCTTGAATTTGGTATATTAATTCCGATATAAAACTAAAAGCAAAATATAGTCCTAATATAAAAAAAAGATTGATTGTTTTATCTTTAGTACTATTTCGATAAACTAGATTAAATTCCACATGTCTATTATATAGCATATTACTCTAGAATCTACTTTTAATCTTCATGAATAATAATATATACATTTACTTTTTCAATTTATCCCTTTTATATTTAATCATGCTTGCTAAATCTAGAAAGCCAAAAAATGTTCCAACTGCATATGATAAATGCAATAAAAAGAAAAGGAATGGTAAAACGAATACCCCCAACGGCTCTTTGTATGATATTGCACTTTTAATCGCAAATACAAAACAGACAAATGTATATAGTGCTATTAATGCTATAAATGGATAAATCATAGGCTGATATTTAGTTATACCTAACCCTAAACCAAATAATACAAATGTAAAAATCAATGAAAGTAGAAAGATATATGGAATAAAATGATACAACGAAAACATTTTAATATTTTTAACAATAGATGTAACGGCTATAGAATGCCCTGTTAAATATTTTTGTTTACATAATTTCCTCAATGTATTTCTTGCATAATATTTTGATTGAATTTGATCAGACATCAATATTTTATAACCAGATTTTCTTATCCGATAATGCATGTCTGTATCTTCACTTCTACGCAATCCTTCATCAAACAACCCTACTTGTTCAAAAACTTCTTTCTTGTAGCAGGCCTGTGCCACACTCTTTACATACTCTTTTTTATCACTTCTTCTATATTTAGCTGGACTACTTCCAAACATTGAATTTTCAGCCATCAATAGTAGTTTTGCTCCAAGGCTATTTTCACTTGCAACTTTTAGTATTCTTCCACCACAAACATCTTCTCCAGAGGCGATAACTTCAATATTATTACTTACAAAATTAGATGGAATACTTGAATGTGCATCTACTCTTATTATTACATCTCCTATAGCATTTTTTATCACTACATTCCATCCAGATGCTTGAATTATCTTAGGGTTATCAAGCACTTTTATATCAAAAAAAACTTCTTTATTTTGTGCTGCAAACAATGTAAGTTTTTCTTTTGTATCATCTTTTGAAAAACCATCTGCAAATACAAGTTCAATCTGTTTTTTATCATAATCTTGTGCAAGTAAATCTTCTAAAAGTCCATCAATCACTTTGGATTCATTTAGTGTGATGATACCAACAGTTACCAGCATTATTTTTTTCTCCTATGAAAAATTGTACGTAATATTATTCCAATATTATAAAAAAATCCCATTTTTTTTATGTATTGCAAATTGAGCATTATTTTGTCCGGCATTATCTTTTCAATATATTCTCTCTCAGGGTCATCACTTGCTCCTAATATTTCACTTTCATTATAATATTTCAAAGATGCCAGTTCTGTTATACCGGGTTTAATTTTAAGTATTTCTTTTTGTAGGTCATCATATAAATCAACATATTTTTTTACTTCTGGTCTTGGTCCAACAAAGCTCATTTCTCCTTTTAAAACATTAAATAGCTGTGGCAACTCATCTATTTTCAATTTTCTTAATGTTCTACCAGTTTTTGTTATTCTTTGATCCTCTCCTACTGTAATTTGTGAACTATTTTCCTTTTGTTTTACAGACATAGTTCTATATTTTAGTATTTTAAAAATTTTCCCATTCTTCCCAACTCTTTCCTGTTTAAAAAGAATGGGACTACCATCCTTGGTTCTAATTACTAAAGCTGTAATCGCAAATAATGGAAGGAGAAAAACAATTCCAAAAAAACTTACAAGAATATCAAAACATCTAATTAAAAACATTGAGAAACGCTTTCTTTTTAAGATTTTTTCTATTTCAGTTTTTGTGATTTGATTAGTATCCAAGTATTTCACCAACTTCTTTTATTTGTTGAATAATATAAGCAACTTCATCATCCTGCAATAACGTATGTAATGGTAATGTAACAATATTTTTATACCTATTATAGGCAACAGGAAAATCATCTATTTTAAATCCCTCTTTTTTATAAGCCGTGAACATTGGTAATGGCTTATAATGAACATTAAGCGGAACTCCACGCTCTGCCACCTTTGATATAAACTCGTTTCTCATTTTTTCATCAAATGTCTTTATATTAGCTAAACATAAATGGTATGATCCGCACGATGTATCTGATTCCTGTTGAACAAACTGCATATTTGTACTACTAAGTTCTTCAACATATATATCAAATATCTCCTTCCGCCTTTTCAACATATTCTCATAACGCTTTAGTTGTGCCAGTCCGATACTTGCCATTATATCTGTCATATTACATTTATAACCTAAAGTTAAAATGTCATATTCCCATGAATTGCTTTTATTCTTTTCCAATGCATCTTTATTTTGTCCATGCAATGACAAATTCATTAAGTTTTTATATATGCCATCATTATCTAGCGAATCTATATTTTTCCATACTACAGAACCACCTTCTGCAGTAGTTAAATTCTTCACTGCATGAAATGAAAAAGATGTAAAATCGGCTATACTTCCACTTCGCATACCATTTTGGTATGCTCCAAAAGAATGTGCTGCATCCGCTATTACAATTATTCTACCCAATGCTTCTTGAATTTTACCTTTAGCTTTAAATTTATTTTTATATTTATTTACAACATTAATTATTTCATTGTAATTTGCTACGATACCGGCAATATCAACACCTATTATGGCTTTTGTTCTATCTGTAATCAGTGATGCTAATTTTTTATAATCCATTTCTAATGAATTTTCTTGTATATCGCATAAAACTATTTTTGCTCCAACATGTTTTATAACGCTTGCTGATGCCGTATAAGTATATGCTGATGTGATAACTTCATCACCTTCACCAATATTTGCTAATCTCAAAATCAGTTCTAGCCCCGCTGTTGCCGAATTCAAACACACCGCTTTTGGCGTCCCACAATAATTCGCAATTTCTTTCTCGAAATATTTTGTTTTAGGTCCTGTAGTAATCCATCCTGATTTCATTGCATCAACTACTTCATCAATTTCTAACTGAGAAATATCTGGTGGCGAGAATTTAATATTCATTAGTTACTCCTTATCCTTAAATTTAGTATTGCTTCGTAAGATATTATCTAATCTTGCAAATTATTAGTATATCTTAAAAGAGAAGTAATTATTAAATCATTCTCTTTTTCAGATTTAATAGCTATCCTCATAAAATTATGTTTTTTAAATATTGCTTTTTCAGACAAATCCTTTACAAGGATTTTATCGTTCACAAACATCTTCATTGCAACTTGTTTCGAATTATGTTCCAATAGTTCAACCATCAAATAATTTGCTTGAGAATCAAACACCTTTATATTTTTATATTTTTTTAATATATCAGTAATTCTATTCCGTTCTTTTGCAATTTTTTGACAGGATTCTATATAATAATTTGCATACAGATTATGAATCTGCAAATAGTATTCGGCAAAGCTGTTAATATTCCATATTGCCATTTGTGATTTAAATTCTTTAATCATTTCAGAATCTGCAGTTGCTAAAACTCCAAGTCTCAATCCTGGATTCCCATATGACTTTGATATAGATTTAATTACAATCAAGTTTGGATATTTATTTAAAATTTCATCTGAAATCAATGAATACTTTTTATCTGTATCCGCAAAATCAGCAAATGACTCATCAATTACTATTCTGACATTCTTTTCCTTTGTCATATCGAGCATTTTATATAATTGATCTTTTGGAATATGAAATCCAGTAGGATTGTCCGGGGTTACAATCATGACACACTCAGCCTTATCCAAGCTTTCATAAAATGCATCATAATTAAATTTATAATCTGCGAGCGAATTATCAATATAAATTAATTCACTATTACGGAAACAACGAATATATTCATTAAATACCGGCATAGAAACCGCTATTTTTTTATTTGCCAAAATCAAGCCTAATACATGAATAAGTTCAGCTGCACCATTACCTACAATAATCTTTTCTTTTTCTATATTAAATACCCTTGCAGCATTCAAATTTTGTACTGCAAGACATGATGGATACTGCGACATTAATATCTGAAAATTTCTTTTCATTTTATCTATCATAGCCTCGGTAGGAAAATATGGGTTGACTAAAAATGCGGCATCAATTAAGTTGTATCTCCAATATCCTCCCCACTTTGCCAATGTCTTTTCATATTTATCTTTTCCTGTTGAAAATTTTGCCTCCGCAATCTCGAGATCCTGTTCATCATCAATTTCATACCACTCATCTTTGCTCATATCAAATGCATTTAATTTAATATTTTCAATATTTAAAATGCAAGAAAGTACACTTTCATAATATGAATTTCTTCCGACTGCTTTTTGATATGCTTCTAAGAATGGTATATATACATTTGCAAAAAATTCTTTAGAAAATTTATAAATATTAACCGTCTTATAATATTGAGATATTAATTCACTTGTCATCATTTTTTTTGACAGCATTTGCTTGATTTCAGAATTTTCCAAAAGAACTACTGTTCCATCCATCCACTCCTGATATTTTGCGACGGCTACTAAATTCTTACATTTATCTTTTACCATCTCTGAAATCACTCTATCTTCAAATATTAAATCAGATTCCAACAATATTGTATCATCTTTACTCATTTCGTTTTTGGCAAGCCATAAAGAATAAATATTATTTGTTGTTGCATATTCTGTATTCTCAATAAAAACAAATTCCATATCTAAATTGCTGTACTTCTCTTCAATGTACTTTTTTAATTCCTGACCTTTATATCCAATAACTAATATGAATTTTTTAATTTTTGCTTTTAATATTGATTCAATAGCACGATCTATTAATTTTTTACCAGCTACTTCAAGCATGCACTTTGTATTATCATTAGTATATTTCTTTAATCGTTTGCCCATTCCTGCTGCTAACATTAATGCTTGCATCTTATATTCCCTCCATTCTTTAAGTCCATAAATTCATCATATGACAAATTTAATAAATATGCTTTAGCTCCATAATTAAATAACTTTACCATCTTTGTTAATGACATATTATAATGTTTCATTTGTTGTAGAATATAATAATATTTAATCATTCGCCAAAATTTTGGATATGCCGATCTACAATATGCCCCAATATCAAAAATGTATTTTTCCGTATAACCTTTAAACCATGTACTTCCACTATAATCTATATTTCCGATAATATCTGTAACCCTATATATCTTTATATTATGTTTTATCAGCATTCTACAAAACAAAGAATCTTCGCCATTTGAATAACAGCTTCCAGGACCAAAAATACGACTAAAGCATATTCCCAATTTACCGACTTTTTTATTGTTAATGGCTATTCGGGGAGATCCAAATGTTCGTCTAGTTATACCATTTTTTTTGGTATAATTTGACATAATATCATTACCACTACTTGTAAAATTAAAAACAATAACTGGCATTTTATATTTATCAAAAGCATCACAAATAATTTTTTCATAACCGTCAATATATCTAATGTCATCATCTGCAAAGAGACAAAACTCAGCATTACTCAGCTGCATCCCCAAATTACGGTTAATTGAAACGCCTCTCGTCGTTGTTGAAATCATACGCACTCTACATCCATTAATTTCTGTCTCTTCAATCTTATTTTCATCACTTTGATTACAAAAAATTACATCTGTTTGTATGTTCATTTTTTCAAATAACGAAAAATCTTTTTGATGCATTGTTGCTACGAGTACTTCAACCCGACTCATTATGATTTACCTCAACTATCTTCTTTTTATTTTTTATCTAATTCGTAGCCTTTCTTATCAGAAAGTCCATACTGCCTTTTAAAATTTTCTTTATTTTTTTCTATATATATTTTAAACAGCTCTGTGCTACTCATTCCAATGCGATTACACATACCTACAAAAAAATGAAGAATATCTATTAATTCTTCCTTAACATTCATGGTATTAACTTCTTTCGGATTTTTCCACCACTTAAAATTTACTTCATTTAATAGCTCAGCAAGTTCACTCATAACTGCCAATGTCTGCTTTTGTATCCATTCTTCTGGTCGTATATTTTCAAGCTGTCTATTCTTTATTACATCTTGATCAAATTTTTCTTGCAATTCAAAAATCATATCAAGCTTATCTTTATCCTTTAAATCAAGTTGGAACAGCTCGTTTAATTCTTCTTTATTCATCCATTTTCTCCCAGCATTATTTCTCTTAAATTAATATCCTCTCCATTACACAATAAACTGCTTGCTACTTTATTGAAATCAAACATTTTCTTTATATAGTTATTAATGTCCGATACTGTCACACTATCAACTTGTTTAATCTTTTCATCTACCGAAAGTAGATTTCCAAATCTAATATATTGAGTTGTCATTATGGAACTTCTACTTTGATTTGATTCTTCAGCAAATACCATCTTGCTCTTATATTGTTCCTTTGCCATCATAAGTTCACTCTCATCAATACCGTTATTAACAAACTTTATAATTTCACTGCGTACTGCTTTTGTGGCATCAGATACCTTGTCATATGATGTTGAAAAATTTATAACATACATCGAATTATTAACAATATAAACTGAAGCACCATAAATAGAATAACACAATCCAAGCTTGTCACGAATATTTTGAAACAATCTTGATGACATCTGCCCAGAAAATATAAGTGATATTATAGCGTTATATAGCATTATTCTTCTGTCAAGCTTATTTCCAAGTTCAAATGCAATATTAACCTGTGCCTGCTGTACATCCTTATTTTGGAAAATATGCCTAGCTATGTATTTTTCGGTCAAATTTTTTTTCTTTGATTTATTCTCTGCAAACTTAAGAAAATACTTTTCAACAAGTGATTTTGCTTCCTGAAATGATATTCCTCCAGCAATCGATATTACTGTATTATCTGCTGTATAAAATCTTTTTTTATGATTAACAATATCCTCTCTTTGAATTTTTTTAATAGTTTCTTCTGTCCCTATCACATCTCTTCCAAGAACTTTTGGATATACTGTGCTATCAAGATTCTTCATACAAATAAAACCCGGATCATCAAAAGCATCAAAATACTCTTGCAATATAACAGATCTTTCTTTTTCTACTTCATCCTGAGGATATGTTGAATTAAAAAATATATCAGATAAAATTTCGGTTGCACGATCCAAATTTGAAACAAGCGATTTAAAATAATATGATGTCACATCCACATCGGTATAAGCATTATATGAAATACCTAATGAATCAAATTCTTTAACAATCTGAAAATGTGTTCTATTCTTTGTCCCCTTGAATGTTGTATGTTCCAGAAAATGTGAAACTCCTAGAATACTTTCATCTTCGTGTACCACACCTACATTTACAGTTACCGCAAAAGAAACTGCTTTACTACGCTCATTTTCCCAATGCAGTAAAGTTAAACCATTGTCGAATTTATAACTTTTCATTTTGGTATCAAAATAGTTATGCTTTCTTTATTACCTGTTTAAGAGCAAGATTGATTCTAAATTTTTCATCAATATTAAGAACTTTAACAAGTACTATATCTCCGACATTTACAATGTCTGTAACCTTTTCAATTCTGTCTTTAGATAACTTTGAAATATGAATCATCCCTTCTTTGGTAGGTCCGAGTTCAACATTGGCTCCGAATTGTCCTTTTTCGTTTTCGAGAATCTTAACTACCTTACCTTCATATATATCACCAGGTTTGGCATCCTTCACAATCAACTCTATCATCATTTTCGCTTTATTTATTGCATTAACATCAATTCCTGCAATATATACTGTGCCCTGTTCATTAATATCGACCTTTACTCCAGTTTCATCAATGATCTTTGTGATTGTCTTACCACCACTTCCAATAACATCCTTTATTTTATCTGTGTTAATCTCCATGGTTTCTATCTTTGGAGCCCATTTGCTAAGCTGCTTTCTTGGTTCTGCTATAGCTTCAGACATTTTTGAAAGTATATGCAATCTTCCCTGCCTTGCCTGTTCTAAAGCTTTTTTAAGAATTTTTTCATCTATTCCTTTAATTTTAATATCCATCTGGATTGCCGTAATACCATCTTTCGTACCTGCAACTTTGAAGTCCATGTCTCCAAGAAAATCTTCCAATCCCTGTATATCACTCATTATTGCAACTTTATTTTTATTTTCATCTTTAATAAGTCCCATTGCAATTCCTGCAACTGGTGCTTTTAATGGTACACCCGCATCCATAAGTGCCAATGTGCTTCCGCATACTGACGCCTGAGATGTTGAACCATTTGAGCTTAATATTTCAGATACTGTTCTTATTGCATATGGGAAATCTTCTTCACTTGGTAATACTGGTTCAAGAGCTCTTTCCGCCAACGCACCATGCCCTATTTCTCTTCTTCCTGGACTTTTTAATGGTTTGGCTTCTCCTGTTGAGTATCCAGGCATATTATACTGATGCATATATCTCTTGTAAGATTCTTCATCAAGACCTTCTAACTTCTGAACCTCTGCAATAGTCCCAAGTGTTGCTGTTGTCATTGCCTGTGACAAGCCTCTTGTGAAAACGGCACTTCCATGTACCCTTGGCAACATTCCAACTTCACACCATATATCACGAATATCTTCAAGATTTCTTCCATCTGGTCTTACACCTTTTAATATCTTCGCTCTTACTTTTTCTTTCTTAATGTAATATAAACTATCAAGGATAAACTTTATCTTCTTTGAATAATCATTAAACTCATTTTCAAAATGTAACAATACTTCTTCATTTAATGCATCTTCTCTCTTTTCTCTTTCTGTTCTGTCAAAAGTTTCCAAAACAAAATCCATTTTCTTGTCTGCAAATTTGCGTACAGCATCATCAATTTTCGTTGGAATTGTTTCAAGCTCAATATTTCTTTTTTCTTTTCCTATCTGCTTTTGTATATCTTCAATAAATGCAACTATCTTTTTAATTTCTTCATGTCCGAAAAGAATTGCATTTAACATCTCTTTTTCGGTAAGCATGTTTGCTCCTGCCTCAACCATCATAATTGCATCTTTTGTGCCTGCAAGGTTAAGTGTGAGCCTTGATTTTGCTCTCTCTTCAGCTGTTGGATTTATTATATATTTACCATCAACATATCCAACGACTACAGATCCAGTTGGTCCATAGAATGGAATATCAGAAATAGACAATGCGACAGAACTTCCTATCATTGCCAAAACTTCCGGTTGATAGTCGACATCCACTGAAAGAACAGTTGCAATGACCGTTACATCGTTATAAAAACCTTTTGGAAAAAGTGGTCTTAAAGGTCTATCAATCAGTCTTGATGTCAAAATTGCCTTATCTGAGGCTCTGCCTTCTCTTTTTTTAAATCCGCCCGGTATTTTCCCTATCGCATACATTTTTTCTTCAAAATCAACACCTAATGGAAAATAATCCATTCCTTCTCTTGGAGCATCTGCCATTGTTGCATTAACCATTACTGCTGTATCTCCGCAACGGACAATGCACGAACCATTTGCCTGCATACAATATGCACCAGTCTCAACTATTATTTCTTTTCCACCAACTGTTGTTTTAAAAATCTTTCTTTCCATCATTTCTCCTTAACTTTATACACATACACAAAGATTATAAATATCTGTCTTTGTATAGTAAAAAAGGCTGTTAAACCTTTTTTATTTTCTTATTCCTAATTCAGCGATTACCTTACGATAACGTTCTATATCTAAATCCTTGATGTAATTTAAGAGATTCTTTCTTCTACCAACGAGCATCAACAAACCTCTTCTTGAATGGTGATCCTTGAAATGAACTTTTAAGTGTTCTGTTAGTTCATTAATTCTCTCTGTCAAAAGTGCTATCTGAACTTCTGGAGAACCTGTATCTCCTTCGCTTCTTGCAAACTGCTTTAAAATTTCCTGTTTTCTTTCTTTATCCATTTTTACCTCCGTGGATACCTTAATTTGTTTTGAACTAAGTAAAACATTGAGGACTTGTTAAACTGAGTACAAAATCGTTAATAAGAATACCACAGATTGTTGTGAATGGTAAATGAAAAAAGGGCTTCTTTGAAATAAGGCTTTTCAATTGTCCTTCTTTAAATACATAAAAGACGAAAGACAATATAAAAAATTGTGATGACCTTAAAAAATACGCCATCTTGCAACCAATTAGGTTAACTATTAAAACAAAAGTAAATGATTAGAAAATCACTACTCTTTTGAAAATACTTTTGTGTAAATGCATATAAATTAAATGTTTTAAATCTATACTATTCAAATTCAATTTCTTCATTAATTTTTTGATGTATTTCAATTTTGTTTTTAACATTTATCTGATATGTTAACCAACCATTTAAAGTACAATTTCTAATAAATTCATCAATTCTGTTTTTTCCATCTATTGCTCTCAAGGTAACCACAATTCCAAACCTGATTCCTTCTCCATCTCTTATATCTAATCGATTATTTGTTTTTACTTCCATACCCCAATTTTTATTAGTATATGATTTTTTTGCTTGATGCCTTTTGTCTTTATCCTCAATGATATATTTAACATTATCCCATTTCCTAAATTTTTTTCTTGCATCTTTTTCTAATAATGGCAAATCACTTTCTTCGTTTTGTTTGTTACTTTTTATATCTTTTAACTTCTTCTCATCAGTGATTCTACCAAAATGAAGATCCAACTCCGTGTTCGTGTAATCTACACCTTGCATTCTGTTACATAATGGGAAATAACACATTGTCGCTTTAGTAATATATGGATATTTATTATCACTATTTAATGGAACTGGAAAAAAATAATTATATGTATTCCATTTTTCACTTACATCATATACAACAAATTTAATTTCATTATCTGGTGTTTGTATGATGTCACTCATTTTAATTGGCACTATACCATGTCCATAAAAAGAAATATTATCAAATGATGGCTCTTCCCATCCCCTAGCAGAATCAATTAGAATTGCCTTTGCGACTTCTCTATTAAACCCTAGTACATCTATTAAATATGATAATTTACGAGCAATCCACGGAGCTGCATATGAAGTTCCTGACACTAATTGTTCGCCTAATGGTTCACAAACTTTTATATACTCTTCACTACTACTTCCGCCGTAATAACTAACATCTGGCTTTGCAAAAAATGATAAAACTGGACCACGCCTAGAATATTCTGCAACTGCTTTGTCTCTTCTTACAGAATTAACAACAACACTATTAATTGAATCAGCAGGTGAACCAATTTTAATTACTCTATCGTCTCTTTTGTTTGTACCTGCAATAACAAATATAACATTATAATCAAACTGTATCTTATCTAATATAGATGCTACGATAGAAATAGAATTTGGATTTATTTCACTATTGCTCCCAAGTGAAATGTTCCACACCCTTATATCAAGATTCTTTTTAATTATACTCTTAATTTCTTGTATAAAAGTAATGGCAGAAAATCCTTTTCCAAGAGAAATTCCAAAGTGTCTGACCCTAAATCTTCCACATTCATCATCTAACCAAGGATTAAGTCTAGGTCCATCTACTATAATTGAGGATATCCCTGTACCATGCCTATAATCTTCTGAAGATGTAGGTATCTCCTTGTCTATTAATTCATGATACTCTACCCATTCACTAAAATATACCCTGCTGTCAAACAAAGTATCTATAACCCCAATCGTTGGCTCTGTTGTCGGGGAAGGAATTGTTATCATTCTTTCATTGTCCGATAATGTAAAATTATCTGGCGATAAATTCAAAAAATCTTCTGTTGACATTGAGATTAAATAAGGCATTTCATTACACAATATTTCGTATTGCATTTTATCTAGATAAACTGTTTGATCATCTAAAACATTTTTATCAAATACATTTATCCCTATTGCATTTAATAATTTTTGTGGACTTGTTCCCACATTATATAAAGTTACAATTCCATTAAAATTGGATTTGTTATCTACTTTATCAACTGAAAACGATTCTATATATGATACATCTGCAATAACTTGTTTAAATTTATTTTCAGTTAATAAATCATTGTCACTGAATACAATGTCTTTAAATAGTTCATCATCTTCAAATTTCTTCTTATCAATTTCACCTGAAAATTTTGTTTTTAAAATATTAATTGAACTCTTTAATAGCTGAATACTATTAGTGATATCTTCAATAGAAATTAAATATGTAATTATATGCTTGCTTTGCTCGTTGTTGAATTTTGCACCAACTATTGCGTAATTTGATTTTTGTCCCTTAAATAATCCGCTTATTCTATTGCTTTTTGCAACAATTTTATTATAGTATACGCTAATTAAAATATCTTTAAATGGTCTAACCGTACTTTCCCAAAAATTTTTTATATTCTCAAGCTGCGTTTTAAGAGATACTAAATACCTAGACGATATTACTGCATCACCTTTCATTGAAACATTCATACCATTAAAAGGTTTTGCTGCTTGAATAAATCGTTTCCCCTTTAATTCTAAAATATTATTCATCTAGTGCCTCAATTCTATTAAGTTTTCTAGCAACTGTACTTTTTGGCTCATCTTTTAACTTTTCAATTTCTCGCATGGTAAATCCTTCTTTATATAATTGATTTAAATCCTTTTTATCCAAATCACCTATCAATGAATTATATAATCTTCGCAAATACTCATCATCAGAATTGATATCACTAAATGCTAGGGATGTGCGTATAATATTTTTTAATTCACCGGGATAAGGTAACACTTCTGCTACTTGCAAAATTTTTCTAAATAATTTTGTATCCCTCGATATGCTTTTAAAATTTTTAACAAATGTTGCAAAGAAATGCTCACTTATTTCTATCAAATCTTCTTTTTGATACCTATTAAAATTAACGATAGCATCAAAACGCCTAATTAATGCTTTGTCAAAATTAGAATACAAATTTGTTGTTGCAATTAAAACTACTTCCTTATTGAACATAATTAAATTATCCAATTCTTTTAAAATCATAGATGTGGCTCTTCCCATTTCTCTAACATCATTGTTGTTAACTCTATCTAATGCAATTACATCAAGCTCATCAAATAAAATTACTACTCTGTGTAACATTGATACTTCTTTTATCTCTTTAAATAATTGACTTATATTTTTATTCGTCTGTCCAAGCTTGCTATCAATTAAATTTTCCATATCTACAACAAACAATAACCTATTTAACAACTTAGACACATGTTTAACTGCTTCAGTCTTTCCACTACCTGGGACTCCTTCAAACAAAAATTTATTTATTCCTACATTATGATTTACTGCATTTATTACACCTTTAACATCTTTAGATATTTCTAGTGGTAGATGCAATGATTCTAATTCTCTTAAATCAATTTGTTTTAAAAATTCACTTTGAAAATCATACGCTTGCGGAACAAGTAAATTTGCTTCACTTATCAATCCCATTATGTATTCTGCTAATTGATAATCGCCTATACTATCAAAATATTTAGCAATTAAAACTGATTCGTCTCTAAACGCTTTCTCATTCTTTTCAACATGATACTTAATTAAATTTAATACATTCTGCTTTTTCACAAAATTATTATAAACCATTTGGGACAAAATAGCTATAAATGGGACAAGATTGCGTTTTTATTTTTGATCTTTTCTAGCAGTATGGGAGTATTTTAATATAATAGTTGTTCACTCTGCCAACTCTTCATATTAAATATCTATTTGTCTTTGACTTGAACATACATTAAAGATCACTGATTAGGGTAAATGCTAGATTAAAAAATGTCACCATTTATTCATCCAAATCAAACTCTCCTCTAGCTGCCCTTTCTTTCAAATCTGCCAATACGTCATAATTTATTGATGTCTTTTTCTGTTTTGTGAAGTACTCCATATTTTCAGGCATTTCACTTCCCACAGCTATCAGCATATTTCTAATTTCCTTGCCGATTTTCATACTAATATCTGTTGCCTTTTTTACAGACAATACCGTCTGCCTCTTAAATGCTTCAATTGTCTGAGATATTCTCATTAAATTTATAACTTGCTCGACTCCTGATACACTATCAAGAAATTTCCTGCCACTGATATTTTTCTTTTTTAAAATGCCGTCTACATTAAGTCCTCCGTATAGACCCTTATATCCGGATTCAATGATCGTCTTTATGTCTTTTTCAGATTCTATGTCAAAATCGTATAAAATATCTTTCAATGCATCTTCCCAGTCATATATGTTATCTAGAGTAAGATCACCTAAATTAATATTAATCATAATTAGTCTCCTTTTCCATATAATGATAGCCTTATTTACAAATCTCTCAAATTTATTTTATTTTACAAAGTATATTATGAATTTAAACTTTACTTGCTTTGAAAGAATTCTTTAAACAATACCTTTACTAATTTTTATAATACTTATTACCATTGAAATAAAACTTTGTAATGACATTAAAAATGTCACCATATATAAATTTTTCTAATAAAATATGTTAAGTACAAACCCCCTCTACTGAATTTGCTAAAAAATAAACTTTCATTTTGCTCTTGACCTTGCACCTAAATGGGTATACTTTGTAAGTATGAGCGAAAATACACCAAAGAAAAAATCTATTATAGATAAAATTTTAACAAGAATAGAATCAGCACCTGATGGCACAATATTTAGCATTAACGACTTCTTTGACATGGGGGTTGAAAACACAGTAAAGTCCGCTCTTCTACGACTAAACAAGCGTGGAAAAATAATGAGAATTTTTGACGGACTCTATGCGAAATACAGATATAATCGAGTCATAGATCGCTATACTCTTCCTGGTGCATTTGAATTTGCAAAAAAAATCGCATCCAAGTTTTCATGGAATGTATGTCCTGCAGAACTTACAGCCTTAAAATTTGTGGGATTCGATATAAATATCAAAAACACTCTTGTATTTGTAACAGATGGAGCATATAGAAAATATTCATACAATGGTTGGAACATTATTTTTAAATCGACAGATCCAAAATATATACTCCATCATTCAATTGATTTTCTAATGTTAATTCAAGCTATAAAATATATAGGAACAAAACATATCACTTTAGAAGATTTAAATATATTCGTTAAATTCAGTAGAAAAATAACTGAAGATCTGATTGAAGATTCTGTAGAGTTCCCAGGAAATATCCGTAAAATTCTCGCTTTAATTAATTACAGAAAAGAAGAAGAAATTACTTAGAATTATTTTTTCTATAATCCTCTATTGCAGCTTTTATCGCTTCCTCAGCTAAAACTGAACAGTGTATTTTTTGTGGTGGTAATCCGCCCAGTTCCTTAATAACATCACTATTTTTAACTTTTAAAGCTTCTTCAATAGTCATCCCTTTAATCATTGTCGTTGCAATGGACGAAGTAGTCATTGCCGCCGCACATCCAAAAGTTTTAAATTTTGCATCCTTTATGATGTTATCCTCTATTTTTAATGTAACCTGCATAATATCGCCACATACTTCATTGCCTACCACACCTTTTGCATTGTAATTTTCAACTTCTCCAACATTTTGCAAATTTTCAAAAACTTCCATTACTTTTTCGTTATACATACATTTCTCCTACTTATTGAATAATGGTGATGCATTACGCAACCGTTCAACAATTTTAACAAGTGTATCTATAGTATAATCTACATCTGCCATACTGTTATCACTTCCAAAGGAAAATCTTATAGACCCATGTGCCAACCCTACCGGAACTCCTATGGAAAGCAACACTCTTGAAGGCTCTAATGAAGCTGCCGAACATGCCGACCCTGATGATGCTGCAATGCCTGCTAAATCAAGAGAAAACAGTATTGATTCACCCTCAATATATCTAAATGAGAAATTTGCATTGTTTACAAGTCTCTTTGAAAAATCTCTTGTTCCATTTAACTTCACTTCAGCAATTCTACTTTCAACTTCTTCTATAAAATGATCCCGTAATTCTCTAACTTTTTTATTATTTTTCTCAATATTGTCAATTGCACTTTTTAATGCCGTTGCCATTGCTACTATATTTGGAACATTAGATGTTCCTCCTCTTTGTCCTCTTTCCTGTTCCCCTCCAGTTATGAGTTTTTCTATTTTTGTTCCATTTTTAATATATAAAACTCCAATTCCTTTAGGTCCTCCAAATTTGTGTCCTGACATTGACAACATTGAAACTCCTAAATCTTCAACATTATATTTAACCGCTCCAGTTGCCTGTACAGCATCTGTATGGAAAAGAATTTTATGTTCCCTTGCTATTTCTGCCAATTCTTTTATAGGCTGTATTGTTCCGATTTCATTATTGGCAAACATGATACTTGCTAAAATGGTCTTGTCAGTTATAGCTTTTTCAAAATCTTCTATAGTAACAAATCCGTCTTTATCGACATCTAAATATGTCACCTTAAAACCATATTTTTCAAGTTGCTGACAAGTATTATATACTGCTGGATGCTCTATTTTACTCGTTATTATATGATTGCCTTGAGATCTTCTTGATAATGCCGCACCTTTTACAGCCCAATTATCCGCTTCTGTTCCAGATGCCACAAAATATATTTCACTTGTCTTTGCGCCTATACATTCAGCTATGGTTGCTCTCGCTGTATCAAGCCCTTTTGCTGCTTCTCTTCCAAAAAGATGCTGAGAATTTGGATTGCCAAAATACTCATCTAAATATGCTCTCATTGCCTCAAATGCTTCTTTTGTTAATGGTGTAGTTGCCGCATGATCTAAATATATTCTATGTTTTTGTATTTTTTTCATTTTCTTACCTCTCCATCACCTTCAAGTATGTATTTTGATGTTGTAAGTTCAACAAGACCTATAGGTCCTCTTGCGTGCAGTTTCTGGGTGCTTATGCCCATTTCCGCTCCTAAACCAAATTCAAAACCATCTGTAAATCTGGTAGAAGCATTCACATAAACTGCTGCCGAATCAACATTATTCACGAAGTACTCAATATTTTCTTTCTTCTTGCTTAATATTGCTTCTGAATGTCCAGTGCTGTTGCTATTTATAATCCTAACAGCATCAATAACATCTTTAACAAAAGAGATTGTCACTTTATTTGTGAGAAATTCTGTCATGTAATCCTTATCTGTTGCTAACTTTACTGAAGAAATTAATTTATGGATATTTTTATCTCCAAGTACCTCAACATTATTTTCAATTAGACTTATGATAAGTTTTTTTATAAAGCTCTCACTTACATCTTCTTTTAAGAGTATATGTTCTAAAGCATTACATGTAGATGGTCTTTGTATCTTGGCATTAAGAATTACATTAATAATTTTTTCTTCATCAAAAACTTCATCAACGTAGGTATGACAATTACCACCAGCTGATGCTAATACAGGCATTTTTGCATTATCCAATACAAACTGTTTAAGTGCTTCGCCTCCACGAGGTATGACTAAATCAATATACTTTTCCTGTGCCAATAATGTAGCAACATCATCTCTATCAGTACTCTCAAGAAATCCAATAATTTTTTCATCGCACTTCACATTTCTTATCGCATTTACAAGTATTTCATAAATTGCTTTGTTTGAATTAATTGCATCACTTCCTCCCTTTAAAAGTGGGATATTACCAGACTTAATACATAGGGCTGCAGCATCAACCGTAACATTAGGTCTAGCTTCATATATTATGCATATCACTCCAAATGCCACTCTTCTCTTTTTTAAAAGAAGACCATTTAAAAGTTTTCTCTCTTCAATATTTCCTAGGGGATCTGGTAATGAAATAATTTGACGCACCCCTTCAGCCATCGCTGTAATGCGTGTTTCGGTCAATCTAAGCCTATCAATAAAGGCAGATCCTTTACCCTTATATTCCGCTTGTTCTATATCTACTTTATTACTTTTAAGAATTATTTCAATGTTTTCTTTTTTTGTGAGTTCTGATATAAATGCTTCAAGTATACTATTCCGGACTTCAATACTATATGAACGGATGCTTTCCGTCGCTTTCTTACTTCTTTCTGCACATTCAATAGTTGCCCGCTCACTCATAATACTTACTCTTCTTCTATATCAAGTATCGCATTGTGATAGATGTTCTGTACATCATCATGTTCTTCCATCATATTGATCATTTTTAATATGGTTTTCTGTTGTTCTTCGTTTAAAGTTACATAATTATCTGCAATCATATCTATCTGACTTGAAGCAATTTTTATTCCATTTGCTGTAAGTTTTTCCGCTACCGAATTTAAATCTCCTGGTGCTGTTGTTATCTCATAGTAATCATCAGCTTCAGTGTTAATATCTTCAGCTCCTGCATCCAATGCATACATCAACATATCATCTTCAGAACAATCATTTTTGTCTACAAGAATTATTCCTTTCTTATTAAACATATATGAGACACATCCATTCGCACCCATTGAGCCTCCGAATTTGTCAAACATATGTCTTACATCTCCACCTGTTCTATTTCTATTATCAGTTAATGTTTCAACTATGAACGCAGTTCCAAATGAACCGTATCCTTCATATGTAATTTCTTCATAGTTAATGCTATTCAATTCCCCAGAAGCTTTTTTAATACTTCTTGTTATATTATCATTGGGCATATTATTGCTCTTGGCTTTTGATATTGCATCTCTTAGCTTACTATTCGAATTTGGGTCAGGTCCTCCCTGTTTTACAGCAACCGCAATCTCTCTCCCTATTTTAGTAAATATATTCGATCTTGCAGCGTCACTCTTGCCTTTTTTTTGTGCAATATTATGCCATTTACTATGACCACTCATTATTGTGCCTCCAAACTATACATTGCAATAGCCCCCGCTATTGCAACATTTAATGATTCTACTTCATGGTTCATAGGTATAGTTAAATAGCTATGTACCATATTTCGTACCTCTTTTGATATACCTTGTGATTCACTGCCTAAAACAAACAAGACTGGTTTAACTAACTGAATTGTTTTTATATTGTCACCAACCAAGTCTAAGCCATATGTCTTCTTGTGCTGGATTAACTCCTGCACATCATCTATCTCAATGTTATAAACATTTAAGTCAAACACCGTTCCTAATGCAGCTCTTATCACCTTAGGTGAATAAACATCAACACACCCATACAAATAAATATCATTAAATCCAAATGCTTTTGCTGCCCTCAATATTGTTCCTAAATTTCCAGGATCAGATACATGGTCAAGCAATAATGCATTCCCTTCCGTTATGATAAATTCTTTTACCGGTTTTTTACATACCAGCAAAAATCCGTACGGCGATTCTGTTGATGAAATATACTTCATCAAGTCATCATTGACAGTATAAACTAACAATTTTGCGGTATCAACCAAACAAGTTAATTCATTTTGTCTGTCTTCAGTTACGATTATATATTTTATATCAACTTTATAAGCAAAATCCTTAACAGTTTTAACACCTTCAACTATTATCTCACCACATAAGTCCCTGTATTTTTTATCATGCAGTTTCTTTATATGTTTAATAATTTGATTTTGCCTAGATGTTACTATTGCCATATATTAAAAAAAGCCTTTCGGCTTTTTTCATTTTAATGCCTTTTTAGCCGATTCGCACAATGCTGCAAATGCTTGTTTATCCTTTACCGCAATATCACTCAACACCTTTCTGTTAAGCTCTATGCCTGCCATCTTTAATCCGTGCATTAATCTTGAATAACTTAAATCATTATTCCTTGCTTCTGCATTTATTCTTGCAATCCACAGCTTTCTGAAATCTCTTTTCTTTAATTTTCTTCCAATATATGAATATTGTCCAGATTTCAATAACTGTTGCTTTGCAACACGATATAGACGATGCTTAGCACCAAAATATCCTTTTGTATTTCTCATTATTTTTCTACGTTTCTTTAACGCATTTACAGCTCTCTTAATTCTCATTTTCTGTTCTCCTTATTTGTATGGTAAAAGTCTTTTACATTCTCTTGTCTTTGTACTATCAACAAACTCTGATGAACGTAACATTCTTTTTCTCTTTCTGCTTTTCTTTGTAAGCAAGTGACTATGTGCTGAATGACCTCTTTTAAATTGACCATCCGCTGTTACATTAATACGCTTCTTCATTCCGCTATGTGTTTTTACCTTTGGCATCTTCTTTCTCCTTTTATATTATTTTTTTCCTATAGGTCCTATTATTGTATAAATTACTCTGCCTTCCTGCGTCGGCTGTTTCTCAACTGCTATATTTTCCCCAACAAGCTGTATAAAATTATTAACTGTTTCTACCGCAAGTTCAGGATGTGCTTGTTGTCTACCTCTCAATCTTATTGAAGCTTTAACTTTATTACCTTCACTAACAAACTTTTGTGCCTGTGTCGCTAGTCTCTTAATATCACCAACATCAATTGTTACTGAAAGTCTTACTTCCTTAATTTCAATTATTTTCTGATTTTTTTTAGCATCTTTTTCTTTTTTCTGTTGTTCATATCTGTACTTGCCATAATCCATCAATTTACATGTTGCTGGTTCAATATTCGGAGGAGATACTTTGCATAAATCCAAACCATATCTCATTGCAATCGCTCTGGCTTCCTGAATATCAACAACACCATACTGTTTCCCATCATTTCCTATTAATAGTACTTTGGAATCGGTTATCTTATCATTTACAGTTAATTCTTTCATTTATCTCCTAAATTAAAAATGTCGAAGCAAATTAAATCCTTCGACATCAAAATAACAAAATAAATTTTGATAACCACTTCGTATAACTGATGGTGAAAGACATAACTTTACTTGCTTTAAATGCTATAGCTTTTTGAGAAATATGTCAAATAAAATTTGGAAATACCATATTGCTTGTGCTGATACAAAAAAATACCTTACGGCACACACTTTTGGAAATGGTGGGCTGTCAGGGATTCGAACCCGGGACCCACTGATTAAGAGTCAGTTGCTCTACCAACTGAGCTAACAGCCCATCTCTTGGAGCGGGAAACGAGATTCGAACTCGCGACTTTCACCTTGGCAAGGTGACACTCTACCACTGAGTCATTCCCGCATCAGCATTAAAAAATATATCAAAATATTATTTTCTTTGCAAATTTTTTTGCCTCAAAAGATAGCATGTAAATTTTCTTACATGCAGTAAACTATCATTGTAAAAATAAATAATTTTTGTCTAAGCATATGCCATCTCAAACCAAATTTTCATATCCCGTCTACACTAACGGGATATGAATTTACAATAATATATATCTTAAGTTTCAAATTCAATTACAGGTCTAATTGCATATACATTGTTTACATCATACTCATCGGCTTGATTCCACCTAATTGCGT
>CAUUJG010000007.1:0-71590 GCA_963545485.1 uncultured Clostridia bacterium | reverse complement strand
TGTGTTTTGGGTTAAATGTTCTTGATGTCATTTTGTACAACTGTCAAAGATGGGTGCTTATAGTTCCAACCAATGAAGAGCTCTTAATAGCACGTGAAACTGCAGAAAAAGTGGCAAAAATGATGAAATAAAAGCAATTTTTATTAATTGACTTTAAATGTATGTATATTTATACTTGATTTTATTAAAAGCGGAGGAATACTGAAATGGCAGTACCAAAGAGTAAAAAGTCGAAATCAAAGACAAATTCGAGATTCGCAAACTGGAAATTAAAAGAGCAAAATCTTGTAAGATGTCCACAGTGTCGTGAGTTTGTAAAACAGCATAATGTTTGTCCAAACTGTGGTGCATATGACGGAAAAGTTGTAGTAGATCAAGACACACAAAAATAATGAAAATAGTTGTTGATGCATTTGGTGGCGATTACTCTCCGGAAGAGATAATTTACGGGGTAATTGATTATGTTCAACAAAGCTCAAAAACTGAAATTATTCTTACAGGAAATGCAAATAAAATAAATGAAATTTTTAAGGAGAATAATTTTAATTCTTCACGAATAACAATAGTGGATGCTTCTGAAATTATAACCAATAATGATAGTCCAGTATTTGCTGTAAGAGAAAAAAAGAACAGTTCGATGACAGTTGCATTGGATTTACTGAAATCTGATGGTGTTGATGCATTTGTAACTGCCGGTCCTACAGGAGCCGCACTGAGCGGTGCATTTATGAAGCTAGGGAGAATAAAAGGAATTTCACGTCCGGCACTGGCTTCAATTCTTCCTACAAAAATAGGTGGCAGTGCCATATTATGTGACTGCGGTGCAAATGTAGATTCAAAGCCTATAAACTTGCATCATTTTGCAATAATGGCAAATTATTTTGCTAAAAACTATTTAGGAATTAAGAGTCCAAGAATCGGGTTACTTTCCAATGGAACTGAAAAAGAGAAAGGTAATTTATTAAATAAAGAAGTTTACAAAATTCTTGAACAAGATAATAAATTGAATTTTATAGGAAACTGTGAAGCAAGAGAATTATTGTCTGGTGATTATGATGTAATAGTAACGGACGGTTTTGCAGGGAATGTGGCTTTAAAAACAGCTGAAGGCATTGCTGATGCAATTTTTACAAAATTAAAAACAACACTTAAAAAGAAGGGCAATTTTATTCAGAAATTAGGAGCCTTGCTTATGAAAGGCGTATTCAAGTCTGTAAAAAAGGCACTAGACTATAACGCACTTGGAGGAGCATGTCTTTTAGGAGTAAATAAAATTATTATAAAAGCACATGGATCATCAAAAAGACTGGCAATCAAAAATTCAATTTTTCAAGCAGAAATGTTAGTGAAAGTAGAATTGTGTAACAAAATCCATGAAGGAATTATTGAATATGGATTATAGTGCATTGTATGAGAAGATCAACTATAAATTTAGAAATGATAAACTTTTAACAGTTGCATTTACTCATCCTTCAATTAAAGTAGCAAGCAGTAAGATTCTAACATACGATAGGTTGGAATTTCTTGGCGATGCACTTTTAAATTTCATTGTTTCAGATGTTGAGTTTGGTTTGCAACCGAATAAAAATTCTGGTGAACTTACTAAATTAAGACAAAAGCATGTGAGTAACAAAAATTTGGCTAGGGCTGCAAAAAAGCTTGAATTAGAGAAGTATTTAATAAAAAACAATTCTTTTGACCTCGAAAAGTCTGAGAAGATTTTTGCCGATATATATGAAGCACTTGTTGCGGCAATTTATAAAGATTCTTCAAATATTAATGTTGTTTATAAATTTGTTGTTGGAACGCTCTTAAGTCATGAATTAGAAATTGAAGACAATGAAGTCGTTCCAGAAAGTTATAGAGCAGAAATAAACGAGTATTGTCAAAAAAATAAATTCAAGTGTGAAATGATTGATACACAACTTGATGTTGGTACATTTAAAACGACATTGATAATAAATGATATATCAATTAGTGGCGAAGGTCATTCAAAGAAAAAAGCTGAAGAAGAGGCATGTAAGAATTTTTATTATAATTTAATTTTGGAAGGTGAACATGAGATTAAATAAACTTGTAATTAAGGGTTTTAAGTCATTTGCTGATAGAACAGAAATTGTTTTCAATGATAACTATACAGCAATAGTCGGACCTAATGGATGTGGAAAATCAAATGTATCTGATGCGATAAAGTGGACATTGGCGGAATCAAGACCTAGAGAAGTACGTTCAACGGGAAAAATGACAGATGTTATTTTTAAAGGTACAGAAAAAAGACCAAGCATGTCATATGCAGAGGTATCACTATATTTTGATAACACAAAAAAAGATTTATTTAAAGGTTTAAACTATGATGAAGTAGTGATAACCAGGAAAATTGATAAGTCTGGGACTAGTGAATATTTTATTAATAATATGAAATGTTTACAAAAAGATATCAATGCTATGTTGCAAAATACTGGTATTGGAAAAAATGGTTATTCAATAATTCACCAAGGAAAAGTTTCTGAAATATGTAGAGCAAAGGCACAAGAAAGACGTATTCTTTTTGAAGAAGCAGCAGATATTTCAAATTATAGAACTGATAAAGTTCAGGCAGAAGAAAAATTAAAAGATACTCAATATAAACTTGAGTCAATGAACGACATGATTCTTGATTATGAGTCAAGACTTGAACCTTTGAGAAAGCAAGCTGAGAAAACAAGAAAGAGCGATGAGCTTAAAGCACAAATTAAAGAGCAGGAACTTAATTTGTTTATTTCAAAATCAGATAGCATGCAAGAGACAAAACAGAAATTTGAAAAGAAAATCAACAAAGCAACACTTGAGATCGTTGCTCTTGATGATGAGATGAATAAAATTTCAGCACAAAATGATGAATATAGAAATGAAATTAATAGACTTGAAAAGGAATTAACGGCAGTATCTACACAGATAACAGAAGTAATGGTTCAGAATGCAACAGATACCGGACAAATAAATACATTGAAACAAAAGATGCAAGATTGCAATACGAACATTGAAAGAATAAATAGTGAGTTGGAAATACTTAATGAAAAGAAAGAAAAACTTGCCAAAGAACTTGAAGAAAAGAAAGCGGAATTTAAGTTAAAAAATGATGAATTAAATAATAAGTCTGCAATATATAATGAGAAAAATTCCAAGTACGAAATAATTGTTAAAACAAGTGGTGAGAGAAACTCAAAGCTCCAACAATTACATAAAGAATATATTGAAGCAATTGAAAAGAAAGGTAAATTGGATGAAGAACTTCAGGGTGTTAAAACAATAAAAGCTGTTAATGAATCTAAAGTTAACGATTTAAATAATTTTTTGACAGATAACAAAGAAAAATTTGCTAATTTACTTGTTGAGATAGATACATCAGATAAAGAAAAAAAGAAATATTACAATTTAAAAATTGATGAATCAAATGCATATAATCAAGTTGAAGAAAATAGAAAAAAATTAAAACAGGAAATCGAAGATTTACGTAATGAGATTGCTGAATTGAATAATGTTATGTCATCTCAGAGAACAAAGTATGAGGTTTTGAGTGACAATAAATCAAGATTATCTATTTTCAATGAAGCTACTAGATTATTGTTACAAGACAAGGATTTACCACAAATTAAAGGAAAATTGTTTGGAACACTTGTTGATTTAATTAAAGTACCTACAAAATATTCAACAGCTGTTGAATACAGTGTAGGAGGTGCATATCAACATGTTGTAGTTCCAACTGCAGATGATGCCACATTCCTAATTAATTATTTGAAAGAAAAAAGATATGGTAGAGTAACATTCAGACCATTATCAACTACAAATGTTAAAGTGAGATCCGGAGAAATCATTGCTGCAAAAAAAGAATATGGTGTAATAGGAATTGCATCGGAACTCGTTGAATGTGATCCTAAATTTAAAAATCTTGTTGAATTTTTATTAGGCAATACATTGATAGTTGATAATGCTGAGACAGGTAAACAGCTATTCATGCAATATAGACAAGCATTTAAAATTGCTACCCTTGATGGAGATATTTTCTCTAGAGGCGGTGAAATAACGGGTGGTTTCAATAAGAGTCAGTCTTCTAAAATATTCTCACAACAAAAAGAAATTGATGATGCTAAAAAGACCATAGAACAGACTAAAATTGCACTTGAGGAAACTCAGAATGAAATAAAAAGAAAACAAATTGAAGTTAATGATCTTGCTGCTGTTCTTGAAGAAAGAAAGAATTCAATGCTTTCATATAGAGAGAAAGAACTTGCTGCTGAAAATACGATGACATTATTAGTACAGCAAAAAGAAGAATTAGAAAATATTATTCAAAAAGCACAAGAAGAGCTAAGCCTATTAACATATGGTGCAAAAGACTTACAACCAAAGCTTGAGGAACAGAGGCGACTTGAAGAATTTGTAATTAAGAAGAAACTTGAATATGATGAAGCATCAAAAATTACTGCAGAGAGTCAGCAAAATGATGAGATTACAGTACTTGAAACTGAAGTTATGAATCTTAAAGTTGAAACAGCTACATTACGTCAAATTGTTGCCTCATTAACGCAAGATTTAGATAGGCTAGAAGTAGAAAATGCAAATGTAAATAGAGATATAAATAGTAGAAATGATGACTTAAACAACTACAAAAAAATAATTGAGGAAGTTGAGGAAAAAACAGGCAATATCAAAGTAGTTGGTGGTGATAGAAAAATAGTTGAAGATCTTGAACTTCAAAGGAAAACAATTGAATTAAGAAAAGAATTTGTCAGAGGAGAAATGGACAAAATTCAGAATAGAAAAGATTTGATTGTAGATGAAAGAAGTCACCTGAATGAAAATAAATATAGAGAAGAAACGGCACTTGATAAATATTTAGAAGAACTCAATGAAATGAGGACATATGTCATTGACACATATGATTTAACATACGATGGGGCATTGCAGTTTAAAGTTGAAGGATTTGAGTCATATGGTGCAAAAGAAAGAATTAAAGAATTAAAGGCAAAAAAATCAAGACTCGGAGATGTAAATGATTTAGCTATACTTGAGTTAGCCGAAGTTGAAGCAAAATACAGAGACTTATCAGTAAAGCGTGATGATGTTGTTGCTGCATGTAATGATATACAGTCATTAATTGCCGAGCTGACAGCAAAGATGCGTAATAAGTTCTTAGAGTCATTTAATAAGATAAGAGAAAATTATCAGAAAACATTTGAAGGACTTTTCCTCGGTGGAAAGGGAGATCTTGAACTTGATTATTCAAAAACAGATGATCCGTTATTAGCCGATATTATTATTAAAGCTAAACCACCTGGAAAGAAAGAAATGGATATCGGATTATATTCCGGAGGAGAACAAACTTTGATTTCTATTGCATTGTTGTTCTCGTTCATTTCATTGAAGCCAATGCCATTTTGTTTACTAGATGAAGCCGATGCGGCGTTGGATGAACCAAATGGTGATCTTTTTGCACAGTTTATAAATAAATATGCAGTTAGTGGTTCACAATTTATTGTTATTACACATAGAAGACAGGCTATGCAGTGTGCTAATTCAATTTATGGTGTAACAATGCAAGAAAAAGGGGTATCTAAACTGGTTTCAATTGAACTTGAAGATGCAGTTAAGATGACTAAAGAAGCATAAATGGGATTTTTTTCTAAAATAAAAGAAGGCCTAAAAAAAACAAATGAAAAGTTTGCAAAAAAACTTTTCTTTGCTTTTAAAGCAAGAAAACTTAATGATGAATTTTATGATGGTTTAGAAGAAGCATTAATAACATCTGATGCAGGAATAGGAATAACTGAAAAGCTCATTGAAGATCTTAAGGCAGAATGTTTTAAAAGAAAGATAACAAGTGTAGAGGGAGCAAAAGACTGTTTAAAAGAGCTTGTTTTAGATGAAATAGATTTTGAGATATCAGAGTATAGTTATCCTTTGGTGATGTTGATAGCTGGAGTAAATGGAGTAGGTAAAACCACATCAGTTGGTAAGTTAGCAAAAATGTTTAAAGATAACGGCAAGTCAGTTCTCATTGCAGCTGCGGATACATTTAGAGCGGCAGCCTCAGAACAGCTACAAGAATGGGGGGATCGTTCTGGCGTTAAAGTCATTAGACAAAAAGAGGGAGCTGATCCTGCTGCAGTTGTATTTGATGCAATAACTTCTGCTAAAGCAAAAAAAACAGATGTAATTTTAGTTGATACAGCCGGTCGATTACATAATAAGAAAAATCTCATGGATGAACTAAATAAAATATATAGAGTAACCAATCGTGAGTTTCCTCAAGCAGATGTAAGAACATATTTTGTGTTAGATGCTACAACTGGTCAGAATGCATTACAACAGGCAAAGACATTTAGAGAAGTAATTGAGGCTGATGGTATCATTTTAACTAAACTTGATGGTACAGCTAAAGGCGGAGTTGTAATTGCACTAGGATATGAAATTAACCTACCAGTTGTTTATGCCGGAGTTGGTGAAGGGGTTGATGATTTAATTCCATTTTCACCTAAAGAATTTGTTGACGCAATTTTTGATTAATTTTTTGACAAATTTTTTTAAGTCACATACAATAGTGTAAAGCATTTGAGGTTGACACTTGGATAGGTTTTATATTAATGAACTACACGGTATATACGGTAATTTATTAACTGAACATCAGAATGAAATGTTGTCGTTACATTATGGTGAAGATTTGTCATTTGGTGAAATAAGTCAGATGTACAATATTAGTAGAGCCGCAGTGCTTAATGCAGTTAATAAGGCAGAATCATCATTAATAAAATTTGAAAAAGCCTTAAATATGCGTGAAATATTTTATAAAATTGATAATATTGTTACACAGGGTATAAAAGGTGATATGGACACTGTGAAATGTTTAAAAAGTATTAAAAAAATATTGGAGAATTAATGTCGGTATTTGAAAACTTAAGTGATAGAATTAATCATATTTTTTCAAAGCTTAGGAATAAAGGGAAGCTAACAGAACTTGAGATTAAAAATGCAATGAGAGAAATAAGAGTTGCATTACTTGAGGCTGATGTTAATTATGCTGTTGTTAAAGATTTTATAAATATAGTATCTCAAAAAGCTGTTGGTGAAGATATCTTAAAATCATTAACTCCAGTACAACAGATTATCAAAATAGTTAATGAAGAATTGATTGCTTTAATGAGTTCTAATGATCAAAAGTTAACATTTTCCAGTAAACCTATTTCGGTCTATATGATGTGTGGACTTCAAGGGGCTGGAAAAACAACAATGTGTGGTAAACTTGCAAAGTACCTCACAAAGCAAAATAAGAAAGTATTATTAGTAGCTTGTGATATATATAGACCTGCAGCTATAGAACAATTAGAAATTGTAGGTAAAAAAGCAAATGTTGAGGTTTTCCAGAAAGGTAAAATTGCACCGTTAAAAATAGTAAAGGAATCATTAAAGTATGCAGAAAAAAATCAATTTGATGTAGTAATTTTAGATACTGCTGGAAGATTGCATATTGACGCTGATCTAATGAAGGAACTTTCTGAAATCAAAAAGGCAATTGATATTCAAGAAATATTGCTTACAGTTGATGCGATGACTGGACAAGATGCGGTTAATGTTGCTAAGGCATTTAATGATCAATTAGATATCACGGGTGTTATTATTACAAAACTAGATGGTGATACAAGAGGTGGAGCAGCACTATCTATTAAAGCAATTAGTGGTAAACCAATTAAGCTTATTGGAACCGGTGAAAAAATAGAAGATTTAGAGCCATTTCATCCAGATAGAATGGCATCACGAATTCTTGGAATGGGTGATGTGCTTACATTAATAGAAAAAGCACAAGAAGCAATAACAGAAGATGAAGCAAAAAGTTTAAGACAGAAAATGAAGGATAATAGTTTTACTTTGGATGACTATTTAAAACAGTTAGATTCAGTTAAAAAAATGGGTGGAATAACAAATATTATAAAGCTTATACCAGGGTTACAAAAAAAATTAAATGGTGCAATGCCAAATATAAGTGAAGATGAAATTAAAAAAACAAAAGCGATAATTCAGTCTATGACAAAGAAAGAAAGAAAAAATCCAGAAATAGTTAAATCAAATAGAAAAAAAAGAATTGCAAATGGGAGTGGAACAAATATTCAGGATGTAAATCACCTATTAAAACAGTTTTTAGCATCTAAAGAAATGATGAGTAAAATGGCGAACGGAAAAGGATTAAGAGGGATGATGAATCCTTTTTGATAAATTAAAAGTATATATAAAATGGAGGATAATTTATATGGTAAAGCTAAGATTAACAAGAATGGGTTCAAAGAAAGCACCTTTTTATAGAATAGTTGCTATTGACAGCAGAAAGGCAAGAGATAGTCAATATATTGAGCAAATTGGAATTTACAATCCAACTGTAGAACCTAAGATGGTTCAAATTGATACTGAAGTTGCTCAGAAATGGCTTGGATTAGGAGCACAACCTACAGAAACAGTTAAGAGTTTGTTTAAGAAACAAGGAATTATTAAATAATGATTGAATTGATAAAATTTTTAGTTGGCGAATTTATCGGAGAAGAAAAATTCACAATCGATCAGAATGAAGATGAAATTATTGTATATATTGAAAAAGATAGCATGGGAGCAATAATTGGTAAGTCAGGGAAGATTGTGAAGGCTATAAGAACAATTATGCGTTCTAAAAACTTTAAAGATAAAAGTAATTACAAATTAACGATTAAAGAGCGTGAATAATTTAATTCCTATTGGGAGAATATTAAAACCTAGGGGATTAAAAGGTGAACTAAAGGTTGATATTTACTCAAAAGAATATAGGAATATTCTTATAGCAAAAGAGATATCTGTAGGCAATATCTTTTATATAAAAAAATCAGCAGTTCCATATGGAGGTTTTGTATATATAACTCTTGAAGGGATTGATTCGCTAGAAAAAGCTTTAACTTTAAAAGATATGGAAATTTGTATAGATAGAGAAGAATTTAAAGAACTGCCAGATGGATATAATTATGTGGTAGATTTACTTGGATGCACTGTTTTAGTCTCTAATGAAGAAATTGGATGTCTCATTGACATTTATAATTATTCTGATAGATATATATATGTGATTAAAGGTAAAGGTACTTTTCATGTACCAGTAGTTGATGGATTAATTTTGTCTAAAGATCTTAGAAATAAATTAATTAAACTCGATTCAGATGTATTTAAAAGAGTTGGAGTTGAAAATTGACAAAAATTCATATACTTACAATATTTCCCGAATTTTTTAAAATATTTAACTATAGTATTTTAGGAAAAGCTATAGATAATAAACTGATTTCATTTAATATTATCGATATAAGAAAATATACAAACGATAAGTATAAAAAGGTTGACGATACTCCTTTTGGTGGCGGTGCAGGTATGTTGATGCAGTATGAGCCTATTAAATATGCACTTGATGATATAGATTCTGCTCATAAATTGAAGAGAATTATGTTCTCACCAAAAGGGAATACTTTATCTCAAAATTATATTGAAACATTTGATCTTGATGAGTTTATTTTAATATGCGTAAATTATGAAGGGATCGATGAGAGAATCGTTAGTACTGAAATAGACGAAATAATATCAATAGGTGATTATATTTTAACAGGTGGAGAAGTAGCTGCATTCGTTTTTATTAATACGTTGGGAAGATATATTGATGGTGTGCTTGGGTCGGGAGCTTCGCTAAAAAGTGAAAGTTTTACAAATGGATTATTATTGGAGTATCCTCAATATACAAAGCCACAAATAATTAATGGACAAACTGTTCCTGAAGTTTTATTAAGTGGAAATCATAAATTAATTGATAAATGGAGAATTGAAAAAAGTCTTGAAGAAACTTTTAAATATAGAATGGATCTTTTGAATAATAAAAATGTAGAAGAGTACTTACCGAAAAAATGAACATTAATTGGTTTCCAGGACATATGACAAAGGCTGTACGAGCAATGAAGGACCATGTTAATTTGGTCGATTCTCTCATATATATTTTGGATGCTAGAGCAGTTAGATCGTGTCTAAATCCGGTTTTGAATAGTATTTGTAGAACAAAAAAAGTTTTATATTTAGTAAATAAATGTGACCTTGTAGAAGATGCTGATTTAAAAAAGTGGGAATGTTATTTTAATAAAAATAATATGCATTATTTCTTTTGTGTGGGCACTCAAGTAAAGGCAAAAGATATTATTTTAAAGTTAAAAGAAGTTAATGATGAGAAGTTACAAAAAGCTAAAACTAAAGGAATAAAATATCAAATTAAGGCAATGGTAGTAGGAATACCTAATAGTGGGAAATCAACTGTAATCAACTCTGTATCAAATAAAGTTAAAACAGTAACTGGTAACAAACCTGGAGTAACCAGAGGTGTACAATGGATACATTTAGATGAAGTTTCTTTACTTGATACTCCAGGAACATTATGGGGAAAATTTGAAGATGACGATACAGCACATAATCTTGCATACATTGGAAGCATAAATGATGATATTTTGGATATTGAGGAACTTGCATTTGATTTTATTAATAAAATTAAAAAAAGGTATTTTAGTTATATTCAAGAAAGATACAATATAATAAATGACAGTTGTGAAACTGAAAAAATAATAGAGCAAATTGCGGATAAATGTAACTTTAAATTAAAAGGTAATATTACTGACTACTTAAGAACATCAAAAAGAATAATTACAGACTTTAGACAAGGTAAACTTGGCAAAATAATGCTGGACAAATTTAACGATGAGTAAACTGTTTGATTTTGATTTAAACATTATTAAAAAAGAAAACAGATCACTGATTTGTGGTATTGATGAGGTTGGTAGAGGCTGTTTAGCAGGACCGGTATTTTCAACAGCAATAATTATGTCATATGAGCAGTGCATTCAATGTGTGAATGATTCAAAAAAATTAACATCCCAAAAGCGAGAAATCGTTTTTGATGAAATAATGAAAAATGCAATAGATGTATCGACAACAGGAATTTCAAATATTGATATTGATAAATATGGGATTTTGAAATGTACAATAAATTCAATGAAAAAAAATATTGAAAGGCTTACAATTAATCCGGATTTAATTTTAGTTGATTATATTGATTTATCATCTGAATACGAATGTGGTAAATATAATTTTCGAGATATTGTACATGGAGATAGTGTTTCATATGCTATTGCAGCAGCATCTATTGTTGCAAAAGTAACGAGAGATAGGTTGATGTGTGAGTTATCAAAAGAATATCCGCAATATCACTTTGATAAAAATAAAGGATACGGAACATTCGAGCATATAGCTGCAATAAGAGAATTTGGACCTTGTCCTATACATAGAATGACATTTCTAAAAAAATTATTTTGAAGCACTTTTATATATTATATTTAATTGTTTATATATATATTTTATGTTAAAATTTTTCACATGGCTCAACTGTTCCTATGCTGAAAGATATTCAGTAAGAACTTTTGTAAGATTTGGAGGAAGTCATGAACATAATTGATGCATTAGAAAAAGAGAGCATGAAGCAAGATTTGCCTAAGATTGAAATAGGCGATCAAGTTAATGTTTTTGTTAAAGTTGTTGAAGGCAACAGGGAACGTATTCAGTCGTATGAAGGTACTGTTATAGCACTTAAACACGGTGGTGTAAGACAGACAATGACTGTTAGAAGAATCAGTTATGGTGTAGGAGTCGAAAGAACATTTCCGCTACATTCACCAAGAGTTGATAGAATAGAAGTTGTAAGACACGGAAAAGTAAGAAGAGCAAAATTGTATTATCTAAGAGAAAAAACAGGTAGAGCGGCAAAGTTAAAAGAAATTAGATAACTGAGGGTAAAAAATGAAAAAAAGAGTTCTCTCAATAGTAATAACTGTATTGATTTTGTTGCTTGCAATATTTTCATTTACTGCATGTGGTGAAATTGATGAAAATACAAATTTAGTTAAAAACGGAGCTTTTGAAGATTTTAATGACAGTAAGTTTGATAACTGGACTGTTTTTGATGAATCAAAGGGAACATATGAAAAAGTAGCTCCAGCTGAGAAGGAAAATAACGCAAAAAGTGATGGGTTCAATTTCGGGAAAGGAATTTTAAAATTAAAAAATGATAAGACTGAAAATTATGTATCTATCTCACAGACAATTAAAGTTAAAAAAGATCAAGTATATAAATTGTCTATTAGTTGGCGTTACGAAGTTGAATATGATAAGCCTGCCAAAACGACTAAGGGATATCTTCAATTAAATGATGGAGCAACTAAAATATCTCACAAAGATGGTATAAATGAAAAGTGGAATACTACAGAAGTTTATATAAAGTCTAAATCTAGAGATTTAAAGCTAGAAGTTCTATTAGGGACAAAAGACGCAAAAGAGAAGGGTAATTTATATGTTGACAATATTTCTTTAACAGCAGTTAAAAATCCCCCAGCAGGAACAACAGTTACAACAGTAGCAAAAACAAATAAAGGAAGTGCAAAATATAACATTAAAAGTCAGTCAGGAACAATTCTAATTGTATTTGCATCATTAATTACAGTTGCATTAGTAATCGCTGCTTCTGTATTTGCAAGAAGAGCATATAGTAAAAAAGATGTTTTTGAAGATTTTGTAACAACAAAGATTGCAAAAAACAATCCTGCGATATCAGCACATTTGGATAAATATCAATTTATTTATATAGGCATTATAATTGCAGTTTGTGCACTTTTATTAAGATTTATTTTGTTGTTTACTACTTATGGGTTTGGGAAAGAAATGACTGGCACAATAGAAACCGCAAGGTCTATAGCTAAAACTAGTGATTTAACAAAATTCTATTCAAACAACAAAAATAGTACAGCAGCTCCGGGATTTTTATATTTATTATCAATATTGGGAGCATTCGGGATAAAAAGCAATAATGATTTATCAATTATGATAAGATTCATAAATATTTTGTTTGATATTGGTATTGTTCTAACCATCTATTTTTATGGCAGAAAGTATGTTGGGAATAAATTATCAACAATATATTCATCATTGTATGCATTGTTACCAATTGCATTTATTATGTCTGCAATGTCCAATGTTTTCTTAAGTGTACTTATTGCATTAATATTAATGCTCACATTGCTATTACTTGAAAAGAAATACATTGCATTTTATGCAATTTTGCCTTTAGCAATTCTTTTTGATTTGAGAGTTATGGCGGCAGTACCGGTTTTAGCAGTAGTAATGGTTTTTGATTATATTAAAGATGATGCTTCGATTGCAAAATTTACAAAGAACAGAGCAGTAATGGTATTTGGAGTTTTGGTAACTCTAGTAATGCTTTATTTATTAACATTACCAATTGCAATTACTCAAATTAAAGGTAAGGATGCTTTTTATGGGTATAAAGCAATTGCAAATGTAATGATTAACAACAATATTTTTGTTTTGAATGGACTGAATCTTTATGCCTTAGCCGGAATGAATGGTCAGGAAGTACTTAAAAGTACAGTAATACTTAATATAATATTTATTATTGTATTTGAAATCTTTGTAATATCCATGTTTATAGGAAAGAAAAACAAACTTGATATTTTATTGTTGGTAGCTTTGACATATTCCGTTATGGGTATTTTAACAATGAAAGTAGACTATACATACATTGTAATACCTATCGCAATTCTTTTGTTACACACAATGATTGTAGGAGATAAGAGACTATATTTTATAAATGCAGTATTTATGTTTATTTCAGTAGTAAATATAACTCAGATAATTAATATTTCGCAGTTTATTGGTGGTAAGAATGGTGCAACAGCACAAAATGCATTGGTTGCATTTGAAGAAAGAGATCCATTTTTGATTTTCTTCTCAGTAATTGCATTGTTAACATTACTATATTATATGTATGTTGCATACTCGATCACAGTAAGTAAAAAAGTAGTTGATATAAAACCTATGAATGAAAATCTTTTTAAATATATCAAAAATAAATTTGTAATGATGAATAGGTATTTTAAAGAAAGAAAAATAGCTAAACAAGCTGCTAAATAAAAAGTGCCCCGAAATGGGGCTTTTTTATTTTTTATTATTTATAAATATTTCTATCGTTTCAAGAGGAATTTTTTCAAAAATTATATTTGCAGAAAAATTTTCAGCAATTTTAATTTTTTCTTCAGAATTAACTGTCCATAATAGTATAGGAAGTTTTCCAATATAATTTTTAAGGTATGTATTTTCTTTGAATTTTGGGTTCAATGATCTTACATCATAAGCGATGAAATCAGGGTTACTATTTTTAACAACTCTTAATTTTCCAAAATAATTAAGCATAAATGAACGTTCTTTTTTCCCAAAACGCCAAGATGCAAGTTGTCCACAATTAAAATCAGAATGCTGTTTTAGATATTTAACAGCTTCAAAATTGAAGGATTGGAAAGCAAGTCTACCATTATAATTTTTTGTCAGATTGTCTGCTGTAGCTTCTATATCGTGACAGTATGGGTTTAATCCTTTAATTTCACATAATATCCCAGTTTGATTATTAACGAGGTCTAAAACTTCTTCAAAAGTAGGTATTTGTTCATTTGTATTTGGAAATCTCAGTTCTCTTATTTCGTCAAAAGTAACTGAGGAAATACTTTTTTTTATTCCAAAAAGTCTTTTTAAATTATAATCATGAAAAACTATTAATTTTTTATCTTTCGTTAATTGTACATCCAGTTCAATGTTAAAATTATGATCAATGGCTTGTTTAAAAGCAGAAATAGTGTTTTCAGCTATGCAGTTTCCATGAAAACCACGATGGCAAACGGGTCTTTCCATTAACCATGTTAATTCCATATTTTCCCCTATATCTAATTTATTGATAAAATTTTAAGCTTTAATTATAATATTGTCAATATTGATTTTTTGAGGAAGTACTTGAATAAAAATAACATTAGAAATTTTTGTATCATTGCACATATAGATCATGGCAAGAGTACATTAGCGGATAGATTGATAGAAAAAACTCAAACAGTAGCACTAAGAGACATGACATCTCAGTTGCTTGATAATATGGATATTGAGCGTGAGCGTGGTATTACAATAAAGTTACAGACCTGTCGTATGAAATATAATTACAAAGGTGAAGATTATATTCTTAATTTGATAGATACTCCAGGACATGTTGATTTTACCTATGAAGTTTCAAGATCATTAGCCGCTTGTGAAGGAGCACTACTGATAGTAGATGCTACACAAGGCATTGAAGCTCAAACATTGTCTAATTTATATTTAGCGTTAGAGAATAATCTTGAGATAATTCCTGTAATTAATAAGATTGATTTACCATCGGCAGATGTTCCTGCGATTAAGAAGGAAATTGAAGATGTTATCGGATTAGATACATCAAATTGTCCATTAGTTTCAGCTAAAGAAGGTATAGGAATTACAGAATTAATTGAAGCTGTAATTGATAAGATTCCTGCACCAGTTGGAGATGAAAATGCACCGCTTAAAGCTTTAATTTTTGATAGTTTTTATGATAATTTTCGTGGTGCAATTTCTATGGTTAGGGTATTTGATGGAAAGGTAAAAGTAGGGGACAGAATAAAAATGTTTTCTACAAAAAAAGAATTTGAAGTTGTTGAAGTAGGATATTTTCATCCAAGTTTATACAGTTCCAGTGAAATTAAATCCGGAGAAGTTGGTTATATTGCAGCAAGCATTAAAAATGTTTCTGATACTGCAGTTGGTGATACTATTACTCTTGTTGATAATCCAGCAAAGGAACCGCTTTCTGGTTACAAAAAGTCAGTTCCAATGGTATATACAGGGGTTTTCCCTGCGGATGGATCTAAATATGATGACTTAAAGGAAGCATTGCTTAAACTTCAATTAAATGATGCATCATTATCATTTGAACCTGAAGTTTCTAAGGCACTTGGTTTTGGATTTAGATGTGGTTTTCTTGGATTACTTCATATGGATATAATTCAAGAAAGAATAGAACGTGAATTTGATTTAAAGATTATAACTACAGCACCTAGTGTTTCATATAAAGTAATGAAAAGCAATAACGAAGAAATAATAGTCGACAACCCTATTTCTCTACCTTCACCAACTAACATAGTATACATTAAAGAACCAATGGTTAAGGCAACAATATATACCCCGCCTGAGTATGTTGGAACAATTATGGAATTGTGTCAGGAAAAACGAGGAACAATGGAAGATATGTCATATATTGATTCAAAGAGGGTAAGTATAATTTATAAGATGCCACTTAATGAAATCGTATATGATTTTTTTGATATTCTTAAATCAAGAACTAAAGGTTATGCGTCATTAGATTATGAAATGGCTGACTATGAAAAAAGTGATTTATTAAGACTTGATATTTTAATAAATGGAGAAGTATGTGATGCACTTTCACTTATAACACATAAAGATAAGGCATATTCTAGAGGAAGGGCAATTGTTGAAAAACTCCGTAATGTTATTCCGAAACAATTATTTGAAATACCAATACAAGCGGCAATAGGCTCTAAAATAATTGCGAGAGAAACTGTTAAAGCAGTTAGGAAAGATGTTCTTGCAAAATGCTACGGTGGCGACATATCCAGAAAGAAAAAACTTCTTGAAAAACAGAAAGAAGGGAAGAAGCGTATGAGAAAAATTGGTTCTGTCGAGATTCCAAGTGATGCTTTTATAACAATTTTAAAGTTGTCGGATGAATAAATCTGCATCAATATATATTCACTTTCCATTTTGTAAAAGTAAATGTTCATATTGTACATTCAATTCAATAACTGATTTGAGCTTAAAAGAAAAATACATAAATAAGTTAATTGAAGAGATTTCCAGTACAAAAATAAATTCTGCAATTGATACAATTTATTTCGGAGGTGGAACACCTTCTATAATGACTGAGAATGAAATTAAATTGCTGGTAAATATAGTCAAAGAAAACAATCAAATAACTGACGACTGCGAATGTACTATAGAAGTAAATCCAGAAAGCGTCTCTGAAGAAAAATTAGTTATATACAAACAACTTGGTATTAATAGAATAAGTATTGGAATTCAGTCTCTACAAGATTTGGAATTGAAGAGCATGAACAGAATTCATAGTTCACTAGAAGCAATGAAGAAGTTAGAGTTAGTTTCTAAATTTTTCAACAATATTTCTTGTGATTTAATAGTTGGTTTTAAAGAAAACAAAACTTTAATTGATACAGTAGAAAAACTTAAGAATTATGCCAAATCTTTGTCAATATATCTTTTGTCATTTGATGAAAAAACAATTCTTGATCCTAAAGAAACATATATTGTTAAAAATGAAGATGAATGCATGGATAGATATACTGACCTTGTTGAATATCTATTAAGTCTTGGATATATAAGATATGAAATATCAAACTTTGCATTTCCTGGATACCATTCAAGACATAATATGAAATATTGGACACGGGGTACATACTATGGGTTTGGTGCTGGAGCACATTCATTCATTTCTGAAAAAAATATAAGGTATAGTAATAGTGACAATATTGAAAAATATCTTAACGACAAAGGAAAATCATATGAGTATTTAATAGAAAAAGATATTTTTGAAGAGGAAGTTATGTTAGGTTTAAGAACCATTTATGGAATTGATAAGAAATATGTTAATGAAAAAATATTAACAGAATATAAAGGATTTTATTTAATAAATAATGATAAATTTATACTCAATAATAAAGGGATGAATATTATGAATCGTATTTGTTTAGATATAATTGAATTGGCAGGTCAAGCTTGAATTTTCATTGATAAGGACACTTCAATTTGATATTATTTAATCAACGGAGAGTTTCATGGTTCCAGATTTAAAATATGATATTAAGAACAAAACTGCACCTCTTGCTATAGTAGCAACACCCGGAGCGGGTGAGTTAGCAGCTTCAATTGATAGTTGGTTAACAAGCTGGTTTAAAAAAGATTTAGGTGATAGAAAATCGTTTATTATCGAATCGGATTGTCCAAGATTTACGAATGGTGAAGGAAAAGGAATTATATATGAAACTGTAAGAGGTAAGGATCTATACATAATATGTGATCCAAACAATCATGGAATTACATATAATATGTATGGGAAACAAATTCCTATGACGCCGGATGAGCATTTTGCTGATTTAATAAGACTTTTAGGGACCACAACAGGCAAGCCTAAAAGAATAACAGTTATAATGCCAATGCTTTATGGCGGAAGACAGCATAGGAGATCAGCAAGGGAATCGCTTGACTGTGCACTTATGTTACATCAACTGCAGCATATGGGCGTTAAAGATATAATAACTTTCGATGCACATGATCCAAGAGTACAAAATGCAGTTCCTCAGATGGGATTTGATAACTTTTTTCCTCATTATCAAATTTTAAAAAAATTATCTAAACATTTTCCGGATGTGCAGTTTAATAAGGATAGAATGATGGTCATTTCACCCGATGAAGGGGCAATGCCTAGAAATATATATTATGCATCAATCCTAGGTTTAGATTTGGGAATGTTTTATAAAAGAAGAGATTATACAAAAATCATAAACGGAAGAAATCCAATAGTGGCACATGAATATATTGGAAGTTCAGTTATGGGAATGGATGTATTTGTTGCAGATGATGTAGTTGCAACTGGAGATTCAATATTAAAACTTGCCTATGAAATAAAAGAGAAAGGAGCTAGAAGAGTTTTCTTAGCCCCTACATTTTCTTTATTTACAGAAGGTATTGAGAAATTTAATAAAGCATATGAGGAGCACGCTTTTGAAGGTGTTTTATCAACGAATCTAACATATAGAATTCCTGAATTAAAAAATGCAAAATGGTTCTATGAGGCTGATATGTCAAAATATCTTGCCTATATTGTAGCTGCATCTAACTATAATATTTCAGCATCTACATTATTAAGTCCATCAGAAAAAATTAAAAAATTAATGGAAAGAATTGATAGTAAATAGGAGGATATTTTGAAAATTTCTTGGCTTGGGCATTCTGCTTTCAAGTTGGAGGAAAGCACTGGTACTGTATTAGTTGCTGATCCTTATTCACCCGTTTCGGGACATTCAATACAAAAAATTAAATCTGATATTGTAACTGTAAGCTGTGAAACTTGTTTTAATGCGGTCGCATCTGGCATTGAAGGTACCCCTACAATTATAAATAGACCTGGGTCATATGATGTTGAAGGAGTACATATACATGGTTTTTCAGAAGCAATTCTAAATAAAGTAGATAGCAAGAATATCATATACAAATATCGTTTAGATGGTGTTGATGTATGTCATATGGGAAATATTAATTCAGAATGTACTACATTGTTAGTTGAAACTTTAGCACCTATTGATGTATTATTAATTCCAGTTGGCGGGCATGATACAATTGACGCTGATTTGGCAAAAGAATATGTAGAAAAATTAATGCCAAATATTGTTATTCCAATGCATTTCAAAGAAAAAGATTGTGATTGTGATTTAGATAAGAGACATGAGTTCATTGATTTATTTGATGAAGATGAAGTCGAGGTCAGAGAAGAAAAAACAATTGAATTTGATAGATATAATGTAGATTCGGAAGAAACAAAAATCCTTGTATTAAATAAACTCTAAACATCTATTCGGAGGAACATGTATAATATAGAAGATTTAGATTCAAAAAATATTTTTGAGTTGCGTTTACTAGCGAAAGAATTTGGGATTCAATCTCCTACAAAATTAAAAAAAGATGAGCTTATTGAAAAAATAAATAAGATTGCAAACAATCTTGAAACTGGAGAATTGCCTGTTAAAAGTGATATTGAAAATTCTGTAAAAAAAGAAAAAATGATGCAGAACGAAGAAAAGATAATTCAGGCATCAGGACAGCTTGAAATAATGCATAGTGGATATGGTTTTTTAAGAGCACAAAATCAACATGATGCAAATTCTTCAGATGACATATATGTAAGTTTACCTAAAATTAAATCATTTAAATTAAAACAAGGTGATATAGTTGTTGCAAATTGCAAACAGACAACTGATTCAAAACAACCTGCATTAATAGATGTAATATCAATTAATGGCGTTCCTTATACTGATATTAAGAATAGAGTAGAGTTTGATAATTTGATTCCTATTTATCCAAATGAAAGACTTGTTTTAGAATCAGCTGGCAGTCAGAATGATTTTGCAATTCGTTGTATAGATTTAGTGGCACCTATTGGGAAAGGACAAAGAGCTATGATTGTTTCACCACCTAAAGCAGGTAAGACAACATTATTAAAATCAATAGCTAACGCTATTTCTACAAATTATCCTGATGTTGAACTTTTGGTTTTACTTATAGATGAAAGACCAGAAGAAGTTACAGATATGCAGCGTTCAATAAAGGGAACTGTAGTTTATTCTACCTTTGATGAATTACCTGAAAATCATACAAAAACTGCTGAAAAATTACTTGAAAGAGCAAAAAGAAGTGTAGAAATGGGTAAGGATGTTGTAATACTTATGGATAGTTTAACAAGACTTGCCCGAGCCTACAACTTAACTGTTCCACCTACTGGAAGAACATTATCTGGTGGTATTGATCCAGGTGCTTTACATTCACCAAAAAGATTTTTTGGTAGTGCTAGAAATATTGAAAACGGAGGATCATTGACAATAATAGCAACAGCTTTAGTTGATACCGGAAGTAGAATGGATGATGTTATTTTTGAAGAATTCAAAGGAACAGGTAATATGGAAATACATTTGAATAGAAATTTGAGTGAAAAGAGAATATTCCCTGCTATAGATTTAGCAAAATCCGGAACTAGAAAAGAAGAGTTACTCTTAACTAAGAGTGAATTGGAAGCAACATGGATTATAAGAAAAATGTTAACAGACAACCCTGATGCAATTCAGTTCCTTTTGAATATGATAGTAAAAACCAAAACAAATAAAGAATTTATAGATTCATTTACATCTCAGGTAATGGCACTAAAAAAGAAAGGGTTTGATACTGCAAAAACTAACAATTAATATAAATAAATTAAGCTGTATGATATTTTTTTGATTTTATTAGTAATAAATTTAAAAAAGAGCTTAGCGGTAGATTCGCAAATAAAACAGCTGGAATTATTATACATTCAAATTGATGATATTTATCGGCGATTTTTATTCCTGGTACGAAGAATGCAATAATTATAGAAGCTCCGATCAAATTTAAAGAAATAATAAATCGTAATAATAATGATAGTTTGAAATTAAACCTATCCCGTACTCTTTTATGAGGATTAGCTAAATAAATAACAATTGGCGATAATGCAAGTAATAAGGATACTATAGATATCGGCATAAAATAAACATATGTTATATGTTTATAAAGTGAAACCCAAAATATTGCTAATTCAACGGCAACAATTGCAAAAAAAATAAAACTAAGGTCTCTTTTTATTCTATTTACAAATAGAAAATTTAAGTCATAAAATTCAGAAGAATTTTTTTTGTTATACGCTCTTAATTTAAATCCGTTTGCATATAAGTCTGTTTTAATATCAGTATGAAATGTCTCAGATAAATTTTCCTCTTCGGCATCAATTTCAAATTCCTTATTATTTAATTCTTGATAAAAATCTTTGTAATTAGATTGAGATTTTTCATATTCATATTGAGCAGTTTCATCACCAAATGTTTTTAAATTATCTAAAGTTTTACGGGGCTTTACTATATTTATTTTTGCTGATTCAGGTTCTTTTTCAGTTTCAGCCTTCAATTTTTTATATAATTCTAGTAGTGTTAATTTTGGGGTATTGCTAGTTGGAACATCTAAATCATCAATAGTTTTTGGACCCTGTTTCTGTTCAATGTAAACAGGTTTCTCAACCTCAACTATTTTTTCTTGTATAACAGGTTTAATAACTTCTTTTTCAATATATATTGGTTTTTCTACTTCAACAATCTTTTCTACTATTTTGTCTTTGTAAATAATCTTTGGTTTTTGTTCAGGATCCTTTTCTTTCTTTGTATACGGTCTTAATTCAGTTGGATCAAATGGAGGTGTATCGTGATTTAAATTAAATTCATCAGAAGAAACAAGATTATCAAGAATAGTCCTTGAAAATTTATATTTTTCTTTTTCTTTTTCTAAATATTTTCGTCCTTCTTCTGTAAGTTTATAGTAACGCCTTTGAGCACCGCTAGTGTCGTTTGTATCACCAAGCATAGATGAAACAAGCCCATCTTCTTCGAGTCGATTTAATTTGTTGTATACAGTTGCTGATTTTAGTTTATAAACACCGAGAGTATTTGTTTCGATTTGCTTTAAAATATCATATCCATAGCCGCCATTTTTTACAAGAGTATTTAATATTATTGTGGTAACATTTCCTCTAATAATATCACTATTTACTGACGACATATCCATGTAGAAAGTATATATTTTAAATTAGTTTAAAGTCAATTTTAAAATTTAATATAAAAATTTTTTTTATTATAAAAAACGCCATAATTTATATTAATCTTCTGGCTTATTTGTAAAATCAATTAAATCTGCAGCATCTCTAAGTTTATCTTCATCTTTAGCTACATAATGTTTAACTGTTGTATTTACATCTTTGTGACCTAAAATATCAGCTACAAGATAAATATCACCTGTTTTTGAATATAAAGTTGTTCCGAAAGTTGATCGAAGTTTGTGGGGAGTAATATTTTTTAAGGGAGTAACAATTTTTGCAAATTTTTTTACTAAATTTTGAATTGCTCTTGTAGACATACGTTTTTTTTGTAATGAAAAAAATAATGGTTCTGTATTGCCATTTATTAATTCAATCTCGTTTTGTATGGACATTCTTTCGTCATTAATATATGTTTCAAGTAAATCTTTAACAATATCATTAAAATATAATATTTGTTCGTTCCCACCTTTACGCTTAACTTTAAACTGTTTTTCTTCAAGATTTATATTACTTATATTTAATCCAACACATTCACTAATACGGATACCAGTAGATAATAGAAGAGTGATTAATGCTAAATCCCTCTCTTTTGTTCTTACAGCAGAGGCATATTCTTTATTCGTTAAGCCTTTTCCACAAGTAACAGTTTCAATTAAGTCGTTGGCTTCATTTTCTTTTAACCTAATAATTTCTTTTTTGTGAAGTTTTGGATTTTTTACTTTTACTCCAACATTTTTTGCAATTTTTTCTTTATTATAAAAATAGGCTAGCATATGTCTGATGCTAGATAATTTTCTCGACTTGCTGGCTTCTTTATTTGTATGATTAATACCATCTTTATCATAAAAGCTAAGATATGATAAGAAGTTTTCAATATGTGAAATAGTTATTTTTTCTAAGTCAGAAATTGAAAGTTCTTCGACTTTTGTATTTTTGAAAATAAGGATATTTTCATGCAAATAAGTGAAAAATGTTTTTAAATCATGAGCATAATTTAATCTTGTAAGTGTTGACGTGCTTTGCTCAATACCAACGAAGTATTCGCTACAAAAGTAGGGAAGTTCATTTAGTAAAATTTGAATTTTTTTAATATTATTGATATCCCGTTCTCTGTAATAATCCATATTTCAATATTAACATATATAAAAGCTGTTTGTAGATATATTGGTATATTATAATGACAGCATGGAAATAAGAAAAATTTTAAAAAAAGAAATTAAAGTTGCAGCAAAAAAATTTACTGAATTTTTTTACGAATATAAAGCATATGATTATTTTATAAGTAGTGAAAATAAATTTTTCAAAATGTACAATATGTTTTTATATGAGCTGTATCCAACATATAAATTTACATATGTATTTGGAAATTTTGAGGGATTATGTGTAATACAGAAACCGGGCGATGAGGATTTGAAAAATTGTTATAAAAAAGATTTCATAATTCAATTGTTAAACATAATACCAAAAGATGAACTTGAAAAAATTAAAGAATATATAAATTTTGCAAAAGCAATTGCAGCAAAATATTTTGATAAATCTAAAGATTGCTATGTAAGAAATCTTGGAGTAAATAAAGAATGTAGAGGAAAAGGTATAGCAAAAAAAATGATTGAAATTTTATCTAATGGCAAAAATATATATCTTGAAACTCATGATAAAAACAATATTTTAATATATGAAAAAATGGGTTTTGAACTTGTATATGAAGAACTATTTTCTGAAAATATAATTCATTATTGCCTTAAAAAGTATTCTAAAAATTGAGTATTCTATATTATGTCAATATTTAGAGTTCTAAAATAAATACACATCAAAAATGATGCAATTGGCGTAATTTTTTAGGAATTTTAATAGAATTTTTAATGTAATATTCTTTTTTTATTAGATTTGATTTAATTAAGGCATCCTTAAGAACCAATATAAATGGTATTCCTGCGAATAAAATTACTATACTTTGACTGGTAAATATTTCAAGAAATGCTATCCAGTATATAGTTTCTTGATCTAAGAATAAGAATATAACCGGAACTAATAATGCATTAATAATGATAGGTGGCATTGCTGCAAGATAAAGATTTTTTCTTAAGTGTCGTGTTAATATTGCTGCAATTGAACTTGCAAATGTACCTATAACAATATCTACAGCTCCGTAAGGAGATAATAAATTTGAGAACATACATCCAAACATAATTCCAGGAACTCCTTCTGGCAAGAGAACTGGCAGTAATGTTAACACTTCTGATAAACGAAATTGAAGTGGTCCATATGCTAGGTTAACTAATGATAAAATAAATGTAATAACAAAATAGATTGCGGCTATAATGCCAGATCGAGCGATTGCTCTAATGCTTTTTTTCAAAATACACCTCGGTTTTTGATTAGTTGGGTTTCCGACACCAACAAAATTATACTAACATGCTTAAATAGCAACGGCAATTATTTTTTATCTATTCGGATATCATATATAATTTTTTATGAGGTGTGTAATGAATTTAGATATAAATAAGAATTTAGATGTTGCATTTAATACAGGAGCATTTCTAGTATCTGGTAACAATGTTATGACTGCTAGTTGGGGATTTATTGGTGTGATGTGGGGAAAGAAAATTTTCATTACTCCTGTTAGAGAATCAAGATATACAAAAAAATTTGTTGATAAAAATAATCACTTTACAATCAGCATTCCAGAAAAAGATACTATGCAAAAAGCAATTTCTATTTGTGGAACAAAGAGTGGTCGTGACTGCAATAAGTGGGAAATTGCAAATATTGAAAAACAAAAAGCAAGGCAACTTGATGAAAGTGTAGTAAAGGGATGTTCAAAATATTTTGAATGTATAGTTGTTTATAAAATGGAAATGAAAGATATGCCATTAAGAGATTATGAAAAGTTCTATCCGACAAAAGACATGCATACATTGTATTTTGGTGAAATAATAGAGGAATATTAAAATTTATGAAAGCTTGGGCAAAAGTGATGCAAAAAGATAAAATACTTAAAGATATTGTTTATGATGGAGTTGTAAGAATAAATTATGAAAACATATTCAAGATGCTCAAGTTTGCATGTGAAAAACTTGATTTATCATGTCCAGTACTTTTAGACTCTCAAATTAAACATATGAAGCAATTTAGACGATTTGCATTTCTACCTGATGATTTTATGGAGTCAGTAGAGTTTACAAAATTTGAAATAGAAATATATAAATGAGAAAAGAAATAATTGAATTTTTAGAAAAAGAAAAAAACACAGATATAAGAATCCTTAAATATAGTGATAATATGAATCTTGAGTATTCTATAGATAATATTTTGTTTGAATGTCCAAAATCATATATTGATCAACTTGTTGCTCAACAAATTAATTTTAAACAAATTTCTGATGATATTATCTTCATACAAAATACAGAATTAACTTCTAGATATAGTTATTCATTTAATGATTTGGAAGAAATTATGAAAATTCTGAGAGGAGAGAATGGCTGTGCATGGGATAAAGTACAAACACATCTCAGTATTAAGCAAAATTTAATTGAAGAGACATATGAGTTAGTAGAAGCTATTGATTTGAAAAATAAAACAATGATGCAAGAAGAAATAGGAGATGTGCTTTTACAAGTAGTTTTTCATGCAGCAATAGCCAGTGATGAACAAGAATTTAATATTAATGATGTACTGAATGAAGTATGTAACAAACTGATTTCACGCCACACACATATTTTTGGTTCAGATCAAGCCACATCTTCGCAAGAGGCTCTTAATTTTTGGAACAAAGCGAAGCTTCGTGAAAAAGAACAAAAAAGTGATACTGATAGAATATTACAGCTATGTAATGCTTTGCCAAGTCTTATGTATGCAAATAAATCACAAAAAATAGCTGCAGATTCAAATTTTGATTTTGTAAATAATCAGGAAATTATAGAAAAAATTCAAGAAGAAATAACTGAATTTTTAGAAGCAAATAGTGAAGACAAAAATATAGAAGGTGGGGATATAATTTTTTCCGTAGTTAATTTATTAAGAATTAATAAAGTGGAACCTGAAACAGCATTAAGGCTTGCAACTGAAAAGTTTATAAAAAGATATATTATTTTAGAAAAGTATGCATTAAAAAAATATAACAAAAAAATATCAGAATTAGACATTAACAATTTAAACAATTTATGGGATGAAATTAAATTAAAATATTCTTCGTTGTTGAATAAAATGTCACTGAAAGAAGTTGCGGATTTAAAAGTTGATGAAAATAGGTAATTTAGAACTTAAATCTAATATCTTTGCAGCCCCAATGGCAGGATACTCTGAAGCAGGATATAGGTATCTTGCGGGCAAAGCGGGTGCTGGGCTCACATATACAGAAATGATTTCAGCCAAGGGCATTGTATATGGTAGTGAAAAGACATTTCAATTACTTTATAAGTCTAAAAAAGACTTTAATAAAACAGCAGTTCAGATCTTTGGCTCTGAACCAGAGTTTATATATAAGGCTTGTAAAAGTGGTGTATTTGAAAAATTTGAAATAATAGATATTAATATGGGATGTCCTGTTAGAAAAATTGTAAATAATGGCGATGGTTCAAAATTACTTGAGAACCCAAAACTAGCTGGAGAAATTGTTCGTGCGGCAATTGAAGGGAGTAGAAAGCCTGTTACGGTAAAAATTCGTAGTGGAATTGATGCCAGTAGTGTGCTTGCATACGATATTGCTACAGAAGTTGAAAAAGCCGGATGTAGTGCAGTTGCAATACATCCAAGAACCAGAGTTCAAATGTATCAGGGTACAGCTAATCATGAAGTAACTAAAAATTTAAAAAAACTTTTAAAAATTCCTGTTATTGCAAATGGGGATATTAAAGATAGAATAACATTTGATAGGATAAAGAAAGAAACTTGTGCAGATGCGTATATGGTTGGAAGAGGTTCATTAGGCAATCCGGGAATATTTTCCGAACTATTAAATAAAAGCGACTGTATCACTAAATACGATGCGGTTCTTGAACACATAGAAATTCTTAATGAATATATGCCCCAGCACATTATTCTTAATTTAATGAAATCAAATTTATGTTTCTATTTAAAAGGATTGAATAGTGTTAAGGAAATTAAAATGAAGATTATTAGTTTAAGCAATTATCAAGATATGATGTCGCTTATAAATAATGAATTAAGAGATGTTTTATAGAGTTTTTTGTCTTTAAAAATATATAACAATGTGATATTGTAAATTAAAGCTAAGGAGGAATATGCATAATTATCAAAAGCCAGGTGTCGTATATGGTAAAAGATTTTTTGATATTATATTCAGTTTTTTAGGAATCCTTTTAGCTTTGCCTATTATCTTGTTTCTAATAATTCTTGGTTTAATCTTTATGGGTGGTCGTCCGTTTAGCAAATCAGTGAAAATAGGGAAAAGTGCAAAAACTTTTAAAATGGTCACATTTAGAACAAAAAAACCTAAAAAGCAAAGAGATGACACTATAATCAGTGAAGAAGAAAGATTGAGTGGTTATGGTAAATTTCTTAAAAAGACTAAATTATATAGAATTCCGCTACTTTTTCATGTTCTAATTGGAGAGATGAGTTTTATTGGACCTGAAGCATTAAATACCAATCAAGAAAGTTTGGTTGTTGGTAGACATCAAGCAAGATGGTATGTTCGTCCTGGGATGAAATCAATAAAGGACACCATCAAAGGTGAGAATCTTGAGTGGATTGATAAATTAAATCTTGAGCTCTTATATGTTGATAAGGTTTCAATTAGTTTAGATTTAAAAATTTTATTTAACACAGTAGACATCAATATTAAAGCTGTTTAATTAGTAACAAATTAAAAATTAATTTTACAAAAAAAGTTTATTTGTACACTGTAGAGTAAGATATAGTTTATTTATTGTTTGCCTTAAAAATACCCTTGAAAATATATATTGGTTTGCTATAAAAAAACGCATTTGTTATACTCATTGACAGTAATTAAATTTTAGGAGGAATTTCAATGAAATTCGTATATCAATTCAAAGAAGCAGCAGAATTAGAATGTGATAAGAGAGCGTTATTCGGTGGTAAAGGTGCAAACTTGGCAGAGATGACTAAATTAGGAATGCCAGTTCCACAAGGATTCACAATTACAACAGAAGCATGTACACAATATTACAATGATGGAGAAAAAATTAATCCATCAATTGAAGCTGAAATAATGGAGAACATTAAAAAGCTTGAAGAGATTACAGGAAAAGAATTTGGTTCGGAAGAGAATCCTTTACTTGTTTCTGTGCGTTCAGGTGCAAGAGCATCAATGCCTGGAATGATGGATACAATTTTGAATTTAGGTTTAAACGATGTTGTTGTTGAAAAGTTCGCAAAAAAAACCAACAATCCTAGATTTGCATATGATTCATACAGAAGATTTATTCAGATGTATAGCGATGTAGTTATGGAAGTTGGTAAAAAATACTTTGAAGCTTTGATTGATAAAAAGAAAGAAGAAAAGGGAATAAAACTAGATACTGAGTTAACTGCAGAAGATTTAAAAAATTTGGCAAATGCATTTAAAGCTGAATATTTAAACAAAATCGGGAAGCCATTTCCACAGGATCCAAAAGAGCAGCTTATGGGTGCTATTAAGGCAGTTTTTAGAAGTTGGGATAATCCTAGAGCAATTTATTATAGACGAATGAATGATATTCCTGGAGATTGGGGAACAGCTGTTAATGTTCAGATGATGGTTTTTGGTAATATGGGAAAAACATCAGGAACAGGAGTTGCATTCTCAAGAAATCCTGCTACTGGAGAAAAAGGTTTATTTGGTGAATATTTAATGAACGCACAGGGTGAAGATGTTGTTGCTGGCGTAAGAACACCATCTCCAATATCAAAATTACAAAAAGAAAATCCAGCAGCGTATGATCAATTTGTAAAAATAGTTAATAAACTTGAAAAGCATTATAGAGATATGCAGGATATGGAATTTACAATTGAGGAAGGTAAATTATTTATGCTGCAAACAAGAAACGGAAAAAGAACGGCTGCAGCTGCAATGAAAATTGCATGTGACTTAGTTGATGAAAAAATGATTAAGCCTAAAGATGCAATACTTATGCTTGACCCAAAACAGTTAGATGCTTTGCTACATCCTCAGTTTGATGCAAAAGCATTAAAAGCTGCAAAAAAGATTGCTTCTGCACTTCCGGCATCTCCAGGTGCTGCAACTGGTAAAATTGTATTCACAGCACAGGATGCAACTGAATGGGTAACAAAAAAAGGTGAAAAGAAAGTTATTCTCGTAAGGCTTGAGACATCACCAGAAGATATTGAAGGAATGCATTATTCTCAAGGTATTTTAACAGCTCGTGGTGGTATGACATCTCATGCAGCTGTTGTTGCAAGAGGAATGGGAACTTGCTGTGTATCAGGTTGTGGCGATATTAAGATCGATGAAGAAAATAAAACATTTGAATTAGGTGGAATGACATTTAAAGAAGGTGATTGGATTTCATTAGATGGTTCTACTGGTAATATTTATGGAGAAGAGATTCCTACAGTTCCTGCAAAATTAACTGGTGACTTTGCTAGAGTAATGGAATGGGCTGATAAATTCAGAAAATTAAAAGTAAGAACAAATGCTGATACACCAAAAGATGCAAAACAAGCAAAAGACTTTGGTGCAGAAGGTATTGGATTGTGCAGAACAGAGCACATGTTCTTTGAAGAATCAAGGATCAAAGCTGTTAGAGAAATGATTTGTTCAGATACATTAGAAGGTAGAGAAAAAGCACTTGCAAAGATTTTGCCAATGCAACAAAATGATTTTGAACAAATTTATGAAACTCTTGAAGGATTACCAGCTACAATTAGATTCTTAGATCCACCATTACATGAATTCCTACCAACAGATGAAGCAGATATTGCTGATTTGGCAAATACGATGGGTAAAAGTGTGGATGATATTAAAAGTATCATAAGGTCTCTACATGAGTTCAATCCTATGATGGGACACAGAGGATGTAGATTATCAGTTACATATCCTGAAATAGCAGTAATGCAGACAAAAGCTGTTATTGGTGCTGCAATTAAAATTTCAGAAAAACATCCTGATTGGAAAATTGTACCAGAAATCATGATTCCGCTTGTTGGAGAAGTAAAAGAGTTAGCTTATGTAAAGAACATCGTTACAGAAACAGCAAAAGAAATGATTAAAGAAAATAAATCAAAGCTTAAATTTAAAATTGGTACTATGATTGAGATTCCTCGTGCTGCAATTACAGCAGATGAAATTGCAACAGAAGCAGAATTTTTCTCATTTGGTACAAATGACTTAACACAGATGACATTTGGTTTCAGTAGAGATGATGCTGGTAAATTCCTAAAGGACTATTATGACAAGAAAATATATGAGTCTGATCCATTTGCAAAGCTTGATCAAAAGGGTGTCGGGCAATTAATTAAAATAGCTGCAAAATTAGGAAGAGAAACAAGAAACAATCTGCATTTGGGAATTTGTGGAGAACATGGTGGCGATCCATCAACAATTGAGTTCTGTCACAATGTAGGGCTTGACTATGTCTCTTGCTCACCATATAGAGTACCAATAGCAAGGCTTGCCGCAGCTCAAGCAGCATTAAAGAGTGCTAATTAAGCAATTAATTATACTTAGTTACTGAATTTAAAAGCCATTTAATAATTAGATGGCTTTTAAAATATAAAGGGATTGTTAGTTACATGGCAGAGGATTTTAATAGTTTTAAGCAAAATTTATTATCAAGAGTGAATTTAGCCGATGTAATAGCTGATTATATTCCTATTAAAAAAAAAGGTGTTAGATTTTTTGCTAAATGTCCATTTCATAATGAAAGTGATGAATCATTCTGTATAAATAGTGAAGGTTACTATCATTGTTTTGGATGTCAAGCATCTGGTAATGCCATAACTTTCATAATGCAGTATGAATCAGTAAGTTTTATGGAAGCTATTAAGATTTTGGCGAAAAAATACAATGTTGATATTCCAAAATTTACAAGTAGATTTTCATCGCAAGAAAATTATGAACGTACTGAAGCTTTAAAAAAAATAATGGATGAAACTCGATTATTTTATCTAGAGAATCTGAATTCTCCTGGTTCAGAAGAAGCAATTAGATATTTAGAAAGTAGAGGTATCACTCAAGAAGTAAGAAAATACTATTCAATTGGTTTGTCACCAGATAAAACTTCTTTGTTTAATTACTTAAATAGAAAAGGGTATCTTACAAAAGATCTTATTGATTGTGGTGTCATTACTAATTACAATACTGATTTTTTCGCTGAAAGAATTATTGTTCCAATATTTAATAGCAGAAATGAATGTGTTGCATTTGGTGGTAGAAAATACAAAGAAAATCATGAGGGTGGTAAATATATTAATAGCGGTGACACCGCTTTGTTTAAAAAGGGAAATATAGTTTTTGGTGCAAATTATATTAGAAAAGAACGAAGTGCACAAAACAATATAGATGAAATAATTTTAGTTGAAGGTTATATGGATGTAATTGCATTAGGATCTGTAGGAATTAAAAATGCTGTAGCAGGAATGGGAACGGCTTTAAAACTTTCACAATGTAATGAAATTAAGCGTTTAGCTAATAATGTTATTGTTTGTTATGACGGAGACGAAGCCGGACAAAAAGCAGCAACAAATAATTTACCAAGTCTATATGAAGCAGGTTTATTTCCAAAAGTCATCACATTGGACTATGGTTTAGATCCTGATGATACTGTCAGAAAATTTGGGAAAGAATATTTTTTAAATAAAATTAAATCTGCAATTGGAGCTATTGATTTTCTGATAAATAGACAGAAAGAAGGGCTTAGTATTGAAAATTATAACGATAAAATGGTTTTTGCTAGTAGGTTGAATGAAAATATTTTTGAAAAATTACCAAATGAAATTGCTGGTAATCTCGCTCGTCAGATTTTTAAAGATTATAATATCAACATAGCCGATTTAAAGAAAAATGTAGCGACATCTCAAGGGTTACCTAAAACTACATTAGAAAAAGAACAAAACAAACAACTGAAAGAAGAACAAGTCTTATTGAAATATATGTTAATGAAGTTACCATTCATAGATATGAAACAGATAAAAACAGAATATTTTTCTGATTTATTTAGTCAAGAATTATTTAAGTTTGTTTTGAATAATTACTCGTTACCAAAGGCAGAGCTTGCAAATAAGTTGTATGACACATTTCAGTCGTATGGTGATGATTTTAACGATTATACTGAAATGTTAAATAAACTTTTTAAATCAGACACTTTTAAAGAAGAAAAAAATGAGGATATAGAATGTCGTGATCTTCATAATCAAGAATCAACATATAATAGAATTTTAAAGAATTTGTCTACTAAGTATAAACGAAAAAAATTATTAGAAAAAAATATTGAAATACATTAAAATTAAGAGGATATGATGACAGATAAAAAGAAATTAACAGCTTTAGATATAATTTTAGAGGATAAAGGTTTTTCTATTAATAATAAAGATGTGAAAGATATTAAAACCAAGAATCAAGAAGTAATAGAAAAGGGAAAAAATGAAAATCTTATTGAAGAAGTAGCGGCTGAAAAACAATCAATTCAAAAAATTTTGCGTGAAATTAAAATTGATACCAAGAGTGAAAGTACTAAATCTGTAAAAAAAACAAAAAAAATTAGTAAAAAAAGTGCACAAAATAGATTAAGTGAAATTCCAACACTTAATTCATTTATAGGTATTAGTGAAGAAAAAACAAAGGAAATTTTGAAGAATAATTTTACAGAAACTTCAAGAATAGCAGTTGGACAAGAAATTGCACCAGAAGAATTTTTATTTTCAGATCTTGATTTAGATGAAATTGATAAATATGGAAAAGGAAATAAAAAGTTTCTTCAAGAGATAAAAAAATTATATGAAATAGCAAAGGCAACAAACTCAATTACATTATTTGAAATTAATTTGAGATTAGAAAAGTTCAATCCTGATGTTGATGAAATGGAATATATTTATTCCGCATTTAAGAATAAAGGCATGACAATTGTAGAAGATGAAGTGCCTACAAAGATAGATTTTCAAGATCCAAATATGAATTTAGATAGATATGTAGATGATTCAGTTAAACTTTATTTAACTGAAATAGGGCAAGTCGAACTTTTAAAAACAAAAGAACAAGAAAAAGAACTTGCAATGAGAATTGAAGCTGGAGATGAGGAAGCGAGGAAACGTCTTATAGAAGCGAACTTACGTCTCGTTGTTTCTTTAGCAAAAAAGTGGACTGGTAGAGGAATGTCTTTCCTTGATTTAATACAAGAAGGGAATGGCGGTTTAATGAAGGCAGTTGAAAAATTTGATTATAAAAAAGAGTTTAAGTTTTCAACATATGCAACATGGTGGATCAGACAGGCAATCACAAGAGCAATAGCAGATCAATCAAGAACAATTAGAATTCCGGTTCACATGGTTGAAACAATCAATAAACAAGCAAGAACAATAAGAGCATTAACTCAAGAGTTAAATAGAGAACCAACTCAAGAAGAGATTGCAGAAAAAATGGGAATTCCAGTTGAAAAAGTAATTGAAATACAGAAAATAAATCAAGACCCACTTTCATTAGAAACTCCTATAGGTGAGGAAGATGATAGCCATATTGGTGATTTCGTTGAGGATCATTCAGCAATTTCACCTGTTGAGGCAGCTGAACATAAGTTGTTGCGTGAACGGCTTATGGAAGTATTAAAAACATTAACAGCTCGTGAAGAGAAGGTTTTGAGGCTGAGATATGGACTTGATGATGGACATACAAGAACTCTTGAAGAAGTAGGACATGTATTTAATGTTACAAGAGAAAGAATAAGGCAGATAGAGGCAAAAGCTATTAAAAAGCTTAAATCGCCGGCAAAGACAAAAAAATTGGAGGATTTCAATGTTTAAATTGGATGAAAGATTAAAAAAAATTGCAGATTTAATAACATTTAACAGTTTTGCTGATATAGGATGTGATCATGGTAAGCTTGTTGCATATAAAAGTGATGATTGTTCAAAAATAATTGCAACAGACATAAATGAAAAGTGCCTTGCTAAAACTATTAAGCTTTTAAAAGAAAACGATTTAATGAATAAAGTAGAGACTCGTTTAGGTAACGGACTTGATGTAATTAGAGATGATGAAGTTGAGTGTATAGTTATTGCTGGAATGGGTGGAGACTTAATTGCAGAAATTATATCTGCAAATAAAAATTTTGGTTGCTATATTTTATCACCAAATACACATTCAGAAATTGTTAGAGAAAAACTGATACAAAAAGGATATAAAATAGATGTTGATGAAATGTTATTCTTTAATAGAAAATGGTATCCAATAATTAAAGCTACAAGAGGGGCAGAGATTCTTGATAATTTACAAATTAAATATGGAAAGTTCTATAAAACAGAACCATCAACAATAGAATATTTAAAATACAAAAGAACCTTACTAAAGCAAATTAATAAAGATTCATTAAATGAAGTTATTGCAGAACTGGATAGCATTTTAAAATAGATCATGTATGTTGAAGATGTAATTAATCAATTAGAAAAAGTTGCACCAGTAAACCTTGCTGAGGAATGGGATAATGTTGGTTTATTAATTGGTGATAAAAAAAATGAAGTTTCTGGGATACTTATTTCTTTAGATTGTGATGAAAGTAGTGTAGATTTTGCGATTAAAAATAATTTGAATTTAATCATTACGCATCATCCTGTAATTTTTAAATGTCTTAAAAAAATTAATGAATCAAACAAAAGTATAATTAAATTAATTCAAAATAATATTTCAGTATATTCTGCACATACAAATTTTGATAATTGTAGCAGAAGTATGAATAATTATATCGCAGATAAGTTAGGAGCTTTTAATATTATAAAGGCACAAGAAGGAATTATTTTTTCAATAAAGACAACATTACTTAAAGATTTTGCTTTTAAAATTAAAGAAATTATTTCTGAAGATATTTTAAAAATAAAAGGTGATTTTCGAAAAAATGTTTCAACTGTATATTTATGTACTGGTTCCGGTATGAGTGCTGAATCCTTCGCACATGCTGAAGAAGTATGTGATGTATTCGTTACATCTGAAATAAAACATAACTACTGGATAGAAGCTACTAAATTGGCATTAATAGAATTTTCTCATTTTTCTAGTGAATTGCCGTTTGAAAGTATTGTCTATGATATACTTAAAAGTGTTGAAGTGCCAGTTAAAAGAGCAAATTCAAATAAACCATATAAAATTATATAAGGAGCTACAAAATGAAATACCAAGCTTTACTAGATTATCAAACAAAGGAGATTGAATTAATTAAATTCAATGATGCAGTAAAAGGAGATAAAAATTTAAATTCATTTTATAGATGTAAAACTGCTTTAATTAATGATGAAAAACATAAAAAAAACTTAGATGAAAATAATACAAATCATAATAATTTTTTAGAAGAAATAGAAAAGAATCTTGTTGAATATCAAAAGAAATACGAAGAATTATTAAAAAAAATATCGAATGCGGATTCAATTAAAGAACTAAAAAATTGTTTGAATGAAATAATTAAAGAAAAAGATATTATAGTTAAAAATTTTGACCAAATTAAAAAAAATGAAGATTTACTTGCAAAATTAAAAGATACAATTTTATCTGTAGAAAAAATAAAGATTTATCAAGAATATATTAAAGCAAATGAACAACAAATTTTAACTTTAACACAAAAAGTAAAAGGAAAAATTAAACAAATTGAGGAAGAGATTGTAGCACTAAGAAAGAAAGTTCCAAAACAACAATTAGATATTTATGATAGAAAAAAAATAGAAGCAAAAAATAATAATAAAAATACTGGCATGGTTGTAGCAGTTATTCAATATGATTGTGGTCATTGTAGACATTGTTCACTTGAAATTTCACCAGATTCTAAGAATAAATTAAAACAGGGTGAGCTAGTAGAGTGTGAAAGCTGTCATATGCTATTAGTTATGGAGGAAAATAAATGAGCACATACTTTAATGATAAAAACATTTATGGTTTGAATTTATCAAAAAAGCATGGAGCCGGATTTCCGATTGATGAGAAAGGAAACGAAAAGATACTGTCATTAAATGGTGATTGGAATTTTAAATTTTTTCAATCAGTTGTTTTAAAAACAATGAATCCTAATGAGTGGGACAAAATCAAGGTCCCATCAAATTGGCAACTTAAAGGATATGGAATACCACAATATACAAATATTAGATATCCTTTAGCAATTAATACAAAAGGAAAAATGCCTTATATAAATCCATATAAAAACTCTTGTGGACTATATATGAGAGATTTTGAGATTGAGAATCTTGACGATAATGTTTCAATAAATTTTGCGGCGAACTCATCAGCAGAACTATATATCAATGGAAATTTTGTAGGATATTCAGAATCATCATTTGATTATCAAGAATATGACATAACAAAATATCTAAAAATTGGTAAAAATCAAGTTAAAATTCTTGTATATCAGTATTGTACTGGTAGTTATCTTGAAGATCAGGATATGTGGAGATTATCAGGTCTATTTAGGGATGTTAATCTTATTTTTATCCCTAAAATATATGTACGTGACATATATGCAAGATCTGACTTTCAGAGTGAAGATTTGACTAAGCCAAGGCTTTTAGTTGATTTCGTTGTAAGAAATAAAGGAACCAAGTTAATAAACGGTAAAGCTGTGTTGAAGTTAATTGATGGTAAAAAGGAGTTAATTTCAGTTGAAAAAGAAGTAGGCAGTTTAAACGATACAGATAAAAAAATATTTAGAGTTGAAGAAGATCTAATAGATATTAAACTTTGGAGTGCAGAAAATCCATATTTGTATAAATTATTATTAACTATTTACGATGATAATAATAAATTTTTAGATTCTAGAGTTTTAAATTTTGGATTCAGAAAAGTGGAAGTTGTTCCATCTATAGGAGATAAGCCGGCAACAATAAAATTAAATGGAAAAATACTTAAGATTCGTGGTGTGAATAGACATGAATTCCATCCTGATTATGGGCATGCAGTTCCTAAAGAAATAACAGAACAAGATATACTGTTGTTAAAAAGAAATAATATAAATAGCGTAAGAACCTCTCATTATCCAAATACAAGACATTTTTATGATTTGTGTGATAAGTACGGCATTATGGTAATGTCTGAAAATAATCTTGAAACACATGGTCTTGCAATTCGTTATCCTGGAAATGTTCCATATTGGATTGAACAGACAACATGGCGTATGGAAAATATGGTAATGCGATTCAGAAATCATCCTTCAATATTATTTTGGTCAATTGGTAATGAAGCTGGTAATGGTAAATCTTTTGCAAGTATGTACAAGCGTGCCAAAGAACTTGATAACAGACCTGTACATTATGAGTCAGATTTAAAAATGAAATATACAGACATGTTAAGTGAAATGTATACTAGATTAGAAAAAATAGATGATATTTTAGAAAAGAAACCACATATACATTCTCAAGCTTTATATCAGCCTGCAGGCTCTAGATTAACTCCTGCTATGTATAAAAACTTGCCATTTGTATTATGTGAATATGCACATGCTATGGGTAATAGCCTAGGTAATTTTAAAGATTATTGGGATAAATTCAAACAGTCTGATCAATTATGTGGTGGATATATTTGGGATTTTGCTGATCAATCAATAAAACGTATTTTGCCTGATGGTAAAATTGAATGGACATATGGTGGTGATTGGGGAGATGAACCAAATGATGGAACATTTGCTTGTAATGGAATAGTGAAACCTGATCGTTCTTTTAATCCATCCATGTATGAGGTAATAAAAGTATATCAGCAGGTTCAGTTTAAAATTGTTAATAATAAAATCGAAATTACAAATGAATATTTATTTACAGATGCAAGTAAATTTGAATATTCAGCAGAATTATTAGTTGATGGTAATGTTGTACAAACAAAAACATTAAATGTTCCAGCTATACCACCAATGTCAAAAGTATTGGTTGACATTCCGTTTGATTTATCAAAAGTAAATGAAAATGAAGTATATATAAATCTATATGCGAAGTATAAGGCTGATGAATTTATATATAAAAAAGGACATCCTGTAGCGAGTGAACAAATAATTATTAAAGATTTTAAATCAAAAACAGTTCATGAACAAAAGAGTACAAAATCAACACAGGATGATGATTATGTATTTTTAAATTCAAACAAAATTACTGCAGCCATAAATAAATCCACAGGTTTTATAGAATTTATTAAAATAAATGATAAACAAATTCTTGAACATAGCTTGATTTTAAATTTCTTTAGAGCTCCTATAGATAATGATGATTCAAAGAATTTACCTAGATTCTTAATAAAATGGTTTGGAAAAGTGTTTTTCAAAAATGCAGTTAAGGAACTAGTCTTAACAAAGCAAATATTAAACAAGAATTCCTATCAGGCATCATGGAGAAGTGGAATAAGGTTCTCTAAAATTCAAGCTAAGTATACTGCAGTAGAAGAAGGAATACTTGTTGAACTAATGTGTAAAAATAATTTTTATTCGTTACCAAAATATGGATTTAGATTTAAAACTAGATTGGATAATCAAATTAAATTTTTTGGTAGAGGACCACATGAAAACTATTGTGACAGAAAATATTCTGCACATCTTGGTATATATGAGGGTAAAGTGGAAGATTTTCAGCACGAATATGTTGTTCCGCAGGAAAATGGTAATCATACAGATGTAAGATATTTAGAAATTGGTGGTGATAATGGAATTTGCATAGAGGCAGTAAGCAAGCCATTTGAATTTACAGCTCATAATTATTCTATGGAAGATTTAGAAAAGGCTACACATTTACATCAATTAAATCATGATAATGATTTGTTAGAAATATCTATCGATGGAATGCAAAAAGGTGTAGGCGGTGATATACCAGCTCTCGCATGTGTTAAAAAGCAGTATAAAATTTTACCAAATCAAGAGCATACAGTATCATTTATAATAAAGCCAAAAAAGTAATGCAAAAAATGGAGAAATAAATAGTGGAAATTAAATTAGAAAATGGAGTGTCATTAAATTATTCACAACCAAAAAAAGGATTTGAGATTTTAAAAGATGCAAATTTGCCAAATGCAAAAAGAATTCTAGTAATGTCAGTAAACGGTATTACTAATGAACTTAATAGTGTTGTAAATGAGGATGCAAATATTAAATTTTATACATTTGACGATGAAGAGGGGCGTAGGGCATATAGACATACTTGTTCTCATATTTTAGCTCAGGCTATAAGTAATATTTATCCAACCGTTAAGCTAGCAATAGGACCTTCTATTGAAAATGGTTTTTATTATGATTTTGATTTTTTAACATCAATTGGGCGTGAAGAGTTTGAAAAAATTGAAACAGAAATGAAAAACATAATAAAGGCTAATTTTCCAATTGAAAAATTAAAATATACAAGAGAAGAGGCTCAAAAATATTTAATGAGTAAACAGCAATCTTATAAATTAGAATTGCTTGCCGATTTGCCAGAAAATGAAGAAATTACATTCTATAAACAGGGTGAATTTCAGGATTTATGTAGTGGACCGCATTTGACATCAACTGGAAAAATTAAAGCATTTAAACTTACATCACTAACTGGTGCATATTGGCGTGGTTCTGAAAAAAATAAAATGCTGACAAGAATCTACGGAACAGCATTTGAAAAAGAATCTCAACTTGACGAATATTTACAGAAACTTGAAGAAGCTAAATTAAGAGACCATAATAAATTGGGCAGAGATCTTGAATTATTTATGACGGATGAAAACATTGGACAAGGTTTAGCTTTACTGATGCCTAAAGGTGCTAAAGTAGTACAGATTCTGGAAAGATTTGTTGAAGATGAAGAAGAAAGAAGAGGATATATTTTCACTAAAACACCGTTTTTAACTAAACCAAACTTATTTGAGACATCAGGGCATCTTGCACATTATAAAGATAAAATGTTTTGTTGTAATCCCGATACTGACGAAGAACTGTATTTGAGACCTATGACATGTCCTTTTCAATTTACGATATATAACAATGGTATTAAGTCATATAGAGATTTACCTTTAAGATATTCCGAAACCTCAACTTTGTTTAGAAAAGAAGCATCAGGCGAAATGCATGGATTAATAAGATTGAGACAATTTACTTTATCTGATGGGCATATAGTATGTACTAAAAAGCAATTAGAAAGTGAATTTAAAGGTGCATTTGATTTGGTTAAATTTATGTTAGATACATTTGGTTTAACAGATGATGTAACCTTTAGATTTTCTAGATGGGATCCAAATAATTCAAAGAAATATATCGGGACAAAAAAGGAATGGGAACATACTGAAAAAATTATGGAAAATCTTTTAAAAAAAGCAGATATAAATTATGAAGAAGGTTGGGGAGAAGCTGCTTTTTATGGTCCTAAACTTGATGTTCAGTTAAAAAATGTACATGGGAAAGAAGATACAATTATTACAATACAAATTGACTTTGCATTGGCAAAGCGTTTTCAAATGACATATATCAATGAAAATGGTGAAAAGTCTATTCCATATATTATTCATAGAAGTTCAATTGGATGTTACGAGCGTACATTGGCAATGTTGATAGAAAAATATAACGGTGCTTTCCCTGTTTGGTTCGCACCAGAGCAAGTTAAGATTTTATCACTAACAGATAGAACAGCTAATAAAGTATTGGAGTACAAAAATGAGTTACTGAAATATAATATTAGAGTTGGTACAGATTTAAGAAATGAAAAATTAGGAAAGAAAATCAGAGAAGCAAGACTTGAAAGAATTCCGTATATTTTAGTGGTAGGGGATGCAGAAGCAGAAAAAAATATAGTTTCTGTAAGGAGTAGAGAAACAGGCGATATGGGGACAATGACATTAAGTGATTTTATAAAGATTATTAATGAAGATATTGTTTCTAAAAAACATTAATTTGGCGGAAGAGGAGAGATTCGAACTCTCGAAGCATTTCTGCTTACACGATTTCCAATCGTGCGCCATAGACCAACTAGGCGACTCTTCCAGACAATTAATTATATATACGATATAATAAAAAAACAAATATTGATCAATTCAAAAATGGAGAAATATGAAAATCGCTTTTTTTATAAACAAGCAAGCTAAAACGATAGATTTTAAAGATATAATAAAAAAAGTTAAGCATGAAATAGTGATTGTAAATTCAGTTAATGAATTGGATTCAAGTTTTAATCTTGTTGTTGTTTTTGGTGGTGACGGTAGCATTTTAAAAGTCGCAATTAAAGCTGCGAAACTGAATATAAGCATATTAGGAATAAATTTTGGAAATTTAGGCTTTCTGACTCAATTAAAGAAGACAGATAACCTTATTGAAATACTTAAAAATATTGAAAATATGCAGTTAAATAAGCGTAGAACAATAAAATGTGTCACTAATGGTAATTATGCTCTAAATGAATTTGTTATTAAAAGCTCGTCAATTACTCCAATATATACGAAATTATTTATTGACGATGTATATATAGACAATTTTCATGGTGATGGATTGATTATCTCAACACCGACAGGTTCTACAGCATATTCATTGTCAGCTGGTGGACCTGTATTAGATCCCAAAGTTGAAGCAATTGCCATAGTTCCTTTAGCTGCACATTCACTGAGGTCAAGACCACTTGTAATATCGAATAAAGCAAAAATTAAAGTTGAAATAACGGGAGAAAATATTGTACTTGCAGCAGATGGAAAACAAATTCCTGAAAGTTCAAAAACTTTTGAATTTATAGTACCAGATTTAAAAGTTAACTTTATAGAGACTGGAGATAATTTTTATTCAAAATTATTTTTAAAACTTGGAGATTGGAAAAGCAACTGAGGTATAAATGTCAAAAAATAGTAGGCAAAGTGATATATTAAATTTAATTAAAGAATTTGAAATTGAAAAGCAGGAAGAGCTTGTTGAAAGATTGAATTTACTCGGACATAATACAACTCAAACAACTGTTTCAAGAGATATAAATGAATTAAAATTAATTAAAGTAAAGGCAGAAAAAAGACCAGGATATAAATATAAAGAAAAGGAAACTACTGAGGAAAAACAATATTTAAATGTTTTTAAGAATGTTGTTAAAGAAATTAAATCAAGTTTAAATTTAATAGTTATTAAAACGGTTGTTGGGAGTGCAAATCCAGTTGCTGCTTTACTAGATCAGCTTTCATTTGAAGAAATTATAGGGGTTATAGCAGGTGATGATACTATTTTTATAGCCGTAGATAATCCTGACAACACAAAAAAAGTTGTACTAAAATTAAATGAAATACTTAATAAGGAAATTAGTGAATAATGTTATCAAAATTGTTTGTACAAAATATAGCACTAATAGACAAACTTGAACTTAATTTAAATGATGGATTAAATATTCTTACAGGAGAAACAGGTGCTGGTAAATCAATTATAATAGATTCAATAAATTTTGTATTAGGTGAAAGAGCAGATAGAACATTAATAAGACATGGAAGTGATTATGCAATTGTTGAGGCTGTTTTTGATGAATATTTAACGGAAGAAATTAAAAGTTACTTACATGATATAGGTATTGAATGTGAAGAAATACTTATTATCAAAAGAAAAATGACAACTGATAATAAAAATGAATGTCGTATTAATAATCAAGTTGTAACACTAAATACACTAAAAGGATTGACTCAGTTACTCGTTGATGTGTATGGACAACATCAGCATCAATCTCTTTTGAATGTAAAAGAGCATATTAACTTTATCGACTCTATTGGAAAACTTGAAATTAAAGTTCCCTTAGAAAAATATCAAGAAGCTCTTAGTAAATATTTAAATGTAAATAATCAGCTCAAGGAATATGGGGATATTAATGAAAGGAATGAAAAACTTTTAAGGTTAAAAAATATAATAGAAGAGATTGAAACATTAGACCTTAAAGAAAATGAATACGAAAAATTGATGGCACAAAGAGAAAAAATGAAAAATGTGACTGAAATCGCAGAAAAGTTAAATAATGCAAAAAATTTCTTAGATAATAGTGAATACTCAATAAGTCATCAACTTAAAATGGCAATACAAGCAATTTCGTCTATTACATCATATGATAATGAACTTGAAGAGATATACAATAGACTTGATTCGGCAAAAATTGAATTAGATGATTTGATTGAAATGCTTGAAAGCAACTTAGATTCGTTGGATTATAATGAATTTGAATATGATAGATTGGAAACTAGAATTGAAGAAATAAAACATGTATTTAAGAAATATGCTAATGGTTATGAAAAATTAAATGAATACTTAAATGACATAAAGATAGATTATGACAATTTGGATAATGCAGATTTTAATATCAATATATTAACTGAAAAATTAAAAAAGCTTGAAGTAATAGTTAAAGAAGCGGCGGAAATTTTACATAATTCTAGAGTTAAAGTAGCAAAAAAATTTGAAAAAGATATTTTAAAACATTTGTCAGATTTAGGGATGGGTAGTACTAAATTTAAGGTGGAGATACAGAATTTAGGAAACATTGAATTATTCAAAAAAAATGGTGCAGATGAAATTGAATTTTTAATTGCACCAAATGCTGGAGAACCGTTAAAACCATTGTCAAAAATTATTTCTGGCGGTGAGATGTCAAGATTTATGTTGGCAGTTAAAAATATTAGTTCAGCAACTGATCATATAGCGACGATGATTTTTGATGAAATTGATACTGGTATTTCTGGAGTAATATCTCAAAAAGTCGCAGAAAAAATGTGCAATATTTCCAGACATAAACAGGTTATAGCAATCACACATTTACCTCAACTGGCATCTATGGCTGATTATCATTACTTTATTGAAAAGTATGAAAAGGATAATAAAACCTTTACAAAAATAGAGTTATTAAAGGAACCTGAAAGAGAATTAGCAAGAGTTTTAGGAAATACTGCAAATTCTGAAACTGCAATAATTCATGCAAAAGAACTCTTGAAATATGCACATGAATATAAAGCTAATCTTTAAAATATTCAAGAAGTTTTTTAATATTTAATATCTTTGAAATAATAATAGAATTTTTTGTTTTACAGTTGAATTTTCCGTATGTAGTCACAACAATATACCCGTTTGTTGTACAGACAATTCCACAATATCCGGTGTCACTGTCTGCTGTTGTGTAATCTTTTTCTTTATTTTGATTTTTAGTATATGAATGCTGAAGTTTAAGTAATAGTAATCCAGGTTTTCTTTCTTTGATATCGCTATAGTTGCCAATCCACAGCATAGTTCCTCTTGAAAACTGATTTTTAGGATTTGGGTTATTTCCATAATAAGAAATATCTCTGAATGTCATGCAAAGTAAGCCAGTCTTTTTATCTACAGTAATTTTATGACGATCTCCGGTAATATGAGAAGATGTTTCTGTAAGGTTGTTCCATGTAATGCATTCATCGGTTGATATTGCAAAAAACGACTGAGTCTTTCTATTTTGAGCTCTCATTAAAATCATTATTTCGTTACTCTTTGGATCTCTAAAAACACAAGGTTCACATAGACCTGCTAAAGATTCAATACGGCGTTGTGTGTTAAATACTGGTTCAGGGTCAGTCCATTCCATTTCCCCATTATCATTAAAACTTAATACAGTTTTATATATTTTAAAAGAGTAGTCATGAAAGAATCCTGCCCATTTATTTATAAATTGATTTGTATTAGGATCTTTGAGTTGAATTAATGATGCCATTGCAACGATTGGATTCCATTTTCCTGTCATTTCTTTATATTTTTTTCTTTGTGCCAGAGGACTAAAAAAATGTTCGAACTCGGTCCAATTTTTACCATTTTCATCACCTAAAGAACATGAAAAACCCTCACCATGTTTTATAAATTGTTGCCATCCTGGACGACCGCTGATTAAGACTGTTTTTATTTCATTTTTATATTTTGGATGCATTTTAAAATCAAGTGTATATAGAGTTGGGGTTTCTTCTGATTTTGAAAATGTTTTTGGCAAATCTTGTTCTCTTATCCAAGTAGATCCATTGTCATAAGATCTAGACATTAAAATTTCTCCTCTGCCATGACCTTTAACATATGTCGTTAAAATTGAACCATCCTTACAAATTATACTATCTGGATGTGCCAGATAATTGTTGAGTTTTGAATTTTTATTATTTTTATCTGGGCTTATATATTCATCGACAATTGAATAATCGTACATTTGTCTAATTTCATTCCCAAATTTGGAATCACTAAATTTATTTTGATCTGGTTTTTGAGTTGAATCAATACTTTTGTAGTTTAGTTTAGGAATAGTTCTACTGTTTTTCCCACATGACACAAAAGAAAAAATAAATAGAATTACAAATATTAATGTAATAATCTGTTTTTTTAACCTCATTTGAAAATTATAAACTAAATTTGCATTCATGTTAATGTTGTAATCTTTTTATAACAAAACAAAGATGTTATCATAAATGTGTTGAGGTAGTAATGTTAAGCGATTTTGAATTAAATATTTATAAAGCACTGGATGAACTAGTCGGTAGTGAAAAAAAATTTAAAATTCTTGAAACTGAAGATATTTTAAATACAACAAAAAAATTTGACACAAATGCAGATATAATAAAAATTCCAGATGTAATTAAGGATTTCAAAGATAAAGATTTAATTGATTTGAAATATTTTACACCTGAAGAATTTTGCTTGATGCTCAAGAAAGATTTAAAAGAATTAATTGCAGAAACAAATGTATATAAAAAAGTAGTAGAAAGTACAATTGAAAGCAGTCCTTTAGAAGAAAGTAATATACATGAAAAGAAAAAAGAAAAAGTAATAAAAAAAGAATTAAATATAGATAGTAAAAAGGAAGAATCAACAAGGCAGATAAAGCAAAATATGACATTGTTGTATTCATTTCTTGGTAGCTTTTTTGGTGCAATTATCTGTGGTCTTGTTTTCGTTCTATTGTATTTTTTTCTTAAGAGGTAGGGATTGGCATTAGAAAAACAACATGTTTTATCAAAAACAGAGAAAACAATAATGAAAACAATTTATAATTCTTCCAACAAGAAAACGGGAGAGTGTTTACTTACGCCTTATGATATTTTTGAAAAAGTAAGTTATGACATTAAAATTAATGAATCCGATTTGGAAGAATCTCTTCATTCATTAGAAATAGATGAATATTTTACGAATACAATATCTGATAAAAAGGGTGAAAAGGTATATTGTATTAATTTGAGTCCTAAGGGAAGAGCATTTGCACGTACAGAAAAAACATATAAAGTTAACTTATTCATTAAGATAGTTATTGCATTAGTGTGCGGAGCTTGTTCTGGATTAGCTGCTTGGGGTATAAAAACGCTATTAACTTTGTTTATAAAAAAATAGAAAATTTGAAAATTGAATATTAAGCGTGTTATTATATTTAATATAGAATTTAAGAGAATATGTTTGATGTTAATTTAGTTTTAATTATAGCAGTCGTTTTAGTCGCAGTATCAATTGTGACAAGTGTTCTTATAGTTTTAATAAATAATCATCTGCAAGAAAAAATCCTTAATAAAAAGATTGAAGAAGGTAAATATAAGGATTTAGATTTAGATGCGTTCGCAGAAGAAAAACGTATTAAAAAATTAAAAGAGCAGAAGCATCAAGAAGAGTTAAAAGCTGAGAAATTGGCTGAGAAGGAAAAAGCTAAAGCTGAAAAACTGGAAGAACAAAGGCATCAAGAAGAACTTAAGGCTGCTAAAGCTGCTGAAAAAGAAAAATTAAGAGCTGAGAAGTTAGCAAAACAAAAACTCCAAGAAACAATTAAAGCTGAGAAACTTGCACAAAAGAAAGCAGAAGAAAGTGCAGCGGTAAATGAATCTAGCAAGGAAGAAAAGCCTCAAAAAGAAACAAAAACACAAACAAGCACAAAGAAAAATATCGAAGCAGATTTAATGAGTAGATTGCAAAGTGAATTAGTTAAGTCTAATGTTATTAAAGAGGAAGATATTAAAGTTGAATCTGCGTCAAATAAAAGAATAAAAGCAACTGATAAAATAAACGATAAAACTAAAGCAAATGTAAAGCCAAACAATTCTGAATCTAGTAAACCTAAAAAACAAGTTAAAACTGATATGGAATCTGAGTTACAAGCTAAATTAATTAGAGCAAGACTTGAGCTGGGTAATATTACTGAAGATGAGTTAGTTAAATATAAAAAGAAACTTGGTTAATATAAATCGCTTTAATATAAATTTTAATATATAAAATAGATCAGAATAAAAGAGCACTTATGCAAGTGCTCTTTATTTTTGTTTTATTTCATTGATGAATTCTTTAATTTAAATGCATTTTTACCAGCATATACAGCATATGAACCTAAAGCTTCTTCAATTCTCAACAATTGGTTATATTTTGCAACTCTATCTGTTCTACAAGGTGCTCCTGTCTTGATTTGTCCGGCATTTGTAGCAACAACGATGTCAGCGATTGTAACATCTTCAGATTCACCAGAACGATGTGATACTATTGCTGTCCAGCCATTTTTCTGAGCCATTTCAATTGCATTTAGTGTTTCAGTTAGTGTACCGATTTGATTGATCTTTATTAAAACTGAATTTGCACAGTCTTTTTCGATACCTTTCTTAATTCTTTCAGTATTAGTAACAAACAGATCATCACCAACTAACTGAACTCTATCGCCAAGTCTAGCCTTTAATTTAACCCATCCTTCCCAATCTTCCTCAGCTAAACCATCTTCCAAAGAAATAATAGGGTATTTATTTACTAAATCTTCCCAGAAATCTACCATTTCATCTGATGTTTTAAGTTCACCAGTTTTCCAGAAATAATAACCATTTTTTTTAGCAGCTTTTGCGTGATCATAAAGTTCTGTTGTTGCAGGATCCATAGCAATCATGAAATCTATATATGGCTTATAACCTGCTTTTTCAATTGCCTTTACCAAATATTTCAATGCTGCTTCATCGTTTTCTAAATTTGGTGCGAATCCACCTTCATCACCAACAGCAGTGCTGTAACCATCAGCTTTTAATAAACTCTTTAATGTGTGATAAACCTCTGTGCACCATCTTAATGCTTCGCTGAATGTTTTTGCACCAACAGGCATTATCATAAATTCTTGTAAATTTATATTATTATCTGCATGAGCACCACCATTGATTACATTCATCATTGGAACTGGTAGAGTATGCCCAAACATACCGCCTAAATATTGAAATAATTCTAAATCTTGATATTTAGCAGCAGCTTTAGCAGCAGCTAATGAAACAGCTAAAATAGCATTAGCACCTAGTTTAGATTTATTTTTTGTGCCATCTAACGCAATTAAAGCATTATCAATATCAACCTGTGAAAAACAGTTATTGTCATAAAGGCTTTCAGCAATAATTTTATTAACATTTTCAACTGCTTTTAAAACACCTTTTCCCATATAACGGTTCTTATCGCCGTCTCTTAATTCACATGCTTCAAATGCACCGGTAGAAGCACCAGAAGGTACAATAGCTGAAGCGTAGACACCTGCACATGCAACATCAACTTCAACTGTTGGATTGCCACGTGAATCTAAAACTTCTCTTGCTTTAATATCTGATATTGGGGCATAATTTTTCATAAAAATTCTCCTTGAAAAGTAATAAAAAAATTCTAACATATGACTATATATGTGTAAAGTAAAAACTTGAAATGAAAAATTAAAAAAAATATAATAATAAAAGTCGTAGAGGTGGGGCAAATGTTTAATAAAAAAAGAGACATATTAAATGCATGGATTCCGGTAATTTTATTTGTTATAATTTTTGTCGCTTTGTTGATAGTTTCAACTTTGAAAGATTTACAAATAAGTAAATTTTTAACAAGGAATGCTTTACCTAAAGGAAAATTAAATTATTTATCTCAAGATATATATGGCGTAGCTGGTGAAATAGTAGGTGCTATTCCTGTTTTTTTATTATTTTCATTTGCTGGTGTTGTAACTTTTCATTATTTTGATCGATTAAAACTTAAAAGATTACGCATAGTCATCCGAATAATAGGTGTTTTAATAGTTTATGCAGGAATGTTCTTGATGTTTAGAGATATTTTTAAATATTTGTTTAGACACCTACATGCATACAAATACTTAGACTCGTTTACACTTGAATGGAAAGATACTTATTTGTATAAAGAAAAAAAATTAGCAATGAACTTAGTATATGGTTTTTTGGCTTTAATATTTAGCATAGTTCTATTATTTGCTGGACATTCACTTCCAAAAAATAAATTAAAAAACCTTATGATATTTGTTATAGCAGCAGGATTAGCTGCAATTATAATTGTTTCTTTGACTGAAATTATAAAAACTCCTATGGGTAGAGTAAGATACAGATCAATGCATGCAATAGGTGATACAGATTTCAAACAGTATACTCCATGGTATGTAATGAATGGAGAAAGAAGGGTGAATCTTATCGAAGCGAGTTATGGATTGGAAAAAGATGCATTTAAATCTTTTCCGTCAGGACATACATCAGCTGCAGGTATAACATATTGTTTATTTATGTTACCAGAAGTACTGAAAATTAAGAATAAAGAATTTAAAAGAATGTGTTATGAAATACCTATATTTTACACTGGTGCAGTAGCTCTAAGTAGAATAGTCGCTGGAGCACACTACATGTCAGATGTATTATTTGGCGGTACAATGGCATTTTTATTCATGATTTTATTTAAAGAAATATTTATAGTACAATTTAAAAATATAAAAAGATTATTTGGGAAATATACTCCAGTAATTGAACAGAAAATAGAAATTCCAGATCAAATAGTTTAATGCAGGTATGGCTCAGTCGGTAGAGCAGTTCACTCGTAATGAACAGGCCGTCAGTTCGATTCTGACTACCTGCTCCAATTTAATTATGTCAACTTTTATGCTTTATATAATAATTAATCATGCATAGATGTTGATTGACTTAATTTTCAACAAATATGCGTTGTTTTTATTTAATAAAGCAAAAAGGTAAAATCAGTTTATTTTATAGAAAAGATTGTATAAATATTAAAAACCTCATTATCAATTTTTATGCTTATAAATATATTATTAGAGCATAAAAGTTGAATAATGGTAAAAATCAATATAATGAAAATATTAATAAAGTCCTTATACATACTATTGTGTATTAAATTGTCAATACTTACTTTTATGCAGTTATTTTATATAACAAAGCAATAAAGCAAATATTTTAAACCATTACATTTTATTTACTTATATGCTATTAAATATTATAATTAAAGCATAAAAAGAAATTATTATGAAAAAATATACAGAAATATTAAGTATAGCAAATTCAAACAACGGACTTATTACTACCAATATGATAGTTGATGCTGGTTATTTGCGAAGTAATATAAATTATCTTTTAAAATTGGGCTCTTTAATTCGTGTAAGTAGAGGAGTATATAAAGTACCTAACGGCGTAGAAGATGATTTTTTAAATCTTCAGACTAAATATAAAAAGGGGATTTATTGTTTAGAAACCGCTTTATATTTACATAAAATAATTGATATAAAACCAAATAATATACAAATGACATTTCCTAAAACATATAATTATAGTAATCCAAAAAATGATGGAATTATATGTAATAATTCGGTAGAGCCATATTATAGTTTAGGCATAGAATCTATTATTTCACCACAAGGAAATATTTTACGGGCATATAATTTAGAACGAACAATTTGTGATATTTTGAAGCCTGTAAAAAATAGAGGACTTAAATTTATTCGAGAAATTTTACAAAAATATATGCTGAAGGAAAATAAAAATATAAGTTTTCTTTCTGAATGTTCAAGAGCGTTAAAAGTTGAAAAAGAGCTTAAATTGCATCTTGAATTATTGACATTATAATATTATTTCAGTAGTTTCTTTTTCCAAAGTACAATAGCTAATACGATACTACAAATAAGTGATAGAACAACGACTACCCAAAATCCCCATTCTTTACCTTGAAAAGGAACCTTTGTGTTCATTCCCCAAAATGCAGCAAATAGAGCTGGAATAGCTAAAATAAGCGTAATTGAGGTTAAAACTTTCATAACTACATTTAAATTATTTGAAATTATTGAAGCATATGCATCCATAGTCCCTGATAAAATATCTCTGTAAATATTTGCCATTTCAATTGCTTGCTTATTTTCAATGATTACATCGTCAAGTAATTCTTTGTCCTCATCAAACATTTCAATTATTTTTACTAATTTTTCTACAACAATGAGATTAGATCTTAAAGAAGTGGAAAAGTAGACTAGTGATTGTTCTAAATTCATCATTTCAATTAACTCTTTGTTTTTTGTTGATTTTTCGAGTTCATTTTTGATTCGTTGAGAGGCTTTATCTACTTGACTAAGATACTGTATATATTTTTTTGAAATAGTGTACTGTAATTGTAGTAAGAAACGTGATTTTTTATGTATATTGATTCCTCTAATAAATCTTCCATAAATTAAATCATTAACAATAGATGTCTCATAAAGACAAATTGTTATAATGGTTTTACCAGCATTTATAAATCCAAATGGAATAGTTGAATATGTATACAGATTTTGCTCTTCATCTTCTTCAGTAATTGGAATATCAGTAAGAATCAGTGTTGAGTTGTTTTCATAATCAATTCTAGGTCTTTCTTCATCGTCCAATGATGATTTAATTAAATTTTCTTCGACATTAAATGTTTTGGAAATAAATTCAATTTCTTTGTCAGTTGGATTTGATAAATGTAACCAATGATCAGAATAGTCATAATTATCCAATAAATCTTCAAAATTGATTGAAACTGTTGAATTATTTTCTTTTTTAAAAACTTGAATCATTTAACCCTCCTAAAGATTGCCAGAGGGAAACAGTAAATATTTACCTCAGCGTCACAATATTTAATTTTTTACTTCGACCATCGGATTCCATTATTTACCTCAAAAGTGTTTTAATTCTAACAAACTTAAAATAACTTATCAAACAAATAAATAATAGTTTTCATGTTTCTTCACACAACTATGCGTAAAATTATTATTTTACGCATAGTTGCTGGATTAGCTTAATCACTAAAATTTTTGAAAATACTTACAATAATGTCATTTGGAATCATACTATTAGTCGATAATCTACTCTATTTATTACTTCCGAACATTACATCTTTTATATTAAATTTAATTTTGTTTGATTATTATTTACTCAAATCTAACGGAAAACTAGACGCTAACTTAAATTTTGTTCCTATTGACATTTTTTACTCTTCTTTATATATTTATCTTGTCGCGTGGCTGAGAATGCTAAGACGGGATGTAGATATTGAACCGTTCAGAGAGAAAAGTGATCGACTAAAAGTTGGGTTTATAAGACCAACGCTCAAGGCTCTCATAAAAGAACACTCTTTGAGTGTTTTTTTATTTATTCTAAATAGATAATAAAAATATTATTTGTAAAAAGTGAATAAATTAAAAATTTAATTCTTTATTTTTTAATATTTCAAAAAACATATTATGGTATAAGTTATTAGATACTGCTTCAATTTTAGTAATTGTAGATATCTTATTTCCAGCATCCTTTGATGATGCTCCGCAAAGATAAAATGCTTCATCTTCTGTTCCATAGTCAATTGCAATATATCGATCATGATATTTTTTATTTGCAATTTGGATGTTTATTTTAATATTTTTATAACTTTTTTTAAAATCTTCTAAAATATTTTTGGTAAGCATTTCTTTATTTTTTATATTGTCGCTAAAAATTTTTATTTCTATATCATTTTTTGCTGCCCTTAATAATTCTAATGTTTTTAACCCTATATAATTATCTATAATATAAATGCTTTTTTTGGCTGATTTATATATTTTAACATATGCAATATCAGCTTCTATTTTATCGCCATTAAATAATAAAAAATGCTTATATGTATTTGGATCTATAAAGTTGTTCATCACTTTTTTGAATTCTTCTTTCGTCGCCATGTTTGATTTTATTTCTAATATATCTTTAGTATTTTTGCTCGTTTGCATAGCTAATTTAAATAATTCATTTGAAGTAATAAAATCTCTATTTTCTATAATGTAATCCTTCATTTGTTTAAATGCTTTAATTAGAGCTCTACTCTGTTGAATGGCAAAATTACCTTTTAATACGGTCATTAACATGTATATTCCTTGTTCTGTAAAAGCATATGGATTGTATTTAATGTTATTCCCTTGACCTATATTGTTCAAGGTGAAATTTTTGCACCTTGAAAGTTCTTTAACTTCCTGAGTTGTTAACCGAAACATAAAATCTTCGCCTTCAAATTTTTCAATATTATTTTTAACTTGTCTATTAAGATTTTTTGTTTCATATCCATAAATTTCTGCCAAATCACTATCCAGCATAATTTTTTGATTTCTTATAATATAAATCTTATTTTCAATTATATCTTCACTAATTTCTATCATTGTATTCTTAATTTTATTCATGATTTAGCCCCCAACTTATATTATTTGTTTGAGTACTTTTTATCAATAATTTTAATTACATCTATTATTACAATATTTGCATTTTTTAATCATATAAATAATTATACCGGCAACGCCATTAATTGAATAAACAATGCGACAAATTTGATGATGTGCAAAGAAAACCGTAGGTTGATATACTTCACTCTATTCGTCATACACTTCTTCAGATGTCTTAAAAACAAGATTTCTTATTGGCTTTGCGTTTACATTGACATCCTTCTTTTTCTCCTATATTATTAAATTGTCGTTGGCGCTACGTTGCTGAAAAGCGTGCTACAACCTGCGTTGTAGGGAGAGAACAGTTGAAGACTAAAAGCCAGATATTAAGGCTGGAGCTCGAGGCTCTCATAAAAGAACACTCTTTAAGTGTTTTTTTATTTATCACAAATTTTAAAATAATAAATTAATATATAATTTATCAATTTTAAAATTTAACTTTATTTTGGAATGCAATATGTAAAGTTAAAAAACATTTAAATTAAGCAGTTCATTTAATACTATTTTTGAATGTTCGTAAGTTAATCCGCCCTGCAAGTAAACTACAAAAGGTTCTCTTATTGGAGCATCAGCTGTTAATTCAATGGACGCACCTTGTATAAATGTTCCAGCCGCCATAATAATTTCATCATCATATCCAGGCATCTGATATGGCTCTGGAATTACATTTGAATTAACAGGAGAATATTTTTGAATTAATCTACAAAACTCTAATAGTTTATGTTTATCTTTAAGTATTATGCTTACAATAATATCAAATGGTATGGTACTTTTTTCTGGAATTGTTTCATATCCTAAATGTGAAAAACAAGATGAAAATAAAGCTGCTGATTTTAATGCGTTTTTAACTGTAACTGGTGATATAAATAATCCTTCAAAATATTCATTGTAACCACTTCTGTAGGAACCAACTTCAAATCCTAATGAAGGTACAGTTAATCTATTAGCAGCTAAATCCACTAATTCTTTTTTTCCAACTATATATCCTCCTGTAGGAACAATCCCCCCACCTAAATTTTTAATAAAAGATCCTGCAACTAGATCTGCACCTACTTGTGTTGGCTCAAGTTCATCAACAAATTCACCATAACAATTATCCACCAAAATTAGTGTATTAGGTGAAATTTTTTTAATAAATTTAATAGCTTCTTTAATTTTAGTAATCGATAGTGAATTTCTAAGAGAATATCCCCTACTCCTTGTTATAAATACGCATTTAATAAATTTTTCTTTTAAATACATTTCAATTTGTTTGTAGTCAAAATCATCTTTTGTAAGATCTATTTCTTGATATTTAATTTTATAATCTGCTAGTGAACCTGTATTTTTTTTACTTATTACATCATTTAAAGTGTCGTATGGTTTACCTGTTATTGATAACAATATATCGTCAGGAAATAAGGTCGCGTAAAACATTAATGAAATAGCATGTGTACCAGAGGTAATCAATGGAGAGGCTATAGCACTTTCTGCATCAAAAATTGTCGCAACTAATTTAGATAACATTTGACGTCCCAGATCATCATACCCATATCCTGTGGTATGAGTAAAATGCCAATCAGAAATTTGATTAATTCTAAAAGCCTCAAGTACTTTTTTTTGATTAAATATTGCAATGTCATCTATTCTAGCAAACACTTTTTTTAAATCATTCTCTATTTTATTTATTGAAATCATTTAGTTTCTCCGTAATATAATTAATTATTTTGTGGTTTTGATTTAAATCAAATTGTTTTGCAAATTGATATTGTTTAAACCAAGTTATCTGTCTTTTAGCATATCTTCGAGTATCTTGTTTTATTTGCGTTTTAACCGCAGTTATTTCTTCTTCAGTGATATTTGTTATATTAACTTTATTAAATTCTCTATATCCAATTGCTTTCATACTTTGGTATTCAAAATTATCAATTTGTTTAATTTCTTCTAATAACCCATCTTGAAACATTTTATCTACTCGCAAATTAATTTTTTCATATAATAATGCCCTGTCGCTTGGATTTATAAATATCATTATTATTTCTCTATCTAAGCAGTAATTGTCTGTTAAAGATGAAATATTTTTTTTTGTTTCCAGGTTAATTTCTAGTGCACGAATAATTCGTTTCTTATCATTTTTATTAATTTTTAATGATGCTGTGTAATCTATAATTTGCAATATTCTATATACTTTTTCTAGTGAATATTTATTTATCAGTTTTTCTATTTTAGCTCTGAGTTCAATATTTTTAACTGTTTTTCCAAAATTCATATTATACAAAAGAGAATGTACATATAGCCCAGTGCCACCGACAATAATAGGAATTTTATTTTTTAATTTAATTTCTTTAATAATTTCTTTACTTCTATTGGAAAATTCAGACACAGAAAAATCATCTTTATATGAAATTAAATCTATCATATGATGTTGGATGCCCATCATTTCATTTTTTTTTATTTTCGCAGTGCCTATATTTAATTCCTTATATATTTGCATGCTGTCGGCAGATATAATTTCTGTATTTAAAATCTTAGCAATTTGTATTGCTAGGTCACTTTTACCAGAAGCTGTAGGACCAACAATATAAATTTCCATTAAACAATTCTCTTAAATATTTTTTCAACTTCATCTTTTGTGATTTCAAAAACACAAGGTCTACCATGTGGACATTGAGTAGGAAATAATTGGTCATCTGTTTTCATCATTTTCAAAAGATACGCAATTTGTTGTCTTGTGAGAGTATCGCCCCCTTTAATTGCACCTTTGCAGGCTTTGGATGCAAATAAGTCTTTAACGAAATCATCAATATTTTTATCTGATAAGTCATTAATTTCTTTAAATAAGTAATTAATTATTTTTTCTATACCATAAGATGTTAAAATTTCTGGTATTGCAAAAATTGTTAATTGACCGTCTGTTACTTCAATTCTAAATCCAATATCAATTAATGATGTAAATATATTTTTTATGTACTCTTCTTCCACAATAGACATTCTATAAATATATGGAACTAAAAGCTTTTGGATTTTATCATTACTAAAATTTTTGACAATATTATCATATCTTATTCTTTCCTGAGCTGCATGTTGGTCAATTAAATATAAAATATTATCTAATTCCAAAATTAAATATGTATCAAAAGCTTGACCAATTATTTTCCCATAAAAGACATCTTCTGTAACAACATTTAATATTTCAGTCTTTGTATCTGAAATACTTTCTTTAATATCGTAAATGAAAACATCTCCTTTATTATCTATTTTCTCATTGTAAACTGGTGTTTCAGAATTTGATTTGATTGATGCATTAATTTTAGGAGTTATGAATCCTCTATTTTGAGTATTTTCATTAATTAATGTTTTTTTATCATTATTCCTATCAATTTCATATCCATGTAGTGCATGCATAACGGCATTATAAAGAGCGGAAAATATTCTTCCTATGTCTAAAAATCTAACTTCGAATTTCGTTGGATGAACATTAATATCAAGTTCATCAAATGGCATACTAATATGTAGTACATATAAAGGGAATGTCTTTGTCATGAGATATGGCGTATATGCTTTTTCAATTGCAACTTGCAATTTTTTATCAGTTACCGTTCTTCCATTTATGATTAAAGTTTGATATGACCTATTACTTTTACTAATTTTTATATTTGATATTTTCCCAAAAACTGTTACGCCATATTGATTTTGATAATTTACAGTTAGCATATTATTGGCAATTTCATCAGAATAAATATCTGAAATTGCATAATCAAGTCCCCGTCCTTCTGACAGCATACTTATACCACTTTCAGTTTCATATTTAAAAAATATATTTGGAGATGAAAATATAAGATTTTTAATTTTTTCCTTAATATATTTTTCTTCTAAGTTATCTGATTTTAAAAACTTTTGCCTTGCCGGAACATTATAAAATAAATTGCTAACCAAAATTTTAGTTCCAATTGCACAATTGCATTGTTCTTTTAAAAGTATTTTCCCTGCATCAATAACCAAATGGCCACTGATGTCAGAATTTTTATATCTAGAGAATATTTCTATTTTTGCAACCGAAGCAATTGAAGGTAAGGCTTCACCTCTGAATCCTAAAGTACTTATTTGAGACAAATCTAGAGCTGACGATATTTTACTTGTTGAATGAGGCATAAATGCCAATTCAAGATCATTGTATTCAATGCCAATACCATTGTCTGATACTCTAATTAATTCTTTACCGCCTTTCTCTGTATATACAAATATTTGTGTTGCACCAGCATCTATAGAATTTTCAACAAGTTCTTTTACTACAGAAGATGGATTTTCTACAACTTCACCAGCCGCAATCATATTGTATACATCTTCACTTAAATGAATTATTTTACTCATAAGATTCCTCTATGTTTTTCTTAATATCAATTAAATAAGTTAATGCTTGTAAAGGTGTTATATTATCTAAATTTAAATCTAAAATTTCTTTTTCAATTTTACTTTTTTCTTTGTAATCAAACAAGTTACCTTGTGTGTACCAATCCGACTTATTTGGTATGTCTAATCCAATATTATTTACCTCTAAGTTCTTTAAAATCTGTTTTGCAGTTGTTATAACTTCTTTATTTACTCCAGCTATTTCAGCCACTTCTATTCCGTAACTTCTAACAGCTCCACCTGGAACTATTTTATACAAAAAGTTAATTTTATTATTTTTTTCACTTATAAGAATATGATAATTAATAATTCCATCAACATCATTTAATTCTATTAATTCATGGAAATGTGTTGAAAACAAGGTTTTTGCTTTTACTTTATCATTAATGTATGTAATGATAGACCAAGCAATACTTAATCCATCAAGTGTAGATGTTCCACGACCAATTTCATCTATAATCAGTAATGAGTTTTCAGTAGCATAATTTAGAATCATTGCAATTTCATTCATTTCTACCATAAATGTTGATTGCCCTGTAAATAAATCATCTGAAGCACCTATTCGTGTAAAAATTCTATCGATTATAGGAATCTGTGCCGATTCTGCAGATACAAATGAACCTATATGTGCCATTAATGTAATTAATGCTACCTGACGCATATACGTGCTTTTACCCGCCATATTTGGACCAGATATTATGTGCGTTCTTTTTGTATTATCAAATGTAGTATCGTTTGGAACATAAACATTTTTCTTTAAAATCTGCTCTACGACTGGATGTCTTCCAGATATGATTTTTAATTCTTTGATTTCATCACTAATTATAGGCCTCTGATAGTTGTTTATAACTGCGGATTTAGCTAACGATATTAAACAATCCAACATGCCTATTGAATTGGAAATTTTTTTCAATTCAGAGTAATGATTAATAAATTCAATTTTAATATTGTTAATAATCTCTTCCTGAATATTATTTAATTTAATTTCTGCTGAATTAATTTTTTCTTCTATTTCTTGTAATTCCGGAATTGTATATCTTTCAGACCCTACCAATGTTTGTTTTCTAATATAATTATCCGGAACAGAATTAGTAAATGATTTCGTTACTTCTATATAAAAACCAAAAATATTATTTTTTGATATCTTTAAGTTTTTTATTCCTGTATGCTCTTTTTCTTTTTGCTCAATTGCAGCAACCCATTGTTGAGCATTTTTTGCAATATTACTATATTCATCATATTCTTTTGAAAAACAACTATTTATAACAAAGTGTTCATTATTATTAATTTTTTCTTTATCGAGAGATCTGTTTAAAATATCTGTAAATTCATCTAAATAAGAAATATCGTTATTCAAATTTTTAATTAATTCCGAATTATGTTCTTTAAGTAGTTGTTTAATTTTAGGTATTAACTGAAGTGTTTCTAAAACATGTAAAATTTCTTTTGGATTAATTGATGCTATAAGAATTCTCGACAGTATTCTATCTAAATCTTTAATATTTGCAAATAAATTATTTAATTTGTTTGTTTCCTCTTTTTTTTGAATTAATTCTGTTATTGAATCAAGTCTTGCATTTATATCCTTGGATATGTGCAATGGTTTTTCAATTATACTTTTTAAAGCTCTATAGCCCATTGGAGTAACTGTATAATCAAGTACTTCTATTAGTGTTCCTTCTTTTTTACCGTCTCTTACATTTTGTATAAGCTCTAGATTCCTTCGAGTATTAATATCTAAAATCATATACATAGATTCATTAATAACAGTTAGTTTAATTATATTTTTTAAAATTTGTTGTTGAGTATTAATAATATAAGAAAGTATTTGAGCTGCAGCTAGTATCTCTAAATCATTTTTTATCTCAAAAGAATTTAATGTTTTTAAATTAAAATAATTAATTAAAAATTCTTTTGCACTATTAACAGTCATTCTGCCTGAAGAAAAAACTTTAGGCTTAATATTAAACATATTAAAATAAGGTATATCATAGTGAAATTTAAAAAATTCATCATTGGATAAAATCTCTTTTGGCTTTATCATAGATAACAAATCTTGAATTTTAGTTAATGGTTCTTTATCAATATGAGAATATACATTATATTCACCCGTGGAAATATCTATCCAAGAAATTGCAAAACTATTTCTTTCAAAATATATATATGCCAAATAATTAGATTCTGGTTCGGATAAAATAGTGTCTTCTATGACTGTTCCAGGGGTTATAACTCTAACTACTTTTCGTTCAACCATACCTTTTTCAGATGAATCTGAAATCTGTTCACACATTGCAATTGAATATCCAGCTTCAATTAATTTTTTAATATATAAATTTACACTATGAAATGGTACTCCGCACATTGGTGCTTTTGTATTATTCCCTGCACTTCTACCGGTTAATGCAATTCCTAAAACATCAGATCCAATTTTTGCATCTTCATAAAACATTTCATAAAAATCACCAAGTCTATATAGAAGAATATAGTCTTTATATTCTGACTTAATAGTGTGATATTGTTTCCACATCGGGGTGATTTTTTCTTCCAATTATATCTTTTCTCCGAACATTGAAGTATTTTTATTTGATGTAATCTTTACATTTATAAATTCACCTATTCCAATATTTTCAGCTGGAACATTAACAATTTTTCCATTAAATGTTTTCCCGGTTACATATCCCATTTTAGAAATAAGAAATGCGTCTGTCAAAATCTCATGAATTTCATTTAATGAGTTTTTACTCATTTCTATAGTAATTTCATTTTGTAACTTTAAAATTTTATCTAATCTTTCTTGCTTAATTTCATATGGAATTTGTTCCATTTCAGCTGCAGGGGTTCCCTTTCGAGGAGAATAAATAAAAGCAAAAACACTATTGTATCTAATTTCTTTTACAATGTTATATGTATCATAAAAATCTGCATCCGTTTCAGATGGAAATCCAACCATTATGTCTGTTGTCAATCCAATGTCAGGTATTTTCTTTCTAATTTTTTTGATTATATTTAAATAATGTTCCGCTGTATATCTTCTATGCATATCATTCAAAACTTTGTTAGATCCTGATTGAATTGGTAAATGTAAATAATGAGCAATATGTTTGCTATCACTCATAACATCTATTACATCGTCATTTAAATCCTTTGGATGAGATGTCATAAATTTTAATCTAAATTTATAATCAAGTTGATCGATAGTATTTAATAAACTTGCAAAAGTTTCTTTTGTGCTTAAATCGTTTCCATAACTATTTACATTTTGTCCAAGTAAAGTAATCTCTTTGTATCCTAAATCTAAACATTTTTTCACTTCATTTAAAATATCGGTTTTATTTCTTGATATCTCTCTACCTCTTACATGTGGAACTATACAATATGTACAAAAGTTATTGCATCCATATATGATATTTATCCAGGCATTTGGAAAACTTGTTCTATACTTTTCCAATTTTGAATCAAGGCACATATACTCTACTGGCATTTTTTGCGATGAATATTTAATTTTTTTATGTTCTAATAAGTATGATTTTAAAATTTCATTCAAGTCAGAAATATTTCGTGTCCCTAAAATTATATTTACATATGGATATCTTTTTTTAAATATTTCATCATATCTTTCTTGTTGAGAAAGACAACCAACAATTACTAAAATAATATCAGGATGTTGTTCTTTGATTTTTTTATATCTTCCTATATGACCTAAAATTTTCCTTTCTGCGGTATCTCTAATACAGCATGTATTAAAAACAACTATATCTGCTATTTGGTTGTCAGTTGCTTCATATCCATTTTCGTTTAAAATTGCTGCAATTTTTTCAGATTCATGAACATTCATCTGACAGCCGTATGTGTTAATTTTATATGTTTTCGACATTATACAATTTCCATATTTTGAATGGCTTTTTCTATTAATTCATCAATATTTTTAATTTGATTTTCGATTTTTTCAACATTATCTAACTTTGGATGTATTATAGGATTCTTTGGAAGAAATACTGTACAACAATCTTCAAAAGGTAAAATAGAAGTTTCAAAGCTTTTAATTTTTCTTGCTATATTAATTATCTCTTCTTTATCCATTCCTATTACAGGTCTAAAAATTGGTAGCTTGCTTACACTTTCTGTTGATACCATACTTTCAACCGTCTGAGAGGCAACTTGTCCCAACGACTCACCTGTAATGATCGCAGATATATTATTTTCGATTGCAATTTTATTTGCTATCTTCATCATAAATCTTCGCATTATAGTTATCATGTAATCTGGTAAGCAGTTTTTATGTATTGACATCTGAATTTCTGTAAAAGGTACTATGTATAATGTAATGTCGGTACAATATTTAGATATTATATTCCTAAGTTGTATTACTTTGTTTTTAGCACCTTCTGAAGTGTATGGTGGAGAAACAAAATGTATCGCTGAAAGTTTCATTCCTCTTTTACCCATCATGTATCCGGCAACAGGAGAGTCAATTCCCCCAGATAAAAGAAGTAACCCATGTGATGAAGATCCTACAGGAAGTCCTCCTTGTCCATATTTAATATTATCAAAAATAAATATGTCACCATTTTCTCTTAAGTCAATAGTATATTCATAATCAAAATTCTTTAAATTAACTTTTAAATCGCAATTATCTAAAATAAATGAAGCTAGATACGCTGAAATTTCAGATGAAGACTTAGCAACTGTTTTATTTGCACGATTTGTGGTAATCCTAAATGTTTTATTCTTATCTTCATTAAATGAATGTAATTCTTTTGCATAATTAGCCAAAATAATACCAACTTCATTAAATAAAATATCTTTATATTTTGTTAAATAGCCTGTTGAATATGAATATATTCCAAATGTTGATGAGACAATATCTAAAATTTTATTTTTATTTTCGCCGGTAAAGCTTTTAACATAGTATCTATTTTGTAACGAAACAATATCGTATGTAATATTTTCTTTAAATAATGCATTTTTAATATTTTTAAGCAGTAACTTTTCAAAAGCTTTCTTATTTTTCCCTTTTAAAAATATTTCACCAAATCTTATTATTATTACTTCTTCCATTTTATACTCGCAGTTCTCTTACCTCATCAGTAATTTTTTCAACCACATATTGTATTTCATCAATATTATTAAATGATGAGATGCTTAATCTTATTATTCCATTTTTATAATCATCAGGAATTTCTAATGATTTTTTATATAGACTTTCTTTTCTTCCAGCACAAGCAGATCCGGTACCCATAATAATATTGTGTTTTTCCAAGGCATGTAACAGTACTTCTCCTCGAATATTCTTAATTGCTAACTGAAGTATCGATGTTGAATACTCATCAGAAAGAAAGAATATATCGGGTATATTTTTTTCAAGTTTGTTTCTTAAATTTTTAATATATTCTTGTCTTAGCATAATTTTGTCTTTTAAATTTTCGTTACCTATTTTAATGGCTTCATGCATCGCTTTAATATTTGGGAAAGGCACTGTCCCGGAACGTAATCCTTTTTCCTGTCCACCACCATATATCAATGGCTTTATATTTTTTTCATCTTTAAGATATAAAAATCCAACGCCCTTTAAACCATGGAATTTATGTCCTGATACAGTATAAAAATCAACTCCTAAATCCAAGATATTTACTTCAGTTTTAAGAAATGCTTGAACTCCATCACTATGAAATAAAACATTTGGATTTGCATTTTTTGCAAGTCTGTTAAGCCGTTTTATATCATTGTGGGTACCACTTTCATTACAAACATGCATAATTGATACTAAACTTACATCTTCAGTTAGCAATTTTACATATTCACCTTCAATTATGCGACCGTATTTATCAACTGGAATATACTTAACAGTAAATCCCTCTTCCATCAATTTTTTTGTTGAATTTACTACACAATCATGCTCTGCCATGGATATTAAAATAGTAGATTTCTTTTTTAATTTAGATGATGCAAAAACTTGATTAGCACCTTCCGTTCCACCGGAATTAAATATAACGGTACCATTACCATGCAAAATATTTAAAATATCATTTCGTATATAATCAAGTTCTTTATTTAAATTTACTCCACATGCATACAAAGCTGATGTGTTGAAATATTCATCTTCTGAACTACGTAAAAAAACTTTTAATGCTTGCTCATATGGTTTGGTTGTCGCTGCATTATCTAAATATATCACCGTATAACAGCTCCAAACTTTTCTTCTAATTTATTCATTACTCGCTTAATAATTTCATCAATTTCGTTATCAACCAAATTTTTATCAATTCCTTGAATGTTAAAATGCATTGCAATTGATTTTTTACCAGCTTCAATATTATCACCTTTGTATTCATCAAATAATTCGTATTCTATGAGCTCAGATATTTTTAAATCAGAAAGTACACTTAAAATTTTCCATGCAGGAACATCTTCATTAATAACCACTGCCAAATCTCTTTCAATTATTGGGAATTTTGAATATGTTTTTAATTTAAAATTTGATCTACTTAATTTAAATATTTTATCAACAGATAATTCAAATATTGATACTTTCGCATTTAAATTAAACTGGTCAGATACTTGAGGATGTACTTCTCCAATCTCTCCTACAACTTCATTGTTTATTATAATTTGTCCAGTTCTTCCTGGATGAAGATATGGTCTAGTATTTTGTTCTAAATGCATATTTAATCTCAATCCTTCACAGAGCATTTTTAATATTTGAGCTAAATCATGTATATCTTTATCTACTAAAGCACATACAAGTTTGCTTTCTTCAGTTGGTAAATCAGTTCCTTTATTAAATTCAGGATTTTTACAATATGTTTTTGCAATTTCAAATATTCCGAAATCTTTGTTCGAATGTGACAAATTATATGAAACTGTATTTAAAACAGAATAAATTAAAGACGGACGCATACAAGCAACTGCTTCACTTAATGGATTCATTAATTTTATTACATCTTTTTGAGGATCATTATGCGACAGCAATAGCTTGTCTGAAAAATCTGTACTAATAAATGAATATGTTAATATTTCATGTAATGAAAAAGATATAAGGATGTTTTTAATTTTGTCGATAAATTTTTCTTTAGCATCCTTTCCGCCAACAGTTTGTTCAGCATATTTGAATAAAGTAGATTTTATGTTGTCATATCCTACAAATCTGACATATTCTTCTGCAATATCATTTGCTGTATTAATATCATTTCTCTCTTCGCTAATTTTCACTTTATAAAGTTCTTCTTTTTTTGTTATTTTGAATTCCAATAATGATAAAATTTTATCTAATTCTTTTACATTAATTGATGTCCCTAAAATTTTTTCTAACTCATTTGTCGTAAAAGTTAAATCATGATATTTCTTAAAATTTTCTTTAACATCAAAGATTTGACTACTTATATCTCCATAATTAAATTTAGAGACATAATGTAACATTCTTTTAAGTGCAATTTCTTGCAATGTATAATCTAAACTTTTTTCAAATCTTGCAGAACTATCGCTTCTTACATTTAATCTTTTTGATGTTTTTCTAATTAAATCTCGTGGAAAATTTGCAGACTCAAAAACAATTCTTTCGGTTATTTCATTTATACACGAGTTGCTACCGCCCATTATACCAGCTAATGCAATAGACCGATTTGCATCGCTTATTACGATATCATTATTGCTTAATTCATATTCGTTATCATTAAGTAGTACTACCTTTTCCTTATTTTGAGCATTCCGAACTACTATTTTATGTTCTTGAATTTTATCATAATCAAATGCATGCATTGGTTGTCCAAGTTCATATAGAATGTAATTCGTTAAGTCGACAATATTATTTATCGGAGATATTCCAACCGCCCGCAATCTTTTCATTATTTTTTTAGGTGAATTTTTAATTTTTATATTATCAACAATACTTGCCATATATCTTGGACAAAGTTCTTTATTATAATTCTCAACATTTAATATTAATTTGCTTTGTTTAGTATTAAAACTTAAATCTAATTTTTTTACTGGTTTTCTTAAAACAACAGCAAGTTCACGAGCTAATCTATATATTGAATTACAATCACCTCTATTTGCTGTTATTGAAATATCAAGAATAATATCGTTATACCCTAGTGCGTCAAATACATTAGTACCTACAAGTTTTTTTGATTTAAAACGAATTATATCATTAGGCAATTGATGATCAACATCTTCTGCAGATAAAGAAATTTCTTTAAGTCCACAAAGCATACCTTCAGATAAAACCCCTCTCAAGTCTCCAGCTTTAATTTTAAAGTTTTGTGACAATACTGCACCGTCAAGAGCAACTGCTACAATTTCTCCACCACATATCTTAACATTCGTAATTACTTGAATGATTTTATCTCCAATGTTAATTTTACAGACTGTAAGTTTATCTGCATTAGGATGCTTGGTAAATTCAACGATCTCACCCACGATTACATTATTATGAAGTTTATTCTGATATATAATATTTTCAACTTCAAAACCAATCGATGTAAATTTCTCTGCGACTTCTTCCGCAGACAAATTAAAGCTGACAAACTCTTTTAACCATGAAATAGGAACTAACATTTTTCACCTACTAAACAAATTGTTCAAGAAATTTAATATCATTTTCATAAAACATTTTAATATTTGGTATTTGATATTTAATCATTGCAATTCTTTCTATACCAAGACCAAAAGCAAATCCGGTATACTCATTAGGGTCAATATTAGACATTTCTAGGACTTTAGGATTTACAATTCCTGCACCTAAAATTTCTAACCACCCTGTATTTTTACAAACCTTACAACCCACACCATGACATAAAGCACAAGAAACATCAACCTCTACAGAAGGTTCCGTAAATGGGAAATAGGAAGATCTAAGTCTAATTTTTGTATCTTTGTTAAAAAGTTTTGATACAAAAGCTTCAAGGGTTCCTTTTAAGTCAGATAAAGAAAGATTCTTATCAATTGCTAATCCTTCAATTTGATGAAAAATTGGGCTATGTGTTGCATCATCATCAGATCTATATACTTTACCAGGAACTATAACTCTTATTGGAGGTTTCTGAGTTTGCATAACTCTTGCTTGCATTGGAGATGTATGTGTTCTTAAGACAAAATTATCAGTTATATAAAAAGTATCTTGCATATCTCTCGCAGGATGATCTTTAGGAACATTTAAAAGTTGAAAATTATAATAATCAGTTTCAATCTCAGGGCCTTCAACTGTTGCAAAACCTAATGAATTAAAAATCTCACAAATTTCATTTTTTACAAGTGTTATTGGATGTAAGGTCCCAAGTTTTTTACTTTTAGTCAAAAATGAAATATCAATTTTTTCATCAGAAAGTTTTTTATTCATAACTACCATTTTGATTTCTTCGGCTTTTTTATTATATGTAGCCAAAATTTCACTTTTACATTTATTAATCATTGATCCCAAAATAGGTCTATCATCTTTTGATACGCTACCCAATTGAGTCATCAACAAAGAAAATTTGCCATTTTTAGAAAAATATTTTTGCCAAAACTCGCTCACTTCATTTTCTAATTTAATATTTTCTAAATCGCAAGATGCTTCTTTCATTAATAATTGAATTTTTTCTTCCATTTATCCCTCTTTAATTAATTATATATATTATATTATATTTATATAAAATGAAATTTTTAGACTTAGATTAATAAAAAACAATACATCTAATCCGTTAAACTTAAAGCATAGTCATGGGTTATAACTAACCTTTTCAAATATTGCAAAAATTATTTTTTTTTAATATATTAATTAAGCGAGCTAGCCAGATGACCGCATGAATATTCATGAGGAAAGTCCGAGCACCATAGGATAGAGTGCAGGTTAATTGCCTGTGAAGGTGACTTCAAGGATAGTGCAACAGAAAAAAACCGCCGAAAGGTAAGGATGGAAAGGTAAGGTAAGAGCTTACCCGCAATTTGGTGACAATGCACGGTGCAAACCCCACTTGGTGCAAGAAAAAGTACAATATGTTATCCGCATGTACTTGAAATCGCTTGAATCGATAAGTAATTATCGGTCTAGATAGATGGTCATCTAATACAGAACTCGGCTTATAGGCTAGACTCGTTTTTATTAAAATTTATTCTAACCTGTAACAATTGATTTATATATATATAAAGAGTAATATATGTTTTATTGGAGAAAACATATGAAAAATAACGAAAAAAATAAAGATAAAACTACTTTAAAAAATCAACAATTAGTCTCACCAAGTTTAAAAACAATTAATAGAGAAAAAAGCAATAAAATAGCCTTGAATTTAATAAAATTTTATGCCTACATGGTTTTACTTTCATTTATTCGTGCTATTTTTACATATGTATTTTTGGAAGGTAACAGCTTCGCTCCAGGCGGACTAAGTGGATTTGCACTGCTTATAAGTGAATTGATACAAAAAACTGTAGGAGCAACTCATCCAGAAAGAACGATAAGTATTGCATATAAGTTATTTACAAATGCAGGTTTTTTAATTTTCCTTTTAAATCTTCCTCTACTCATCCCTGCTTTTATTCTTTTAAATAAAAAATTTGCGTTTAACACTTTTGTTTGCGTTTCATTATTTGGTGGAATGATGGCATTATTTGCCTATTTACATAAAATAGGAAAATTTCCAAAATTTAATATTTCTGCAAATGAAAATACTGTTAAATTACTTGAGGCAATAGTTGGTGGTGCCGGTGCTGGTATAAGCTTAGGATTAATGTTACGTTCTAATACTTCTATGGGTGGTACGGACATAGTAGGAAAAATCATATATAAATATAACCCATCCGCAGATGCACAGTGGTGGATTTTTGCATGTGACTGCTTGATAGTTTTATTGGCAGGAAGTTTTGGTATTATCAAAATAAAAAAAGGTATAGTTGGTATAGATAACCAATTAATGGAAGTTTTCTCCCCTATTATTTATTCATTTATTTCATTAATTGCCACATCAAAAGTTGCAGATATAATACAATCAGGATTTCAGACATCAATCGTATTCCATATTATTTCATCAAAGGAAGAAGAAATTGCAGATGAATTAATTTTAAATGTTAAACGTGGAGTTACAATTATTCATGGTACAGGACACTATACAAAATCTGAAAAAAATATACTAATTTGCGTTGTAAAAAGAAGACAAATTAATTTAGTAAAAACGGCAATACTACGATTAGATCCAAATGCATTTATGTATTTAACAAAAGCTACAGAGGTAAATGGTGGTCTTGGATTTGCTCCTTTAAAAAGCAATTCGTAACTTTTACAACCAAACAGCTAATTCATTTACAAAAAATATTTAATAGCTATAAAAAAAAGAGTCATTAAAATAGGCTCTTTTTTTTATTTCATAATTAATAAATTATTTTTCTTCCGTGTCTAAATCTTTAAATAGCTCACCGATTGTTGCTGACGCCTGACCTTCACTTCTCCATTCGCTTTGCTCATGTGTTTTGTTAGATTTCTTTTCCGATTTAGTTGCATCGCTACTTCCTTCAGTCTCTTCATTATCAGATACAACACTCTTATATGATAGTTGAATTCTATCATCATCAAAATTCAATATCTTAACATCAATTTTTTGTCCTACTTTTACAATTTCACTAGGATCTTTAACATGTTTATTCGCCAATTGTGAAATATGAATAAGGCCTGTCAAATCAGTATCAAAGCTTACAAGCACTCCATAACTGAAGATTTTTTTAACTTGTCCTTTAACAATATCTCCAACATTATATTTTTTCTTTGCAGCTTCAATAGGCTTATCTGTAAGTTCCTTATGTCCTATTACAACTTTATTTGTTGCTCGATTAATTTCTAAAACTAAGAAATCGAATTTATCTCCAACTTTAAACATCTTTTCAATTTCTTTGCCATCTAAATGTTTCCATGCCAACTGACTAGCATGAACAAATGCTGTATAGCCATCAAAATCTACAAGTATACCTTTGTCTTGTGTTGATACAACTTTACCATTTAAAACATCGTCAACATTTATTTTTTCAACAAACATTGCATCTTCTTTGGCTCTCTTTTCCATTATGATTTCTTTTAATGACGCATATATTACATTTTTTGAAGTATTAGTTTCAGAATTTGGATTAGGTATAACTTTTAATTCAAATGTTTTCTTTAGAAATCTTGCAGGCTGTGTCTGTTTTTTGCTATACATTACTTCTTGAATAGGAGCAATTACTTTATATGCCCAGTTTGCCTTGCCTAATGTGCCATAAAAATTTTTGTCATCCCACTTTGTAAACTGACATTTAAAAATACCCTTTTCTAATGCAGAATTAATTTGTGCTCTAGCCTCCTCTTGCAATTTTAATTCTTTAATTGAATATCTATTTTTATTCCCTTGTCTACCAAGATAAACAGCGAGTATTTTCTCTTTTAATTTGTACTGAGAAGGATCATAATCATCACCAATATCTTCTTTTAAAATTTTAATTTCAGATTTTAACTTCGAATCACTAACAACCAAACCAAGTTCATCAGCTTTTACTACTGTGCATTCAACAATATTACCTACTTTTTCTTTAGTGCTATTGTCAATTAATTCAATAACATCTTTCATGCCGAATTCTTTCTTAACATTTTCCTGATTCTCTGTGATTTCACTCATATAAACTATTACCTCCTGTATCAACGAATCTGGAGTCGAGGCACCGGATAGTATTGATACACTACTATTATTAAACTTTATATTATTTACATCTTCTATTCGTTGAATAAAATATGTTTTACTATTTTGTTTTACTGTTTCGCTAAATAAAGTATTCGTATTAGCACTATTCTTAGAACCAAGAACTAAACAATATTCTGTTTCTCTAGCTAACCTTACCGCTTCATTCTGACGTGCGATAGTATTGTAACAAATAGTATTATAATAAACAACAAAATTACTATTGCTTTGATTTTTTTCATCTATGTATTTCTTAATATTTTCAAAAAAACCTTTTTTAATAGTTGTTTGAAAAAATATCGCAGATTTCACTGTAAAATCAATATCTTCAAGAGTTTCAACTACTTGCACTTGCCTAATTGGATTATTTGCATGCGATACAAGAGCTACAACTTCATCATGATTTTTATTGCCAAAAATATAAATATTACGATCTGATTCAACTAGATCAATTAGCTTATGAATCTTGTTTACCACATTACAGATCCCATCAACAATATTTTTTTTATTTTTTTTTATTTTTAAAATA
>CAUUJG010000006.1:0-71850 GCA_963545485.1 uncultured Clostridia bacterium | reverse complement strand
AAAAAATTGCATGCACTTTTTTTTTAATTTAAATTTAATTAAATTTAAAATTACAGCGAGATAATTGAAAATGCATCTGGGAGATTGCCATATTATATTCCTAAGTTTCAAACATATATAGCCGAGGAGGCAACAACAGGGGAAGGCAAATTTTATATACCTGAAGTAAAAGCGAAAGCGAATGATGAAGAGTGTCCAGTTGAATATTATGTGGTGGATGCAGATGGAAACGAAACAAAACTAACTCAAAGGGAATATGATGCAAAAGGAGATTTTACAGTTAGGTATAAGGCAATAAGTACAAAATATAAAACAACAGATGGTAAAAATACTGAAACGATTGCAGAAACAAAAGTTAAGACAGTAACATTGAATCATTTTGTTTCTTCTGATGAAGAAGTTTTTCAAATATTTAAGTATCAAGATAATGAAACAATCGAGATTGCAAAGAAGAAGTTTAAGACATATGAAAAAGCAAAAATGATTTCTTATGAAATTAAAAAGTTTGGGGAATCTGGCAAAGAAGCGAAGGTAACATCAAAGACACTGAAAATCAATGTGCCTGGAGAATTTGATATTAAAAAGACAGAAGTTTATGCATTAAAAAAGGGCAAACTTGTAAAGATGAAAACCAAAATTAATGGGGATAGACTATCTATAAGCAATGCAAGTGGTGTTAATTCTATTTTGCTAATACAGAAAGGATTCCCGAAGTGGGGCGGAGCACTGATATCAATAGCGGTTATGATAATTTTGGCAAGCTCGGTTATTATAGGTCTTGTTGTAAGTAATAAAAGAAAGGAAAAACTGGACGACATTGAAACCGAAGAGGAAGAGGAAAAGATAGAGAATGATAGATAAAGAATTATTTAGATTAATAGGAAAAGATAAAAAATATATATTTATTTCGGTCTTTTTATCAATATTAGGCTTATTTGCGAATCTAGCAATCACATATTTTATATGTGCCGCTATAGGAGTATTGCTTGCAGAAAAAGGTTTAATAACACAAAGAGTCGATACTAATAAATATATATATTGTGCGGTTGGAGCTATAACAGCAGGGATATTGAGATACATAATAGCCAGACTTTCGGGAGCAACTAGAGAAAAACTTGGAAGAAATGTTAAAAAGACACTGAGAAGAAATATATTTGAAAAAATTCTTGCACTTGGAGGGAAGAGTGCAGAAGATCTAAATATGGCAGGTTTTACGCAGGTTAGTGTTGAGGGCGTGGAACAACTTGATCTATATTATTCAACATACTTGCCACAGTTTTTTTATTCTCTTATTGCTCCGTTAATTTTATTTGCAGTGTGCTTTAAACTTAATTATATATTTGCAATTATTATGCTAGTTTGTGTTCCTATTATACCTATGTCAATTGTGATGGTCTCTAAATATGCAAAGAAAATATTTGCCAAATATTGGGGGATATATACACATATGGGAGATGCCTTTCTTGATAATATGCAAGGACTGAAAGAACTGAAAATTTATCTTGCCGACAAGAGAAGACATGATGAAATAAATAGTAAATCTGAAGAGTTTAGAAAGATAACAATGAAAGTTCTCATTATGCAGTTGTTCAGTATTTTTATAATGGATCTTGTTGCCTTTACTGCTGCAGGTGTTGGATCTGCACTTGCTATCGCCGGAGCAAAGGGCGAACTGGGAATAAGTAAGCTGATATCAGATGAAAATAATATACAGATGGTAATCTTCTTAATACTTGTTGGTGTGGAGTTTTTCTTGCCACTAAGAACACTTGGGTCAGCATTCCATGTCGCAATGAATGGTATGAGTGCAGGTAAAAAGATAATCAAGCTGTTATCGTTGGAAGTTCCAAAATGGGGTCAAGAGCAAGTAGCAGCCAAAGAAATAGTACTTTCAAATCTTTCATTTACATATCCTGAAAGAGAAAAAGCGGCTGTAAAGGATATTAATATAACATTAAAAAAAGGAATGTCAGCTATTGTTGGTGAAAGTGGATGTGGTAAATCCACATTGGCAGGATTAATAATTGGTACCTTAAGAACTTCTGAAGGGACATTAACAGTTGATGAGAAGGCGATTGAAGATATTTCGCAACAGTCATACTATTCACAATTGTCAGTTGTTTCACATGGTACACATATATTTAATGATACAGTGAGAAACAATTTTTATCTTGCCAAGCCTGATGCTACAGATGAAGAAATGATAAATGCACTTAAAAAGGTAAATTTAGATGAGTTTATTGCTGAAGAAGGACTTGATAAAAAAATCGACGAAGGTGGAGCAAATATTTCAGGTGGTCAGAAACAAAGGTTGGCACTGGCTGTTAATATGGTGGCAGACAAAAAAATATATATATTTGATGAGGCGACAAGCAATATTGATATAGAAAGTGAAGCTATCATTATGAATAACATCGTTAATATGAGTAAGGAGAAAACAGTTATCCTTATATCTCATCGCTTACAAAATGTAGTTAAAGCCGATATGATCTATTTCATGAAAGAAGGCGAAGTTGTAGAGAAGGGAACACATACTCAGTTAATGAAAGAAAAGAAAGGTTATGCCGAAATGTATATGGAACAAAAGAACCTTGAAGAAGGTTATTTAAATGAATGTGAGGCTTAGTATGCAGAAACAAAAGAGAAGAAATGGATTTACAATAATGAGTAAACTGATCGTTTTGGTTGGAAGCCTTGCATATATAATGTTGCTTGCCGTTGTTAATGGATTATTGGGTTATCTTGCCGCATTAGGGACAACATTATTTGGAGCAATGGGTGTAGCACAGATTATAGATAGCTCAACATTTGGTTCACAAGTAAGTGTATGGTTATTTGTTGGTCTTGCAGTAGGGTCAGGAGTGCTTAGAGGAGTATTGAGATACTTTGAACAGTACAGCAATCATAATATTGCCTTTAAACTTTTAGCACTTCTTAGAGATAAGATTTTTAATAAATTAAGAAAATTAGCACCGGCAAAAATAGATAATAAGAATAAAGGAAATCTCGTCGCAATGATTACATCTGATGTTGAGATACTTGAAGTTTTCTATGCTCATACAGTTTCACCTGTATTTATTGCGATAACGGTTTCATTAGCGATATTTCTTTTTGTTGGACTATTTATCAGTTGGTATTTGGCAGCTGTAGCAATATGTGCATATGTAGTAATAGGAATTGTATTTCCACCTATAGCGTCTAAAGCAATGGCATCATCAGGAGTTAACTACAAAAAGAAGTTTGCTTCGTTCTCATCGTACTTTCTAGATAGTATAAGAGGAGCAAAGGAGATAGTTGTTCATAATGCTGTGGAAGATAGAAAGAAGAATGTAGATGAACAGTCAGAAGGGCTATTGTCCAGTTTAAAAATAATGAAGAGAGCAACGGCAAGGATAACAGGCTCAACAGAATTGTTGGTAACTATATTTTTAATTATAACAACAGTTGTGGGCATAGTACTTGCAAAAAATGGAACAGTAACGCCAGGGAAAATGATAATAGGAATAGTTGCAATATTTGGATCTTTCGGACCAGTCATTGCAATTGCTGCCTTGCCATCGAGTCTTACATTGACATTTGCAGCAGGTGATAGATTATTAAATCTTTTGGCGGAAAAACCAATTATAGAAGAAGTTGCAAACAAACAGGACATAGAGTATAAAGAGGTCAAAGTAAATAATGTAACATTTGGATACGAAGAAAATACGGCAGTATTGAAGGATATATCTATGTACGCTGGGAAAGGTGAGATAGTTGGAATCGTTGGAGCTTCGGGATGTGGAAAATCAACTTTGCTCAAATTATTGTTGAGACTTTATCCATTCAATAAAGGAATTATTTCGTATAACGATATTTCAATAAATGATATAAACACACAGTCTCTTTTCACAAATGTAACAATGATAAGTCAGAGCACATATCTTTTTGATGAATCAATAAAAGAAAACTTGAAGATTGCAAAAGCAGACGCTACAGAAGAAGAAATGCAAGAAGCCTGTAGAATAGCATCGATACATGACTTTATTTCAGAGTTACCGCAGGGATATGATACACAAGTGGCATCGGCGGGTAACAATCTTTCTGCAGGAGAAAAACAGAGAGTTGGATTGGCAAGAGCATTTTTACGAGGGAGCGAACTCATTTTGCTTGATGAACCAACAAGTAATTTAGACAGTATTAATGAAGGCATAATATTGAAATCGTTACTTTCAATGAAAGGTAAGAGAAGTATAATTTTAGTTTCACATAGAAAATCAACAATGGCGATAGCAGATAGAATATATAAGATAGATAATGGGAATATATCTGAAGTTAAAGATCGAAAGGAGATATTAAATGAAAGATAGTAAAATTGCAGACAATAACATTGTAGAAGAAGTAATTAATACAGATGTAGAATCAGGGCTAGCAGATAAGCTAATTAAAAATAGCGAGGAGCTACAAGAAAATAATAAAGACAACACAGAAGAGAAAAAGAGAAAGCGTAAAAATCTTATGGAAATAAGAGATATTATATTCTTATCTGTTCTATCAGCAGCAATTTTTATATCGGGTATACCGATGATGTTTGTTAAGAATGTTCCAGTTTTTGGAGTGATACAAATGACACTCGCCGTTCAGTTTTCATTGCTATTAACAGTTGGACTGTTGAAGGTCAGGAAACCGGGTGCGGTAATGTTTGTATCTGTGATTGTAGGATTGTTACATGTACCTATGTTCCCGCCTATGGGAGTTGTCATGATTATATGTGGTGGAATAACGGAAGCATTAATAATGGCAATCTTCAGAGGATATAAAAAAGATATTGCGGGTATATTCGCAGGTAGTTTGTGGCTACCCCTTTCATTGCCACAGTTATTTATATTCTATACATATATGTATGGGGGAAGTCTTTTGGCAAAAAGAGGAAAGGGTTTGTCGGGGATAGAAGTTAATAGATTTGCGATTGAAAATCCGGCAGTTGCAGTTGCTCTTACAGTAGCCGTGATATTGCTCTCAATTCTAGGAGCAGTCTATGGATGGATAATTTCCAGAGAATTAAGAAAAGCTGGAGTTTTTAAAAAGTGAGTTTTTTTAAACCAAAATTTAAGGCATATCCTGCTATAGCATGGCTAGCCGGACTGTTTGTAATAGTTCTTGGTTTGGCAGCAGCGGATATTCCTAACATCCCATATCTTATAGTGATATTTTATGCATGGATGTTTCTATTTGGGTATTATAAAGAATGTCTTTATCTGTTACCAAGCTTTATTGTAATAGGTGGTATATTTGCTGGAATCGCATATGGAGTAAATGTTAACAAGTCAGATGAAGAACAAATTAGATCTGTAATTTCAGTTATAACAAGGTTAGGTGCGGTATATGTTGGAATTATTCCTGGACTAGGAACAAAGCCAATACGAATGTCTAGATGTCTTTCTCAAATGAAAATGCCAAGATCTATAACATTGGGAATGATGATAGCAATGTCATTTGCTCCTAAACTGATGGTTGAAGTTAGAAGAATAAGAGAGGCAATGAGAACAAGAGGTGCGGGCAGCATTTTAAATCCTAAAGTGTTTTATAGAGCATTAATTATTCCGTTTATTATAAGATTAGTAAATATTTCTGATATTTTGGCGTTATCTGTTGAGACACGAGGATTCAGTACAGGTAAAAGCAAATATACAATATATAAGAAAGAACATATAAGTTTTACAGATTTAATATTCCTATTTGGAATGGTAGCAGGGACTGTATTGGTATTGTTATTATGGAAGCATTAAGATTAGAAAATATTTCATTCTCATATGATGGGAAAAACAAAATATTGGAAGATGTGAATTTTTCATGTAACTATGGAGAAATGGTTTTGCTGTCCGGCAAATCGGGAGAAGGCAAAAGTACAATAATGTCAATTATTAGTGGGATAATCCCACATTTATATAAAGGTGATTTATCTGGTAGGGCATTTGTAGACGGAGAAGATATACATAAAAAAACAATAGGGCAAATATGTAGAAAATTGGGGATTGTTCTTCAAAATGCGGATGAGCAAATCATACAAACATATGCTGAAGATGAGATAGCGTTTGGGTGCGAGAACTTAGCATTCCCAGTACAGAAAATAAGTGAACAAATTGACATAGTTACGGAATTATTCGGCATTGATAAGAATAGTAGAACAAAAACATTGTCAGGTGGACAGAAACAAACATTGATGACGGCAGCGACAATAGCAATGGGACAGAAGATAGTAATATTGGATGAACCGCTAGCCAATCTTGATAAAGTGTCTTCAGAAAAATTAATGAAGACATTGAGAACATTGGCGGATTCGGGATTTTGTGTTGTCATTATAGAACATCGTATAGATGTAATACTTAATTATGTTGATAGAGTCTTCCATGTTGGAAACAAAAAAATAACCGAGCAAAAAAATTTTGATGAATATCTAAAAAGTCAGGCATGTGCGATAGTTAACGATCAAAAAAGCATTGTAACGAACAATAAACTTATTGAAATTAGAAATGTGTCGTATATTAAAAAGAAAAAGATTATATTGGATGAAATTAACTTAAATATATTTGATAAAGAAAGGCTCGTGATGCTAGGAGATAATGGAGCTGGCAAATCTACATTGCTGAGAGTAATTGCAAGAATTGCCAAAATAAGCAATGGTAAAATAATTCAAAATATAAATCCTAAACTTGGGCAAAAGAGAGGTTCAAAGAAATGGTTTAGGGAAGTTGGGGCTGTATACCAGAATCCAGATTATCAATTATTTATGGATACAGTACGTAGGGAAATTGAATTTTCCGGGAAAGATAAGGCTTGGAATGACTACATAATAGATGCGTTCAAATTGAAAAAAATATTAAAAAGACATCCGGTATCATTATCTCAGGGGCAGAAAAGAAGATTAACAATAGCTGCGACGCTAGCTAGCAAGCCAAGACTGCTTCTTCTTGATGAACCAACCGTTGGACAAGATTATCAAACGCTTATGGAGATTGTTGAAATTTTAAATAAAGTACATGTTGAAGTAGGGAATACAATGTTAACAGTTACGCATGATGTAAGGTGTGCTGAAGCGTTGGGAGATAGATATATAGAAATAGAAAAAGGAAAAATCATCCAAGAAGGTAGTTCGGATGAAATTAAAAAATATTTTTCAAAAATCAAATAGAAATTTAGATTGTAAGATTTGAGTCTTTATTTTCTTCTTCTTTAGCTTTTTTTTCTTCGATAGTTAGAAGATCGTCATCATTTAAACAGAGAAGTAAAATGCCACCAACAATACTGCAAAATAGCAGTGTCAAAATTCCTATAGTGACTAAGTCAGAATGTTTTTTTGCAGCATCAAGACGTTTTAAAGCGATAATACCGAGGACAAGCGGGACTATAGCCAAAAATCCTACACACATACCAATAATGATAAATATTTTTGCAGCTGATTTCATAAAAGCACCTCAAATATATAAACAGCATAGCATATAAGAATGTAAAAATTCAAAAAATCCAGACTTGAAAAAATTGTGTTTTTTGTGTTAAAGTGAACTGGTAAACATGAGGGGGATGAAGCATAGATTTTCTATGTGAGATTTAGATGGAAACAAAAATTGAACAGTTAGCAGTTGATAAAAAGATGTTGGCTAAAAAAAGAGGAATAAAAGCAGGCATTATTATTGCTTGTATAGTGATGACTGTATTGTTGCTTGTAGCTTTATTTGCTGTGATAAATGCAGTTGGCTCAAAAGCGTTATTAAAATTGGCAAAATCATATAGTCAGTATTCAATAACCCCAGATGCAGATCATAAGCCATATAAAGATTCTTCTGGCGAATGGAGATTTGATACAAATAAAGATAAACCATTTAAAATATTGCAATTAACAGATGTACACATTGGAGCAGGGTTTGCATCATTTCAAAAAGATAAATGGGCAATGAACGCTGTGGCTACAATGATAAAAGAAGAAAAACCAGATTTGGTAATGGTCACCGGTGATATAGCGTATCCGGTACCGATACAGGCAGGCACTGGGAACAATTTAAAGGCAGCTGAAATATTTGCAAATTTAATGGAAAGTATGGGAGCATATTGGACATTTTGCTATGGTAACCACGATACTGAAGCATATAGCAAATATACAAGAAAAGATATTTCAGAATGGTATCGTAAGCAGATAGAAAAAGGTGAATTTAAAAGATGTTTGTTTACCACAAATCCATCTAACTGGAGTAACTATACAAAAGATCAGAACAGATTTGGATATGGGAATCAGATTATTAAGCTGTATAGAGAAGGGAAATTAAAAAAGGTCTTAACAGTATTAGACTCACATGCGTATCTTGATTCTGATAAGTTTGGTATGTTGTGGCATTACGATAATATTCATCAGGAACAGATCAATTGGTATAAAGATAGAATGACTGAACTCAAAAAAGAAACAGCAGATAATAAATATCCTGAAAACATGGCATTTTTCCATATTGCAATTCCGGAGTATAAAGAAGCATATGATTTACAGATGAGTAAAGCTGGGACGGTGCAATATGATAAGAAAGGATACAAACATTATTCATTGCAAAATAAATATATTAAGAACAACTCATATGACGATAATGGACATAATATATCTTTAGGAATTGCCAAAGGTGAAGTTACTGTAGAACAGCCGGGGTTGCATGATAAAAATCCGGATTTATCAAAGTTGAAAAAAGTAAACGCATCGGCAAGAATGGAAGAGGGTATTATTGGAGAACATAAAAAGCTTATCTATAGTGGTGTTGGAAATGATAATTTCTTTGAAACAGGGGCAATGTATAATTTGAAAGCTACATTTTGCGGGCATGATCACTATAACAATATGTCCATAGCATATAAAAAAGAAGTATTTGATGAAAATGGTAAGAAGGTTGAGTATAAAGGGATTTTATTAAATTATGGTATGAGTATAGATTATTTGGCATATATAGGTATTTATAAAAAAGGTGCTCAGAGAGGATGCAGAATAGTAGAGATGTTTAAAGATAAGAATGGCGAAGACATAGAGCATTACGGTAGAGATTTTATTACATACAACAGCAATTATTATAATTATCAGCCAATAAATAGAAATAGAGAAAAAACACCATCAAAGAATTATGATACAAAAATCTGGTGATATATAATATTTGAAACAGGAGATAATAATGGCAACATCAAAAACGAAAAGAGATTTTGACAAAATTGACTATCCTTTATTTATAGGTGGTTTAATGGCGATTTTCGTTGCAATCGCAGCGGGATTAAAAGCCGGTGGAATAGATATTGTAAAGTGGGCATTTGCCGTACCTGGAATGATCTTAATTGCAATGGGAGCTTCAGGTATAACCAGAGGAAAATATGTTGAAGGTGTCTTAGAGTTGGCTGCCGGAGTAACGATGGTTGTATGTGCTTTGATTAATCCTCAGCTTTTTTGGGTTGTAACAGGAGTAATTGTTTTATTGTTTTGTATTGTGCTTCTTTTCTTTACAATCAGTGCAAAACAAAACAATACGAAATCTGTCATGAAGTACATGGCGGTGATTTTTGGGACAGCAGCAGGAATTATGTTAGTACTTACATATGTGCATGTAACTAGAAAAATAACAATTCCTAATGACATGATATGGTTCATTTTTGTCGGTATCATTACAGGAATATTTGGAATATTCCTTACAGCCGCATCATTATTAATACACGAAAAATAGTTTATATATAAAATAGTTATAATGGTTTATGCAGTACTTAAATTAATGAGAGTGCTGCATTTTTTATTAAGCGGTTAATGCAGATTTTAATATCCACGTATGACAACTTGTTTAACTGTTTTTTCAGCAAGTTGTTTATATAATAAAGCAGTTTCTTTGGGGATTGGATGAAATCCGTGCTGAATGCATCCGGGGCTGTCTTTATATTTTTGTAGAGCATATTTTTCAGCACCTTTAATTAATGAAAGTAAATTTTTCATTACATCTGGAGTATGAAATTCTTCTATTAAAGTTGTGCGGAATTCATAGCTAATTTTGGAATTCATTATAATGGCTATAGATTCTTTTATTTTGACTATATTTATTTGTTTTAAACCACATATGTCAGCATAAATATTAGCACTTCCTTTAACATCCATTGCAATGTAGTCGACCAATTTATGTTCAACTAAATATTTTAACATTGAAGGATTGTATCCGTTGCTATCTATTTTTACTAAAAATCCGAGTGATCTTATTTTTTTGATGAATGGAATTAAATCTTGTTGTAAAGTTGCTTCACCACCAGATATACACACAGCATCTAACAGCCCTTTTCGTTTTTCTAGTTGTTCTAATATTTTATTAGCATCAAGTAATTGGATTGAATTTGATAAAACAAGAGCACTATTTTGACAAAAAGGACAACGAAAATTACACCCATGCGTGAAGATGGTACATGCAATTTTGTCGTCATAATCGACCATTGACATGTGCTCGATGCCGGCAATTTGAATCATAGAGTTTCCAAATATTTGCAGGCACTGAACGATGCGTTTGCTCCATCACTCAGAGCACCGATCATTTGTCTGAATGATTTCGTTCGGCAGTCTCCGGCAGCAAAAACTCCACTGGTGGAAGTTTCACCATTTTCATTTGCTATGATGTAACCATTTTTATCTAACTTAACAAGGTCTTTAAATATGCTGTTATTTGGGACTTGTCCGATACATACGAAGACGGCAGATATAGGTAGAGTTATTTTCTTATTAGTCTTATCAATAAATTCCAATGCCTCTAATTCTTTTTCACCAATTAGAGTTGTAAGTTTTAAATTGTGCTTGACGATAATATTGTCTTTGGTTGTGAGTCTATCTACTAGAGTCTTATCGCCGAAAAACTTATCAAACAGTGTGCAGATTGTTACACTCTTGCAATATGTCGCAAGCAGCATAGAATATTGTAGAGCAGTATTTCCATCTCCAATAACAGCTACATCTTTATTTTCATAGAATTGACCATCACATAAAGCACAGTATGAAACGCCATTGCCGATTAAATCTTGTTCAAGAGATATATCTAAAGTTTTGTGTTTTACCCCAGAGGCAATAATAATGGCTTTAGCAGTATATTCGTCCATGTCTGTTTTAATAATGAAGTAGGAACCCATTTTTTTAATATCAATCACTTCTTCAAGAGCGACTTCAATATCCCATTGTGAAATCTGCTCATATAGGGAGTTCATAATGTCAGCACCGGGAGACGAAAATACGGTAGGGAAATTTTCTACCTTTGGAGCAAATGAAATTTGACCGCCTATAGTTTCTTTTTCAATAACGATAACGGAGCGACCCGCACGCACTGCATTTAATGCAGCATTCATTCCGGCGGGACCGGCTCCGATAATTAAAATATCATATGTCATATTACTTCAATGAACCTATATATTCTCTGATAGCACTCGCATTGTCATACACATCAAAGCCGGTTTCATTTGGGACAAGAAGAGTTGGTGCCTTCTTTATTGAGAATGCATTTGATAAATCTTTATTTTGGATAGCATCTACATCAAGATATTTTACTTTTGCTTTATCCAACATACCTTTTGCAAGTTTGCAGTTAGGACATGTAGGGGTGGAGAAAAGTGTAATTTTTTCTAGCTTTGGTGTGTTTGTCTGTTCACAGCCACAGTTTGCATGAGCATGAGTGTGTAACTGAGAAGTTTCAATAATATATTCTTTTCTCTCATCAAATTCTTCAAGTTTACCATTATTCCAGTTCTGTACAGGTCTATAATATCCGGTGATACGGCTATATACTTCTGCTGGAGCATTACAGTGTGGACATCTTTCATGTTCACCCTCGAGGTATCCATGCTCAGCACATACGGAATATGTAGGAGATAATGTGTAGTATGGTAATTTGAAGTTTTCAGCAATTTTTCGTACTAAATTAGCAGCTGTTTTCCAATTATCCAATTTTTGACCTAAGAATGCATGGAATACTGTTCCTGATGTATATAAGGTTTGTAATTCGTCCTGTATTTCAAGTGCTTTAAATATATCATCAGTGAAGCCAACAGGAAGATGTGAACTGTTTGTATAGTAAGGTGTTGCATTCTTACCTTTACCTTCGGAGGCTGTGATAATTTTAGGGAATTTAACCTTATCATGTTTTGCAAGTCTATATGATGTTGATTCGGCAGGTGTAGCTTCTAGATTATATAAGTCACCATATTGTTCTTGATAATCTGACAATTTATTTCGCATAAAGTTCAAAGTCTTCTTTGTAAACTCTTGGGCTTCTTTGTTTGTTAGATCTTTCTTTAACCATTTTGCATTTAAACAAGCTTCATTCATACCAACTAAACCGATTGTAGAGAAGTGGTTATTGAATGTTCCAAGATAATGTTTTGTGTATGGATATAAACCAAATTCAAGAAGTCTTGTAACAACATTTCTCTTTACTTTTAATGATCTGGCTGAGATGTCCATTAAGTTTGTAAGTCTTTCAAAGAATTCATTTTCATTTTTAGACAAATATGCAATTCTAGGCATATTAATAGTTACAACACCCACGGATCCTGTTGATTCACCGCTACCAAAGAATCCACCAGATTTTTTTCTAAGTTCTCTTAAATCAAGTCTTAAACGACAGCACATACTTCTTACATCACTTGGTTCCATATCACTGTTTACATAGTTGCTGAAGTATGGGGTGCCGTATTTTGCAGTCATTTCAAACAAGAGTCTGTTATTTTCAGTTTCACCCCAGTCAAAATTGGAAGTGATAGAATATGTTGGGATAGGATATTGGAATCCTCTTCCATTAGCATCTCCTTCAATCATTATTTCAATAAATGCTTTATTAATCATATCCATTTCTTTTTTACAATCTTTATATCTGAAGTCTTGTTCTTTCCCACCAACAATAGCATTGAGTTCAGCTAAATCATTAGGTACAGTCCAGTCAAGAGTGATATTTGTGAATGGTGCCTGTGTCCCCCAACGAGAAGGAGTATTTACACCATATATAAATGATTGCAAACACTGTTTAACTTGTTTGTAGTCTAAATTATCTTTTTTAACAAAGGGGGCTAAATATGTATCAAAAGAAGAGAATGCTTGAGCACCAGCCCATTCATTTTGCATAATGCCAAGGAAGTTAACCATCTGGTTACATAAAGTTGACAAATGTGAGGCAGGAGCAGAAGTGATTTTTCCAGGTATACCACCGAGACCTTGCTGTATTAATTGTTTTAATGACCATCCAGCACAGTATCCTGTAAGCATGCTTAAGTCATGAATATGTATATCTGCATTTCTGTGAGCATCGGCAGTTTCTTTATCATATATTTCAGATAACCAATAGTTTGCTGTTATAGCACCAGAGTTTGAAAGAATCAAACCGCCGACAGAATAAGTAACTGTTGAGTTTTCTTTAACACGCCAGTCAGCAACATTTAAATAACTATCAACAGTGTTTTTGTAATCGATCATTGTTGAGTCAACATTTCTAACTTTTTCTCTTTGCTTTCTATATAAGATGTATGATTTTGCAGCCTCTACAAAACCACTTTGTATAAGTACAACTTCAACTGAGTCTTGTATTTCTTCAACGCCGATAATGTCATTCTTGATCTTATGATTAAAATCAGCTGAAACCTTCAAAGCAAGGGTATCTAAAATCTCCTGGTTGTAATCGACACCAACAGCCTTAAAAGCCTTTTCAATAGCAAGTTTAATCTTACTTAATTCAAACGAAACTATGTTCCCATCTCTCTTTTTAACATTTATCATAAAACACCTCCGATTTGATTGTTTTTTCATTATAGGCTCGTCAAAAAGCTATGTCAACAGCAAAAACACAACTTATTGTGGTTTTTCAGCAGCAAAACCACAATATATAGTAGTTTTGTGCAAAATTGTGAAAAGTTAGTTGTAATTTCAAAATGCTGAAAAACGGCAAAATTTTAACAAATCAAACAAAAATCGTAAAAAAATTAACAAAAATTGAATAAAAATCGATAAAAATTTTATAAAATTTGCAAAAAATTGTTAAAAAATCTTTAAAAAAACACAAAAAATTTTAAATTTTGACAAAAAATGATAAAAAAACTTGTTTTTTGAGTGTTATAGGCATAATATTAGGTTGTAAAAAACACATGGAGGAATTTCAGAAATGGAAGCATGGAGAAAATTTAAAACAGGTTATTGGTGCAATGAAATCAATGTAAGTGATTTTATTAAGAAGAACTACACACCATATGATGGTGATGCATCATTCTTGAGACCAGCAACAGAGAGAACAAAGAAGGTAATGGAGCATGTTAACAAACTGTTGAGCATTGAGAATGAGAAGGGTGTATATGATATTGATACTGAGAACATAACATCTATTGATGAATATCAACCAGGTTATGTAGATAGAGAGAGAGAGATTATTAAAGGATTGCAGACAGATGCTCCTTTAAAGAGAGCTATCAATCCATTTGCAGGAAAGAGAATGTGTGAACAGGCTTGTCGTGCATATGGTTATGAGATGTCAGACAAGATTAGAGAAGCTTTTAAGTATAGAACAACACATAATGATGGTGTGTTCCGTGTATATACAGATTTAATGAGAAAGGCAAGACATTGTGGATTAATCACGGGGTTACCAGATGCATATGCAAGAGGACGTATCATAGGTGACTACAGAAGAGTTGCATTATATGGTATGGATTTCTTAATAGAAGAAAAGAAAAAAGATAAGGCAAAGATTGGCAATAAAACAATGACAGCTGAAAACATCCAATTATTGGAAGATATCAGCAAACAAATTGAGTTTATGAAAAAACTTATTGTTCTTGCAAGTCAGTATGGATGTGATATCACAAAGCCAGCACAGAACTTCAGAGAAGCAGTACAATGGTTGTACTTTGGATATCTCGGAGCAGTAAAGGAACAGAATGGTGCCGCAAACAGTATCGGAAGAATTACAACATTCCTTGATATATATGCCGAAAGAGATTTGGCTGAAGGAAGCCTTACAGAAGATGAAGCTCAAGAAATAATAGATGATCTAGTAATTAAATTAAGACTCGTAAGACACTTGAGAACACCAGAATATAATGAAATATTTGCAGGAGATCCAACATGGGTAACAAGCTCAGAAGGTGGTCTAACTGTTGAAGGAAAGTCAATGGTAACAAAGACAAACTTCAGAATGTTAAATACACTATATAACCTTGGACCAAGTGCAGAACCAAATATTACGATTCTTTGGTCAGAAAAATTGCCACAAGGATTTAAAGATTTTTGTGCAAAAGTTTCTATTGATACAGACTCAATACAATATGAGAATGATGATGTTATGAGACCTATGTATGGAGATGACTACGGTATTGCATGTTGTGTATCTGCAATGCAGATTGGTAAGCAGATGCAGTATTTTGGAGCAAGATGTAACCTCACAAAAGTTCTTTTGATGGCATTAAACGGTGGTAAAGATGAAATCTATGCAGAGCAGATCGGACCAAAAGGAAAGGTATATGCAGAAGAAGTTCTCGATTACGATACAGTTATCAAGTCATTTAAAGAATATGCTTCATGGATGGCAAAACTATATGTAAACACACTGAACATCATTCACTATATGCATGATAAATATGCTTATGAAAGATTGATGATGTCATTACATGATACAAAGGTAGAAAGACTCATGGCATTTGGTGTATCAGGCTTGTCAGTTTTAACAGATAGCTTGAGTGCAATTAAATATGCAAAAGTAACTCCTATAAAGGATGAGAGAGGAATTATCGTTGACTTTAAGACAGAAGGTGAATTCCCTAAATATGGTAACGATGATGATAGAGTTGATTCAATAGCGACAGAGCTTGTAGAATTCTTCTTCAACGAATTGAAAAAGACTCCAGCATATAGAAAAGCAAGACATACATTATCAATCCTCACAATTACTTCAAATGTTATGTATGGAAAGAAGACAGGAAATACACCTGACGGAAGAAGAGCAGGACAACCATTTGCTCCAGGTGCTAACCCAATGCATGGAAGAGATGCAGAAGGAGCATTGGCAAGTTTGAACTCAGTTGCGAAGCTCAACTACTGTTGCTGTCAAGATGGAATTTCAAATACATTCTCAATTACACCTAATGTTTTGGGTAAAGATGAAAAGAGTCGTGTAAACAACCTTGTAAGCATATTGGATGGATACTTTGAAAAGAAGGCTCACCACATCAATGTAAATGTCTTGAATAGAGAAAGATTGATTGATGCAATGGAACATCCTGGGAAATACCCAAGCTTAACAATAAGAGTAAGTGGATACGCTGTAAACTTTAATAAATTAACAAGGGAACAGCAGGAAGAAGTAATCTCAAGAACATTCCACTCAAAGTTATAAGAGGACTAATTTAAAGACCGTAATGGATAGTGAAATATTAACTGCCCCCATTCACAGCTATGAAAGTATGGCTACCTTGGATGGGGATGGTGTACGGTTTGCAGTATTTTTTTATGGCTGTCCGTTGAGATGTGTGTATTGTCACAATCCGGACACATGGTGCATAAAACCTAAGAATTATGTACCTTCAGATGTTCTTTTTAAAAAAGTAGTAAGATATAAAGAATATTTTAAAAATAGAGGCGGAATAACCTTTACAGGCGGAGAGCCTCTTTTATATGCCAAATATATTACGCAAGTAAATGAAAAGTTGAAAGAAGCGGGTATAGGATATGATTTGGACACATGTGGGAATGTGGCTTTAACAGATGATGTAAAAAAAGCGATAGATGAATCAGACCTTGTTATGCTTGATGTTAAATTTCCAACAGAAGAAGAATACAAGAAGTATATAAAAGGAAGCCTGCAAAAAACACTTGATACATTAGATTATCTTGAAAAAACAAATAAAAGAACATGGATTAGAATAGTTGTTGTCCCTGGATTAAATGATACCAAAGAAAAAATGGACGAATACTTAAAGTTGTTAAACGGAAAGAAGTGCATAGAATCAATTGATTTGTTAGCATTCCACACCATGGGATTTGTGAAATATGAAGAACTAGGTATCGAGAACCCTTTAGCTGGTTATTCGGCACTTGATGAAGATGTTTTAAGTTCTTTAAAACAATATGTAAATTCAAAATGGCAAAAGTAGAACTTCTTGCACCGGCAGGAAATATTGAGTCATTGAATTCGGCACTGGCATCTGGAGCAGATGCTATATATCTTGGCATGGATGATTTTAATGCTAGAAAAAAGCTCAGAATTTTTCAAAAGATAATATTAAGGACACAATACAGAAAGCACACGAAAGAGATGTTAAGGTCTATTTAACACTTAATACAATTGTGTCAGATGAAGAAATTGCAAAAATAAAAGGAATAATAGATGCGGCAATATTGGCAGACATAGATGCTTTTATAGTTCAAGATTTCGGAGTATTGTATATTTTAACTCACGAATATGATTTGGGTAAAATAGAAATACACGCATCAACGCAAATGGGTATTCATAATTTGGAAGGAGCACAAATTGCTAAACAGCTTGGCATATCAAGAATTGTGCTTGCAAGAGAAACAACAAAAAAAGACATAATTGAAATAAATAAAAATGTTGATATAGATTTGGAATTTTTTGTACAGGGAGCTCTTTGTGTAGGATTCTCTGGAAACTGTTATATGTCGTATTGCGATAACGGGAAAAGTGGAAATAGAGGCGAGTGTAGACAATTGTGCAGATATCGTTATTGCGATCCTAATGAAAATAAAACAGCATATTTACTTTCGACAAAAGATATATGTCTTGCAAATAGTCTAAAAGAATTAACGGATATTGGAATAAAGTCATTTAAAATAGAAGGACGGCTAAGAAGACAAGAATATGTCCAAGAGGCAGTTTCGATATATAGACGCCTTATAGACGATATAAATAATGGTAAAGAGTGCAAACTTACTGAAGACGAGGAAAGAAGACTGAAAATAGCATACAACAGAGGGAATTACACCAAAAGGCTTTATTTGGACAATCCAAATGCAAATACCATATATGCAGAAAATAATAATCACGAAGGATTGAGGATAGGCAAGGCAATTAGTGTGTCTAATCGGATAAACATATACAAAATACAAATCCAATCCAAAGAAAAAATACAAACGGGAGATGGACTTAAATTTTTTGATGGAACATCTGAAGTTGCAAGTCTTGGAGTTGGCAATATTGAACAGAATGGCAATATCTATACCATATACAGTAAAACTAAAGTTAAAGTAGGCAATGATGTAAGCTTAATATCAAGAAAATTAAATAAAGTGACATTAGGGAAGCAAAAGATATCATATTTTGTAAAAATGGATGGTGACTTTGAGTTACACATTAAAAGCAATAATCATATGGTTGGAACAAGAGTTAAATCAAAAGCAGATACGGCAGTAGAGGACAGATATATCAAGAATGTTCTATACAATATATATGATACGGAATTTACAGTTGAAGATATTAAGATACAGCATATTAGTGAGACCAGAATATCCTTAGAAGAAATTAATTCATTAAGAAATAATTTATTGGAAGACCTTAGAAATGAAAAGGTTAAAGCATATAAGAAAAAACTAGTAAAGAAAGAAAGCAATGAAAAGACAGAAATAAAAGAAGCAGCTGTAATAAACTATACAGAAGACTTGAATATTCCAACACTTAATAAAGATACTGTTATTAAACTGAATAGTTATAACACTAAAAACATTCAAAAATTAAAAGAGCTCAATCAAAGCAATCATGTAATTATTCAGTTGCCAACAATAGCAACAAATGAAGATATGATACTAATAAGGAAGACGATGAAGGATGCTGGTATCAATAAAGTTCTAATAACAAACATATATGGATTTGCCATACAAGCAAAAGAGAAATATGTTGACTATCATTTAAACATAGCTAATAAGTATGCAACATACCTATTGGAGGATTTACATGTTGACGCTGTAGAGAGGAGTGTTGAGTTTTCAATTGAACATTCTGCAGTCAAGAAACTTAATATAAAAAGAGAAAAAGCGTTAATGACAATAAGAAGTGAATTGAAGGCAACAGGTTTGGAGACAGTAAAACGGAAGTATAAGGTTGTTCCAATTCAAGTAAAAAATAAATATTTTGAAGTATATGCATCAAAATAATTAATGGACATTTTGATGGCACGCAATTAAACTTTAAGAAAGTTGTTAAGTAACAGCAGTTATTAAAAATAATCGGAGAGATATATGAAAGTAATAATCGGATTGGGTAATATCGGCAAACAATATGAGAATACATTTCACAATATCGGCTTTATGGTTATTGATGAATTTGCAAAAAAATATGGGTTAAAGGATTTTAGAAAAGCGTGTGATGCGGAGATATGCATTGGAGACTTGTGTGGTGAAGAATTTGTATTAGCGAAGCCAACCACATTTATGAACGCATCTGGAAACAGTGTGAAAAAGCTGTTTGAGAAGTATGCAAGTAATAAGTTGGAAAGCATTTTAATAATTTATGATGATGCCGATTTAGAAGTTGGCAACATAAGAATGAGAATGTCAGGCTCAGCTGGGACACACAACGGAATGAGAAATATTGTGTCTATAATGCAAAATATGGATATAGCCAGACTAAGGCTTGGAATTAAAAATGACGAATTAAAACAGGCACAGGTGCAGATAATTGATCATGTATTGGGGAAAATAAAATCAATCGATAAAGATAAGATCAAAACTGTTTTTCCAGTCGCTATAGAATGTATTGAGGATTTTATATTAGATAAGGAACCTCAGAGAATACTTGAGAAGGTCAACAGAAAAAGAGATTAGTCTAAAGTAATTGCAACTGTGTAAACATCATTCTTTGTGATATTTTTTTCTTTAGCGACAAACTTAATTGCATCCTTCTTATCCATACCTTTAGAGATACAAAACATCAGAGCATCTTTGATACTCATATCTATAATTTCAGATGAATTGCTTGCTGGCAATACAATAAGAACCATTTCTCCTTTTTCAGTACAATTAAAACTGGCTAAAGAAGTTTGAACAAGTTCTTCGTGAAGTTTAGTAAGTTCTCTAGCTACGAAGCACTCTCTATTTCCTAATATAGAAAGAAGAAAAGAGACTGTATTTTTAATATCATGAGGAGCCACATATAACATAAAAGGGTGAGTTAGTGATTGCACATTTAAGATCATATTTTTTCTATCAGTCATCTTTTCGGGGAAGAATCCAAGAAAAGTAAAGCCTGAGTATATGCTACCTAGCCACGAAAATGCAGAAGTTGTTGCAGATACGCCAGGGATTATCGAAACATTAATTCCTTTGTCTCGGCACTTCCTTATGACAACAGCTCCAGGATCACAAATGCCAGGCATGCCAGCATCTGAAATAATAGCAACATTTTTTCCGTTAATAATTATATCTGCAATTTCTTCACTGCGTTCTATTTCATTATATTTATGATAAGAAATTAATGGTTTTGAAATTTGATAATGTTGTAGAAGTTTCATTGAAGTGCGGGTATCTTCACATGCAATGATATCTACAGATTTGAGTACGTCTAATGCACGCAGAGTTATATCTTTGAGATTGCCAATAGGTGTTCCGACAATATATAGTTTATTCATTTGATTATCTCCAAAAACTGAGGAGTGTAATTTCCGGCAGAATCCATAATAGTGATGCTTTCAGTTTGTAGTCCCGGAGATGCCCCTTTTCTAGCTTTAATAATTATCAGATCAACATTTTTTTTAGGTTTGGTATATATAAGGAAAAGTTTTTTTGGTTCAAGATTGTATTGACGCAGAGTACATATTAGATCGCACATGCGATCTAATTTATAAGATATGTAAGCATCTCCACCAAACTTTAAAGCAAAAGCTATCCCTTTACAAAAGTCATTAAGTATACCATCTTTATCAGTGCGTGCTGTTGACTTAGAAGAGATCTCAGAATCTACCGAACTCACAAAGTACGGAGGATTGCAAAGAGCAATAGAAAAATTCTCATGTTCAACTAAGTTATTAATGTTTCTAATATCTCCATTTATAAATGATATAGTATCGTTGCAGTGATTATATTTAGAACTCTCAATACATAGATCAAACAATTCTTTCTGAATTTCAATACCTAAAGAAAACGATGCATGCTTTTTAAAGTGAGATAAAAAGGTTAATATTCCGTTGCCACAGCCAAGATCAATAACTCTATCTTTATGATTAATATTTGCAAGATTTGCTAGGATAACTGAGTCTTGAGTAAAAGAGTATATTCTTTTATCTTGATATATCGCTAGTTCATCAATTTCTAACGATACAAGCTGTTTCAAAATTATTCCCTTTCTATTTTTAAAATAATTTTTGCAGAAATATTTGCATATAGTTTTACAACAACATCACTATTACCGAAGGTTTTAATTTGCCCTCCAGTTTCAATTTGCTTTTTATCGAAGTTATAACCGTTTTCTTTTAACACATTTGCAATCATTTCATTAGTGACGCTACCGAACATTTTTCCGTCATTGTCACCGCCTTTTACTTTTATTGAGAAAGCTTTGTTTTCAATTTCTTTTTTAAGTGCATTTGCAGTTTTTTTATCTTCTTCTATTTTATGTAGCATGGCTTTTTTTTGTTGAATTGCAGTATTTATATTTTGAGCTGTGCCTTCTTTTGCAAGACCTTTTTTAAGGAGAAAGTTTCTTGCATATCCATCATTGGCTTCAACTATATCTCCGGATTTTCCCAGACCGTTAACATCTTTAAGTAAAATTATTTTCATACTGCACCTCGTTATATCAGTATATTACAACACACCAATCATTCAAAATTTTAGTCGTATGAAAATAACCCTTAGCTAACTGATGGCATATTTGAATTATGGATGTGACGTATCGTTGTGATTATAAGTTTTCAAGATAGAGGAGTATTTGGTTTCAATAGACGAGAATATTAAAAAAGTTTGGTGCTCTGAGAAATAGATTGCTAAGAGTTGGAAAGATAAAAATTCAACTAAGTTTTGTAAAATTTGCAAAAAATTCAAAAAAATAAAAAAACTTTTTCTTAACAAAAAATAGATAAAATGGTGAAAAATTAATAAAGGGCAATACACTTATATGAAAAATGCTATAAATAGAGGCAAAAACAGTTAAAAAACAGCGAAAATCTTTTATTGACACACAAGCAGACTAAGTGTTAAATTATTAGCAATGCGAAAGGAAGAGTGCCAAAATAATGAAAGAACTGACAGAAAGAAAATCAAAAATTGTTTGTGCATTAGTAGACTGTTACATTAAGACAGGTACTCCAGTTTCGAGTAGTGATATCAAAGAAAAGTATATGAATGATATCAGTACAGCGACAATAAGAGCAGAGCTGGCAACATTGGAAGCAATGGGATATATTGAACAGCCACATACATCGGCAGGCAGAATTCCATTGAGAGAAGCATATAAGCTATATGTGGATAATGAAGCTTGTGGAAAGAACATGCCGGTTAAAGTGAACAATAAATTGTCGCTAGGAACCTTTACAGAAAGAATTGATATGGCGGAAGACATATCAAAAGAAGTAGCTAAGATTATAAGCGATGAGACTAACTATACTTCATTCGTTATGAAAAATATTGATGAAGTAATTGTGGTAGAAGAAGTAAAACTTGTACCATTAAAACAGAACAAGCTGATAATAGTAATATCTACGAATCAGGGAATACTCTCAGACAGCACACTTAATATTGATATTGAGGGGAATCAGCAGATTATAGATATAGCGACTAGAGTAATAAATAATGTATTCGTTGGAAAGGCGATAACGAGTATTACAGATATAGATTGTCAGATTGAAAGCGAGATAGATGGCGTTAAAGAAATCTTTACAGGCGTACTCACGATGATAGAAAACTATCTTAAGGAAAATAGTTCACCTTTGTGTGTAGAAGGTCAATTAAAGTTAGTTGAGAATGAAGCTTATAAAGATATAGAAGAAACAAAGAAATTTCTTCAGGTTGTTTCTGATAAAGAAGCGTTGAGCGGTATGTTACCAGTAGTAGTTGACAATAGTGAAGGCAATGATGATATCGAGTTCAGCATAAAAATCGGCAAGGAAGATAACACGATAGACAAATGTGCGATAGTAACTGCAGCGTATAGAATAGGAGATAAGGTACTTGGTCAAGCAGGAGTTATTGGACCTGAAAGAATGGATTACAGAAAAGTCATAACAGTATTAAATGGACTCAAAACAACATTTAGTGCGTTGAGACACAGAGGAGCCAAAAAAGAAATTAAGGCTTGGCTGAAAGATAATAAGAATAAGTAGGATAGAAGTGGAAGAAAATAAGGAAATACAAGAAGTTGTTGAAAAAACTGAAATTGTGAATGACGAAGTACAAACAGAAGAATCCACAACAGTTTTAGAAAATGAAGCGGAAAATAAAAATGAAGATGCAGTTGTAGACAAACCGCTTGAACAACAAACAAAAAAGGAGTTAATAGAAACAGTTAAAGCAAAGGAAGTGTATGCCGAGGAATGTAAAACGGTTGCACAGAGATTGCAAGCTGATTTTGAAAACTATAAAAAAAGAACTGCTAAGAATGGCGAATATATGAAACAGCTAGGACAAGAAATCATTATGAGTGATCTAATAGCTGTTTTGGATAATTGTAATCTTGCCAGAAAGTACATTAAAAATAAAGATGCTTTAATGGGTTTCACAATGATGGAGGAACAGTTAAATAAAGCGATGGCACAATATGGACTGAAAGAAATTGAAGTTCAGATTGGAGATGCATTTGATCCAAAGATGATGAATGCTCAAGAAAGGATAAAGAAAGAAGGTCAGGAAGGTAAGGTAATTGAGATTGTATCAAAAGGATATTACATCAATGACAAGCAAGTAAGAGCAGTTACTGTAATAATAGGTGAATAAAAAAAATAAAAAATAAAATTATAGAAGGAGATAATATAATATGGGAAAAATAATAGGTATTGATTTAGGAACAACTAACTCATGCGTAGCAGTTATGGAAGGTGGTGAACCTATCGTTATAACAAACGCAGAAGGTTCAAGAACAACACCATCAATTGTTGCATTTGCAAATGATGGAGAAAGATTGGTTGGTGAAATAGCTAAAAGACAAGCTGTAGCTAACCCAGACAGAACAATTTCATCAATTAAGAGAGATATGGGTACATCGAAGATGGTTAAAATCGGAGACAAGTCATATTCTCCACAAGAAATTTCGGCAATGATTTTAACAAAGTTAAAGAAAGACGCTGAAACATATATTGGAGAACCAATTACAGAAGCTGTAATAACAGTTCCAGCATATTTCTCTGATGCTCAGAGACAGGCAACAAAAGACGCTGGTAAGATTGCAGGGCTTGAAGTAAAAAGAATTATTAACGAACCTACGGCGGCAGCGTTAGCATACGGTATTGATAAAGATGTAACAACAAGTCAGAAAGTTTTGATTTTTGACCTTGGTGGTGGAACATTCGATGTATCTATACTTGAAATGGGTGACGGTGTATTTGAAGTTATGGCGACAAGTGGTAATAACAAGCTTGGTGGTGATGACTTTGATAATAAGATTATTGATTGGATAGTAAGTGAGTTTAAGACAATAGAACATGTTGACTTAACAACAGATAAGACGGCGATGCAGAGAGTTAAGGAAGCTGCCGAAAAAGCAAAAATTGATTTGAGTGGAGTTACAAAGACAAAAATTTCACTTCCATTTATCGCTATGGCAGGAAGCACACCTAAACACTTAGATTTAGAATTAACAAGAGCTAAATTTGATGCATTAACTGAAGATTTAGTTAAGAAGACAATAGCTCCTACAAAGCAGGCATTGAAAGATGCTGGATTAGAGCCAAAAGATATTGCAAAAGTAATCATGGTCGGTGGTTCAACAAGAATTCCTGCAGTTTATGAAGCAGTTAAGGAATATCTTGGAAAAGATCCATATAAAGGAATCAACCCAGATGAATGTGTTGCACTTGGAGCAGCTGTACAAGGTGGTGTTCTTGGCGGAGAAGTTAAGGACATGTTGTTGTTGGATGTAACGCCATTGTCACTTGGAATTGAAACATTTGGTGGAGTATTCACAAGACTTATTGAAAGAAATACAACAATTCCCACAAGTAAGTCACAGATATTCTCAACAGCTGCAGATAATCAAACAGCAGTAGATATTCATGTATTACAAGGTGAGAGACAATTCGCTAAAGATAATAAGACATTAGGACGCTTTGAGTTGGTAGGAATTCCACCAGCCCCAAGAGGAGTACCACAGATCGAAGTTATATTTGATATTGATGCAAACGGTATCGTTTCAGTTAAAGCTATTGATAAGGGAACAAATAAGTCTCAGTCAATTACAATCACATCATCAACAAATCTTAGTGATGCAGATATTGAAGCAGCTATTAAAGATGCTGAGAAATATAAAGAAGAAGATGATAAGAGAAAGAAACTTGTTGATGCAAAGAATAATGGTGAACAGATAATCTTTATGATGGAAAAGTTCAATAAAGAGAAGAATGAAAAGCTTTCAGATGATGAAAAAGAAAAAATCGAAAAAGCAATAGAGAAAGCAAAAGCGGCTCTGGAATCAGCAACAACAGAAAAAGATGTACAAAGTGCTATGGCTGACTTCTCAGAAGTAACTGACCCAATTGTATCAAAGATATACAAGAATGAAAGTGAAGTTGAGGCAGATGCAACTGCAGAACCAGAGGTAGAACCTGTTGATGCAGAAGCAACTGAAGTAGATGCAGATAATATGACACCTCCAGAGGACGGCTGGGATAACTAATTGTTAATTTTACAATTTAGAGCAAAAGAGTAGAAGAATATGGAAAAATCATATTATGACATTCTTGAGCTACAAAAAAATGCAAGTGCGGATGAAATAAAGCAAGCGTATAGGAAACTGGCGAAGAAATATCACCCAGATCTCTATACGCATGCATCAGAAGCCGAAAAGAAAAAAGCTGAAGCAAGAATAAAAGAAATAAATCAGGCATACTCTGTTTTATCTGACCCACAGAAAAAGAAGATGTATGACACCTACGGCAGTGAGGATCCAACAAGTGCTAGTGCTGGACAAGGTGGTGGATACTCGGGATCTAGTGCGGGGTTTGATTTTAGCGGATTCAGTGGTGGTGGATTCGGAGGTATGGACTTCGGAGACATATTGTCATCAATTTTCGGTGGCGGCGGTTTCGGTGGAAATTCGTATTCATCTAATTCTGGTTATGCAAGTTCAAATGGACCTGAAAGAGGTTCTGATATAAGAACGGCAATAACAATAACACTTGAAGATGTAGCTACGGGAGTAGAAAAAGTAATATCTTTAAAAAGAATGGAAAATTGCCAAGCGTGTCATGGCACAGGTGCTGAAAAGGGCACCGCATATAAGACATGTGAAAGGTGTAAGGGAACAGGGCAAGTAAAACAGAGACAGAGAACACCTTTTGGAGAGTTTGCAGTAGCTGGAGTTTGCCCAGAATGTGGTGGAACAGGTAAGATCATTTTACAGAAATGTAGCATATGTCAGGGTAGACAAAGGGTACAAAAGGCATCAACCATAAAGGTTAGAATTCCTAGAGGCATTCAAGATGGACAGGGCATTACTTTTTCAGGAGAAGGCAGTGCAGGAAGAAATGGAGGACCTAGGGGTAACCTGATAATAGAAGTACATGTAAAGGAACACGATATATTTAAAAGGAAAGATTCCGATTTATATGTTGATGTACCAATATCCTTTATGGATGCAATACTTGGAATCTCAGTGGATATTCCAACATTCAATGGCTTGTATAAATTTAAAATACCGGAAGGAACGCAACCAGGGCAAGTATTTGTTGTTAAAGGTTATGGTCTTAAAAAGTTTAACGCTGTTACATCAGGAGATTTATTTCTTAAGGTGGTTGTCGAAATGCCTTCAAAGGCTACAGTCCTGCAGAAAGCAAGAATAAATGAAATGAGAGGCAATTTTACAGATACGCAGTTCCCAAAGCGTGATACATTCTTAAGAAAAATAAACACATTAATGAAATGAAATATTTTGAAGTAACTGTTCAGACGGATTCAAAGTGGATTGAAATAATTTCAAATGCCATGTTTGAATCTGGTGCTGATGGAGTTTCTATTTTAGATAGTAGTGATTATAAGGAGCTCATTAAATCTGATCTTATTTGGGATTATATTGATGAAGATGTTGTTAAAAATAGTAATATAGCAACGGCATCCACATTAATTCTGTATGATGAAAAAGAGAAGTTTTTAAGTAAACTACAAGAAACCATTAAGTTTTATTTACAATTCAACGATATTAGATACAATATTTCGTCTAGAGTGATTGAAAATCAAAATTGGAACGAAGAGTGGAAAAAACACTTTAACCCGATTAGAACACCCAATATTACTATAGTTCCAGAATGGATTGAGTATATGCCAGAAAAAAAAGAAAGGATTTTGAAAATAAATCCGTGCATGGCTTTTGGCAGTGGAGAACACGCCACAACGAGAATGTGTCTTTCAATGATGGATGTTGGTGGAAAATCAGTAATTGATGTTGGTTGTGGAAGTGGAATTCTTGGTTTATCTGCAAGGATCTTGGGAGCAAAGTCTGTTTTATTAACAGATATAGACGAAGAAGCAATCAAGAACGCAGTTGAAAATGCAGAAATAAATGGATTAAAAAATGATGTAAAAATAATATGTGGTGACCTTATTAATGAAGATATAAAGGCTGATGTGATTCTTGCAAATCTTACGGCTGATATTTTAAAACGATTAAGCAGTACAATATCACAGCATTTGGAAGCAAGTGGGGAAATAATTGCATCAGGAATAATTGAAGAGAGACAAGATGATGTTATTGCAAATTTTGCAAAATATGGATTTATGCCGATTGAAATTAAACATGAAGTACCATGGGTGGCTATGAGGTTTGTGAAACATGACGCTTAAACGATTTTACATAAATCCAGAAGATATAGATGGAAATATAGCACATATAAGTAATGATGAATATATACACTTGACTAAAGTGTTGAGGTATAAAATAGGTTATGAGGTTATTATATGTGCAAATGACGGTATTGAAAGATATGGCAAAATAATTGATATAACTAAAGATGAAGCTACCGTATTAATAGACCGAATTGAAAAAATAGTAGTTAGAAATTATGTATTAAATTTGTATGTAGCCATATTAAACAATAATAAGCTTGATTACACAATACAGAAATGTACAGAACTTGGAGCTAATAAAATTATTCCGGTAATTTTTCATAATTGTGATGAAACAAAATTTAATACGGAAAGAGCAAATAGGATAGCCAAGGAGGCTGCAAAGCAATGTGGTGCCGTTACAATTCCGATTGTAGAAGAATCTATAAATTATGATAATTTTTTATTAAAAATAAAAAACCATTTAAATGTAATATTTGCATATGAAAAATCGACACCGTCAAAAATAAGTAGCTTAAAACTTGGCAATGATATTGCAGTTGTCATTGGACCTGAAGGTGGGTTCACTGAATCAGAAGTAAATGACATTGCAGAGACCGCAAAAACAGTTTCATTAGGCAATAGAATTTTAAGGGCAGAAACGGCAGCGGTGGTAGCGACAACTTTAGTACTGAGCAATAAAGGAGAATTGTAATGAAGAGAGTTTCAATTATAACTCTCGGTTGCAAGGTCAATCAGTATGATTCCGATGCAATGCTCAAAATATTTCTTGATGCGGGATATATCATTTACGACAATTTACAATTTGCAGATTATTACATAGTAAATACATGTGCTGTAACGAGAGAAGCAGAAAAAAAGTCACGACAAGAACTTACAAAAATACTTAAGGTTAATCCAGAAGCAAAGATATATGTTTGCGGTTGTGCGTCACAGAATAAATTTGAGCAGTTCAAAAAAACAAATGTAGAATATATACAGGGAAATAAAAATAAAGTTGATCTGGCAAAGAGAATTGTTGTTCAAGGAGACACATTTAGACATCAGATCGCAGATGATTTTTCTTTATCAGACATATGTAATGATTGTGGTGATACAGCATCATTTAAGACTAGATACTTTATTAAAGTTCAAGATGGATGTAATGCAAGATGCTCATATTGTATTATTCCTTATTTAAGAGGGGTAAGTCGCTCGAGACAGATTGACGATATTATTGCTGAATTAGATAAACAGTATAATAAGAAAGAAATTGTATTGATAGGTATAAATCTTTCAGCATACGGCAGAGATATTCATACTAATTTAATTGCTTTACTTGATTCATTAAAGAAGTACAATTTCAGAATAAGATTAGGATCATTAGAACCAAATATAATAACGAAAGAGTTTATAAACAAATGTAGGGAATTAAAAAATTTTTGTCCGCATTTTCATCTTTCATTACAAAGTGCCAATGATGAAGTGTTAAAAGATATGCGTAGAGCATATAGATTGGATACTTTTAAAAAAGCAGTTCAGTTGATAAATGAGGAGTTTGAAAATCCGGCAATAACTGGAGATGTAATAGTTGGATATCCGACAGAGACAGAAGAACAGTTTTTATCTGGAGTCGAAGAAATAAAAAAAATGAAATTTGCTGATATACATGTTTTTCCTTTTTCACCAAGAGAAGGGACAAAGGCGGCAGAGTATAAACTTATAAGTAGTGAAGAAATGAACAAAAGACTTGCTATCCTGCATGAAGTAAAACAGCGATTAAGATTTGATTTTTTAACAAAACAAGTCGGTAGGCAACTTGAAGTTTTATTTGAATCGTCTGAATGTGGATATATGTCAGGGCATTCAAAGAATTATGTTAAAGTATATTCTAAAGGCAAAAACAATAATGAAGTACACAAAGTTACCGCAAAGGGGTTATACCTAGATGGAGTAATTGCGGAATAAGATAAAAATAGCAAATCAGCTAGAAGATATTAAAAGATATTTTTATAACTTAAAATCAAGTATACTTAAAATACAATAACTACAAAAAAACAGAGCAGATCAATGGAAGAAAAAAAATTCATATTGAAGCATAAAAATATAGATGTCATAGAATTATGGCTTGATTATAAGTTTGAGATTAGTAGTTGTGGTATTCCAATTAACATAGAACATATGCCAGTAGGAACTATTAAAAATGGGAAAGTTAATTTAATAAAATTAAACACATGGTGGTTAAGTCGTACAATTCCTGCAAGTCGTGAGAATATTGAAGAATTGCTTGAAGTCGTAAATATGCACTTTTCGCAACAGCTCTTAGAAAAGAGTTTTGGATTATCGCTAATGGATCAATATTGGATTATGCCATTTAATAGCGGTATAGATTGGGATGAAATTAATTTCTTTAAAAATAGATTCTCAGAAGATGTTGGGAATATATTAACTGGAGAATCAATTGCTATCTATAAGCAAATTGATCTTTTATCCCCTGAAAATACAAGCGACGGAATATTAAAGAAAAAGTGGAAAATTATAAATGGTAAAAGATGTTTATTAAAAAGTGGAACAGGTATTCTTAAACAGGAGATAGCTAATGAAATATTGGCGAGCAGAATAGGTTCGTTGTTAGGGATTAATCATGTTTCATATGAGATGATATTTGATGAAAATGAAAAATATTCGTGTTGTGAAAACTTTATTGTAGAAAATACAGAATTAGTTCCAGCAGCGAGATTAAAGGAATATATTGTTAAGAAAAATGATGAAAGTTACTATACCGCATACATTAATGAGTGTAGCAGACTCGGAATAGTTGATGCTGAACGAAAGGTAAGTCAAATGCTTATACTTGACTATATAATCGCCAACACGGATAGGCATTGGAACAATTTTGGAGTTATAAGGGATGCTGATACATTATGTTATATTGATATCGCTCCGATATATGATAGTGGTACATCTATGTGGGTGAATGAGAGTGAAAAAATAATTAACCCAAAAGATTCAAAATTAAAGAGTAAGCCATTTAGAAAATTTCACAATGAGCAAATTAAGTTAATAAAAGATTTTAGTTGGTTGGATCTATCTAAGCTAGACGGAATTGAAGATGAGTACATGAAAATTTTAAACAAGGTTATTGATGATGAAAATCAGAATACCAGAAATAGAAAATTGTGTGACGCATTGAGACAAAGAATTGATATGCTAAAAGAGATGTTGCAGAGATGAGTTGATAAAAGGAGTACAATAAGTGATTGATATATTGAAAGAAAAGCCAGAAATTCTAAAAAACCCTTTTGTTAGATAGGACAACAGGGAAAAATATAATTTGGGCGACAGACCAATATGAATCAATTGGCAAGGCATATTCAAAAGATAAACAGATATTACCAGAATTTGTGCATATGATAAAAACATGAGCTGAAAAAACGAAGAAGCTCAGACACAAAGGAGTAAAGAGAATGCAGAGGTTTTTACACGGAACTTATAGAATTAACTAATGAACGCAAAAAAGAAGATGTAAGTAATATTTTAAAACATATACTTACTAGGTTATTTGAATTTCTATATACCAGCGTGTACAGAAAAACAAAATTTGATGAGATATTACAAAATGCAGAAGATAAAAAATTTTTAGAAGCTGTCGGTATCACAAAGAAAGATTTTGAAGTAATAAACAGATATAATATTTTTAATAAGCGAGTATTGGATAGCTATATAAGTGACTTTTTTGCAAATGAAACATTGGGTAAGTCGTTAAATAGTAATGAAGAGAGCAAGAAGAAATATAGAAATAGTTTCAACTGGTTTGGATATGGAGATACAGAAAACCAGGGTAATTTTACTAGAAAAAGACACTAAGGGGATGAAACTTCATAGGGGAATGCATATCAGATCGTGAGAGATATTAGAAAAAAACAAATACTATTTATTCTTTGCCTTACAACTATTTTTATATTTAGTTCACTTTTCTTGTTTTCCTGTGCTAAATCAAAACAAAACAATAAGTCAAAAGAACAGAAAGAAAATAATAATAAAGTCATAAGTAGATTTGAACAAGAAGTAATAAAATATAATCAACAAAAGAAAGAATTTGTTAATAGAATTTTTGAAGAAAGAGACCCTGATCAAATTAGTAAAATTTCAATAAAAGTTCAACTTATCACAATAGATAGTAAGAATAGAAAGCATTATGTGGAAGCGGATGATGAAACAATCATAGAATATGCAATTGAGAGAATTGGTAGAGGAGAAAGAATACATCGTTTAAATTTTATATTGGATATTACCCAAAAAGAATATGAGAAGCTGATAAAAGCAAATATAAATAAATATAACGAGCTAATAGAAAATATTGATCTTAAGTATAGTATTAAGAAAGCTGACAAATATATATATGAGAGAGAAAACATAGGTTTGTTGGAGAAGAAGTTTGAATCAGGTCAATATTTGAAGGTGGTCACGGCAGTACTTAGGAGTGAGAAAAATATTCTTCCGCACAATGATGAAACATATTTATATACCTTATTTAATAAGCAAATAAAGTACGGCTTTATGTTTAAAGATACTGACATATTTGATCTTAAAGATGAAGAATGCACAATAAATGATTATTCGAAATTTGAACAGCCCAATGTTTATAAATTTGAGGTAGAAAGGAATGGCGATGAAGTTTTGTTAAAATCAGTAGATGATTCATTAAAAGACTCAGAAGAAATAACATTGCCAGAATTTGTAACAGAGATTGATGATGGAGTATTTAAGCAGTGGAGAAAATTAAAAAAGATTAATCTTGAAAATATAAAAAGAATAGGTGAAGAGGCATTTATGGGAACTGGCTTAGAGAAGGTTGTCGCACCGTCACTATTGGGAATAGAATCATTCGCATTCAATTTATGTAAAAAACTAACGAAGGTGGTAATACCTGCAGTGAAGTCTATAAAACACAAGACATTTGAGAATTGCCAAGATCTTAAATATATTGAATTGTCGGAATGTAAATCTATTGAAGACTATGCCTTTTCAAATTGCTATAAATTGGAATTCAATAAAGAAGTTTTGAATATGAAATTGCATCAACTTGCATTTAATAACTGTAGAAATTATGAAGTGGCAACAGAAGAAAAACTCAACATAAAAGGTGATACCGTTATAGGTTTCAAAAACAAAGTGGGGACAGTGTTAAATATTAGAGAAGTAATACTTCCTGAAAGGGTAAAAAAAGTTTCAGACAGAGCTTTTTTCAATGGCAATTTTGCAAAAATAAACATTGAGAATGTTCATATGATAGGAGAAGATGCATTTGCATTTTGTCATTTGTTAAATGTAGTTGATATGCGAAATGTTAAAGAAATTGGAAAAGGTGCCTTTTATGATTGTTCTAAGTTGAAAAGTTTAGGCGATATAAGTGGAGTAAAAGAAATCCCAGCTAGCTGTTTTGCATTTTGTTATTCATTGAAAGAAGTTGATTTCACAGGTGTAGAAAGAATAGGAAGTTTCGCATTTGCTGATTGTGGAGTCAAAGCAATTGATTTAAAGACCGTACGAAAGGTTGAGAAGAATGCTTTTGAAAGTTGTAAATATCTTAAATCAATAGATTTGAGAAATGTGGAAAGTGTAGGAGAGAAACTTTTTAATGAATGTAAATTAATAGAGTCTATTTACATAAATGGAGACATCAATGGATACAATGCCTCATATAAAGTGGAAAGCGGAAAAAGATTAATTAATAGAAAAAATAACAAACTTGTACTTAGTATAGAATGATGTAAAAATAAAAAAGGGAGTTTAAATTAGAGTTATGAAACAAAGTGCAAAATTAATATTGATATCAATAGTAGTGATGATATGTTCCGCTGTGATGATGATTTCATGTGCTAAGACGCAAAAAAAGAAGCCGGATGTTCAAAGACAATATACTGAGTATGAAAAGAAGCAAAAGGAATTTGAACAGACAAAACATACAACAAGAAGCATAGATGAAATTAATGATATAGATATAGAAGCCACACTAGTCAGTACAAATAAAGATGGCAAGAAATACTTCGTTAAAAGCGAAGGCAGTACATCTTTATTGGATGCTGGTTTCAAAAAAATAGCTGAAAATGAAAAAGAACAGAAGTTGTATTTTAGATTAAATATAACAGAAGATGAATATAAAAATTTTAGAAAAGAAGACAACATTAAATATGAACGCCTGATAGATAAAATTAATCTTCAATATAGTATACCAAAAACTGTATATGCAGTAGAGGGTAGAGAAAATCTTGGATTAACCGAAGATCTTAAAGATGGCACAAGCTATTTAAAACTTAATAAAGAAGTTATCGGTATTAAGAAAAACATTATGCCGAAAGATGGGAAAGTATATTTTTATTCCCTCTTTGGTGGAAATATAAAATATTCATTTATTTTTAAAGATACCGACATATACAATCTTAAGGATTCATCAACCGTAGATAATGACTATTTACAATTTGATAAGCCATACAATTTAAAATTTAATCTTGTAAAAGATAACGATGACATAATATTAAATTCAGTGGACGAAAGTTTTAAAGAAATGAAAGAAATAACTCTTCCTTATTACATAACCAAAATAGGGAAAGGCGTATTCAAAAATTATGCCAAGTTGCAGTCTATCAATCTTCAAAATATAAAGGAAATACAGGAAGAGGCATTTTCAAAAACAGATTTGAGGGAAGTTAATCTTGAATCTGTACTAACAGTTGGGAAATTAGCATTCAGTGAATCTAGAAATATAAGAAAAGCGAATACCCCAAAATTAAAAGAAATAGGATATGGGGCATTTAATATATGCGAAAAGCTTGAGAGCATAGATCTTGAAAAAGCAGAAGAGATTTCAGATTATGCCTTTTCAAATTGTAGGGCTTTGGAATGGATTGATATTAGTAATGCAACAACTATAGGAGACCACGCATTTTCAGGTGCAGTATCACTGAAAGTTGCTCGGTTAAATAAGGCAAGTGAAATAAAGAATGATGCATTTTCAAACTGCAGTTCTCTTGAATTTATTAATTTATCAGAAGTTAAGAAGATAAGGGCATTTTCATTCCATGGATGTAGAAAATTATGGGCTGTGGATCTTGAAAATATAGTCGAATTGGGTACACAGACATTTGCAAATTGTAGTTCACTTGTGGAAGTTAGAAATCTTAACAAGTTGAAAGAAGTTCCTGAAAGTGCATTTTATGAGTGCACTTCTTTAAAGGAAATTGATTTGAGTAAAGTTGAAGTAATAGGACTAGGAGCATTTTCAAACTGCCAATCGCTTGAAGAGATAAATTTGGCTAGTGCTAAGAGACTTGAGCACGATGCATTCAGTAAATGTAAAAAAATTAAAACAATTGACCTACCAAATATAGAATCAGTAGGAGATAGAGTATTTAGTGGCTGTAAATCGTTGGAGAATATTAATTTGCATAATTTAAAAACAATCGGGCGATTTATGTTTGGCGATTGTGAGAAATTGCAATATATAGATTTGAGTAATATTGAAGAAATTAAACCATATGCGTTTGCCGGATGTGAAGCATTAACAAATGTAGATTTGAAAAATGTAAAAAAAATAGGGGAGAGAATTTTTTCAAGATGTGACGGTATTTATAAGTTATTGATAAATGGAAGTGAAAACGGTCATAACGAAATATATAAAGTAGAGGATGGAAGACGTGTATATAGGATAGCAGATGATGTTAAAGTTATAGATCTTGATGATTAAAAAAATTTTGCTTGACTAAAAAAAAGCTTTTCTTTATCATTAATTAGCAATTTATATCGGCAAGAACTAGCCCCTTTTGTCGAGTTAATCTGTTGATTTGTGACGGGACTCCGGCACAGATCCGAAAAGAAAATATAAAAATAATTTTCATTGGAGGTCCATTATGGCTAAAGATTTGTCTTATATGGCAAACAACAACAAGTCTTATATGGCAAAACCTGGTGAAGTTGAAAAAAAATGGTATGTTGTAGATGCAACAGATACTATTTTGGGAAGACTGTCATCACAGGTGGCTACTATATTAAGAGGAAAAAACAAACCCGAATTCACACCAAATGTGGATTGCGGCGATTTTGTTATTGTAATTAATTGTAATAAAGTTAGATTAACCGGAAAGAAGCTTGAGCAAAAATACTACAGACATCATACTGGATATATTGGTGGTTTGAAGGAAGTTCAATACAAAAAGATAATGCAGGAAAAACCTGAATTCGCAGTATACAAAGCAGTTAAGGGTATGTTGCCTAAAAATTCGTTAGGTGAAGCAATGTTAACAAAGTTGAGAGTATATGCAGGATCGGAACATTCACATTCCGCACAGCAGCCTGTTGAGCTTAAGTTGGATTAGAGGTAAAGTATGGCAACAAAAAAAGTAAGCAAAAGAGTACAGTTTATAGGCACAGGTAGAAGGAAATCTGCAGTAGCACGTGTTCGTCTTTTAGAGGGTGGAGAAGGGAAGATTGTTATCAACAAGAGAACAATCGATGAATATTTTCCATTAGATACAACAAAATTAATTGTTAATCAGCCATTAGAATTAACAAATACAAAAAATAAATTTGATGTAGTTGTAAATGTAAAAGGTGGTGGAATTACGGGTCAGGCAGGTGCAATCAGACATGGTATTGCAAGGGCACTATGTGTTGTTGATGCTGAAGCATATAGATCCGAACTTAAAAAAGCTGGTTTCTTAACGAGAGATTCAAGATGTAAGGAAAGAAAGAAATACGGATTACACAAAGCACGTAAAGCACCACAGTTCAGCAAGAGATAGTTTTTAAAGGCTCGCAAATGCGAGCTTTTTTTAATAAACTGTGTGTATGGACAGGTACTCATTAATAATTGCTGCCGGAGGTTCAGGTTCAAGATTCGGCTCGGATAAATTATTTGTAGAAATAAATGAAAGTAAAACAGTGCTGCAACAGAGTGTAGAACCATTTCTCAATTTTGAAAATATCACAGAGATTATAATAGCTGTTCAAAAGATAAGTATAGAAAAAGTCTCAAGGTTTTTCAGTGACGAACGAATTAAAGTTATCGAAGGTGGCGAAAATAGAACGGAAAGTGTTTTTAAAGCTTTAAATGCAATTAATAAAAATGAATTTGTAATTATTCATGATGGAGCTAGACCATTCGTAACTGTAGCATTAATTGATAAGCTCTTAGAAAAGAAAAACGAGATCGGTTCATTTTTGTATATTCCTGTTACCGATTCAATATTAAAGAAAAACAAAGCTAGTTTTTTAACAGTTGATCGTAATGAATATATGGCAATTCAGACTCCATGTTGTTTTAAAAAAAGTGTATTACAAGAAGCATATGAAAAGAAAAAAAAGTGTGAAGAATTGTACGATGATGTTTCATTGGTAATAAAGTATACAGGCATGATGCCGGAGGCTGTTCTTGGGGATCCTGGAAACAAAAAAGTTACATATCAGGAAGATATATCAGGAATAGCTAATCTTGTTGGAGTCGGATATGATATTCATCGATTGGAAGAAGGTGATGGGTTGCATCTTTGTGGAGTGAAAATTGACTTTAACAAAAGACCTATAGCACATTCAGATGGAGATATTCCTATTCATGCACTAATGGATGCAATGTTGTCTGCTATGGGAAAAAAAGATATAGGACATTATTTCCCAGTGGAAGACAGTAAATATGATAATATAGCCAGTACTGAATTGCTTAAAGAAGTTGTTAAGATGATGCAGAATGAAAAAAAATATGTTGTAAATATTTCGATATGCATAATCTTGGAAAAACCGAAGTTAGCAAAATATATCGATGAAATGAAAAAAACTATAGCTGGCATTGTACAAGTAAGTGAGCAGAAAATTGGCATATCCGTAACAACGAATGAGGCAGTAGGCGAAATTGGAAATGGGAATGCTATAGCCTCGTATGTGTCGGTTTTACTTAGGGTTGATGAATAATTTTAAAAGATGGCATATAGATTTAGTTAGTTCGTTGAGGAACTAGAGTTAGATAAAACCCTAAAAAATTGTTAAAATTTGAAATTATTTATCTAAACCGTTAAAAAAGGTTAAAAATTTTTTGACTATGTACACATAGATTGCTATTATTTTATATTGCAAAATATCGTAAATTTTCTCAAAGAACCTTGTATCTATACTAATACTAAGGGTTGGGGTAATTAGCATTTATTTGTCGAATTTATTAAAACAAGGAGTAACATATAATGGCTGAAATGTACCACGACGAAATGTATGGAATGACACAGAGAAAAGATTTTTCTAAAATCAAAAACATTCTTAGAATTCCATTTTTAATTGATGCACAGAAGAAATCGTATGCGAATTTCTTAGGAGAAGGCATCAGAGAAGTCCTTCAAGACTACTCACCTATAATTGACAGCGGTGGAAACTATAAACTCGAATTTGTTGAACACTATCTTGATGGTCAACCAAAGTACAATATTAAAGAGTGTAAAGACAGAGATGCAACATATTCGGTACCTTTAAAGGTCAGAGTAAGATTGCAAAGTCTTAAGGCAGATAAACCACCTGTAATGAACGATGTCTTTATGGGTGATCTTCCTATAATGACTGATTCTGGTTCATTTATTGTAAATGGAGCAGAAAGAGTTGTTGTAAGCCAGCTTGTTAGAAGCCCTGGCGTGTACAGCGAAATGGAAAGAGATAGAAATGGTGTTGAAAGATATATGACGACCGTTATTCCTAATAGAGGTGCCTGGCTTGAATTTATTCAGGATGCACAAGGAATATTGTATGTTCATGTTGATAAAGCAAAAAAGATCACAACAACAGCATTTTTAAGGGCTTTAGGATTCGGATCTGACAAAGATTTAGATGATTTGTTTGGTGGAGATCCTTTAATAAAGGCTACATACGATAAAGATGGAACAGCAAGAGATTATGAAGGTGGCTTACTTACATTGTTTCAGGCTCTAAAACAAGGTGAAATTCCTACAACAGAAGGTGCAAAAAAATTAATTGAAAATATATTCTATGACTATAAGAGATATGAACTTGCAAAAGTAGGAAGATATAAATATAACTTAAAATTATCTCTTGCAGAAAGAATTACAGGTAATAAAGTTGCTGCAGATGTAATTAGTATGGTTACAGGTGAAATACTTGCAAAGCAAGGAGATATAATCACCGTAGCACAAGCTGAACTTATTCAAAATAGCGGTGTAAATGTTGTAGATCTTGAGTATATAAGTGAAGAAGGTGACAAGTGTGTATACAGATGTATCGGAAATAACACTGTTGATTTGGATGCATTTATTAAATGTAATCCAAAAGAAATAGGGATAACAGAAAAAGTATACTATCCTGCATTAAAAGAAATACTTGAAAAAACTCAAAATAATGATGAAAGAATTGCATACATAAAGGCAGACAGAGATAGATTAGTAATGAAACATATATCACTAGATGATATAGTGGCAGCAATCAGCTATAATCTTGGACTTGCTCATGGATTTGGAGTTTGTGATGATATTGATCATCTGTCAAACAGAAGGGTGAGATCAGTTGGTGAGTTGATGCAGAATCAGTTTAGAATTGGAATTTCCAGAATGGAAAGAGTCATTAAGGATAGACTGAATGCTTCACAGACTGCTGAAGAAGTAGATTTGCAACCATCACAGATTATTAATATTAAGCCTGTAACTAGTGTAATAAAAGAATTCTTTGGTTCTTCACAACTTTCACAGTTCATGGATCAACCTAATCCTATAGCTGAATTAACACATAAAAGAAAACTATCAGCTTTAGGACCTGGAGGTTTAAATAGAGAAAGAGCTGGTTTTGAAGTTCGAGATGTTCACTATTCGCATTATGGAAGAATTTGTCCTATAGAAACTCCGGAAGGAGCAAATATCGGTCTGATATCATCTTTAGCGACATATGCAAAAATTAATGAATATGGATTTATAGAAACGGCATATAGAAAGGTTGATAAAGAAAATAAAAAAGTTACAAATGAAATTGTATACATGACAGCCGATGAAGAGGATAAATATATTGTTGCACAGGCAAATGAAGTTTTAGATAAAGACGGTTGGTTCGTAAAGAAGCGTGTTACATGTAGAATTAAGAATAATATTACAGAAGTTAACAGAGACAATGTTGACTATATGGATGTATCACCTAAACAGTTGGTATCCGTAGCTACCGCACTTATTCCTTTCTTGGAAAATGACGATACAAACAGAGCTTTGATGGGTTCAAACATGCAAAGACAGGCTGTTCCTTTATTAAAGACAGAAGCACCTATCATAGCGACTGGTGTTGAACATAAAATTGCCTACGATAGTGGAGTATTGAAGATTGCCGATAAAGATGGTGTTGTAAGTTATGTAGATGCTGAAACAATTATAATTAAATGTGATGATGGATCATTTAGCGAATATAAACTTGCGAAATTCCAAAGAAGTAACCAATCAACATGTATTAATCAATTCCCAATAGTAAATAAGGGAGATAGAGTTGTTGGACCTAAATATGATGAAAATGGTGAAGTGGTACAAGAAGGAACAGTTATTGCAGACGGTCCTGCAACAGATAAAGGCGAACTCGCACTTGGAAGAAACATACTTGTAGGGTTTATGTCATGGGAAGGATATAACTACGAAGATGCTATTTTGATTAGTGAAGATCTTGTAAAGGATGATGTATTTACATCAATACATATTGAAGAATATGAGCTTGAATCAAGAGATACAAAACTAGGTGCCGAACAGATAACAAGAGATATTCCTAACTTATCTGAAGATGCGTTGAAGAATTTAGATGCGGACGGAATAATTCGTGTTGGTGCTGAAGTTAAAGCAGGAGATATTTTAGTAGGTAAAGTAACTCCAAAGGGTGAAAGTGAGCCAACACCAGAAGAAAGACTTTTAAGAGCGATTTTCTCAGATAAGACAAAAGATGTAAAAGATACATCACTTAGAGTTCCTAATGGACAAGGTGGTGTAGTTGTTGATGTAAAGATCTTTACAAGAAAGAATAAAGATGAATTAAACCCAGGAGTAAATGTTCTTGTCAGAGTTTATATAGCACAAAAGAGAAAAATTTCAGTTGGAGATAAAATGGCAGGACGTCATGGTAACAAGGGTGTTATTTCTAGAGTATTACCAAGAGAAGACATGCCATATCTACAAGATGGGACACCATTGCAAATCGTTCTTAACCCATTGGGTGTTCCATCACGTATGAATATAGGACAGGTTCTTGAAGTTCACCTTGGTTATATAGCAAAGATGAATGGTTGGAAGGTCGCAACTCCGGTATTTGATGGGGCAAGTGAGCAAGATATTAAGAAACTGTTTAAAGAGGCGGGAATTGCTAATAAGAACGGAAAAGTAGATGGCAAAATAGAAGTATATGATGGAAGAACTGGTGAGAAATTTGAAAATCCAGTTACAGTAGGATATATGTACTATCTAAAACTAGGTCATTTAGTTGCTGATAAGATCCATGCAAGAAGTGTAGGTCCATATTCAGTAGTTACACAACAACCATTAGGTGGTAAGGCTCAGTTTGGTGGACAGAGACTTGGTGAAATGGAAGTTTGGGCACTTGAAGCATACGGGGCATCAAATATTCTTCAAGAAATGATAACGGTCAAATCTGATGATGTTGGAGGAAGAGTTAAGACATACGAATCTATCGTTAAGGGAACACATGTATCAGAACCAGGTATTCCGGAATCATTCAAAGTTCTCGTTAAAGAATTACAGAGCATGTGTCTTGATCTAAAAGTAATGACTGATGATGATAACGAAATCAAGATTAGAGACTACTCACCAAATGAAGATTACGAGATACCTAATAAGATGGAAAAAGAAAAGGAGAAAATTGAAATCAATCTGGCAGATCAGATCTCTGGGTTGGGCAGTGACTCTGATGATGGTATCGGCTCATTGGCAGATTTGTTGAGTGCAATAGATCCTGGTGATAATGAAGTAAATGATATTGATGTTTTAAGTTCGTTGTTAGAAAACAACAGTGATGATAAGGAGTAATGAAGCATGTACGAATTAAGCAGTTTTGATTCAATAGAAATAGGAATAGCTTCACCTGAAAAGATCAGATCATGGTCTAAGGGAGAAGTAACAAAGTCTGAAACAATTAACTACAGGACACAAAAGCCAGAAAGGGACGGTCTTTTTTGTGAAAAGATTTTTGGACCAGTTAAAGACTGGGAATGTCATTGTGGAAAATACAAGAGAGTTAGATACAAAGGCATCATATGTGAAAAGTGTGGAGTTGAAGTTACAAAATCTAAAGTAAGAAGAGAAAGAATGGGGCATATTGAATTGGCTACTCCAGTAACTCATATTTGGTACTTCAAAGGCTCGCCATCAAGAATCAGCACAATTTTGGATGTATCTGCGAGAGAATTGGAGCAGGTCATATATTTTGCTGCATACATAGTTATTGATCCGGGTATTGTACCTGGGTTAAAAAAGAAACAGGTTATCAATGACTACACATATAGAAAGCTTCTTGAAAAATATAAACCAACAGACTTCAAAGCTGGAATGGGAGCTGAAGCTGTAAAAGAACTTCTTATGGAAGTTGATCTTGAGGATGAATCTGCGAAACTTAAAGAACAATTAGCTATTGCAACCCCAAATAAAAAGGCAAAATTAGCGAAGAGATTAAATGTTGTTGAAGCATTCAGAAAGACAGGTAACAAACCGGAATGGATGGTTTTGGATGTAATACCTGTTATACCTCCAGACTTAAGACCTATGGTTCAACTGGATGGTGGTAGATTTGCAGCATCTGATTTGAATGATTTGTATAGAAGAGTAATCAATAGAAATAATCGTCTTAAGAGACAACAGGAACTCGGGGCTCCAGAACTAATTATAAGAAACGAAAAGAGAATGTTGCAAGAAGCAGTTGATGCTTTGATTGATAATGGTAGAAGAGGAAAGGCTGTAACTGGTGCTGGTGGAAGAGAACTTAAATCATTAACAGCAATGTTAAAAGGTAAACAAGGTCGTTTCCGTCAGAACTTGCTTGGTAAGCGTGTTGACTACTCTGGGCGTTCAGTTATAGTTGTTGGACCTGAATTGAAATTATATCAATGTGGTCTTCCAAAAGAAATTGCACTTGAATTATTTAAACCATTCATAATGCGTCGTTTGATAGAGGATGGATTGAGTCAAAATATTAAAGCGGCAAAAAGATATATCGATTCAGATAACGAAAAAGTATGGGATATTCTTGAGGAAATTATTAAAGATCATCCGGTATTGTTGAACCGTGCTCCTACATTGCATAGATTAGGTATACAAGCTTTTGAACCAGTTCTTGTTGAAGGTAGAGCAATTAAATTACATCCATTAGCATGTGGAGCATTTAACGCCGACTTTGACGGTGACCAGATGGCAGTGCATTTGCCTTTATCAATCGAAGCACAAGCTGAAGCAAGAATATTGATGTTATGTACAAATAATATTTTGAAATTGTCAGATGGCAAACCAATAGTTTCACCTACACAAGATATGGTTATTGGTTCATATTACCTTACAATAGTTAAACCAGGAGCAATGGGTGAAGGAAGATATTTTGCATCATTTGATGAAGCAATGATGGCATATCAAGAAAAGACTCTTGAACTTCAAGCATTATGTTATATTCGTGTAAAAACATCAACAGGGAATAGATTAATACATTCTACACTGGGAAGGTTTATATTTAACTCGAACTTGCCACAGGATTTGAGATTTGTGGATAGAAGTATTCCGGCTAATGAAGGAGCCTTGGAAGTTGAAGGTATATTGGGTATTGAATCATCAATTGATGATAGACAATTTGATATTTTGATGCAGGCACAAAAATCAGGTGCATTAAAACGTTCAACAGCAAATGTATGCACAAAATTGAGAATGAAAGAATTAACTTCTGAACAGGCTGAAAAAATAGATAGTGCAATTAAAGTTGGATTAAAAGAGCTTAATGAACTTGATGAGAAGAAAGAAGCACAAATTGCAGAATTGGAAAATGAAGGTAAAGTTCTTAGCCCTAAGGAACTTGATAGAATTAATGATAATTATGAGAATGATAAAAAACTCATACTTGGAAACATAAGAAAGAGAATACAAATTAATGCCTTTGGTCAGAAGCAGATAGCGATAGGAAAAAAACAACTTTCACAAATAGTTGATCATTGTTTTAAATATCATGGAGCAACAGACACAACAATTGTATTAGATAAAATTAAGGCATTAGGATATAAGTACTCAACAATTGGAGCGGTAACAACAAGTGTATTTGATATGCATATTCCAGAAGAGAAAAAAGACATTGTCCAGAAAGCGGAATTTGATGTTGTAAATACAGAAAGATCTTATGCAAGAGGAATTATTTCTGCAGAACAGAGATATAATGAAATAGTTCGTGCGTGGGAAACAGCATCTGAGAAAATAGAGGCTGAATTGAAAAAGGATCTGGAAGATGACTTCAATCCAATTTGGATGATGGCAAAATCTGGTGCTCGTGGTGATATGAAACAGATTAGGCAGTTGGCAGGTATGCGTGGACTGATGAAAGACCCTACAGGTAAAACAATCGAACTTCCGGTTAGAGCATCATTTAGAGAAGGTTTATCAGTTCTTGAATACTTTATATCATCACACGGTGGAAGAAAAGGTCTTTCGGATACAGCTTTGAAGACAGCGGATTCAGGGTATTTAACAAGAAGACTTGTTGATGTAGCACATTCAGTTATCATACAGGAAGAAGATTGTGGAGATACAAGAGGAAAAGAATTAGGAGCAATTTTTGAACCTAAGACACAGAACGAAAAAGATCCTAGACAACATATCATTGAACCAATGTCAGATAGAATTAATGGAAGATTTGCAGTAGAAGATATAATTGATCCATACACAAAGAAAGCTATAGTACATAAAGATGAGCTTATAAATGAAGAACAGGCAAAATATATAGAAGAAGTTTTATACAAGCACGCTGATGAAAATAAGATTTCAATTAGAGATGTAAAGGTAAGAGTTCGTTCTGTATTGTCATGTAGATGTAAACATGGTTTGTGTGTTAAGTGTTATGGAAAGAATATGGGAAGTGGAAATCCAGTTAAATTGGGCGAAGCGGTAGGAATAATTGCTGCACAGTCAATTGGTGAACCTGGTACACAGCTTACAATGAGAACTTTCCATACTGGTGGTGTTGCTACGGGTGATGACATTACTCAAGGTCTTCCACGAGTTCAGGAATTATTTGAAGCAAGAAAACCAAAAGGACAGGCAATCATAAGTGAGATTGATGGATTTGTTTCACTTTCTAAAAAGAAGAATAAAGAAACAGTAACGGTAACAAGTACATCTACTTCTGGAGAAAGTGAAGTCAAAGAATATCAGATACCTTTCGGGTTAAAGATCAGAGTAACTGAAGGAGAAGAAATTAAAGCAGGTGATCCATTAACCTCAGGATCAATAAACCCACATGAATTACTTGCAGTCAAGTCCACAACAGGTGTTGAAGAATATATTGCAAGAGAAGTTCAGTCAGCATATAGAATGGCTGGTGTTGAAATTAATGATAAACATATTGAAGTAATCGTTAAACAAATGTTGAGAATGGTATTGATTGAGGATCAGGGAGATACAGATATGTTGTCAGGAACATATGTTGATTTGCAACATTATATGGAAACTAACAGTGAAGCTGTAAATTCTGGTAAGAATCCTGCACAAGGGAAGAGAATATTGCTTGGTGTGACAAAGGCTGCTTTAAATGCAGAATCATTCTTATCAGCTGCATCATTCCAGGAGACAGCGAAAGTATTAACAGAAGCAGCAATTAATAATAAACGTGATCCTTTATTTGGATTGAAAGAAAATGTAATTATCGGTAAATTAATACCTGCAGGAACAGGAATGAAAAGATATGCTACAATAACTACAGCATTACCGGAAGGAGTGAATTCGGCACAAAATACGGAATATATAGACCGTTATGCCGGCGAGGAGGAATAATGAAAAAGTTTATAACCTCGGAAAGCGTTACTGAAGGGCATCCTGATAAGCTATGCGATCAGATTGCAGATGCGATACTTGATGATATTTTAAAGCTTGATCAAAATGCACGAACAGCAGTAGAAGTGTGTGCATATACGGGATTAGTAATGGTGTTTGGAGAAACATCATTAAGTAGACCATATGATCCTAAAAATACGGTAAGAGAGGTTATAAGCGATATAGGGTATAACAGTAGTGATATTGGCTTTGATTATAATACATGTGCTGTTATAACATCATTAAATGCTCAGTCAGCAGATATAGCCCAAGGTGTTGTTGCTGCAAGTGACCAACATTCAAAAGATATTTATGAAACAATGGGTGCCGGAGATCAGGGTATGATGTTCGGATATGCCACAGATGAGACTGAAAATTACATGCCATTACCTATTGTTTTGGCACATGCATTAACAAGAAGATTGGCTGAAGTAAGAAAAACAAATATCATTCCATATTTGAGACCGGATGGGAAAGCTCAAGTTACAGTTGAGTATAAAGATAAAGTTCCATATAGGGTGGATACAGTAGTTTTATCAACACAGCACGATCCAGATATTGATCAAGAAACTCTTGAAGAAGATATTATTCAACATGTTGTAAAAAAAGCGATAGATGCTAAGTATATTGATGATGATACAAAGATTTATATAAATCCAACTGGAAGATTTGTTATTGGTGGACCTCAAGGTGATAGTGGTCTTACTGGAAGAAAAATAATAGTTGATACATATGGCGGAATTTGTCCACATGGTGGTGGTGCATTCTCTGGAAAAGATCCTACAAAAGTGGATAGAAGTGCTGCATATATGTGTAGATATATATGTAAGAATTTAGTTGCGGCTGGAGTATGTAAGAGAGTTACAATTCAAGTATCATATGCTATAGGTATGGCTCATCCTATTTCCATATATGTAAATACACATAAAACAGGAATTGTAGATGATGAACTTTTGAGTGAAGTAGTTAAAAAGGTGTTTGATTTAAGACCAATGGCTATAATAGAGACATTAGGACTGAAAAATCCAATATACAGATCGACAACAAATTATGGACATTTTGGAAAATCGGGATTGCCTTGGGAAAAGGTCGATAAAGTAAAACAGATTGTTGTCGAAGTTAACAAGCTTAAGGAGACAAGGTAAAACCTTGTCTGTTTTTTATTATGAAGAAATCTGGCGAAATAACTTATATTATTTATGACAAGGGACAGAATAATTTTAAAGTATTTTGTTTAGCTGATGATGAAAGCCAAAAACAGATTAAAGTTGCCGGTGAGATTATGAAAATTAGAGTCGGCATGAGAGTTGAAGTGGAAGGCGAATTTAAGAAAGATAAGTACGGAGAAACATTTAAAGCTTCCGTAATTAAAGAAATTTTACCAACTACATCTGATGATCTTGTTAGTTTTTTATCTAGTGGTGCAATTCCTGGGATTGGTCCAGCAACAGCAGTAAAAATAGTTGAGAAGTTTGGTGATAGGTCGGTAGATGTACTGTCTAATCCGATGGAATTAATTCAGGTAAGTGGGATTAGTCATGGGAAAGCCAATCTTATAGCAAATTCATATAAAGAAATTTATGAAATGCGAGATTTAATTATGTTGTTAAATCCTTTGGGAATAACAAATCGTATGATTTACAAAATATATGAAGCTTTCGGAGCATCTTCCGTAAATATTATAAAAGCTGATCCATATCGTCTAATAGGCAAAATAGACAGAGTAGGCTTTAAAAGGGCTGATGCAATTGCGATGGTTTTAGGAATTCCATTATTAAGTGATTCAAGAATAGAGGCAGGAATTTTATATACTATTGAAAATTATTGTTCGTCTGGTTCGCATACATATATTAAAGAAAAAGATTTATTCATCATCGCTCGTGAAAACATGAAGAATGAGAGCATTGCAGAATGTGAGGTGGAAGATAAGATTAAAGAAAGAGTTGAAAAACTTTTGCAAAATGGACAGATTTTTTCATTTAAAAAAAATAATGAAAAAATATATATGCTCATGATTAATTATTTTGTAGAAAGAAAAATTGCAGAAAATATAAATAAATTGATGTTGAGACAAGAACAAGTTCAAATAGATTTAGATCATGAAATAGAGTTGTATGAAAATACATATAAAGTAACTTTTCACGAAAGTCAAAAAGAGGCAATCCGAAGTGCTATAGAAAATGGAATTGTAATTATAACTGGAGGTCCTGGAGTTGGGAAGACTACAATAATTAAATGTATTATTACAATTTTTAAAAATTTGAGAAAAAAAGTTGCATTATGTGCTCCAACAGGTAGAGCGGCAAAGAGGATGGAAGAGGCTAGCGGCGTGGAAGCCAAGACGATTCATAGACTGTTAGAATATAAATGGAAAAACGATAGTGGTTCTCAGTTTTCGAGAGATGAAAATAATCCAATAGATGCGGATGTAGTAATTGTTGATGAAATGTCTATGACAGATGAATATATTTTCAACTCATTATTAAAGGCTGTTAAGATAGGAACAAGACTTATTCTTGTGGGAGACAAAGACCAACTTCAGTCGGTAGGTTGCGGGAATGTTCTTGCAGATCTAATTGAATGCGGAAAAATTAAAACAGCATATCTTACGCATATATATAGACAGTCAGATGGAAATAAAATTGCTGAAAATGCACATCTTATAAATGAAGGTAAAATGCCTAATTTAAATAACGAACATGATAGTGGTTTCTATTTTGTTGAAAAAGAAAATGAAGGAGAAATTGCGGATGTAGTTGTGAATCTCGTTACAAAGCGTTTGCCGGAAAACTTTTCAATAGATCCAAAAGATATTCAAGTTTTATCAGCAACAAAAAAAAGATATGCGGGCACTGAAAATTTAAACATACTTTTACGGGATATCATTAATCCAGATAGAGAATTTAGCAATGGACTGGATGTCGGAGGCATATATTATAGACCAGGTGACAAAGTAATGCAGATGGTGAATAATTATCAACCGGAAGAGGTTGGTGTAGAAAAGTCGGATGGAATATATAATGGTGATATGGGATTTATAGAAAGTGTTGACTCTAAGAATAGGACAATAGATATAAGATTTGATGATAGGCTTATAAAATATAGAGATGAAACGCTTTATGATTTTTCTTTAGCATATGCGACAACAATACACAAATCACAGGGTAGTGAATTTGATACATTGGTAATTGCTCTTGCAAAGGGGTATGGACTAACAAGGAATATGCTATATACGGCAGTCACCAGGGCAAAAAAAAATGTTGTAATAATAAGTACAAAAAAAACAATAGCAATGATGATAAACGATTATCATCATGAAGAAAGAAATACATTATTAAAAGAATTGATAAGAGGACAAATAAGTTAGAGGTAAAAATGTCGATATTTGATGGTAATAAATATAAAGTTAAAAGATTGAAAAAGATAGCACTGAAAATTGAAGGGTTGAAGGAAGAGTATTCAAAACTTTCAAACGAACAGCTTGTCGCAAAAACTCAAGAATTTAAAGAAAGATATAAAAATGGAGAAAGTCTTAACGCTTTGCTTGTGGAGGCATTTGCCACAGTACGTGAAGCTAGTAAGAGAATATTAAATATGGAACATTTCTTCGTACAGCTCATGGGTGGTATTGCAATACATCAAGGAAGAATAGCTGAGATGGGGACAGGTGAAGGTAAAACACTTGTAGCGACATTGCCCGTATATTTAAATGCGATTGCTGGTGAGGGTGTTCATGTTGTTACAGTTAACGATTATTTGGCTGCTAGAGATGCGGCATGGATGGGAAAACTGTATAAATTCCTTGGTCTGTCAGTTGGGGTAATAGTTTCAACTACAAGACAGGAAGATAAAAAAGAAATGTACAATTGTGATATCACATATTGTACAAACAGTCAGCTTGGATTTGATTTTCTCATAGATAACATGGCAACTGAGAAAGAAGAGAAGAACATAAGAGGCTTGAACTTTGCAATTATCGATGAAATTGACTCGATATTAATTGATGAGGCAAGAACTCCGTTGATTATATCTGGTCAAGGTGAAAAGTCTAGCAATATTTATAAGGTAGCAGATGCATTTGCAAAATCAACAAAACCGGAAGATTTCGTAATAGATGAAAAAGATAAGACAATAATGCTAACAGATGAAGGTATAGCTAAGGCAGAAAGTTTTTTCAAAGTTGATAATCTAACAGATATAGAAAATACTACGCTTTATCATCATATACAGCAGGCATTAAGAGCCAGACACATGATGAAAAGAGACAAAGATTACATCGTTTCAGAAGGTGAAGTATTGATCGTTGATGAATTCACCGGTCGTGTAATGGTCGGAAGAAGATATTCGGATGGCTTGCATCAGGCAATTGAAGCAAAAGAAAAGGTACAGATAAGAGCAGAGAACAGAACTATGGCAACTATTACGTTCCAAAATTTATTTAGAATGTATAAGAAATTAAGTGGAATGACAGGTACTGCCAAAACAGAAGAAGATGAGTTTAAAACGATTTATTCACTAGATGTAGTTATAATTCCACCAAATAAACCATCTCAAAGAAGAGATGAAGTAGACTCTATATATTATAGTGAAGAAGGCAAAATTAAGTCGGTTATTGAAGATATACAAAGTTGTCATGAAAAGGGACAGCCAGTACTTGTAGGTACAGTAAGTGTTGAAAGATCGGAAGAATATTCAAGAAAATTAAATAGAGTGGGAATACCCCATGTAGTATTAAACGCTAAAAATCATAAAGAGGAATCATCAATTGTTGCACAAGCAGGGCGTGAAGGGGCTGTTACAATAGCAACAAATATGGCTGGTCGTGGTACAGATATTATGCTTGGAGGTAATGCAGACTATAAAGCAAAACAGCAGCTTGAAAAAGATGGATTTGATTTGGATACAATAGAAATGGCTACTTCTCCGTACGAATATACAGATGAAAAAGTAAAGAAAGCAAAAGAAGAATATCAACGACTTTATAATGATTTTAAAAGAGAATGTGACGAAGAAAAAAGTCGAGTTATTGAAGCTGGCGGTTTGAGAATCATCGGTACTGAAAGACATGAAAGTAGAAGAATAGATAATCAGTTGCGAGGAAGAGCTGGGCGTCAAGGAGATGTAGGTTCAACAAAATTTTATATTTCTCTTGATGATGATGTCGCAAGAATATTCGGAGGAGAAAGAATTAAAAAAATAATGGAGGTTTTAAATCTCGTTCCGGCGGAGGGAGAGGATGAAATTCCAATAACAAACAAGATGGTAGCGAAGCAGATTGAGCGAGCACAGAAGATGTCGGAAGGACAAAATTATTCTATAAGGAAACAAGTGTTGAGTTATGACGATGTAATGAATGTCCAGCGTGAAATAATATATAAAGAAAGGAATCAAGTACTTGAAGGTATTAATGTTCATGAACAAATTTTAAAGATGGTGGATGATCTTGCTCATTATGTAGTAAGTTTGCATGCGAATTATAAGGTTGATTATCAGAAGTGGGATTACGAAGAGTTTAATAGAGGTCTTGAAATCTCTTTGTTACCAAATGGTACTAACTACATGAATGAAGATATTGCTAGTTGTTATGATGTGAAGAAACTTGGCAAATTAGTCGCTGCAAAGGCAGTTGAATTATATGAAGAGAAAATTGCGAAAGCAAAAGAATTGGATTTTGATTTTTCAGATATTGAGAGAACTGTTTTGTTAAATGTAGTTGATCGTCAATGGATTGATCATATAGATGTGGCATCTGAATTAAAGAATGGAATATTTTTAAGAGGGTATGGACAGAGAGATCCATTAATTGAATTCCAGCGTGAAGCTTGGGGACTTTTTGAAGATATGTCAGAAAGAATACATAAAGAGACGGCAAGTGTACTATTGAAACTTGAAGTATATAAAAATGAAGAAGGAGAAGTTGTAGTTGGACGAGAGGCAGCGATTTCCGGAGAGCAAACGAGAATGGAAAAAGTTGGACGTAACGATCCATGTCCATGCGGTAGCGGGAAAAAATATAAGAACTGTTGCGGGAAAAACAGCTAGCATAATAAATATATGACAACAGATTTAACAAAGGGCAAGATATTTAAAACATTATTTTTCTTTAGCCTTCCGATGCTTATAAGTGTTATATTTCAACAATTATATGGCATGATAGATACAATATTTATTGGACAGGCGGTCGGGGAAATAGGGCTAGCGGCAATAGGAGCATCTTTTCCATTAGTTATGATTACGATGTCTGTGGCGATAGGATACTGTGTCGGTAGCTCAATTATCTTGGCACAACTTTTTGCAAAAAAAGAAATAGGAAAGTTAAAGACAGCAATATTTACTACAATGATAACAGCGTCAGTTTTGTCAGTTGTTACAACTGCAATAGGAGTTGGGATCAGTGCACCTTTGTTGAGAGCAATAGGCACACCGACAGAGAGAGGGCTATTTAAAATGGCTAACGAATATCAGCTCATAGTTATTGGAGCTGGTACTGTTGGAGCTTTTTTATATAATGTCGTTGTCGGTGTATATCAGGCATTGGGGAATACTAGGTTGCCACTTTTATTTCTCATAATATCAACAATTGTGAACATTATACTTGATTATGTTTTTGTTATGGTATTGAAATGGGGAATTGCAGGTGCAGCATGGGCGACAGTGATATCTGAAATGATTGCATGTATATTGGCGATGTCTATAATTTTTGTGCATCTGAAAAAAATGGAAAGTGAGCCATATAAAAAGTTTAGTTTCAAAAATGTTTTATCTACGGTAAAGATATCAATACCTATCATGCTCCAGCAGATGTCGATCTTCATAGGTGCATTATTAATTCAAAATGTTTTATTCAAACTTTATAAGGGAGACCCTGATCGAGCTCAAAAAATAATAAATACAACTGCAGGGTATACCATTTCAGGTCGCTTGATAGGTTTGGCAGTAATGTGCATATTCCAAGGAGCGAATGGATTATCAAACTTTACAGCTCAGAATATTGCTGTTGGCGAATATAAAAGAATTAAAAAGGGGTTTTGGGTTACCATAGGGATGGCTGTCTTTATATCGTTAGTGTTCGTAACTATATTTGAAAGTGATCCTAATGGAGTTATGGATATTTTTAATAAAAATATGAATAAGGACAGTAGGAAATATGCAAACATGTTACTAATCCCAGTTTCTCCAATAATGATAATTCTTGCAGTAAAAATGTGTGGGGACTGTATATTGAGAGGTTCTGGCGGAGTTGGTTATTTCTTTGTATCAACATTTATAGATTTGGTAATACGTGTAGCATTTTCATATATTTTTGCTCCTAAATATGGAGTATCCGGAATAGCCGCTGGATTTATGGTCGGTTGGATTGTAAGTGCAATATTGTCAATTGCATTTGTTTTAACGAAAGGATGGAAACGCAAATACGAAAGAAAAGTAAGAGCGGCAATTTTTACAGAATATCCGGAAAAGTACGCATAGAAATTAAAAAGTAATTATTTGACAATGTATAGAGACTTGCTATACTTAATATATACCCCCACCCAGAGGGGTGAGACAGTAAACACAATAAAGGAGCAAATATAATGAACAAAAAGGATAAAGATAATAAAAGTTTTTTAACAGATTCACCAGATGCGATAATGGACACTGTAAGTAAGGATGTGTCTGATAGACTTGCGACGATAAAGGGACATGTAGAAGCCGTAATAAAAATGCTTGACGATAAAAGGTCATGTGAAGATGTTTTAATACAATTAACAGCTGTTGAAAGCTCAATGAATAAAGTTAAGAAAAAAATATTTATGGATCACGTTGGACATTGTATAAAGAATGCTGTACAGTCAGGCGATCTTACAAAACTTGATGAGCTAGTTGTACTTATCGATAGGTACATGAAATGAAAACGATAAATGAAGATGACAAGAAAGCTAGAGGAAGTAAATGTCATCATGAATCTGATGGAATAAAACATGCAGATTGTACACATATTCAAGAGTTTTGTTGTCATGAAGAAAAAGAGAAGATATTAAAGTGCTGTTGCCATGAAAATATCATAGCAATTCAGAATAGCAAATGCACTTGTCATACGGCAGAAGAAAGCTGTCATAATAATTTGGAAGATAAGAAATGTAGTTGCCATATAGACAACAAAGAAGATATAAGTGAGTGCTGTTGTCATGAGCATGAGACGGAACATAAAGCATGTGGTTGCAGTGTAGAAAGTTATGAAGAAGGTGTATGTGCGTGTTGTGATCTGAAAGCAGATTATAAAGTTTCTCAAGAAGAAAAGAAAAAAGAACTTTCAAAGAATATAGCAATACTTTCGGTGTCACTGATATTTCTCATTATAGGAGTACTTCCATGGGCAAAAGAGGGGAAATTTAAATTTTTGCCATTTTACTATGTAAATCCAGCATGGGTAACTGTGATAGTTTGCGGTTGGAAAATTGTTTATAACGCATTTAAAAATTTATTTAAAGGCAAACTTACAACTCCATTACTAATTACGCTTGCGATGTTAGGATCTATAGTTATAGAGATTCTTATATTGACTGGAGTTAATAAAACACCGCATGGTGATGTTAATAAGTTGGATGGATTGTTTAAGACAGGACATCAGCATAGCAACATTTTTGCGGCAGGAGAAATTGCATTCCTTATGTTTTTGGGAGAATTTCTTGAAAGTATTACTGTAAAAAAATGTCGGTCTGGTATAGAGAGATTGGTAGGATTGATTCCACAAAAGGCTAATGTTGTAATTGGTGACGGGATTGTGTCGGTACCCCTTGAAAGAATAAAAAAAGGAGATATTGTTCTAATTAAACCGGGTGAACAAATAAGTGTTGATGGAGAAATAATAGAAGGGCATGCATCAATTGATCAGTCGTCATTGACTGGAGAATATTTGCCAGTGGATCTCGGAGTTGGAGACCATGTATATGGTGGAACTTTTAACAAGGATGGAGTGTTTAAAGTAGTAGTTGAAAAAAAGAAAGAAGATATGGTTATATCTAAAATGGCTAATCTTACAATAGAGGCAGAAGGCAAAAAAGCCCCAATTGCGAGAGTTGCCGATAAGTGGTCTAAAGTAATTGTTCCAATTGTACTTGTGCTTTCAGTATTGGTAGGTTTAATTTCGAAATTTGTATTATCTCATGGTAGTTCAGCGATTAAATACAATTGGCAGGCGGTATCAAATGCAATAACAGTTTTAGTTGTATTTTGTCCGTGTGCTCTTGTTTTAGCTACTCCTACAGCCATAGCCGCAGGATTGGGACATGCTGCAAAGAAAGGTGTGCTTATAAAATCCGGGGCTATGCTGGAAGAACTTTCAAGAATTAAAAATATTTGTTTTGATAAAACAGGAACTCTTACAGAAGGCAAAATTGCTGTTGAAAAATTTATAGTTGCTGATAGATCAAAAGAGGATAAATATAAAGGAATAGTTAAGAGTATGGAGGATGTATCGGAACATCCACTTGCAAAAGCAGTTTTAGAATATTCTAAAGAGATTAGAGGTGTTAGCATTTCTGCAGATGATATTAAAGTAACTCCAGGCGTTGGAATAATGTGCAAATATGATGGCAAAGAATACAATTTGATTTCAATTTCTAAAACAAGTCAGCAAATGCCTGAAATGTTTGAACAAGAAATTAGATCTGCAAAAGCAGCAGGAAAAACAATAACAGTATTGCAAGAAGATAAAGTTGTAGTCGCTATAATAATTTTTACGGATACATTAAAAACAAATGCTGCTGAAGAAATAGAAGAACTTAATAAAATGGGATATTCGACAATAATGCTTACTGGAGACAATGCTGAAAGTGCAAGTTTCACAGGAGAGAAGTTAAATATTTTAAAAGTGTATTCGCAGCTTTTGCCAGAAGACAAACTCAATAAGATATATGAGATTCAAAAAGATGGAAAGACAGCAATGGTTGGTGATGGCGTAAATGATGCACCATCCTTGAAAGCAGCAAACTGTTCTTTTGCTGTAGCGGGAATAGGAAGTGATACTGCAATAGATTCTGCAGATATGACAATTATGGACGGAGATATTTCAAAAGTGTCCTATATGCTTAAATATTCTAAGAAAGTATTAAATATCATTAAGACAAATATTGCTGTAGCGATGACTGTAAATTTAGTGGCTGTAATCTTGGCAATGTTCGGATTAATAAACCCAATATTGGGAGCCTTGATACATAACTGCACTTCTGTGACAGTTGTGTTAATATCGGCGTCATTGCTCCGTATTAAAGGAAATAAATTAAAGAAATTGAAGGCTAGGATTTAATAGTTTTAGCAACTTCTTTCCATATAGAAGTACACAGGCAATTGTGATAGATATAACAGCTTGTGGAATATTGGTGACGGTTAAAGATATTAGTGCAGTTTCATATCTACCATAGAAAAACCATTTTGCGAAAAAGTAACCAGCAACCATTATTGTTGCTCCCACAAAAAGCCCTATGACTTGAACTAAAGTTGATAGAAGTTGATTCTTTTTAAGGAGTCTTTTAGAAATGCTGAAAGCGATTCCGACAAATAAACCTTCAAAGGCTTTAATAAACAGTGTGTAAGGAGCAGTTAGTGGATATACGTATAAATCTGCGAAACATGAACCGATACCTCCAGCAAAAGCACCACCAATAGGACCTAGAATGGCAGAAGCTATATATATAACTGAATCGCCTAAATTAAAATAACTTGGTCCAATATGAATGCCGAGGACAGTTGTAATAAAAACAAAAGTGGTCATAAGACCAGTTGCGACGATAAGCTTAATTCGTTTTTGGATATTCAACATTATGCACTCCAAACTAAGAGCAGGGTGCATTAAAGCTCTATCTTTCCCATTCTGACTTTACAGGCGGTTGTGGAATCTCACCACATCAACCGTTGAGACTGTTGGACTTGTCTAGTCAAAGCTAGCATTACCACCGATTAGGAACCCCTACCCAAAGATATTGTCTAAAGTCTACTGTACATGATACAACTTGTCAATTTGATCGTAATTAGGACACATTTGTATAATGCTGAGTATGGTCAGGAAAAGACGAATTCATGTAATTTCATGCAAAAATGCAAAATAATTTATGTAATTTCATGCAAAAATGCAAAATAATTTATGTAATTTCATGTAAAGACAACAATAAAGTCTTGAGTGGATGCTGTGATAGACCGTATAATTTAAATGCAAGGGATAAACTATGTTAAAACGAAAAATGTTAGAAAAATTATTTTTTTGGAAGAAAAATAAAAGTAAAAGTGCTTTGCTGTTAAGTGGAGCAAGACAAGTAGGAAAGACCTTTATTGTTAGAGAGTTCGCGAAAAGTTATAAGCGGTTTGTTGAAATAAATTTTGAAAAAGATCCATTTTTTAAATCTGCATTTAAGACAGGAAGTCTTTCTGCAGATACAATAATACGAAATATAACAGCCTTATCTAATGTAGGGAATCTTATTCAAGGGGATACTCTTATATTTTTTGACGAAATACAATCTTGTCCGGAAGCAAGAACGGCAATTAAATTTCTCGTAGAGGATGGAAAGTATGATTACATTCAAAGTGGTTCATTGTTAGGTATTAATTATAAAGAAGTTTCTTCATATCCTGTCGGTTTTGAAGAAAAATTTGAAATGTTCCCGTTAGATTTTGAAGAATTTTTATGGGCTAGAAATGTAAGTGAAGATTTAATAAGTCAGCTTAGAAATTGCTTTGAAAAGACATTGGCAGTGGATTTATTTGTGCATACTCAAATGATGAAATATTTTAGAGAATATTTGGCGATTGGAGGAATGCCAGCTGTTGTTTCAATGTTTATGAACGATACGGATTTGACAAAAACATTGACTGAACAAAAGAAAATAGTGATAAGTTATCAAGATGACATTGCGAAATATGCAAAGAGACCTGCACTAGTTAGAGGGATGTTTGATGCCATTCCAGAACAACTTAGCGGTCGATCAAAGCGGTTTATATATTCAAAAATCGACCAATATGGAAATGAACGAAAATATGGTGATATCGTTGATTGGTTGTTTGATGCGGGCATAGCGTATCCATGTTATAACATCAGTGCACTGGAGTATCCATTGGCATTTAGAGAAAAACACAACATGTTTAAATTGTATTTGTTGGACACAGGGGTACTTTCTTTTTTATCAAAAAGAAAAATACAGCACGAACTATTTTTTGGTGATATTGGTATCAATGAAGGAAGTATAATGGAAAATGCTATCGCTGGGATGCTGGTAAAAAATGGTATAAAGTTAAACTACTATGATCGAAAAAGTAGGATGGAAATAGATTTTGTTTATGAAGACGGTAACAAAATTTCATTGATAGAAGTTAAATCAGGAAAAGATTATAAAAGACATGCGAGTCTAGATAATGCGTCTCTGTTATTTGGGAAGTATATAAACAAAAAGATAGTTTTGTATAGCGGGAACACATTTATAGACAACGCAGAGACGATATATATGCCTTTTTATTTTGGCATGTTTATTGGCAGATAAAAAGAAGTAGATAGAATCAAAAAAACAGCCGAATTTGATTTTTCCGATTTATTGCAATATACTTTGTTAGTCAAAAACATCAATAAGGAGTTTTGAAAAAGAGGTAGCATATGAGTACTGTAGGAACAATATCCAGAGGCATTAAAGCCCCAATAATCAAGTCTGGTGACGACCTTGCTGAGATTGTTGTCAAAAGCGTGCTTGATGCAGCGGCGGATAAGGATACAGGATTTAAAATACAAGATAGAGATGTTATAGCAGTGACAGAAGCTGTTCTTGCCCGTTCTCAGGGAAATTATGCAACAGTACAGCAAATTGCAAAAGATGTTAGAGAGAAAATAGGTGAAGGAACTATAGGGTTAATATTTCCAATACTTTCGAGAAATAGATTTTCGTTATTATTAAAAGGAATTCAAGAAGCAGCTGACAAATTGGTTATAATGCTTTCATATCCAAGTGATGAGGTTGGAAATCACTTAATGAGCGTTGATGAATTGGATAGAAATAAAGTAAATCCATATAAAGATGTTTTTACAGAAGATAAATTGTACAAAAAATTCAAGGACATAAAACACCCATTTACTGGGATAGATTATGTAAAATATTACAAAGAAATATGTGGTGATAAAGCAACAATTATTTTATCAAATAATCCTAAAACAATTTTGAAGTATGCAAAGAAAATAATAAATGCTGATATACATACAAGAAAAAGAACAAAGAGAATCCTTGAAGAAGCAGGTGCAAAAATAGTTCTTTCATTAGATGATATAATGACTTCATCTGTAGATGGTAGTGGATACAATAAAGAATATGGTTTGCTTGGTTCAAACCTTTCCACAAAAGATACAGTAAAACTGTTTCCAAGAGACTGCCAAGAGTTTGTTGAAAAAGTTCAAAATATGATACTTGAAAAAACAAAAAAGAAAGTTGAAGTCATGGTGTATGGTGATGGTGCATTTAAGGATCCTGTAGGAAAAATTTGGGAACTCGCAGATCCTGTTGTGTCTCCTGGATACACTGCCGGACTTGAAGGTACACCGAATGAACTTAAATTGAAATATCTTGCAGATAATCAATTCGCAGATCTTAAAGGTGATGAAGTAAAGAAGCAAATTATAGATGCAATAAAGAAAAAAGATAAGGATTTAAAATCAAACATGGCATCACAGGGCACAACTCCAAGAAGACTAACCGACTTACTTGGGTCTTTATCTGATTTAACATCTGGCAGTGGAGATAAGGGAACACCAATTATATATATACAAAATTATTTCTCGAACTACGCAGATTAAACGGGTTAGAATATCTATTTATATTAAATATTTTTAGGTTGCATGACTAATATTATTTTTTGATGTAATTTCTATATACCAAATCATGTGGGGATGTATAAGATTCGACAGGTGATTTTTGGTAGTATAAGCATGTAGTAGGCTCGTCTACTTTAAAACGGAACTTGCAAAATAAATGCAAAAAATGATATGGGCTCACAAGAGCTCGCTTTAGCAGCATAATTTAATTGTTGCCGTCAGCCTCGATAGCTGTCGATTGATAAGCTGATGTCATAGCAGACAGAGAAGATATTTAGAAAGCCTAGGCTGAATATCGTTACTATAGGCTCATCAAAGTTTCATGCGTGTATGTCATGGTTCTGAGAAAAATTGATACATACAATAAACATGTAGAAAGTGCTATGATGAATTACTTGGACCAGGGTGCAATTCCCTGCTTCTCCACCAATCAAAAATTCCACGACAGTATAGTTAATTTATTTAAAATGTTATAATTATCTAGAATTATGAATGTAGTAGATGTGAAGAGAATTGCAAAAGAGATGGCAATAGCTAGATGTAACTGAAGATGGAATAAGCTTGCACATTAAAACATAAAAAAAGAAGGTGTGTTAAAAAGAATTGCTTCCACAAAAAAAGGAGAATGGATATTCTAAAATAAAACCAAATGGAGAAATATGAAAAAACAAATAAATAAAATAACAATAGGAATTTTAGGAATAATTTTAGTAATAGCAGTAAGTGTATTTATAGGACAATACCGCAAGACAGCAAAAGTAAATGCGTATAATGAGGCGAACCAGATAGAAGTTGGAGTATTAGCAAAAAGGACGATTAGTCCTAAAGATCAGAAAGTATTTGGAATAGTTGGTGGCGTAATTCTTGGTTTGAGTATCGTTCCTGCGATAGGAATGTTCTTTGTTACAAAACGAAAAAATAAAAAGATGGAAGAGGCGAAGAAAAAACTTGCTGAAATTGAAGCCGCAAAAGTGAAAAACAAAACTATCGAAGAAAATAATGATGTAGCAAAATAAAACACTTAAAAAGTGTTTTATTTTTTTACATAATAATTCTATAAATTTTTTCTATTTCTTTTTTGCCCCAGATTACAGGAACTGGATACAGTGGATTGCCTTCAGCAAGAGCACGTTTTACCATCAAAGGTATATCTTCTTCTTTAATTGTATACTTGCCTTGAATTTTTTCAGGTATATCCATTGAAGTATTAAGATCACGAATTGCCTGAATAAATTTTTCTGCTTTTTCATGAATATTGGCACCAGTTATTCCTACGGCATCTGCGAGTCGTGCAAGTTTCTTATGAGCTTTCTTACCATATTCTTTAAGTACATGAGGTAATATTACAGCATTTGCTAATCCGTGTGGAACTCCATAGAATCCGCCGAGAGTATGAGCTACTGCATGTACATAACCGACATATGCACGAGTAAATGCCATGCCAGCCAGTAATGAAGCTTTTTGCATCATATTTCTTGCTTCCTTATCATCACCCTTATCATAAGCTCTCTTTAAATATTTAAAGATCAATTGTGTTGCCTCAATTGCATATTTTTTTGTTGCTTTAGTATTTTCACTGCCAATATAAGCTTCAACAGCGTGAGTTAAAGCATCCATACCAGTTGTGGAAGTTATAGGTTTAGGAAGACCAATAGTTAATAAAGGATCCATAACTGCATAAGCAGGAATTAAATGTGGATCATTAATTGGATATTTTTCATGTGTTTCTGGGTTTGATATAACAGCAGCTAAGGTGGCTTCGGACCCGGTACCAGAAGTTGTTGGTATTGCAACTAGAGGTGGTAGTTTTTTACCAACCTTAAGAATACCTTTCATTTTATTGATAGGTTGTTTTGGTTTTACAGCTCTTGCTGCAATAATTTTTGCACAGTCCATAACGGAACCACCGCCGAGAGCAATAATATGATCGCATTCTTCTTTTTTATAAATTGCAAAACCATCTTCAACATTAGTTATTGTAGGATTTGGGACAACCTTATCAAACAATGTAGCTTTGATACCTTCTTTTTTCATTCCTTCCAATAGTGGTTCAACAAGACCTAATTTAACGAGCATTTCATCACTAACAACCAGACCACTTTTCCACCCTTTTTCTTTAATGAATTTTGGTAAGTCGGCAAGGCTACCTTCTCCAGAGAGTTGTTCTGGCACACGCCATGGCAACATAAAGGAAGCCATATACATTATTCTTTGATAGCATCTGCAATAACATTTTGAAAAACAGTTCATAATTCCCCCATATGTGAAAAGTATATACCAATTTTAACACTAATATTTTAGACATACAATATGAGAAAGGGGATACATCCTATAAAAAAATAACATAATATGTGTAATTTTGCAGACAGAAGTTTTAAAGATATTTCAATGTAGATTTGTTATAATTAAAACATGAAAATTGCTTTTATATGTCTTGGAAATATATGTAGATCACCGATGGCGGAATTCGTAATGAAGGACTTATTGGCAAAGGTTACTAGCGAGAGAATAGGCAATGTTGAAGTTTATTCATTTGGAACATCGGACTGTAATCATGGATACGGAATATATCCAGCAGCTAGGAATATGCTTGATAAAAAAGGCATTCCTTATGATAGACATTTTGCAAAAGGATTAAGCAAGCAACAGTATGACGAGTTTGATTATTTTTTATGTATGGATTCAGAGAATGTAAAAGATACATGTCATATACTTGGGCATAAAGATAAGGTGTATAAGTTGTTGGATTATACAGATATGCCAGGCGATGTAGCTGATCCATGGTATACGGGAGATTTTAATTCAGCATATGAAGATATAGAAAGAGGATGTAAAGCCTTCTTAAGTAAAGTATTAATAAGGAGGGAAAAATGAAAGTTGTAATAGTAGGTGGAGTAGCCGGCGGAGCTACTGCTGCGGCAAGGTTAAGAAGACTTGATGAAGAGATGGATATAGTGATGGTGGAAAGAGGAGAATATATTTCATTTGCGAATTGCGGGTTACCATACTATGTTGGTGGAGTAATAAAAGATAAAAGAGATCTTACCCTTCAAACAAAGTCATCTTTTTATAAACGCTATAGGATAGATGTAAAAAATAATTCAGAAGTCATCGAAATAGATGTTGCAAATAAGAGAGTAAAAATTTTAGATGCCTCCGGAGAGTCGTATGAAACATATGATAAGTTGATTCTTTCTCCCGGAGCTAAATCAAGAGACATAGGGATTAAAAAAGAAAAAGGAATATTTTCTGTCCGAAATATACCGGATATATATGGAATAGATGAATATATAAAAGAGAATAATTGTAAAAGTGCTGTTGTTTTAGGTTGTGGATTTATAGGTCTTGAAATGGCAGACAATTTAAAAAGGCGAGGGTTATCAGTGACCTTAATAGATGCTGCAGAAAAAATACTTCCGGCTTCAGATATTGAGGGCACGACTGAACTTTTGAATTATATAGAAAAAGCTGCTCATATAAATGTTTATCTTAAAGAAAAAGTAATTAATATTAAAAAGGATAAAAATGACAAATTTATAGTTTTTACTGACAAAAGAGAAGAACATACTGATTTAATTATACTGGCAACTGGAGTTGTACCAGATACAGATATTGTCGTTAAGTCTGGAATAAAATGCACAGACAGAGGAGCAATAATTGTAGATGATTATATGCAGACGAGTGATAACAATGTTTATGCCATAGGGGATGCTGTTGAAATTAAAAATATCGTTTCTAATAGGCGTGGAGTATCCCCTTTTGCCACTTCAGCGAATAAACAGGCTAGAATTGCTGCAAATAATATATGTGGTATAAAAGAAATATATCAAGGTACAGAAGGGACAAATATTCTTAAATTTGAAAAAAAAGTTCTTGCTTCGACAGGTATATCAGAACAAACTGCAAAGATGTTGGGATTGAATTATGAAAAATCGTTCACATACTCGGCATCAAATGCGACATATTATCCTAATGCTGAGATGATGTCTATCAAACTGATATTTGATAAAGATAATGGCAAAATATATGGGGCACAGGTGTTTGGTGGAAAGGGCGTAGATAAGAGATGTGATGACATTGCAGTTGCAATTAAGGCAGGCATGACAGTAAAAGATTTAACTCAAATTGATTTCGCATATGCCCCGCCATTTTCATCAGCTAAAGATCCAGTTAATGTTGCTGGGCTTGTTGCAGACAATATTGTAACCGGGCAGGTGAAAGTATGGCATTGGAGCGATTACGCAACATTGTCTAAAAGGGATGATGTATCTTTTCTTGATGTGAGAGAGACGGGTGAGTGTTTTTCTATGTTTGATAAGGCAACCCGCATATCGCTTAAAGAATTAAGAGATAATTTGAATCAGTTGAATAAGAATAAAAAAATATATGTAAATTGTGAGACAGGAATGAGATCATATATTGCGTGCCAAATTCTTAAGGCAAATGGGTTTGATGCATACAACCTTAGTGGAGGACATAGACTATATAGGGCACTTATAGAAGGAGAATGTGTTGATGCATAAAATAAAATTTAATGGAAAAGAATTTGAAAATGTTCAAACAGCACTTAATGAAGTTGTTTTTGAACATTATCCAATAGAGATAGAAAATGATAATGAAAAAAAAATTTGCAAGTCGTATTCAGAAGCGGAGGAGTTTATATTAAAAAATGATAGTAATTCTAAATAGTTATCCATCACAAGAACTTAAAGGTTGGTTAAAAGAACAGAAATGTAAATATGATGAAACGAATATTTCCGGTATTAACATAATGTATGTTGAAGATGGAATAGAACCTGATAGGTTAAGAACTTTTGATTGTGTAGAAGATATCAGTTACGAAGATGAAGGATATAAACTTGCATCTGACAAATCGGATAAAAAAATTAAACTAGCGAACGGAATAATAATATCACAGTCAACATTTAATATAATTGCAGGACCATGCTCTGTTGAAAGTGAAGATCAAATTACAGCAATAGCAAAAAGTGTTAAAGAAGCAGGTGCAACAATTTTAAGGGGAGGAACATTTAAACCTAGAACATCACCATATTCCTTTCAAGGATTAAAAGAGGAAGGAATTAGATATTTGCTTGCTGCAAAAAAAGAAACAGGGATGCCGGTTGTTTCTGAGATAACCGATGTATCAAACATTGATACATTTAGAGATATTGATATTCTTCAAATAGGTTGTAGAAATATGCAAAATTATGAACTGTTGAAGGCTGTAGGGCAGATTGGCAAACCGGTAATTCTTAAGAGAGGATTTTCAGCAACGGTACGAGAGTGGCTATTAAGTGCTGAGTATATATTATTGCAAGGTAATCCAAATGTTATTTTATGTGAGAGAGGCATAAGGACATTTCAAAAAGATATGAAGAATACTGTTGATCTTGCAGCAGTAGCAACAGTAAAACTGAAAACAAATCTTCCAGTAATTGTTGATCCATCACATGCTACAGGTAATGCGAAGATAGTTTCAAATATTGCTTTAGCTGCCACTGCGGTTGGTGCTGACGGTGTAATGTTAGAAGTACATAATGAACCGAAAAATTCAATATCCGACTCTATGCAGACGATATCGGTAACGGAATTTAGGAAATTAACTGACAAGATGTATCAAATAAAAAAGATACTATGATAGAGGTTGTAAATAAAATTCAAAACATAAAGGAAAGTTGTAGTCGGGCATTTTATATCGTCGATAAGAATTGTTATAAACTCAACAAAGAAAAAATGAATTTTATTGACGGTAAAAATATTTTTCTTGTAACATCGATTGAAAAAAACAAAACCTTTGCAACATATAAAAAGATTATAAATGAACTATTGGAATATAACTATACAAAAAAAGATATGCTTGTAGGAGTTGGTGGTGGAATAGTATGTGACCTAACAACTTTTGTAGCAGGCACATTTAAGCGAGGAATAAAACATACATTAATTCCAACAACATTGCTTGCGATGATAGATGCAGCAATAGGCGGTAAAGGTGGAATTAATTATCATGCTTTTAAAAATCAAGTCGGAGTAATTAAACAAGCAGATGAAATAATTGTCTGTCCTGAGTTTCTTGAAACATTGCCAAAATGTGAATACAAGTCAGCGTATGGAGAGATAATTAAGTATGCATTTATATCAAAGGGTATATACTCTGAAATAAAAGAAGGATTTAAGATTGATAGCGAGTTTATATTAAAGTGCATAGATTTAAAACAGTTATATGTTTTGAAAGATCTGAATGAAACTGGAGATAGAAAAATATTGAATCTTGGACATACGATTGGACATGCTTTGGAGACAATGAGTAGAGGTAAAATTTCACACGGATTGGCAGTTGCATATGGAATACAATATATCATTGAGAGAAAATATAAACTTGGGATATTTAGTGAAGAGCAACGAGACAGATATAATACAATCTTTGAATTTTTCAACATTGATAAAATACAAATGGATAATAAGAAATTGTATAAATATATTTTAAAAGATAAGAAAATGATTGATAATCAAAAACTTGAATTTATAGATATAGAAGAACCAGGAGATTGTAGAATTAAGGGAATCAGCATAGAGGAGTTTTTGTGCCTATAATCAATAAATCACAGCTTAGTGGTACAGTTACAATTCCATCATCAAAATCGTATATACATAGATACCTTATATGTGCAGCACTGGCAAATAAAAAAACAATTTTGAAAGGTCTTTTCGAAGGTAACGATATTCAAGAGACAATTTGTGCGATTCGTGAACTTGGGATTAAAGTTGAAAAGAAAAATAACGAAATACTTATAGATAGCACTGCAGGAATATCAGTTCAATGCCCAAAGTTACAAATTAAAGAAAGTGGAGCTACATTCAGATTTATACTTCCTGTTTTGGCAACATATTGTAACGAATATACGATTAAACTTGGTGATAGATTAAAGGAACGTCCGCATGAAGAACTAATAGAATTTTTAAATATGAACGGGGCAATTATTCGTCTTGATGGAGAGACGATTAGAGGGAAAAAAATTAATAGATATGTACATAAAAGTTTCAAGTCTGTAAAGACATCACAACCAATTTCAGGGTTAATGATGGTGGCACATTATGCGAACTTAAAACTTGATTTCAAAAGTGTAGATAATGTTTTTCCATATGTAGTAATGACAAGGGATGCTATTAAAAAATTTGACATGTCAAACGGAGAAATAATTGTTCCTGGCGACAGTTCAACTGAAGCTATATATAGAGCATTGAATATAATAGGCGATAAAATATACATTAAGGGATTTGCAAACGATTGTATACAGCCAGATGCTGAATTTAATAATATATTAAAAATGATTGGAAGCAAATTTAAGAATACACTTAGAGGTTCATATAACACATCTGTTAGTGCAATAGGTGATCTTGATATAGATATCAAAAAGAGCGTAGATTTGATATTCTCAGCACTTTATTTGGCAATACATAATTGTAGTGTAACTAATCTAAGGGGTATAGCACGTACAAAATATAAGGAAAGCAATAGGATTTTGGAAAGTATAAAAATACTTGATGAGCTTAAGGTCAAATATAGTTTGTATGATGACTGTTTAAGAATATATTCAAACGATGATTGGTTGAAAAAGCCACATTATTTCGATTCTTCATTGGATCATAGATGTGATATGTTGAAAGTGATGATATGTTTGCGAACGGGTGGAGAAATGGAAGGATTTGGAAGTATTGACAAGTCACATCCAAGCTTTATTCAAAATTTAATTAGATGTGGAGCTGAAATAAAAATATGAGAACAGATTTCAAAACATTGGATTTTGAGATAACAGGAGCATCGCACAGCAAAGAGATGCGACTTAAAATTTTTAATATGCCGAAGGGTTTGCCGATAGATATAAATTTAATAGACGAATTTATATCAAAGAGGGCAAAAGCATATAAAGGAATAACAGAAAGAATAGAAAAAGATAGATATGAAATTGTGTCCGGAATAGCTGACGGTGTGACGACAGGGAAATTGATTGAGATTATTGCATACAATGAAGATGCCCATCCTGATGCATATGATCTTAATGTTTTAAGACCATCTCATGCGGATTATGTGGCATTACTTAAAGATGGAAAAATAAAAAGTGGTGGTGGTAGATTTTCTGGAAGACTCACACTAATGTTATGCATCATGGGTGGTATTGCGGCAAGCATACTAAATGCGGAAGGAATATATTCATACTCGTTTATTTCAAATATTGCAGGGATTTCGTTTGTAGATATAAAAAATACGAGACCTATGAGGAATGTTGTTCAGGATAGATTAACAAAGATATATCCATTTTATGAGTCTACAGAGAGCAATCAAAAAAAATTAGACAGCTTATTAAATAACATTAATGGGACCGACAGTGTTGGTGGCATTATTCAAAGTGCAGTATTTCTTGAAGATTATAAAGGCAAGTTTGGGGATGCACTTTTTGAAGGGCTTGAAAGCAAGTTAGCATATTATATATATTCGATACCAGCAGTAAAGGGAGTTGAGTTCGGAGATGGTTTCCAATTTGTTAATGGATTTGGGAGTGATAAAAATGACAAAATAAGAGTAGAAAATAACAATATTGTGATCCAAACAAATCATACAGGCGGAATTGATGGAGGTATTGCGAATGGAAACCCTATTATTATTTCGACAGCAGTAAAACCGACTCCAACAATTTCTATAGAACAGGAAACTGTGAATATTAGTACAATGAAAAATGTAACTCATTCTTTCACTGGAAGATATGACAGCTGTATTGCAATGCGAATACCGATATGTATAGATAGTGCAATTTATATTGCACTACTGGATGAATATTTTAAAAGAAAGAAAGCAATACCGGAATTAAGAGCCCAGATTGACAGTATAGATGATGAATTGATGCAATTGTTGGATAGGCGATTTGATATTGTTAAAGAAATAGGGAAAGTTAAAATAGATGAAGAAAGAGAGGTGTTAGATAGTACAAGAGAAAGTGATATTAAATATAAAATATTGCTAACAAAGCACTGTACAAGTATCGACAAGATTTATAATAGTATTTTTAAAGAAAGTAGGAGATTACAATAATTGGAAAAAATTTATCTTGTCGGAGAAAATATTTCATATTCGCTATCGCCACAGATATATAATATGTTAGGGGTTGAATGTGAAATCAAGAATATAGAAAATGAAGATAAGTTAAAAGAATTTGTACGACTCAAAAAATATATTGGGTTCAATGTTACAATTCCATATAAAAAAAACCTTATACATAGTATGGATAGAAATTCTGAAATTGTCAGAAAAACAAGTGTTTTAAATGCAGTGGCTAATAAAAATGGAAAATTAATGGGTTACAATACCGATTATTATGGAATAAAAAAAGCATATGAGCATATTTTCAAGAAACATAAAGAAGTATATATTATGGGATCGGGAGCAACATGCGGAACTGTAATAGCATACTGCAGGACATTGGGGCTTGTACCTCATGTTATTTCTAGAACAGGTGAATTGAATTATGAAAATATCTATGAACAGAATGATGTTAAGTTTATATGCAACACTACACCTATATCGGGACCCAATTATCCTGGGGAAAGACTTTTAGATTTGAGTAAATTTAAAAATATACAAAATGTGATAGATATTAATTATTCCCCGCATAGAACACAACTTGCAATTGGATTGCCTGATAATGCTGAATATATTAATGGATTACCAATGCTTGTGCATCAAGCGTTGATGTCATTTGAAATATTTACAGGGAGTAAACCCAATAAGGGGGCAAACGCAATACATAAACGGTTACTTTTTAATAATTTAAATATAGTACTTATAGGCATGTCTTGTGTCGGAAAAACAACAGTTTCAAAGGAAATTGCAAGAATTTTGAATAGGTCATATATCAACACAGATATTGAAGCAACAAGCGGCAGTACAGTTGCCAGAATATTTAAAGAATATGGAGAAGAATATTTTAGACAAAAAGAAACAGAGACACTGTTAAAATTTGCATATCGTACTGGACAAGTTATAGATACTGGAGGAGGTATTATTTTAAAAGAAGAAAATAGACAGTTGATAAAGAGTAATTCAATTGTTGTATTGTTAAAAACTAGCAGAGAAATCAATGATTTTAAAGGAAGACCTTTGATAAAAAACAAGAAAGAATATGATAAACTGGCAAGCAAAAGAGAACGCATATATGAAGAGATGGCTGATGTCGTTATATATAATGATCGAAACCCTTTTTATGTTGCGAAAGCATCAATTAAAAAGATAAAGGAATATATAGATGGAATCAATATTAATTATTAATGGACCCAACATTAATATGTTAGGTAAAAGAGAAGATATTTATCCAAGTTGTACATATTCTGAGATGTGTGATGAACTTAAAAAATATGCAAAGGAACTTAGGGTAAAAGTAAAGATTAAGCAGTCAAATTATGAAGGGAAAATAGTATCAATAATACAGAAGGCTGAGAAGTATTCAGCCATTATAATTAACGCAGGAGCATACACACATACATCTATTGCCATATTAGATGCATTAAAAACATATAAAAAAATGATTATAGAAGTGCATTTAACAGACACATCAAAAAGAGAGGAATACAGACAAAAATCATATATTTCGGAGATTTCTGAGGTAAAAATTGCCGGTTTAGGGGTTGACGGATATAAAAAAGCACTAAAAATTGTTAAAAATCGCCAAAAATAATACTTTGTGTCTATAAATTAGTACAAATAAGACAAAAAAGATTTGAAAAAAATATTCAATGTGTTAATATTGTCATATCACATTAAGGAGATATGACAAATGGCTGATAAGAAAATAACAAAAGAGTTTGACAGTAAATTATCTAAAAATGAAAGGTTGGAAGCTGCAATCGACAGGATATCGAAGGAAATCGGTAATGGATCAATAATGAGAATGGGAGACAGTACGGAGGAAAATATTGAAACAATTCCAACCGGTTGTTTGACTCTTGATATGGCATTAGGGGTTGGAGGTATCCCAAGGGGGAGAATAGTTGAAATATATGGGCATGAATCTTCCGGTAAAACAACAGTAGCCTTGCATATAGCTGCGGAAACACAAAAACTTGGTGGAACTGTAGCATATGTTGATGCTGAGCACGCATTGGATCCAGGATATGCCGAAGCATTAGGGGTAAATATTAATGATTTATATATTTCACAACCAAGTTCCGGAGAACAAGCATTGGATATTGTTGAAATACTGGTCAAATCTGGAGCTGTTGATTTGATAGTTGTCGATTCTGTAGCAGCATTAACTCCACAAGCAGAAATAGACGGCAATATGGGTGATGGACATATAGGTTTATTAGCAAGATTGATGTCGCAGGCACTAAGAAAATTAACTGCGGCAACGTCTGCAAGTAAAACGACAATTATATTTATAAATCAGGTAAGAGATAAAATAGGAAATCCATACGGACCTTCGGAAGTTACAACAGGCGGTAATGCATTAAAATTCTATTCCTCTGTGAGAATGTGTGTTAGAAGAGCGGATGCAATAAAAGAGGGTGGAGATCAGATTGGGAATAGAACAAGAGTTCAGATAGTTAAAAATAAAGTTGCACCACCATTTAGAACAGCTGAATTTGATATTTACTATGGGAAAGGAATTTCAAAGTGGGGTTGCGTTCTGGATTTAGCATGTGAGCATGAAATTATTAAGAAGAGTGGAAGTTGGTTTAGTTATAATGATATTAAACTTGGACAAGGTAAAGAAAAGGTTTTGGCATTCTTAGAAACAAATGAAGATGTTAGAGAGGAGATATATTTAAGGCTACTTGAAATTGTAAATAATAAAAGCAAAATGGGTTAATCAAAGTGGATGTAAAGGCAATCTAAAGTATTAATAAAAGTAGCCATTATTTTAGAAGATAAATATTGTATTAGTTTGAATAAGTAATTCCCAAAGAAATACCCTATATTTTTTGCATTAAAACAACGAAAAAGA